>CAJQRC010000001.1 GCA_905480645.1 uncultured Tateyamaria sp.
AATGCGACAGTTTTTGCGCGATAGGAACGCTCTGACATCGGGGCCTTTGTGGTATGGGGCATTGTCCCAAATGACGTGAATGATACGTTTGTCAGGGTTCCTAGCCTCGATTTTGGCGAGAAGCTGAACGGAGCTGATACCATCGACGGTGGTTGGTTCAACGAAGGGCGCGTCGAAGGTTTCCAGGTTCAGAGCGCCGTGAATGTTCACGCGCCCACGCCCAGATGTTGTCTGGATAGCTGGGTTTGCTTTGATATTACGGATGAACGGCATCCGAGAAGTAGACGGCCTCGTCAGCAGGCAAGTTATTCAGTAGGTTTTCATAAAATGCGATGAATGCGGCCTGCTTTTCAACGTTAGCCACACGGGGCAGCGCCTTTGGCTTGCGATACTCGAACCCCAGGCGGGCCAAAAGCTTTATGCAGCCAGAATGAGAATAGTGGATGTTAAATTTTGCGCCCATATAGGCTCTGATCTGCGACGGTGAACGGCAGAACCGTTCCTCAAGCCATTCGCATAAAGCCGCCTCTTGAGCAATCGTTATCTGTGATTGCCGGCCTTTTCTACCCATCGTAGGCGAAGGACTCCCAGTCTTCAGCCAGATATTGCTTGTGCCAGCTGCGCACCGTGTCGTCGTCCAGAAACAAAACCTTTGCGATTTGGGCACATGACATCCCATCATCCAGCAACAAAAGTGCATTCGCACGCCGCGCAACCCCGTGATCTTCATGTTGGCCCTTCACACAGGACAAGAGTTCAAGGCGATCTGCAGCAATGAGAAAGTTAGGACGGATCATATAAACAGCTGAATCCCATTCTCTCAGTTCGTCAATACTAAAGTCGCATGTTCAAGGAATCCGAGTATAGTATAAAATAAATCTTAGATGTTATGATTATATTTTTACTCCTAAAAATATCTAAATTCTTCTACCATCCGTATGCTTACGCAATTTTGAAGGTGCTGCCTTTTTGCGCCCTTTAAAAGGATTGGCATCATTTTGTCCTCTCATAAACAATCGTATTGGGGCTCCAGGCATATCAAAGTCTAGTCGTAGTCCATTAACTAGGTATCTCTTATAGCTTTCTGGTACCTTATCAGGATGAGAACACATAACAACAAAGCCTGGCGGTCGAGTTTTGGCTTGCGTCATGTAGCGAAGTTTAACTCTTTTGCCTTGTGGTGCTGGCGGTGGGTGCGCTTCAATCATACCCGTGAGCCAACGATTTAATTGCGCAGTTACAACTCGTCGATTCCAAATCTCATAAGCACGCAGAATCGCAACATGCAAACGATCCAAGCCACGGCCCGTTTTAGCTGAGACAGTTACCAATGGAGCCCCTCGCAATTGTGGTAAAAGACGCTCAAAACTCTCTTTCAAGTCATGTAGCTTGACCTGTTTGTTTTCTTCTATGTCCCATTTGTTTACAGCAATCACAACAGCACGGCCCTCGCGCTCTGCTAAATCCGCAATACGCAGATCTTGCTGTTCAAAAGGTATTGCCGCATCGAGTAAAACAACTACAACTTCGGCAAATTTTACTGCGCGCAGTCCATCACCAACACTAAGCTTTTCTAACTTTTCCTGTACCTTCGCCTTTTTCCGCATCCCAGCAGTATCAAAAATACGCATGGGGGTTTCGTCCCAAGTCGTCCGCAAAGAAATTGCATCCCGAGTGATACCAGCCTCAGGGCCAGTCAAAAGACGGTCATCTTCAACAATCTGATTAATTAAAGTTGACTTACCGGAATTTGGTCGTCCAACCACCGCGACCTGTAAGGGCCTTAATTTGGTGGGGCTCAGTCTATTAATTTCTTCAATCTCATCTATAGCAACATCAATTTCAGGTGTATCATCTATTGCTGTATCAGCCAATCTGTCAGCCAAGGGTTGCAGCTCAGCATAAAGATCATTCAATCCTTCACCATGCTCAGCAGACAAACGAATTGGTTCTCCCAAGCCTAGTGAGTAAGCTTCAATTATGCCAGCGTCAGCCGCTGCCCCTTCAGCTTTGTTTGCGGCTAACAAAACATGATCTGCACGTTTACGCAGAATTTCAGCAAAAACTTGATCAGCTGGCGTTATTCCTGTTCGCGCGTCAATCATGAATAAGCACACATCTGCCATGTCGACTGCCCGCTCTGTCAAACGGCGCATTCGGCCCTGCAAACTTTCATCCGTAGCTTCTTCTAAGCCGGCTGTATCAATGACAGTGAATTTTAAATCTGCTAGTCTAGCTGCGCCTTCCCGTAAATCACGGGTAACACCTGGTTGATCATCGACCAACGCGAGCCGTTTACCAACTAAGCGGTTAAACAAAGTAGATTTTCCTACATTAGGCCGCCCAACAATGGCAAGTGTCATAGACATTTTCATTACCGAAAATTAAATTAGATACGGCACATAGACCATATATATCAAAACTGAAAGAAAAGAAACGGCCCATACTGTTTACCGAAAGGCAACTAATTCTCCAGAGCTAGAAACAATATAAAGTGTTTGCCCTGCAACCACTGGGTTTGTAGAAGCTCCACCCGTAATATCTGTTAAACCCAAAAGTGTGCCTGACGTGGGATCATAGCTGCGGATTACACCGTCAGAGGATGCTACTAAAATCCGTCCACCCGCAAGAATTGGCCCATGATTAACAAACACTGAAGCCATTTTTTTTGGGCGGTTTTTAATAAAATTAGGCAGTGGCACACCCCAAATGCGATTTCCATCAAGCGCATTGAGGCGCAAGAGTTCGTTGCGATCATTTATTAAGAACAAGCTGCCACCTACGGGTACGATACGATCTATAACGCCTTCGCTTACGCTCCAAATGCGAGCACCGTTGCCAGCATTCACAGCAACTAACCTGCCAGATTGGTTGCCAGCATAAATTATGCCATTAGCCTCAATAGGTTGACCAGTAATGTCACCAATTTTTGCAAGCGCACGTCCTTTTCGCTCACCTAAAACTGATGCATCCCACCGCCTTAATCCACCGCGGCGAAAAACTGCCTGTATTTCGCCAGATCCAAAGGCAAAAACCATCAAGTCATCAGCAATAATAGGTGCTGGAGCGCCCAAAACATTAGAACCACTCACTGAAGCAATAAGCTGCCACTGAATACGTCCATTTTTCTTATTGAGCGCCCAGCCGATCGTATCACCAGCTATTACGTAAACTAAATCACCAACAACCGTAGGTGCTCCTATTCCTACTCCTTCAACATCTTGGGTCCAAATTTTTGCCCCTGTAGATGCATTTAATGCCGTAATAGTGCCGAAACCACTTGCAGCGTATACCACGCTACCCTCTACAGCCAAACCCCCACCAGTTGCGTCTTTCTCATCCGCACCAGCGGGCAATATATTCTGCTGCCAGATCAATACTCCACTAGTTGATACCGCCGATACAAGCGTAAGGGCATCCAAAGTAAAGATACGTCCGCCCGAAACAACAGGATCAGCAACTATCCTTTGTCTACGGCTATCGCCTTCTCCAATATTTACACTCCAAATTGGATTTAAATTTGTTGATAATTTCGGGTTGTCAGTTCGAAATATCCTGCTTCCACGGTTTTGCGCGGCTTCTGAGTTGGCAATTTGAATAGGAAGTCGGATATCAAGACTGAAATTTCTATCAGAATTTGTATCAATAGATTTTGAATCACCCAGCATCGAGGAAGTTGAAATAGCCTCTCTAGTACCCGGCAAAATAACTTCGCGCTCAGCACAAGCTGAGAGGAGCGTGATCGCAAAAAGTAGTCCAAGAAAAGGGACAGAACGTAAGCACCTAACCAGCGTCGCAAGAAAGCGCACATCGAGAATAATTCGCGTATCAGACATAAAAGCCCCTACTCTTCTGCCTTTTGTTCAGCCCCTTCAACAGTTAAGGAGCCTCCTAAAGCAATGATTGCCTGCAGGGCGCGCCGTTGCAAGCCCGGGTCAGATTCAGCATCTGTCATTATCCTCCGAAATCTCTCAATAGCAGATCCGGTACTGCCAGTTTCAACATCGATCAAAGCAAGTTGTTCTTCAGCGAGCATTCTTATTGGAAGCCCCGGTACGGCTAGAGCTTCAAATTCATTGCGGCGCTTTTCTGCATCTACCATGTCAGTTTGCAAGATAAGAGACTTAAAAGTTGCAACCTGACGATAAATGTTTGGAACATCAGGGTTATTAGAAATCGTATTTAGCGTCTCGATCGCTGCACTAATTTCCTCAGCTTCAGTTTGTACACCTGCAGTTAAAAATGAAAGAACTGCAGCACCCTGTGGCGTATCGGCCTTAACGAAGGCAATAGCCTCAGCCCTTCCCACATCATCATCAATACCGAGGCTTGCAAGCATTGCATCACCAAGGGCCTGAGCCTTAGACAATGCTTGTGCATGACGATATTCATTTAATCCAGCGCCACCAACAACTAAGACAATTATTAGACCTGCAATCCAACCGTAGCGTTTTAAGTAGCCGTAGAGCTTATCACGACGTACCTCTTCAGTAACTTCTTCAATAAAGCTGTCGGTGTTGCTCACGCTAGCGCTCCCAATTTTAAGCAGTTTTAAACAGACTCACACTTTCTTCAAATTCCTCTTATAGCGCTGATACGATCAAGCCAAGAGCAACAAAGCAATAGAAATCAGCTCTTTTATGAACCATTGCAGTTTAACCTCGAAAAAAGTGATCTAATTATAGCTTTTAAAACGTAGATATAGTAATGGAATTTACGTGTTGCTCCGAGCGACACTACTTTTTATCAGGAATCAACCTAGATGCGTATTGTGTCGTTTATACTTGCCATTGTTGCGGCGGCTGCACTTTATTTTTGGGTTATTGAACGCGAAAACACTGTTGCATACATAGACAAAATTCGAAGTGATCCAGCGTATATTACTACAACACCAGCACCAAATAATGCCACAGGCTCCACTCTAAAAGACGACGCTGAAATTATTGGGGTTGTCGCGCTGCGTTCAATTGCCCGCGAAATAGATAGTGCTGTTATTTTACGTGGCCAAACGCAGGCATTTCGACAAGTCAATGTTAGGTCCGAAACGAGTTCCACTGTGTTATCTCCGCCCCTACGTAAGGGTACTTTTGTTGAGAAAGATCAAATACTTTGCCAACTTGCCGCCGGAGCTCGTTCATCGGCGGTTAGTGAGGCACACGCTCGCCTTGCAGAGGCAAAAGCGCGTAAAGTGGAGGCAGAAAGTCGCATTCCCGAAAAGCAAGCACGTGTAGCAGAAGCAAAAGCTCGCTTAGAGGAAGCCTTGGTAAAATTGAAAATCGCAACTAGCCTCAGCGAGGGTGGTTTTGCTTCAGACACCCGCCTTAAAAACGCTCAAGCAGTCAATGCAGCTGCTCAGGCAGCACTTGAAGCGGCACGCTCAGGTGTTATCGGTGCAAAATCGGGTATAGAGTCTGCCGCAGCCTCGATTGAAAGTGCTGCTGCTGCCATCACTGCAGCCGAAATTGAATTTGAAAGGCTGGTAATTGATGCACCGTTTGCAGGTCTTTTAGAGAGTGACACGGCTGAATTAGGCAGTTTGTTACAACAAGGTTCTTTGTGCGCAACGATAATACAATTAAATCCAATAAAGCTAATTGCCTATGCTCCGGAAACAGAGGTCAATCGCATAGCCATCGGCGCACCTGCTAAAGCTGAACTCGCAGCCGGTGGAGGGACAGTAAATGGTGTAGTTACTTTTCTGAGTCGTTCATCAGATCCTGAAACACGTACCTTTTTAGTTGAAATTGAGGTACCCAATTCTAACCTCGAAATTCGTGATGGGCAAACTGCTGAAATTATAATCTCGGCCGCAGGCGCTCAAGCACATCTACTGCCATCTTCTGCCCTAACATTAAATCAAGAAGGTCAGATCGGCCTGCGCACATTGTCAGCGTCTAATAAAGTCAGCTTCATTCCAGTGACTGTAATGCGAGACACGACACAGGGCGTCTGGCTGACTGGGCTGCCAGATGAAGTCAACGTGATCGTTGTCGGACAAGAGTTTGTAACGGCAGGCGTTACCGTTATTCCCACTTATACAGAGCAAACCAAATGACCAGTATAGTGAACTGGGCAGCTTCGCGAGCTCGTATGGTTCTCGCTTTTATCGTTTTATCGATTGCTGTGGGTTCGGTTGCTTATATCAGCTTACCCAAAGAAGGCGAACCAGATATTGAAATTCCAACTTTGGTGATATCTGTGCCATTTCCTGGCATTTCAGCATCCGACAGCGAAACGCTTCTAGTACAACCAATGGAAAGCCAACTATCAGATCTAGATGGACTCGAGAAAATAACGGCTACAGCAGCAGAGGGTTATGCCAATATCGTGTTGGAGTTTAGGTTTGGCTGGGACAAAACGAAAGTTATGGCCGACGTTCGAGATGCAATGGATAGCGCCAAAGCAGATTTTCCATCTGGTTACGAACAGTATACTTTAGATGAGTTCAACTTTTCTGAATTTCCAATCATAATAGTTAATCTCACTGGCCCTTTACCCGAACGTACTATCTCCCGCGTTGCCAAAGAACTGCAGGATGAGATTGAGTCGTTGGAGGCCGTTCTCGAGGCCAGTATCGTTGGTAGTCGCGACGAAATGGTCGAGGTTATTATCGATCCTTTACGCCTTGAAGCTTACAACGTTACTGCCAGCGAGTTGGTATCAGTCGTACAAGACAACAACCAATTAATTGCTGCTGGAGAGGTCAAAACAGATCAAGGAACTTTCGCGGTTAAAATTCCATCTTCATTTGATGAAATAAGCGATATATACTCTTTACCCGTAAAAATAAACGGTGACCGCATCGTAACACTTGGCGACTTGGCCACCATTAATTTGACATTCGAGGATAAGCTCTCAACAGCAAGATTTGATGGGATAGATACTGTAGCCTTACAGGTTGTCAAAAGGAAGGGCTTCAATCTAATTGATACTGCCACTGCAGTAAAAACCTTGGTAACGCAACGCTCCAGTGCATGGCCTGACGGCCTAAAGGCAGCGGTTCAGGTTGGCACATCAAATGACCAAAGCCGTGTTGTGGACTCTATGGTCAAACAGCTTCAAAATTCAGTTTTTACCGCAATAGCGCTAGTCATGCTGGTATCACTCGCGGCACTAGGCCCACGGGCTTCCCTACTAGTAGGTTTTGCAATTCCAACCTCTTTCCTCCTTTGTTTTGTACTTCTGGCAATCATGGGGATTTCAATTTCGAACATTGTAATGTTTGGCTTGATACTGTCCGTTGGGATGCTGGTTGACGGAGCTATCGTAGTGGTTGAGTACGCAGACAAGCGTCAACAACAAGGCGTTGGCCCGATGCAATCTTACGTTGATGCAGCTAACCGGATGTTTTGGCCTATTGTTTCCTCTACCGCTACCACGCTTTGCGCATTTTTACCAATGCTCTTCTGGCCAGGAGTTCCTGGTCAGTTCATGGGAATGCTTCCAGTAACACTGATTTTTGTACTTTCTGCTTCTCTAATAGTTGCACTGGTATATTTGCCAGTTATGGGCGGTGTATTAGGCCGAATTATGAACTGGTTTTCAGATCAAAATACGCACATCGCACATTTGCCATTTCTGGCACATCTTTTGCTTTTCCCGCTTGCAGCTTTGTTAGTTTGTTCAACAATTGCAATAAGTCCGTTACAAACAAACATCTCTGTTGGTTTTGCCACCATGGATCAACAAAATATTTTAAGATCAGTTCTGCCAGCATTCCTTACGGTATTTGCAAATATAATTGGAATAATGGCTCTGGTTGGCCTCGCGCTTTCTGGGCTAGCTGCAGGGGTGTTATCCACTACTGCCATTTTTCTGCGACTTGGTTTGGTCAGTATTTGGGCGGGTCAAAAAATTTATGGTAAACGTCCTAGCCACGTATCTTCTGGATATCACCAGAGCAGTTTTGGCATTTTGATCAAAGCTCTTGTAGGCAATCCCTTAATGCCAGTCATAATGTTGGGTGCAGTTTTTGCGTTCGTTGGTACAACTCTAATTTATTATATAAATAACAATAACGGCGTCGAATTTTTCGTAGAGACGGAGCCAGAAGAAGCAATTGTATATGTCTTGGCTCGCGGCAATCTGAGCCTTAACGAGAAAGATACGCTGCTCCGACAGGCAGAAAAAATTATTATTAACCACCCTAGTATTTCAAGTGTCTTTTCTTTCGCCGGAAACGGTGGATTGAACGCTAATACTGGTGGAGCCACCTCTCCGAAAGATACAATTGGTCAGATACAAATAGAGACTATCCCTTGGGAAACTAGACCCGATGCCAATCAGACTTGGTTTACCATTCCATTGATTAACTACAAGGTCATGCGAAAAGTAAAAGCTGATAGATTTGATGGTGAAGTTATTATGGACGAACTTGCGTCCGAGTTAGCAAAAATTCCTGGTATAAGGTCAGAAGTGTTTATTCTTTCCCGCGGCCCGGTAAGCGGCAAACCAGTACATCTTCGTATCACAGGCTATAATTGGAGTGATCTGGTTGCTGCAACTGCTTTAGCACGCGCAAAGTTTGACGATACTCTTGGCTTAATCGCTATAGAAGATACTCGCCCCTTACCTGGCATTGATTGGCAAATTGACGTCGATGTTGAAAAAGCAGGGCGTTATGGAGCTAATGTAGCAACTGTCGGCGCTATGGTGCAATTGGTAACGCGGGGGTTGCTACTTGATACCATGAGAGTGGATAGCTCCGACGAAGAGGTTGAAATTCGAGTGCGCCTTCCTGAGCAAGATCGCGTATTATCAACGCTTGATACACTCAAAATACGAACGACTGGTGGTCTAGTTCCTCTAGCAAATTTCATTACGCGCACTCCAGTGGCGAGCCTTGCAGAAATAAACAGGGTTGATCAATTTAGATATTTTGACATTAAAGCAGATGTCATATCAGGGCTTCAAAAACTAGTAAAAACAAACACAATTGGAGGGGTTGATACAGAAGAAATTGTTGCCACACTGCGCCCCTCTTCCTCGGGTGAAATTACTTTAGATAAAAAAACTTTCTATACTGTACTCCGCAACAAAAGCAACCAAGACGAAAGTGATTTGTCGGCTCAATTAGCCAGTGGTGAACTTCGCATGGTTCCGGTTAATCCAAACGAGAGAATTTCGGAGTTGTCCAAATGGATTGAGACCAACCCTTTTCCAAGTGGGCTCGGTACAGTGTGGACTGGTGATCAAGAAGATCAGGCTGAGTCTGGTGCGTTTCTTCAAAAAGCTTTCGCAGGCGCCTTGGGCTTAATGTTTATCATTCTTTTGGCCCAATTTAACAGCGTTTATAATGCGCTTTTGGTACTATTAGCTGTTATCCTATCGACTGCTGGAGTGCTAATCGGGATGCTAGTGATGGACCAGCCCTTTTCAATTATCATGACTGGAACAGGTATCGTCGCCTTGGCTGGTATCGTGGTAAACAATAATATTGTGCTGATAGATACTTATCAAGAGTATGAAAAATACATGCCAAGGGTTGAAGCAATAATTAGAACTGCACAAGATCGTATTCGTCCTGTTATTTTAACAACAATAACCACAATGGCAGGATTAACTCCAATGATGTTCGGCCTTAGCTTGGATTTCAGTGGTGGGGGCTATACAGTCGACAGCCCAACTGCGCTTTGGTGGAAACAATTAGCGACTGCAGTTGTCTTTGGACTTGGAATAGCCACATTCCTTACACTCATGGTGACACCCTCTCTTCTCGCTATGCGGATCTGGGTTGTGACATATGCCAGATGGACAAGCCAATTGCTAGCCAAGCTGTCATTAGGTCGTGCAAGTAGTGCCGCACGTGATTGGGCATTGGTCCGAGAAGCTAGCCACGTACTTAACACCGAAATTATCTGGGATTTTCACTCAGAAGTTAAACCAGAAGAAAACTCAAAAAAAGAATTAACAGCAGCATCAACGCCACTAAAGGCCGCCGAATAATAAAGCGGCGGTTAATCATACATGAACAAATTCATTGCGATGTGATAATTTGTATTGTGTCAAATACGTTAAAGATTTTGATTAGGTTAAGCAATAATGTCATGTTCAGGTGACTTCATCTAATTGTTGACGATCCCATAGTTTGGCATAGCGACCTTCCTTGGCTAACAATTCCTCATGATTGCCCGTTTCAACTATCTGACCTTGTTCTAAAACGATTATTCGGTCAGCATCAGAAATTGTACTCAAACGGTGTGCGATAGTCAGAACTGTCCGCCCCCGCCCAGCTTGAACCAGCGCATCTTTAATGTCCTGTTCTGTTACACTATCGAGCGCGCTTGTAGCCTCATCTAACAAAAGAATCGGAGGGTTTTTAAGTAATGTGCGAGCTATGCCCACGCGTTGCTTTTCACCACCCGAGAGCTTTAAACCCCGTTCTCCTACAGTTGTATCATAGCCATCCGGAAGTTGTTTTATAAAATCGTGGATCTGGGCAGCTTTCGCAGCATTAATAATTTCTCCATGTGTGGCTCCGTCAAGACCATAAGCAATATTATAGCCGATGGTATCGTTGAAAAGCACTGTATCTTGCGGCACAACGCCAATAGAAGCGTGCAAACTTTCCAACGTGACGTCACGCACATCCTGTCCATCGATAGACAATGCACCGCTTTCCACATCATAAAAACGGAATAATAGACGTCCAATAGTAGACTTACCTGATCCGGTTGACCCAACAATTGCAACCATTTCGCCAGGCTCAGCGATAAATGATATGCCTTTCAGGATTGGTCTTGCTTTGTCATAACTAAAATAAACGTCGTTTAATGATACCTGCCCACCTTTTATATGTAATGGTCTCGCATTTGGTGCATCTACCACCTCAGCCGGTTGTTCTAGCAAGTTAAACATTTCCCCCATATCTACGAGAGCCTGCCTAATTTCTCGGTAAACTGTTCCTAAAAAATTTAGAGGCATAGTGATCTGGATCATATAAGCGTTAACCATAACAAAATCACCGACCGTCAAAAGTTCTTGCTGCACACCAATTGCAGCCATTACCATAACACCAACCAGCCCTGCAGTGATAATGATTGCCTGACCAAAGTTTAAAAAAGCTAATGAATAACTAGTTTTGAGTGCAGCCGCTTCATAAAGTTCCATAGCGCTATCATATCGAGCTGCCTCGCGATTTTCAGCTCCAAAATATTTAACAGTTTCAAAATTTAACAAGCTATCAACTGCTTTTTGATTGGCATCAGTGTCCTGATCATTCATCTCGCGTCTTAACTTTACGCGCCATTCAGTTATGGCAAAGGTAAACCAGACGTATAAGCCAATTGTTACAGCGACAACTAAGAGATAAGACACATCAAACATAATCGTCAGGATTATCCCGATGAGAAGGAGTTCCAGCACCAGTGGACCAATGGAGAATAATAAGAAGCGAAGTAGAAAATCGACGCCTTTCACGCCCCGTTCGATAATTCTGCTCAAACCACCAGTTTTACGCGTGATATGATATCGCATAGATAAACGGTGGATATGATCAAATGTTTCAAGCGCTAACATTCTCAAAGCGCGTTGCCCAACACGTGCAAAGACCGCATCTCGCACCTGTTGAAAACCAATATTCATAAGGCGCGCAACACCATAAGCAATTGTTAGGCCAACTGCGCCCAGCATAAGTTTTGATGCACCATCTCCTGCCAAAGCGTCAACTGCATCGCGATATAATAGGGGTGTACCAACCGAAATTAGCTTGGATAACAACAATGCTAGCATAGCTAATACAACACGTTTCTTCACCCAGGGCATATTTTGCGGCCAGAGGTATGGAACAACTTTCCGGATTGTATACATACCTGAGCTGTGCCCATCTAATGCATCTTTATCTGCACCTTCAAGTTGCGAGCTAGCATGGATATTGGAGGCCGCTGGAGCGGTTTTATCAGCGGGCATAAAAAAGTATCCTAGTTACAAAGGACAAAAGATAGGATCATACAAACACAGGCAGTCTGTATAATATGAATTTATTGCTTTAATCTGGCACAGCAAAGACCTGCCCTGGATAAATTAGATCCGGGTGACCAATTAAATGCTTGTTAGCCTTGTGAATATGAACATAAAGAATACCTTCGCCGTAACGCTCTCGAGCAATCGCCCATAGAGTATGTCCAGTCTGAACCGTATGTGTACCTGATCCAGAAGAGGTCTTAACCTCTGCTAAAACCTCAGGGTCTTCCCGTTTGAAAGGTGTTTCAACGCTACTAACCAAACCTCCCGAACCATCTATTTCATCCACCCTCAGGGTGTAAACTCCTGTGTCTATACTAGGCAAATTTCCGCGCCATCGGCCTTTACTGTCTACCGCCATCTCTATGATGGGTTGGTTGTTAATATAGACCCTAACGACATCAGAGTCTGATTGCGCTCGACCAGTCAATTGAACATCACCATTATTTGAATAGCCTATTGTATCAATCGCAATATCTTCCAGCCCTCCCAGACTTGGTCCCATCATTTCCACACCGTTTTTTGTAGACTTTAATACAACAACTGATTGCTGTTCTACTGACGTGTCAATGACCGGCTCGGATATTCGCAACGTTCCAGTGTTTAACATCTGGACCTCATTTCTGGCCACATCTTCTGAAAGAACAGCCCCAGCGCCCGAAGCCGCTTCAGCCACAGGGGGTTTATCCGCGTCTTTATCATCTGGAAGAATTTTCACAATTTCAGGCTCAACTTCTACCTGCATTGATAGCGAAGAAACACTCTCTGGAGATTTTGTTGATAACGCTGGTTTGTCGTTCGTCACAGTAGTGGTTGGTTGCTCAGTAAAAGTCGTTTTATCCTCTGAGAGTTCATTAATTACTGCCAAACTATCCACAACGTTGCTTGAGGTCGTTGTGTAGTCTTCGGGTTCTTTTACTTCTGTCGTATTATCAACAACATCACTTGAGATAGCTATATCTTCTTCATTTGCATCTTGTTCAGCAACACTTTCAACCAGAGCAACAGGCGACGAAATAGGCGCAAGGATAATCTCATCCAAAGAAACAACAACTTCGTCACCCAAAGTTTGCACAATAGTCAAAACTTGAGCATTTGTCTTGGGCTGGATTGACATTATCGCCGCAAAATTTCCTTCATTATCAACGGTCACACTGATGTTTTCAACACCGTCAATAAAAATGGAAACTTTACTGCCTGGTGATGCCCGACCAGCCAGAATAGTTAGTCCATCAGCCTCAAAACGAACCTCATCAATTGAGGGAGAGATTTCACTTTTATCGCTTGGGGAAGCCTCATTATCTGGTTTGCCTGTGGTGACCTCGACCACGGGCTTGGAGGTTGCCGGAACCACCAGAGCAAGACCTGGTTTTTGCGCATTGCGGTTGTTGATATACAACCCCGCTCCAACCGCAGCTATGGCGAAAGCGACAGCGGCCACTACCATCATCGTATTTGAGCTGGTCCAAGCTGTCCATTTAGACATTATATTCCTCTCTTTTGACCGGTTTTCTACGGGTTTGTTGCGTTTCCTTAGCAGGCACAGATGCAAGGGTCAAAACAACTGATCAAGATAGCCATAACCTTATTAAACCATCAAGGAAATCAATATGCCTCAAAAATCTGGTTGCGTCTATTGCGCCGTATGAACTTAGGTAAAACCTTAAGATATAAAAGAAATTAAATTTTTAGGAACTGTCATTGCAGCAAAAACTTCGCAGCTGATTTATGGTGCTGGTGATATTGGGTTGTTAGGCGCAGTAGCACACGCAGCATAAATAGCTATCAGGCGAATTTTTGAATAATTCCCCAAACACTTAGTTGACTGGGAGGTCGGTAAAACTGATTCAAGCCAATTCATCATTACTGAAATCATTCATGAGCGCAAAAAAGTAATGTTTTTGAATTACGATGTGGTAGCCTTGTTAACTCGCGGAGCTCAATGATTGGATTATTTTTTGAAATTCTAACATGGCGACGACTCGGTCTACACGATAAACAGAAAGTTATACTGAATGCCAACGAGCCTGGACTCCTTTAGTAAGTTTGTTAAGTCACCTTGTGAAACGAGACTTTGTCAACGCGTCGCTACTTGAATACTTCGATACGGCCAGCCACTCAGCCAAAGCTCTATATTTCCTCTCGAACGGTTGGGTTTCCAAAAAACTTTTATTGTAAAAGCTCCCACACGGGCCGAGACATGTAGGAACTTATTTATAAGATACTACTAGGGTGGTAGCGCATCAAGCTTACCAACCCTAAATCGATGTTGATAGAGTAACATTCACATGCGTGATGCAACGTTTTCCCAATTTACCAAATTATCTAAGAAATTAGTGAGATATGCTGGCCGCTTATTACGAAAATCGATGTAGTAAGAGTGCTCCCAAACATCACAACCCAATAGGGCTTTTTGTCCAAAGCATAATGGATTTACGCCATTTTCAGTCTTAGTCACTTTAAGACTGCCATCCGAGGCCATTACCAACCAAGCCCAGCCAGAGCCAAATTGTCCAGCGCCAGCCGCAGAGAACTCCACCTTGAAATTTTCAATCGAAACAAAATTTTCAATGATTGCTTTTTCAAGCTCACTTGGCATCGCATCACCGCTAGGTCCCATCATCTCCCAAAACTGGTTATGATTCCAAAGTTGGCTGATGTTGTTAAATATACCATTTTGGGCGACAGCGGTCTTATCATAGGTACCCAAGATAATTTCTTCGAGAGATTTTCCCTCCCAATCAGTGCCTTCAATTGCCTTGTTACCGTTGGTTACGTAAGCATTATGATGCAAATCGTGGTGGTACTCCATAGTTTCAGCTGACATGCCCTTTGCAGCCAGAGCGTCGTGAGCATATGGAAGGTCAGGAAGTTCAAAAGCCATTTCGGATCCTTATTATTTAATGATTATACATGGTACATGCGGCGCAACCCCTACAACGTCAAGGGTATGGTTACTCAAAAAGTAGGTTAGAATTTTTCAACAGCGCATAAAATGCTAAAAGGTTGATTACTAATTATCAAATGAAACCCCAAATAACACAATTAAAATTTATTGGTGGGTGGAAAACCAAATAAACGTTCTAAAAAACGTTTAAACCACTGCCTTTTTGCGCTGCTACTTTCAATAGAGTAAACACATATTGTGCATGACTCCTAAAACAAATAACATGTACAACCTCATCAGCCGGCATCCAAAATGCCGCGGAAACTTGTGCCAATCGGCTCCTTCGGAACATACCATTCTGAAAAGCTTTAGGACTAATATCAACTGGTGCTAACTTAGCGATGACATCGCGCGCCATTGACCCAGACACACAAAAAATTGTTCGAGCATCAGAGATATCTGCCACAAGGGAGTGAGTTTTTAACAATGATTTATTTAATTTAGCAAGGATTATCTCCACTGATGCATAAGGACAGAACAACAGCAATTCATCCGGCGACATCCAACACAATGCATACTCACCAACCTGATTGATCTCCGCCAAAACAGGTACTTCAAGCTTGGTTACGGCCAAAATCGCTTTTTTTAAAACCTTATCACTAAGGTCTCCGCGCACAGTAACCATTCCCTGCAACGGCATTTCAGTAACCTTTGCGATACCTTCCGAACGAGTTACTCCACCTAGGGCTGATACTTCATCAGACATTCTGTTTTTCCCCCTCGGGATCATAAAACACAGAATTAACAATTTTAGCCTGATAGGTTTTTCCGTCAGTTCCCGGAAAATCAATAATCTGGCCCATTCGATTGGGACCATCTATGACAAGACCCATCGCAATCCCTTTATTCAAATTCGGCGAATGATATGATGATGTAACACGCCCTTGCACATTATTTTGTCCATTTGCATTTACGCCCTCAGCAACGGCATATGCTCCATCAGGCAAAACAGAACCGTCTAAAGTTTCGAGACCAACTAACTGCCATCGTTCTGGATTTGACATGTGGCTTCTAGCATGGGCGCGTTTGCCTATATAGTCCTCTTTCTTTTTTGATAGTGCCCAATGCAGTCCCAGGTCCTGTGGAATGACTGTCCCATCCGTTTCGTCGCCAATCATAATAAAGCCTTTTTCAGCCCTTAAAATATGCAAAGCCTCGGTGCCATACGGCATAATGCCCAAGTCTTTACCCGCCTTAATTAATGCATTCCAAAACGTCTGACCTTCAGAAGACCTTATCACGATTTCAAAACTTAATTCCCCTGAGAATGAAATTCGAAAAATACGCACATCAAATCCGCCCAATAAACCATCTGTCCATTCCATGAACTTAAGCGCATCTTTGGATACATCCATACCGCTTAATCGTTCAAGAACTTGACGAGCATTTGGGCCCACCAAAGCGATTTGTGCAAATTGCTCAGTCACATTAGCTACATATACATTCCAGTCCCACCATTCAGTTTGAAGCCATTCTTCCATGTGACCATAAATACTCTCTGCACCTCCAGTCGTTGTGTGGCACAAAAATGTTTCTTCATTGATCCGAGCAACCACTCCATCGTCAATTAAAAAACCGTTTTCGTTACACATCAGCCCATAGCGACATTTGCCTGATTTTAATGTGCTCATCACATTGGTGTAGAGCATATCTAAGAACTTACCCGCATCTGGACCCTTCACCAATATTTTTCCTAATGTAGAGGCATCTAATAAACCAACATTTTCTCGCGTATTTTTGACCTCACGCATTACAGCATCTTGGATACTCTCACTTGGCTGTACGTACGCATAAGGTCGACGCCACTGCCCCACGGGCTCCCAGCTGGCGCCGTTAGCATCATGCCAATCATGCATGGGTGTTCTTCGGACAGGCTGAAACACTTCACCACGCGCTTCGCCGGCAATGGCACCTAAAGAAATAGGCGTGTAAGGTGGGCGAAATGTAGTCGTACCAGTCTGCGGAATTGGTTGGTTTAAAGCGTCTGATAAGATAGCCAGACCGTTTATGTTACTCAGCTTTCCTTGGTCGGTAGCCATGCCAAGTGTAGTGTAGCGTTTTGCATGTTCTACACTTTCAAAGCCTTCCTGCGCAGCCAACTGTACGTCGGTTACCTTCACGTCATTTTGATAATCGAGCCAAGATTTTGAGCGCAGCGCAAAGTTTGCGCCTTGCGGCATAAGCCAGACAGGCACCATCGGAGCCTCTTCGATGTAGGAGCCTTCCGGTGCACTGGCTCGTTTGCAAACAAATCCAGCAGCCTCTGCTGCTCCCTGTCCCATAGCGTGCGCGTCACCAATTAATTCCATTAGTCCAAAATGGCCATTAGCTGAACCAGCGGGACTCACAAAAGCCGTGCCATCAACACCTTTTGGTGCTTTGTCCACATCTGGGCGAAACATAGAGAAATTTTCATCCCAAATTAGTTTTCCACCACAATGGGACCAGAGATGGACAACGGGAGACCACCCTCCAGACATGGCTACCGTATCACACTCAATTTTTTCAAGCACGGTTCCTCTCCCTGCTTGTGAACAAACCTCAATAGCCGTTACGCGCTTGCCCCCCAAGACTTTGGATATTGCGTGTCCCATTAAAACACGGATGCCCACAGATTTTGCTTCAGCAACCAGTGGACTATCGACAGCCAACATTCGGGCATCCAATATTGCCTGAACCACTAAACCAGATTTTTTAAGTATGATTGCAGTTCGATAAGCATCATCATTATTCGTAACAATTACAGTGCGATCACCTACGCCAACACCGTAATTTACAACATAATCTCTCACAGCTGATGCTAACATTACACCGGGAACATCATTCCCCGAAAAGCTTAATGGACGTTCAATCGCACCAGTTGCCGTTACCACGTGCGACGCACGAATGCGCCACAATCGATGTCGCGGACCAGCATTATCACTCGTGTGATCGGTTAAACGCTCATATCCAAGAGCATAGCCATGATCGTAGATGCCAGCTCCTGTGGCGCGGTTACGAAGCGTAACGTTCTCTAGACTAGATAATTCAGTAAGGAGTTTATCCACCACATTATCCACAGGAGACCCATCAACCTCACCACCATCGACCAAAGCGCGCCCACCCCAATGCGCTGATTGTTCTAGTACAATTACCCTAGCACCAGATTTTGCGGCTGCCTTAGCCGAATGCAGTCCAGCAATACCGCCCCCAATGACTAGTACATCACAAAACGCATAAAAATGTTCGTAGGTATCAGCGTCTCGATTTTTCGGCGCCTTACCTAAACCCGCAGCATGCCGGATAAATGGTTCATAAACATACTTCCAAAGAGGTCGTGGATGGATAAACATTTTATAATAAAATCCAGCAGGCATGAAACGCGACAGCTTGGAATTAAGTGCGCCTAAATCAAACTCAAGACTGGGCCAATGGTTCTGGCTAGTGGCCAGAAGACCTTCAAAAAGCTCCGTTGTTGTTGCCCTTTGATTGGGTTCGAAATTTCCTTCAACACCAAGATTGACTAAGGCGTTGGGTTCTTCCACACCCGCAGCCACAATACCTCGTGGACGGTGATATTTAAACGAACGACCAACCAGAATTTGGCCATTTGCTAAAAGAGCCGAGGCAAGGGTATCACCCTCGTACCCTCTAAATTTTTTGCCGTTAAATGTAAAATTCACTGAACGTGCTTTGTTCAAAAGACGCCCATATGCGGAGAGGCGGGCGCTCATATAAAATACACCTTAGGAGTAGCAAAGGTTTTAGACATCTCAGGCAACGCTAATGTGACGATTGTAAATTGTATCATGGGTAAGTTCTCCAAGACCAACCTGGTCGTTTAGCGCTGATCTTATCACGCAATTCTTTGGGTGGTTTCACAGTTTGAGCGGAATAAGTTCCAAAAATTTCAAGTGTTGTTGTGCAGCGAGCTGCATGAAACCATTTTCCACAGCCATAAATATGGCGCCACCTTTCAAAATGCACGCCTTTAGGATTTTCCCTTACGAATAAGTATTCCTGAAAATCTTCGTCAGTGGAGCCAGGACCGAAACGCTTAAGATGCGCCTCTCCACCGCTATGAAATTCAGTTTCTTCACTTTTTTGGCCACAGTACGGGCAGGTGAGGATTAGCATGAGTAGGCTCCAATAAGTGGGGGAGACAGACAGCAAGGCTGCAACATAAAGGCCACAAACCCAATCATTTCGTTATGAGTTGGAACTCGGATTATAAAAAACGATAAAGCCAAAAAAAGTTTTGCTTTAATTAGAACAAATTTGTTGCGTCGTTTCACGGGGGTATTATTGTAACAATGAAACAGCTCATTGGTGATCGCAACAATTAAACCTAAATCGCGCGGTTTTTTTATATGATCTCTAAATGATCCAATTTTTTTTTGTAGTGCATTAAGTTTATTGTTCGAGCGGTAAATTTGAGTGAGAGGGAAAATCTTATGAGTAAGGAAATGGGCGCTATTTTGGTTTTCGGCGTAATAATCGTTATCGCACTGACGATGTTTGCTTTGGAGCGCCGTGGAGCGGCCAAACGTAAGGCAGCTCGGGGTGGGCGCGAGATTGACGTAAGCGATTTGATTGCCTTTGGCTCGGCAGCGGGCGATGGCAAAAAAACAGAAGTTCCAAAGAGTTAATTCTTCAACAGAAGAAATAATGCGCAGTTTAGTCTTATAAAAGCGCTGATCTGCATAAGGAAAACATGCTGAACCTCGAACATCAAATGCGATAATGCTCCACCTTTTACTTTTATTATACAATTCGTAGATAATAGCATGAAAAAGTAAAAATTCCAAAGATCTGACAACCACTTTCACGACAAAACTATTATTCAGGACAAACACAACAAAACTAATAGTCATAAAAATATACTTAAAAATGCCAAAAATATAATACGACGTCAGCATTTTAGTGTGCCACTCCAGCAGCAACACTTTCATCGATGAACTTTCCAATACGAAAGCGATTTAGTGAAAACTCTTCAGTTAGTGGGGAGTGCCCTTTTGCAATCAGTTCAGCCATAGCCCAACCAGATCCCGGGATAGCCTTAAAACCTCCAGTACCCCAACCGCAGTTAATGAATACCCCGTCGACAGGTGTCTTTGACAGAATGGGAGAGCGGTCACCGGTAACATCAACGATCCCACCCCATTGCCGAAGCATCTTTAAACGCGAAATCATTGGGAATGTCTCAATCAGAGCGCGTACAGTTTCTTCTATGTGATGAAATGATCCACGCTGCGTAAAGTTGTTATACCCGTCCGTACCACCGCCAATTACCATTTCGCCTTTATCAGATTGGCTCATATAGCCATGAACCGTGTTAGCCATCACGACCACATCCATACAGGGTTTGATTGGTTCACTTACTAAGGCTTGCAAGGAAACAGATTCTAAAGGAAGCCGAAAACCAGCCATATCAGCAAGATGACCCGAATGACCTGCAACAACCATTCCTAACTTTTCACAATCAATTGCGCCTCTGTTTGTATCAACGCCCACGACCATACTGCCTTGCCGACGTACTGCTGTCACTTCGCACTGCTGAATAATATCCATACCCATAGCGGAACATGCGCGAGCATAGCCCCAAGCGACAGCATCATGACGCGCCGTACCACCACGTGCCTGCCATAAACCGCCTAAAACAGGATAACGAGATCCATTAATATCAATAATCGGCACCAACTCCTTAACCTGTTCAGGCCTAATGAATTTGGTCTTTACACCTTGTAATGCATTGGCATGAGCAGTGCGCTGATAGCCTCGGACTTCGTGTTGGGTTTGGGCCAACATGATGACGCCTCGTGGACTAAACATTACGTTGTAATTTAAATCTTGGCTCATCGTTTCATATAATGAACGGGATTTTTCATAGAGTGCCGCAGATGGATCTTGAAGATAATTTGACCTAATAATGGTTGTATTACGGCCTGTATTGCCCCCACCAAGCCAACCTTTTTCAAGGATAGCTACGTTTGTAATGCCAAATCTCTTGCCAAGGTAATAAGCTGTAGCAAGGCCATGGCCACCTGCTCCAACAATAATTACTTCATATTTTGATTTTTGTTCGGGTGATCGCCATGCACGCTCCCATCCAGTATGATGACGTAATGCCTCACGGGCAATAGCAAAGGCTGAGTAGCGTTTCATTAGTATTTATCCGGCACTGGAATCAACAGTTCTTACACTTGCAGTTTAATGACCTTTTGAACAAACAAAAAGGATTGCGATGGCGCCTCTTTTATAAGGTTTTGCGACACGTTTTCATTTGACTATATTCCATTTTATTATTCACCTTAATAATGACTTATATGCGTTACACGGTTTCCCCTCTTTTACATTCCATCCACAAGAGTTACGTCAATTAACAATACATGAGTAGGAAAAAAATGCTGTTTTGGGCTGTAACCGCTGTTCTTACACTTATCGTTGTTGGAACCTTATCAAATACATTGCTGCGAGGCCGCAGCAATCTTCGCCCATCTGCGGCCTATGATCTAGACGTTTATCGCGATCAGTTAAAAGAAGTGGATCGCGATTTAGCGCGCGGTATACTAGCCGAAGCAGACGCGGAGCGCGTACGAATAGAAGTATCTCGACGTATCTTATCAGCCGATACCTCCCTTCGCAACGAAACGTCAACGCTGAAATGCCATAGCGGTCCAATCGCAGCAACCATGCTATCTCTTTCAATTCTAGCAGGCTCCTATTCAATTTACATGCATCTCGGGGCACCAGGCTATGGCGACCTTGCACTAACCGATCGTATTAAGTTAGCGGAAGAATTACGCGCGAAACGACCAAGGCAGCAAACGGCAGAGGTTGGTTCGGCAGCCAAATTGCCGGTGGGTCCACCAATATCACCCGATTATGTCACTTTAGTTCAGAAATTGCGAGAAACAGTAGGGAATCGTCCAAATGATCTACAGGGACAAATATTGCTGGTCCAATCTGAAGCACAGTTGGGTAATTTTGTAGCTGCTCATGTCGCTCAGGCACGAGTTATTGAACTGAAAAAATGGACAGCAACAGCAACAGATTACTCTGAATATGCTGACCTGCTAATTCTGGCAGCTGGTGGGTATGTTTCTCCAGAGGCAGAAACAGTTCTTGAACAAGCGCTGAAAATGGACCCCTCGAACGGTACAGCAGGTTACTACTTCGGCTTAATGATGGCACAAACTGGACGGCCAGATACAGCTCTACGAATTTGGGATCAATTGTTGCGTACCAGTTCACAAAACTCACCTTGGGTATCTCCAATTGAATTGCAAATTGATGAAATAGCAGTCCGCGCAGGCGTGAACTATTCGCGCCCAGCAGTACCTATCGAAAGCGGCCCATCTGCAGCAGCCATAGAAGCTGCAAGCGAAATGTCACCCACCGAGCGACTGGAAATGATCCAAGGTATGGTTTCAGGTCTCAGTGAAAGGTTAGCAAATGACGGCGGTCCAGTTGAAGATTGGGCGCGTTTGATTTCCTCTCTTGCAGTATTGGGTCAAATGGACGAAGCACGAACAGTTTTTGAGAAGGCCCAGCTTGCATTTAAAGAAGATCTGCCCGCCATCGATATCTTAAATAATACTGCAAGTCAGGTTGGCCTACGATGATTACCAACGACATACCAGAATTTCTGTCAAACTTACCACCACTTTGCCCAATTATAGGGCTTGATTTAGGAGAAAAAACTATAGGTGTGGCCGTATCTGATACATATCGATCCGTAGCAACACCACTTGAAACGGTTCGCCGGAAAAAATTTAGTGTAGATGCCGCGCGGTTGAAAGTATTGATAACTGATAGAGCAATAGGGGGTGTCGTATTGGGATTACCGCGCAATATGGATGGATCAGAAGGGTCCCGCTGCCAGTCAACACGGGCATTTGCCCGCAATTTTTCGATGCTTTGGAATGGTCCAATTACTTTCTGGGACGAACGATTGAGCACTGTCGCCGCTGAAAAAGCTTTGCTGGAGGCGGATACAACACGTAAACGGCGCGCCGAGGTGATTGACCATGTTGCTGCAGGCTATATTCTGCAAGGATTACTAGATCGCCTCGCGGCCGTAACAAGGCAAGTATAATGGAAGCAGGTTCCCAAAAATCAGTTTGGGTACGACAAGAGATCGAGAGCCCTTGCGTGCAAATCTGCATAATTCATCCAGAAACTAGATTATGCGCAGGCTGCGCACGATCCATAGATGAAATCAGTGAATGGAGTAGAATGAGTGCAAACCAGCGGGCTGAGATTATGGAAAAACTTCCAGGCAGAGAACCTGCACCGAAAACGCGGCGTGGCGGGAGAAGTGGTCGCTTAAAGCGGTAAAAAAATTTCAAAACCGTTGGTAGTTTCAATTTGCTAACCAGTCTGCTGGATTGGGAAACTCAGGTCTGAAAAATGCAACCATTCTGCCTGTTTTTTCTGAACCTGTCCATGGAGCTGTGCCATGAAGCGCAAAACGGTGTAGAAGATAACTCTCGCCTGGACAGGCATGTAGAGGGACCATTTCACAAGTATCAAAAACAGCACTCCTCGCAGCTTGATAAGCATCCGTAAGATCAACCGTCCCAATGGCCTGCTTACCTATAACCTCGGCCAGAGCAGCCTGCATAATTCGGTGACTACCGCGCCACACGACAGTTGGTGCATCTGTCACGAGGTTTAAAGGTAACCCCAAAATATATGCGTGGTATTCTCGTGCATACCTGCGCCGAGCAGGCCCCTCTGGCAATAACCCGTCGACATGAGCTCCACAACGTTTGCGGCGAAATCGGTGATTAGCGTCACTCTCATCAAAATCTTGTTTAGGGTATTCCGGAAAAATAATCGACACTTGCGCTTTATGTTGGATAAGCGATGGAACATGCTTTTCCCAAGGCCCATTTAGCGGCACACCCGCAACACGTCCGTCTGGCCCGTTGGGAAGCATATCCACTCCGACAAACCATGTTCTACCATGGCGAAAGTTAGCGTCTCTTATAGTAGGGTCTCTGGAGAGTTTTTCCGCGCAATTTCGAGCGGCCTTTGCCCACGCGACAACTCTTTTATCAGTCTCGAACAAAACAAACCCATCTTGCTCAACCATTCAAGAAAACCCAAAAATCATGACTTATGCTACCGAACTGGATACAATTAGCTTAAAATGATATCATTGTAGCTTTTAACCGGACGCCACAGATACTATATAGATGTGCAGTATTTGAGGAATAAATAGAGCAAACCATTCTATTATCCAATCATTTTATAGTACTCGGAAATTAATAACCTACAGCTTATATCACAGCGTTGGTTTCATTCGTTATTGCCATGACTTGACTTAAAGCCGAATAGACAAGCTCTCCATCCGCTCCATTCTTTGCAGAACCCTCACTTATAGTTCGCCGCCACAACCGTGCACCTGCCCGCCCAGCAAACAAACCAAGCATATGTCTCGTGATTTGATGTAATCGACCACCTGAGGAAAGATGGTTCTCAATATAAGGCAGCATTGCCATAATGGCATCTTCAACGGACGTTTCATCGCTGGCACCAAATATTCGCCGGTCTGCTGAACAAAAGATATCAGCCGGCTGATGATATGCCGCTCGGCCCACCATTACACCGTCAAGTCCAGCCGCCAAAAAAGCCTCAACTTGTTCAAGCGAAGTAATTCCCCCGTTGATTGAGATGTGCAAGTTAGGAAAGTACTCCTTCATTCGCAGAACGAGCCGATAATCTAGAGGAGGTATATCACGATTTTCTTTAGGGCTTAAACCTTGCAGCCAAGCCTTCCGTGCATGGATCGTTACACGTTCACAACCAGCGGCAATAATCTTTGCCAAAAACTTCGGCAATACTTCGTCTGGGTTTTGTTCATCAACTCCGATACGGCACTTCAAAGTTACATCGACGTCTACAGCATCCCGCATCGCTGCCACACAATCAGCAACCAGAGCTGCGTCCCGCATCAGTATGGCGCCAAAAGTACCAGACTTAACGCGGTCTGAGGGGCACCCACAGTTCAAATTGACTTCTTGATATCCTGCATTGGCTCCAAGTTTAGCAGCGCGCGCCAATTCGCTAGGATTAGAACCACCTAACTGTAAAGCAAGAGGATACTCAGCTGGGCTGTGATCTAATAAATGCACGGCACCGCCGCGAATCAATGCAGGCGCTGTTACCATTTCAGTGTAAAGGAGAGCCTGCCTACTTAACTGACGGTGTAGGAAACGACAGTGACGGTCGGTCCAATCCATCATTGGCGCAGCAGAAAATCGTGCTGCAGCAGTCACTGCGTTATTGGGCATCTTGATATCTCCTGGGGCCCACGACTAATATTTACTTCCAAATTGAATACCTTGTGCACGCAAATTACCTCAGTCTAGCCCGCAGCGCACGAACTGAATAGAATAATATTGTTAGTTTTATTTTTAAGATTAATGCCTCATAAATATTTTTATAAGCTTTCAATTAAGACTTCTTATTAACTTGGTTATTTTGGTAATTCTTTATAAAATATTGAACGAAAATAAAAGAATGCCGCAGGGTCCAGACATATGAAACATAGGCACCAAATCCGGCAAGTTGAACGGGGGCCTGAGACGTGATTGGATTCGGCAACTCAATGGGCCCAAGAAATCTATTGGATTTTGAGGGTGAGTGGAGAATTAACCGGGAAATTATCCATGCAGACGGCACGGTTGCAAAGCTAATTGGGACAGGGACATTTGCGCGCTGCCGGACCGGCTTGGTTTATGACGAGAAGGGAGAACTGCGAATGCAGATCTCTAAAGGAGATGACACACAACTTGGGTCACCTATCTTCGGAACACGTCGTTATTACTGGGATAATTCGATCAATAAAAAGGGTACTAAACAAATCCCAGTTAGATTTTCAGACGGGCGCAACTTTCACCATATTCCACTTAGTGGTGGAACGGTATTGCATTGGTGCTACCCAGACCAATACAATGGGAATTATTTTTTTTCTAAATGGCCAAAGTGGTCAACTCAGTGGGGAGTATTTGGGCCTCGCAAATGTTATAGCATAGTAACCCAATACCGACGCTAATTTCATACTAAAGATGCTTATTTCCTTGCGATACTGGCCTTTCCAAGATTAAACGTAAAAAAGAGCATAAGATTGGAGATCTCTATATGGCTTTGACCATGAACAAAAAAGTCCTGACCGAGGCATTCGGTGCGTCTGAGGGCGCACTTTTGTGGCTGAAACAAATATTACTGGTCGTTGCAGGTGTTATGGCGTTGGCTATCGCCGCAAAGGTGAAAATCCCAATGACACCAGTACCAATAACTCTCGGTACTTTAGCCGTTTTAACTATCGGGTCAGCATACGGGCCCCGCTTGGGTTTGGCGACGATCCTAGGTTACTTGATAATTGGCGCTCTTGGTTTTGATGTATTTGCAACCTCTTCTGCTAGCAACTCTGGTTTAGATTACATGGTGGGTGGTACAGGCGGTTATCTTGTTGGTTATGTAGTAGCGACCCTAGCTTTAGGTAAATTGGCTCGCATGGGCTGGGATCGGACTGCTCCTAAAATGGCTTGTGCAATGTTGTTAGGCAACCTACTGATCTATATCCCTGGTCTTATCTGGTTGGGCGCATTGTACGGTTGGGATCAGCCAATACTACAGTGGGGGCTAACACCATTTATTTTTGGAGACCTAGTTAAACTAGCGGTAGCAGCAATGTTATTACCCTTAGCATGGAAAGTAATCGGTAAAACTCGCAGTTGATTTCCTGAATATGGACTCAAATGTTATAAATATATTCCAAGCGTCCATCTTTATTGATGGGCGCTATTTTATTTATTCCTTTGAAGCGGGATCTTTTAGTTTTCTTCTATGACGCGACGGGCCGACCTAAAGCATTCCAACGCTTGCGGAACACCACAGTATATACCAATCACATGAATAATTGCTCGAATTTCCTCATTCGAAACTCCATTTTTAATAGCCCCGCGACAATGAATTTCCCATTCATTCATTTTTCCCAAAGCACCTATCATTGACAGATTCATCATGGAGCGTGTCTTTGCGTCAATTACGTCGTCACCCCATCCAAATCCCCAACACCATGCTGTCATAGCTTCCTGGAATGGCCTGGTAAAATCGTCAGCAGTTGCCAGATTTTTTTCAACATAATCAGAGCCCAAAGTTAACTTGCGTTGTTCCAAGCCCTTCAGAAATAAATCCTCATCAAAAGCACTCATTATTGCCCCCTTCAGTTTTGTTGATTGTTTTTAACGCACACTATTCAGTAAAATTACAACTCATCTTTCACCTATAGTGGTCCACTTTTGTATAACAACCATAACAATTTTTTCCGTTGTACGAATAAATGATTTAATTTTAGTAAGTAAGATCGAATTTTGGGTTTTAAATGCCTAAATTACTCCATCTAGAGTATCCTACTTTTTCAACCAAACATCATAGTCCTCAACGTATATTTCAGTTTTACTAGTTAATCAGATTTATTTTGGTAACATTCAACAGTCCATTCCACATTTTCTTTTGCCCGACAGTTTTGTAACAAGGTGTCCAAACAACTTGGTACCTGAACTAATGCGTGGTACGATTCATTGTCGATGCTTAACTTGCTAATTATCAGTGTTGATTATGGAATAACCACAACGGAACTAATACGTTTTACTTTCGAGAAGAAAAAAATATGTTAAGCAAATCTTCCAAAAATCTATCTGCAACAATGATAATGCCTCTCTGGGCATCGATAAATCAACTACCCAGCGCTGGGATCGAGGTCATCAAGAAATGATCCGCCTCTTCCCAGACGAGTTTTCAACAACGCAGAGTATAGACGACTTCAAGCAGTTGAAACAAAAACTCACGAACTATCCAAGATCGCTCAGACCAAATGAGATCATTCAGCACAACCAAACCGCAACATATACTGAAAAAGTTCTAACGATTTTCAAGTGACCAAATTTCTACATGCATTAAGTGATGGTGATGATTTAGCCGATTGGCTTTGGACCAGTAGGCACACCATGCCCGATACCACCAAAATCTTGAATGCACTTCGTAACGTTTCAAAAAAGATATAATTTGCCAATAAAAACGGTAAGTTAATTTCACACTTGTCAATACATCACAGACGTGAACTAAAAAACCTTCACCAAACAAGTTGGACCAATATATTTTCTTAGTAATCGTCTACAGCACGTTATAGTAACATGTCCAACTTGGTATGCTGACGGAAAGCTTGCTACTACTGTAGTCAGACGGACACGAGGTCTAATTCGGTTACACAAAAGCTAATATTGGCGAGCCCCTTCTTCAGATGCAACCCTGGGTACCAGAGCAAGAACAAGACTACTCATATCCAAAGTACCAACGGGGTTTCCATCACGAGTGACGAGATAGGTATACGAAGTATCTCCACCAGATTTAGCAATCATACTTTCCAGTGTGTCATCGATATTAATCTCACCATGCGTATCTGTAGGAACCAAGCCCTTAGTGAGCGGAGCCATAATAGATCTAACTCGAAGTACTCTCGCACGATTAATGTCACTTACAAAATCTTCAATGTAAGGATCATTAGGATGTAACAAAATATGTTGAGGCTCACCTTGTTGCACAACAAAGCCATCCTTAAGGATGACAAGGTGATCGGCCAACTTGAGCGCTTCATCAAGGTCATGTGTGATAAAAACAATAGTCTTATGAAGTTCTTTCTGCAACTCTAACAATAAATCTTGCATATCAGTGCGAATTAGAGGGTCTAGCGCAGAGAATGCCTCATCCATCAACATAATAGGTGAGTTTGATGTCAGCGCGCGAGCAATACCTACACGTTGCTGCATTCCGCCCGAAAGTTGGTGTGGATAGTGATTTCCAAATCCCCGCAGGCCTACACGGTCAAGCCATTTATCGGCTTCTTTTAGGTAGTCCATCTTTGCAACACCGCGCACTCCCAATGTAGTGCCTGCATTTTCGGCAACTGTTCTGTGAGGCAGCAATGCAAATTTCTGGAATACCATGGACATAACCTGCCGACGGAGCTCGCGTAATTTATCTTCTCCATAATCGAGTACATTGTCACCATCTACAAAAACTTCGCCTGAGGTAGGCTCAATCAAGCGATTTAAGTGACGGATCAAAGTTGACTTCCCAGAGCCTGAAAGCCCCATAATCACTGTAATCTCGCCTTCTTTGATATCTACATTGATATCTTTAAGGCCTAAAACATGTCCATGTTGCTTCAGCAAATCTGCTTTCGACATTCCACCAAGTACATATCGTAAAGCTTCTTGCGGATTTGTTCCAAAAATTTTGTACAGGTTGCGGATCGAAACTTGGACTTTATCACTCATCGGACCCGCCCCTTATTGTTTCTGCGCTGCATTTACGCGCGCGAGGGCTGCTTTGGTTACTCGATCAAGAATAATTGCCAACAGCACGATAGCGAGACCAGAGACAAGACCAACACCTAACTCAAGGTTGCGGATCCCACGAAGAACAAGGACACCAAGTCCCGGAGCAGACACAAGTGAAGCTATCACAACCATTGCGAGGCTCATCATGATAGTCTGGTTTACCCCAGCCATTATATTAGGAAGAGCAAGTGGTATCTGTACTCCAAACAACTTTTGCTGGTCAGTCATACCAAAACTATCAGCAGCTTCAATCACGTCTTTATCTACTAACCGAATGCCTAGATCGGTCAATCGAATTACTGGAACAATGGCGTAGAGTATGATGGCAATGCCATACAGCTTCGGCTCAGTAACCGAGAATAGGAAAATCAAAGGTATAAGATAGACAAATGGCGGTAGCGTTTGTAGCATATCAAGAATAGGAATTGTTATGCGTTGCAAGCGATTACTTCGCGACATAGCTATTCCTATTGGCACCCCAAACAATACACACAGGAAGGCACAAACAAATATAATAGCAAGGGTTTGCATCGCGTGATCATAAAGATCCACAAAGGCTAAGCCTATAAGACATACGACAACGAAACCCACTAATTTGATCGACTTGGAGGCAAAATACACTACCAAAGCTAAGAGTGGGACCATGATAAACCACGGTGTTGACTGAAATAAATACAAAGCACCCTCAAGGATCCAACTAAGTGGCTGCGTTAACGGATCTAGCACTACACGCAGGGCGTCTTTCATAGCTAAAAAACCCCCCTCGACCCCTGTTGTCACATCACGTGACTGCCAAAAAGCGCCACAGGCCTCATTGAGAGCATCAAGCGATGGAAATGGCAAATCAAGGATAGAGGTTTCTTTATCAACACCTGTTGACACTAAAAGATCAGCCATAGATGCAGGTGTTGAACCAGCTGAACCGCTGTCACACCAATTTCTGAGACCAAGTATATTGAAAAGTGGGTCGTATGTCGCCATTTGACACGCCTTATTGCAAATACTAGCAGCATCTGCAGCCGCCCAGAGTTCCAAACGGCTGCTGTATTTTATTATCCGCTTATACCAATTTGGTACTAAAGCGAGACCGTATATTATTTGATTAGCGAACTCAATTTTTCGCGCGCGGCGTCATTAACCCAATTTGACCAAACATCAGAATTATTTTGGATAAAATAAACAGCCGCTTCTTCCGTAGAAGCACCGTTGTTATCAGCCCACGCAAGCGTTGCATTCAAGATATCAATGTCAAAGCTTACGTTTCGCATCAGCGCGGCTACATCTGGTTCACGCTCTGTGAGGCTCTTTGTCGCAACGGTAAGTACCGGAGCAGGTGGAAAATCAGAAACGCCAGGATTAGCATTGTCAGCAGTCTGGTTCCCCAGATGCGCATCTTCATCGATAGGGCCAATTTCAATTTTCGTCATAGGGTATTTGCCTAGAACCGCTGTTGGCGCCCAGTAATATCCAAACCAAGGTTTTTTATCGTCATAAGCCGCGGCGATAGATGTCGACAACGTCTCACCTGAACCGTGATCGAATACTTCCATGGCGTCGCGCAAACCTAGAGCATTGATAAGGTTATCGTTCACAATCCGACATCCCCAACCTACAGGACAGTTGTTAAAAGTTCCACCAACCAGCTCTGGATTAGCCATAACATCCTGAACTGTCTTCAGCTCTGGGTGCGCTTCCGCAACATATGAGGGAATCCACCACCCCTCAACGCCACCTGGGTTAAAAACGTCCGTTAGCCTCTCAACTTTTCCTTCACTTTCCAGCTTCCGGTAAACTTCACCGGCGGAATTCAACCACAATTCTGTTACGATATCTGGTTCGTTATTTTCAGCCAATGAAGCTACAGATGTAACTGTGGCTGAGGGCACGAGTTCAACAGTACATCCATAACCCTGCTCCATAAGAAATTTAGATACATGCGTGATAATTTGTGACGACGGCCAATCCATCTCTGTCAACGATACTTCACCACAGTCTGCAAAAGCAGCGGTAGCAGTCGATAATAGAGCTGCAACAGCAGCGCCTTTGAGTAGTTGCAATTTAATTTTCACTTTTGTTTCCTCCCAATAATTTTATCCGCCCCTGTTAACCATTGTTCCTGTCCATGGGCGATTACCTTTTTTTATCACATATTATAATATTCTGGAATAGATTAAATCCAACAAATTTTAGACGACGACTGGCAACTCTAAATCCGCACGAGCAGTTAACAGTTCTGCATTTGTGGAACCCAACACGATATTTTCTTCATGCACCATCATTAAACCATCACCGTAGCTAAGGGACGGTTCGATAGTTAAAACCATATTTTCTTTGAGCTCCGTCTCGTTGAATGCAGCATGAGAAGGTTGCTCAGTTAATTGCATACCCAATCCATGACCAAGTCTCCCAATATCTGCGCCACAATCGTCCATCTCCGCAATTATAGACGACATTGCTAAAAACAGATCACGACAGGTATTTCCCGGTTTAGCAGCAGCTATTCCAGCTTCAGTTGCTCGCCACAAAACGTCATAGGCACGACGCGCCTTATCACTGGCATGACCAATCGCCCAGTTGCGATCAAAATCACAAAAATAACCATCCCAAGTACTACCACTATCAACCATCAGTACATCACCCACCTGTAATGGGCGACGCGAAGGAGGAGAGATTACATCAGAATAGCCTTGGTGATCAGCAGCTCCAACAACATAGGGTGCGTCATCAGCACCAAGTCCAATAGCAGTCAGTCGAAATTGGCGAAAAACTTCCTCTAACGGCATTCCTTCATGGATAATATGCTGCATCTCGCTAAAGACCTTTGAACCAATTCGACATATATGACCCAGCTTTTCAATTTCGGCAGCGGATTTAATCATTCGTAAACCCTGAACAATATCAGTTGCATCATAAATTTTAAGACCAGGCAATGCCGCCAAAAGGCACTCCCAATCTCCCAAAGGCATTCTGAGCGACGTTTCGTGGCCTTTTGGCACTCCAATTCGAGCACATTTTCGCGAAAGTGGCAGTAAAAGCTCCTTTAATATGGTTATGCCATCGTCCTTAGGCGAGGGTGCACTCCACGTTCGGATATCATCAATCCAACTACGCCTCATTAACTCAGCGCCAATCTCTGGAATAACCGCTATAGGCTTACCATTTGATGGTACAAATACAAACCAAGGCCGTGTTGGACTTTGCCAGAAGGAGGTATGAAAACCCGTAAAATACCGAACGTCATGCTCACTGGTAAGCAAAAGGCCAGCACAGCCAGCCTTAGCCATTTGCACTTGTGCTTTAGCCGTGCGTTGCCTGAACTCAGCAGTAGAAAAACCACGTTTTGGAGTTTTATCTAATATAACTGTACCCTTCCCATTTCTCAAAATTAAAATAATAAAGCTTCATTTTAATAATTTTAATCAGGTTGTTACTACGAATTGGTGACGAAGATGACGTCTGAGATAGAAAATTTTGCTGTTATCCCAAATAATCTCTCTTCATTCAATCATTGATTGAATGGTTTAAAAGCAGGCTCACGATAATCAGGAAATATGTATTATACTTTTATAACTGTCTAGGTACAAAACTTTTTAAGTTTTGTTTGCAAAAAATCTTCTTAGGTGGCACCGCTAGGAAATGAGCCTTAATCAGCAGCTTGGAGCCTGCTTTTCAAACGGTGCTTCGAAGATGGTCAAAAAACAGAAGCAAAACGTACTTCGATAAAAAAATAAATAACAAATGTGATCCAGCGCATTGTTAATTGGAGCCAAAAAATGAAAGCAGATAATGATGTAAAAATGCTGGATTTTAGTACCGATGGAGGTCTTGGTTCTCGGGCACGACTAGGTTTAATTATCTTGCAAACTGATCAAACCATTGAGCATGAATTTGCAGGCGTCTTTGGGATGCGATCGGATGTAGCTTTGTATGCAACGCGTATACCTAATTCAATGACCGTCTCACCGCGATCGCTGCAACAAATGGCAGTTAATTTGCCACATGCTGCAGAACTTTTACCCCCACGTTTCGAATTTAATGTGATCGGGTTTGCCTGTACGTCAGGCGCCACAATGATCGGGGAAAATCGTGTTGATGAGCTGATCAGAAAAATACATCCAGAAGTCAAAATTACTAATCCGTTAAGCGCGTGCAAGGCGGCCATGACAGCTCTAAAACTTAACAATATTGCTATGATAACTCCCTATAATATTGATGTCACATTAGAAATGCAAACTAACTTACGTGCTTCAGGGTTTAATATCTCCACAGCTTCTACTTTTAATCAATCAGATGACTTCGAGGTGGCAAGGATTAGCGAAGACAGTATTCTTAATGCGTTGCTGAGGGTGGGTGCGCATAAAGAATGTGATGGTGTCTTTGTCGCTTGTACAAGCTTGCGGGCTTTAAAAGTTATTGCAAAAGCTGAAGCTATAATCAACAAACCAGTGATCTCTTCTAATCAGGCTTTAGCGTGGCATATGATGCGGCTGGCAGGGGTTGGAGATAGACCAAAGAGCGCCGGACGCCTTTTTGAAACTATCCTATACTGAAATAGGATATCCAGATGCCATCACCTCTCCCGTCTCACGCTAAAGCCGTAATCATTGGCGGCGGTATTCATGATTTCTCAGAATTCTATCACATTGCAAAGCGGGTTGGAAAGATATCATCCTGCTTGAACGTAAATCACTTACAAGCGACACAGCAGGGCATACCGCTGGGCTAGTCGGACAGTTGCAGGGGATCCATGTTAACACAGCCTTTGCAAGCTATAGCATTGAATTAATAAAAAAATGAGTCAGAAACTAGCCAAAATCCTGGATTTGTGACAATCAGGATCCATTCAAACAGCAATAAACGAAGAGCGGCTCGCTGAGTTAAAACGTAAAGTTGATTTTGCCCCTTTCTTTGGTATAAAAGCAAATTTCATAGATATAGAATAAGCCCTAGAGCGTTGGCCTTCGATGAATGACGACGGCGTTTTAGGAGGTATACATTTGCCATCTGACGGCTCAGTCAATCCAACTGATCTAACGCAAGCACTCGCCAAAGGCGCTCGTATGAATGGGGCTACAATTCGAGAAAATATAAGCTTTAAAGAGGTGCTAACCAAAAATGGTAAAATCATTGGTGTAAGTACGGAGCAAGGCATCATATCTACCGATACTGTCGACAATTGTGGTAGCATGTGGGCGCGAGAGTTAGGACAACAGAACGTTGTAAGTATACCTATTCACGCTTGCGAGCATTACTATCTAGTAGCGCAGCCTATTCCAAACTTACCATCAGACCTGCCGGCGCTGCGCTCACATTATGACGGTACTTACTGGAAACAAGACACCAGTAAATTATTATTTAGGTTTGATAATTTTAAGGCAAAGGCTGGAATTCCTGAAAATTTTGATTTTGATAGCCTGCCTTTCGTGGAAGAAGATATGATGGAAGTATTAGAAATGAGCATGAACCGCGTGCCAGTCCTTCAGGAAAATGGCATTCAAACTTTTTTCAATGGCCCAGAAAGTTATTCTCACGATGGCCGTTTTAATCTTGGTGAAACACCCAATTTAAAAGGCTACTTTTTACTGGCAGGCATTAACTCTACTGGAATTCAGTCAGGTTCTGGAGCGGAAAAAGCATTAGCCGACTGGATCATGACAGGCCATCCGCCTATGGACTCAGCAGAGATGGATTCTGCGCGTATCGAAGACTGGCGGGCACGCGACATATATTGGCAAGAGCATTGCCCCCAAACACTAGTGCTGACGTACGCAATGCAATGGCCTCGCCGCCAACGTGAAAAGGCGCGAAACTTACGTCGCACACCGTTCCATCATGCAATGAAGGCCCATGGTGCCGTCTATGATGAAGTCCAAGGTTGGGAATGTCCTGCATGGTTTGCGCCCGACGTAGTGTTTCCTGAATCCGATTACTCTTTCTATCGTCCGAGTTGGTTAAACTATGTGCAGGAAGAACAAAAAACGGTAAGAGGAAGTGTTGGAATAATCGATTATTCGATGCTCCAAAAATTATTAGTCAGCGGCAGAGACGCTGAAAATTTTCTGTAACGTGTCTGTAGCAATGATATGGCAATTCCAGTCAATAGCGTAATATATTCCCTGATGCTTTACGAGCGTGGTGTCATCGAGAGCGATGTCATGCTGGCACATCATGGGCCAGATAGCTTTATGGTAATTTCCTCTATTTCGCAAACAAATCGCGATCATAACCACTTAAAACGAAACATCCGTCCAAACAAAACAATTTGGCTAAGCGATGCCACATCCTCTTACGGTGTATTATCTTTAGCAGGACCAAAAGCACGCGATCTTTCGGCTGGGATTACAGAGCTAAATTTGTCGGGTAAAGCCTTTCCATTTAACAGCTTACAGCGCTTTAACATTGGGCATGCGCCAGTGTTTGCACAGCAGCTGTCATACACCGGCGAGCATGGATGGGAGATATTAATAACACCCGATTTTGCAGAATACGTATTTGAGGGGATTGTGAACACGGGGCTACAGTTTGGACTTAAGCTTGTGGGTAGTGAAGCACTTAACGCTCTGCGCATAGAAAAAGACTTTTTACATTGGGGGCACGATATGTCGCACACAGAGGCCCCGCAACAAATTGGGCTTAATTTCACCTGCAAGCGCGGAAAGTCTGAAGGCTTTTATGGTAAAGACGCTTTTATTAAACGAAAAGCTCAGGGCAATGGGCTATTTCTATGTCCAATAAAGCTTTGTGAAGCTGAGGCAGTATTACACCACAACAAGCCTGCATTGCGTAATGAAAAAATAATTGACCTTGTCACAAGTGGTGTTTTTTCTCAAACACAAAACTCCCCTATTGGTCTATGTTTTTTATCAATAAAGGGTGAGAAAACTGCATTAACTACCAGTAAATATTCAGTTATGGTTGAAGGGTGACAGGTGCCAGCTCCGCTCAGCCTCAAGCAATTTATGGCATAGTGGGCAGAGATCGCTTGGGACACCATCTGATCCAATTGAGATTATGCTTAATCCTCACAATTAAAAAATCGAGTGCTCTTTAAATGTCTCCTAATTACCCTTCACATTTCACTGGCTACATCGCAGCTTGGTGCATAGTTGCAGTCTGGTCCCTTTGGTTGATTGTGAGCCGTGTGGCCAATGAAAGTGGTCTGACTATCTATGATTTAGCAGCGATGCGATATGGATTAGCAGCACTGATTGGAGCGCCTCTTTGCCTCTATTACAAACCTTGGCGTGGATTAAGTTTTTTACAAATTGCATTGCTCTCATTTATTTTGGGACCAGTTTACATCCTGATTGTTTTTTCTGGGTTTCTTTTTGCTCCTGCAGCTCATGGAGGAATTTTCATGAATGGGTTACTACCGTTAATCAGTATCCTTTTCGCAATTTTTTTTATAGGTGTAATACCAAGCTCCCAACAATTGTTAGGCGCTTTACTAATTCTCATTTCTGCAATTGCTTTGGCTTGGGACACGAGCGCTTCAAGTGGTAACGATGCTTGGATCGGGGATATCTTATTCTTAATAGGTGCATTATTCTTTTCAACCTACATGATTTTGTCTGAACGTTGGAGGTTGGGTGCCATGCAGATCATTTTTTGTGGAACACTTGTAAATGCTGCACTTTATCTGCCAGTCTGGTGGCTTTGGCTTCCTTCAGGTATGATAAATGCTCCTATTACTCCACTTTTAATACAGGCTATTTACCAAGGATTTGTACCGAACCTCATTGGTTTACTGTTCATCGCGCACGCCTCTCGAACCATTGGCAATGGTACCACATCCTTTATACTTGCGGCTGTACCCGGCGGAGGTGCAATACTGGGCGTAATTATGTTAGGTGAAAACTTACATTTAATCAGCGTTTTTGCACTTGTAATCCTTACAGTGGGATTGCTCTTAAGTGTGAGGAGAAAACAGCCACAACCATATAAGCGTCTTAAAATAAAGCGATGAAAAAAATATATTAATATCAAGCTACCATAAGATCACTGTCGTTTCGTTACAAAAGGCATAAATAAGCATAAATAAGAAAGCCTTTATTTTACACTAGGCACAATCTTCTGCTGATTTAGCATAAATGGCAGATCTATCATGCCCCTAAGAAACTGTGTCTTGTGCGTGAGCTGTTAACGAAACTAACACCGATAAACATAAGCAATGATCGAAGTTGATTTGCCCAATTTTACAAACCAAATTATTTCAGTAGAAAAATTCAAGGCGACAATTAGCAAGTGCTAAAATTATCAAATTCCTTAGCAAAGCGACCATGGCTCATCCAAGCTGAAAGCTCGTATTTTCCTTGCATATGGATTTTCGGCACCTGCCAATCAAAGTGTTTAGTACCACAACAAGAGCAATTTCTATATGTAATTCACCATTATTGCGACACAGTAAATCAAAGCAATCATTGAAATCTTTGGTTGTATTAAACTCTCTTGTCTTATTTTAAACTTTGGTCTAAAGCAATGAAATGTTATATTGTAACGTGGAGAGACAGATGTCCAAAAAGCTTTTTACCCTTTCAACCACCGCCATTTTGATGAGTGGAACAGCTTTTGCCGATCCAATAAACGTTGCAGCCGACATCGCCCCGTTACACTCGTTAGTACAACGCGTTATGGACGGTGTGGGCACAGCCGATCTTATTATTCAACCAGGAGCCAGCCCTCACGAGTACAGTCTGCGCCCTTCAGAGGCTGCCGCGTTGCAGAACGCTGACTTAGTCTTTTGGATTGGTGACGATTTAACACCATGGCTTACTGATACGATTGAAACTTTAGCACCTAACGCCGATGTGACCGCTGTATTAGAAAGTAACGACACGATTAAATTAGAATTCCGCGAAAGTGCAATGTTTGAAGCTCATGACCATGATGAACATGATGAACATGATGAACATGATAAAACTGAAGAAAGCGATCATGAAGGCCATAACCACGGGGCACATGACCCACATGCTTGGCTGTCACCTCAAAATGCAATGACGTGGCTAAACTTAATTGCAGGCAAACTTTCTGCAGCTGATCCTAAAAATGCCGGTGCATACTTTGCGAATGCAGCAGCAGGGCGTAGTGAAATAGAAATTGTAATTAACGAGGTCAATGCAACTCTTGATCCCGTGCGTGGTGGGCAGTTTATTGTATTCCATGATGCGTATCAGTACTTTGAAAATGGTTTCGATTTTCCAGCGACGGGTGCAATATCATTGGGTGACGCGACCGATTCAAGCCCAGCACGGATCGAAGAAATCCAGCAGCGAATTTCTGAGGAAAGCATTGATTGTGTTTTAGCTGAACCACAGTTTAACCCAGGCCTTGTTCAGACTGTTTTGGACGGTACCAATGCACAAACTGGCATTCTAGATCCCTTGGGATCTGATCTGGAACCTGGCTCCACCCTTTATCCTCAATTAATAAAAAACCTAGCTAATGCTTTAGCTAACTGCATATGATTGGGCAAAAGGCCAAGGTTAACATTTTAATCCCGTTAGCTCTTTCTGTTCGAGCCCAGCCAGAAAGGATTCCTAACTGTAATCGATTATAAAACCTCACAAGTTTATCCAAACAGGACGAATACCGCGCTGACTGTAAAATATTATAATTTGGATGGTTAACTTTGTGTAACTAAACTCACTAGTCGTGTCTATTATCCCTTTTTCGTAGTGAACACCGCACTCTAAAATATTAGACTTGATGGCTCTAAAGTTTACGAATGCCCTCTTATAAAGAGCTTCAGCAGATTGTAAGATTCAATTTTATTTTAGACTAGAAAGATAAATTATGACTACCAATCTTGGGTCAACAACACTTAAAAAAAAGCAACGTGCCACTAATCCTATGTCAATATATGACACACTACCTCAACCACTTCGATTCTGGATTTCAAAGGCATCACTACCTTGGTCTCCCAAATCGTGCAAACGTATTTGGGATGAAGCACTTCGCAATGGGCTAAGCGTCAATGACACTATTATTGCCTTAACCAAAGCTGAGAGAAAAACCTTGGCTCAAGAAAAACATCGTTTTTAACTTAAATTACGTCTTTGCCGTTTCACGTATCAGCATGTTAATTGATGACTGGGTCCACAAAAACAATTTCGCAGTTTAACTTAGTCTGCTTATCCAACTTAAAAGATGTAGGATTTATTAAATAAGACGCAGAAGCGCGTAAGGAACTATTTTTTGTAAGTAACAGAATGACAGCATAGAGTTTACTGAAGCGACGCTCTGTCATCAGCGACGCAAAAAAGCAATATAAAGTCAAGGCGAGCGCTTGGCAGTGTTGATCCGGCGTTCAAGTCTGTCCAGTCCATATTGTAAGAGCAAAAGATACGTATATTGGCTGTCTCACAACGCTGACAAGTCCTTGGGTTAGCATTTTCGGAAAAACTGGCTTAATCTTTTGCGCCATGGATATCCAGCCGAGAGCCCCGGACTGAACGTCAGCTCCAGCATAATAACTGGCCCAAACCAATATTACCCAAAACACTCCATATAAATCCAAAATCGTGACCAGTAGTATTCCCTCGGGCTGCCATCAAATAATTCCACTTGGTGTCTAAAAAACAAATAGAATAAACAGCTGGGTTGAAGCTATGATCGCATAGCTGTTGGTCGCCAATATCTGGCCAAAAACTACAGGTGCAGGCTTAGTGAGTAATCTTCCACCTACTTTCGAAAGCAGAAAATAGCATACAATCGGGAATTGGAGTATCGAAGCGAAGTTCACTGCTACACATCAGGGGCGGGAACTAGTCCAAGACCTCGCGTCATGCCAAAGAACATCAATACAATCATCGTTTATACAGCCGCTGCAGAAATAACATTGTAAAAGTACCGTAAAACAACGCTATTATAAAAACTTTTGACTCTGCCGAGGTGCGAAGCATTCCCGACGCTTGGTTGGATAAGCGTTTGAGCGAGATTGTATTACAAGCCTCTTCAATCCGTAGTTAGACTTTGTCGATATTAAGTCCAGAAAACACCGCCAGAAAGTAGTAGATTACCACCAGAGCAACTTGTTCAGAAATATCTATCAAAGTAGAACCTTTTTAAAAGCTTGACATGTCTCCTCTAAAGAGTCGTTTGTCCTCCAATACCTGACAAATAGCTACCATTTGATATGAAATCGAATTGCTTTAGGTCCTAGTGGGTGTGAAAAGTCATTAGCCCAGGTTAGAATATGAGAGAAATTAAAGAATTATCTGAGGCCCATAAGAGCGATATCATCGCCATGGCACTATCAGATCACATAAGCTTCGATGATATTACAAATGAATATGGTTTATCAGAAAAGAATGTAAAGGCGCTCATGCGGCACACTCTCAAGCCAGGGAGTTATAGAGCATGGCGGAAACGCGTCCGCTCTTTTGGCGATCGACGAGAACATTATAAATGATAATACAATTTACCGCCTCCCAAAATATTTCTGCAGAAATTAACTTCTTTTAAACTTTGCTGATTTTATAAATAGCTTTATCTAACCAGTCCGGATTAACCTCAACACCCCAACCGGGTGCGTCAGTAACAGCAACATTACCATCCTTTATCTGAAAGGGCGAGCTTACGAAAAGGTCGCGCTGCCAAGGATAGTAATCTTCTTGCTCAATAGAAAATTCTAAATATTTGCCTGCGTTAGGTATAGCCCTGAGCAAGTGCATGGTAAAGAGTGTGACCATAGATAAGTTAGCACAGTGAGGCGTGACAGGAACGCAAGCCTTCTCTGCCATCTTAGCCACACGTAGAGTACGTGTAAGCCCTCCCAAGTAACAGATATCCGGCTGAATGATATCAACAACACGCTCCTCAATCATTTTTTGCCAGCTAGCCATCATACAATCCTGCTCCCCACCAGTCACATCGATTGCGAGAGCATCAGTAACTTCTTTTGTCTGAGTAAAGTCCCAATAGGGGCAAGGTTCCTCATAATGAGAAATCCCATTATCAATTAACAATTTGCCGACCTCAATCGCGCGTCTTGGATCATAACACGAATTTGCATCAACTAGTAGCGCCGCATCATCGCCTAGCGCCTTATAAATAACAGGTATAATTTCCTCAGTCCTGCCAGTCCACTCATCCTGATTTCGACCGACCTCTGAACCAATTCGAAACTTAAATGCGTCAAAGCCTTGTTCATCTCGCAAACGTAAGAAACGGGTGGCCTCGTCCTGTGCTGAAATATCTCGCTTCATGGATGAAGCGTAAGCACGCAAAGGACCTGAACTCCCACCTATCAAACTGCATACAGGCTTTTCAACTCGTTTACCTTTGATGTCCCAAAGAGCTGTATCCAACCCACTCATAGCTCGACGTAGGTAAGATCCAGGAAATTTGTGTTCACGGTCACGAACTGTATCTAACAAGTCACCAATATCATCGCCATCTTTTCCTAAGACATACGGAGCCACCTGCCGGTGCACAACTTGGGCAGTAATATCGGCATAATACGGAGCCACTTGCCCCCATCCCTGTTCACCATTCTCACACGTTACGCGGGTAAAACAGACAAATTCATTTGTGAATGTCTCAATTGATTTAATCTTCATAAGGCCTCATGCCGTATAATGGTGAAACATTTTGTTGACGATACAAAACTTTGGCTATTTATCAATGGATAAGACCCAATCGGTTTTTACAATGAAGCGAAAGGTATGAAAGAATCGCAGATAGCACTAATCATAGCAGCAACTATGTTTGCCAAAAGCGCCTCTGTTTGATCCTAATATTTAACATAGGCTATCAGATACGAACATTTGTGAGAGTCTAAAGTCATTTTAGTATATGTTTTCGTGTTCTTGTCAGTGCATTTTAATTAATTTCAAAAAGTACCTGGCCCGTCATAAAGTTGATATTGTAAGGCAATTACCCAATGGACTTTGATTTTATAATAGTTGGCGCCGGCTCGGCGGGGTGCGTTTTGGCAAACAGATTGAGCGAAAATGAAAAATACTCAGTGCTTTTGCTAGAGGCCGGCGGCAGTGATCTACATCCATGGGTTTGGATGCCTATTGGGTACGGGAAAGCTTTTTATCACAAATGTCTTAACTGGATGTATGAAACGCAACCTAACCCCGCATTGAACAATCGTAAATCATATTGGCCACGTGGGCGAGTTATGGGTGGATCTAGCAGTATTAATGCTATGGTATACATCCGAGGTCAGCATGCAGACTTTGATGATTGGGCAGCTATGGGCAACCCTGGTTGGAGCTGGAATGACGTACTGCCCTATTTTATAAAGTCAGAAACTAACGACAAAGGAGGAAGCGATCTACGTGGTAGCCACGGGCCATTACATATTTCAACAATGGATCCATTCCTGCATCCTCTTTGTAACACTTTCATTGAGGCAGGGGGAGAAATCCAATGGCCATACAACCCTGATTTCAATGGCCCCCACCAAGAAGGGGTTGGCACCTATCAAAACACGGCCAAAGGTGGCTTTCGAATGTCTGCTGCAAGAGCCTATATTACACCCGCCAAAAAACGTAGAAATTTGAAAATTGAAAAAAATTCCTTGACCACAAAAGTACTTTTTCAAAGCACACGTGCAACTGGGGTGACTTATCGGCAAGGCGGAAAGTCAAAACAGGCGACTGCGAGGCGTGAGGTGATTTTATCAGCGGGTGCCATAAACTCACCGCAATTGTTGCAGTTGTCTGGCGTTGGTCCAGGACCTATTTTGCGCTCCCACGGAATTAAAGTGCATCACAACCTTCCTGGTGTCGGGCGCAATCTGCAGGACCACTTAGCAGTAGATTTCTTTTATCGCTCAACTGTTCCCACTTTAAACGACCAGTTACATTCATGGCAGGGTAAACTATGGCAAGGTCTTCGCTATGTACTTAGTCGCGGTGGGCCTCTTTCTTTAGGTGTAAATCAGGCAGGTGGGTTCATAAAATCAAATCCCAGCACACCACGCCCTAACATCCAGTTATACTTTTCGCCCGTAAGTTACACAAAAGCACCAGCTGGCAAACGTCCACTAATGAATCCTGATCCATTTTCCGGTTTTCTGACAGGCGCACAGCCAACGCGTCCCACCAGCAGAGGATTTATAGAGATAAAATCCGCTAACCCACTGGTCGCACCTTTGATCCAACCTAACTATCTTAGCACTGAAATAGATGTTCAGGAAATACTGGAGGGCACACGGTTGCTACGCAAACTTGCCAAAAGCCCTCCATTGGCAAAAATAATCGAAAGCGAAATACACCCTGGTCAAAACGTTCAAACAGATGATGAATTAATGGCTTATATTCGAGAAACTGCTGGCACCGTCTATCACCCAGTGAGCACATGCAAAATGGGGCCAAACGCAAGCAGTGATGTGGTAGATAATCAACTACGGGTTCATGGGTTGTACGGACTGCGTGTTGTAGATGCTTCGATTTTTCCCACTGTCACCTCAGGTAATACCAACGCACCCACTATCATGGTAGGCGAGAAAGCCGCTGATATAATCCTATCAGCCCATGGAGAGAAAAATATCTAGAAAAATGTTTACATCTGATTTTAAAACTGAACCGTACTGGTGGGACGCCGTTCCTCGCGAACCGGCTGAACCATATGACATTCCGGCCAAAGTTGACGTTCTAATCGTGGGTTCTGGCTATACGGGATTGCACGCGGCACTGAAAACTGCGCGAGCAGGCCGCTCCACGCTTGTGCTTGATGCACAGCAGATCGGCTACGGCGCCAGCAGTCGCAATGGAGGGCAAATCTCCAACTCTATAAAGTTAAATTTACTAGAGCTGACAAAAAAATTTGGCACAGACATGGCAGCCAAAATCTCTATCGAGGGTAAAGCATCACGCGATTACATTGAAAGCTTTGTAAAAGAGGAAGGGTTAGATTGTAATTTTAAAGTAGTGGGCAGATTTGATGGAGCACACACACCAAAGCAATATGAAAAACTTGCCAAAACAGCTGGTGAAGATGGTTCTTTCATGGTGCCACTCGCCGATCAGCATTCAGAGCTCGGCACAGACTTTTATTATGGTGGTATAGTGCGCCCCAACCACGCCAGCATTCACCCAGCACTTTATCATAGGGGTTTGCTATCGCTTGTGCGGCAAGCTGGAGCAGGAGTTGGAGGCAATTGTAAGGTTACTTCCATAAAATTTCAAAATAATGGCTATTTAGTTGAGACACCGACACAATCAGTTCAGGCAAAGCGCGTTATTATCGCGACCAATGGTTACACCACCAAAGTTACGCCTGAACTTCAAAAGCGGGTAATACCAATCGGATCTTACATAATCGCAACAGAGGAATTGCCAAAAGATGTGATGGATCGTTTGATGCCGAAAAACCGAATGCTTTGCGATACTCGGAAAATGGTCTTTTACTACCGGCCCTCACCCGACAGGAAGCGTATCTTGTTTGGTGGACGCGTATCATTAAACGAGTCCGACCCAGTAGCCACGGCCAAACCGCTACGAAACGAACTAATTCGCATATTTCCCGAACTTAAAAAAGTAAAGATTAGTCATTCTTGGTCAGGTTTTGTGGCATTTACTTTCGATAAACTTATGCATGTTGGACGGCAAAAAGAGATGTATTATGCAATGGGGTACTGTGGTTCCGGTGTGGGTATGGCCAGCTATCTCGGTATGAAAATAGGTCTGATGGCCGCAGACGATGCGACCGGACAGACGGCTTTTTCTGAAATACCATTTTTAGGCCGCCTATATTATCAAGGAAACCCATGGTTCATGGGCCCAACCATTTCCTATTACCGTCTTCACGATCGGTTAAGCCTGTAAGTAGTAATGGTATTAGCAACGTTATCCATAGGTAAAATCTCAAAATTCAGAAATTAAAATTCGAACAAATTTTCGAAAACTTAAATTAAATTTCCTTTAATCTGGTAAACTCAAAAAGGGGGACAAACTATCTCTGAAACATCTTAAAAAATCCAGGACCAGAGGAGAGTTTCCTCCAGTTCGTGGACGCAAAAGTGATAAGCGATGCATAATTTTTGGCTGGAATGGACGATATTCTAAGGAGCCTCTATACTGCTGAGCTGCATCAAGCAAACTAACAATAGCGACACCTTGACCCTCACTTACAATCGTACAAGCTGAAGAAAATTGGCGTACCTCAATCCAGGAATTCATCTTTTCATTACAATCAGCAAAAGCCTGCTTAAGATGATTAAAAAAAGCACTATCTCTGCGTGAGTGGATTAACTTTTCAGCCCGCAAATCGACCGGCGTGATCACCTTCTTATGCGTCAACCAATGCCCCGAAGGTATTATACATACGGCTGGAATGGCAACATCGTGGCTTTCAGTAGCAGGATGTCCGTTGAATCCGTCAGTTATACCACAATCATATTGCTGGCCAATAATCCATTCCAGAATTCGTTCGGGGCGATCTGGTTCTAACGTTACTGTAACCTGCGGTCGATCTTTAAGGAAATCAGCCAGTACGCTAGGCAAGTGCGCCGTTGCAAAGCCAGGGAGGCAAGCAATCCTTAAATGGCCTGCAGTACGCTTCTTCAAGTTATGACGCAGGTCTTCAAGATGGTTAAGACTTTCGAAGACCCTAGCAGTCTCGGCTAGCATGTATTCAGCTTCTTGAGTTGGAATTAAAACACCATCTTTACGTCTAAATAATTCAAAATCTACTGTCTTTGAAAAGTCTGCTAGCAATCTGCTTACCGCTGGCTGCGAGACGCCTAGTACTACTGCCGCTCTTGTGACAGAACCAGCTTGAGCTATCGCACGAAACGCGTCAAGTTGTCTGAGTTTAAAATTCAAAGGCCTGTCCTTTGTAAGATTGAAAATTATTTTCAATGCTAAACATAACATTTCATTATAAGTTATATCAAAATTCTTTGGCTTGCATTATTATTCTGACTGCTTAGAATTTTAAGCAGAAACAATAGGGAGCAATATTATGTCGTGGAAAACCATTTGCCTGAGTGCGGCTGTAATTTCAGTCAATGCCAGTATGAGCATAGCACAAACTGAAATTCAGTGGTGGCATGCAATGGGTGGTACTAATGGCGAGCGCGTAGATAAAATCGCAGCCGACTTTAATGCCAGCCAGTCCAATTATAAAATCGTGCCAAGCTATAAAGGGAACTATACCGAGACCATGACCGCGGCAGTCGCTGCGTTTCGTGCAAAAGAACATCCGCATCTCGTTCAAGTTTTTGAAGTGGGAACAGCTACTATGATGGCGGCCAAAGGTGCCATCTACCCTGTAGAGCAAATGATGAATGACGCAGGTGAACCTTTTGAGAAGACTGATTTTTTGCCAGCTGTGATCTCCTATTACCAAACATCAGATGGCGAGCTTCTCTCTATGCCATTTAACAGTTCCACACCTGTTCTGTGGTATAATGTAGACGCTATTAACGCAGCAGGCGTAAAGGCACCAAAAACATGGGGTGACGTCAAAACAGTGGCTCAGGCACTTGTAGACAATGGTATGGAATGTGGGCTGAGTTTTGGCTGGCAGTCATGGGTAATGATCGAAAACTTTTCTGCCTGGCACAACCTAGCGGTAGGCACTGAAGAAAATGGCTTTGCTGGTTTTAATACCAAATTCACCTTCAACAACGATAGAGTTGCTGCACGCCTTGATGATATAGCCTCAATGTCTGACGGAAACCTATTTAAGTACGGCGGCCGCCGTGGCGACAGCTTGCCGATGTTTACAAATGGCGAATGTGGTATGTGGATAAACTCATCTGCGTACTATGGCTCCATCAAATCACAAGCTAAATTTAAGTTTGCACAAACTATGTTGCCGCTGGATACAACCATTACTGAGACACCGCAGAACTCAATCATTGGTGGTGCAACACTCTGGGTGCTCTCCGGACACGAGTCTGATGAGTATAAAGGTCTGGCCAAATTCATGACATACCTCTCATCTGCAGATGTACAAGCTTGGTGGCACCAAGAAACTGGATATGTTCCGATCACCACTGCTGCTTACGAACTCAGCAACGAGCAAGGTTTTTACGACAGTAATCCAGGTACAGATACGGCTATCCAGCAGCTAAGTCTGAATACACCAACTGCAAACTCAAGAGGTGTTCGCTTTGGAAACTTCGTACAAGTTCGTGATGTCATCAACGAAGAAATGGAAGCAATTTGGGCAGGTGACAAAACCGCTAAAGAAGCCTTGGATGCAGCAGCCAAACGCGGCGACGCGCTACTTCGCAAGTTTGAACGTTCTGTAAAATAAAGTTTTCACCTATCCAGTGCCCGGCAACTTCAGTGTTGTCGGGCACCATTTTCTACAGCTCCAATTTAAGAGGCAAAAAGTGCTTAAACGCGTCCACTTTCCGTCTTCGCCATTGCCTTACCTTCTGGTCGCACCACAGATCTTAATCACTTTAATATTTTTTATCTGGCCCGCTGTACAGGCAGTCTATCAATCCTTTCTAATTGAAGACGCCTTTGGGCTTTCAACAGAATTTGTTTGGTTTGAAAATTTCATATTTTTATTTGATGATGATCAATATCTGTCTTCATTTAGCCGAACAATCTTCTTTTCGATTGCGGTAGCTTTCCTATCGATGTCAGTCGCACTTTTACTAGCAGGATTTGCTGACAGAGTTGTCCGCGGAGCGACCGCTTATAGAACACTCTTGATCTGGCCTTACGCAGTAGCGCCAGTAATGGCTGGAGCACTTTGGGTGTTTATGTTCAACCCGACGCTTGGTATCTTCCCTTTTTTACTTGATATGGTTGGGGTCGACTGGAACCATTATTTAAATGGTGGTCAGGCCATGGCTCTAGTGATTATCGCTGCAGCTTGGAAACAAATAGCTTATAATTTCTTATTTTATTTAGCCGCGATGCAATCAATTCCAAGCTCAGTTATCGAAGCAGCCGCAATTGACGGTGCCGGACCGTTACGTCGGTTCTGGGATTTTGTCTTCCCACTGATTTCACCAACAACTTTTTTTCTAATAGTTATTAATGTCGTTTATGCATTTTTCGACACTTTCGGTATCATTCATGCTATTACTCAAGGAGGTCCAGCGAATGCTACAACTATTCTAGTATACAAAGTCTATAATGACGGCTTTGTTGGACTCGACCTTGGCGGATCTGCCGCACAATCTGTGATATTGATGATTATGGTAATTGCAATAACCGTAGTCCAGTTCCGCTATGTCGAGAGAAAGGTGGAGTACTGATGATTGAAAATCGTCCGTTTTTAAATCTGATTTCCCATTTCATACTACTTTTTGGTATAGCTATCGTGGCTTTGCCTATTTGGATCACTTTTGTAGCTTCCACACACGACGCATTGCGCATGACCCAATCTCCTATACCAATGATGCCGGGAACCTATTTCTGGGAAAACTTCAAACAAACTTTATTTGGCGGTGGCTTATCTGGATCAGAAACTGTCCCAGTCTGGCGGATGTTACTGAATTCTCTGACTATGGCACTAATGATCTCAATGGGAAAAATTTCTATCTCGTTAATTTCAGCGTTTGCTATTGTGTACTTTAAATTTCCATTCCGTATGGGTTTTTTCTGGATGATTTTTATTACTTTAATGCTGCCCGTTGAGGTGCGAATTCTGCCTACATTTGAAGTAGTAGCCAATCTAGGTATGTTGAACAGCTATTGGGGACTGTCAGTCCCATTAATAGCTTCAGCAACTGCAACTTTTATGTTCCGCCAAGTATTTCTGACCATTCCAGACGAAATGCTAGAAAGTGCGCGTATCGACGGCGCAGGTCCGTTCAGATTCTTCTGGGACATACTACTTCCACTAAGCCGCACCAATATTGCAGCGCTATTTGTAATACTCTTTATCTATGGCTGGAATCAATATCTTTGGCCACTGCTAATAACTACAGATTCTGACATGACAACCATAGTAATGAGCATCAAGCAAATGCTTGAAGCCGCCGAACAATCCCCACAATGGAACATAATTATGATGACCGCCCTTCTGGCGATGCTCCCACCTGTATTTGTGGTAGTTTCCATGCAAAAACTCTTTGTTAAGGGGTTAACTGAGACAGATAAGTAGGCAGAAAAATGGCAACTATAACTTTTAAGGGGCTCGTTAAGGCTTATGGCCAAACAAAGGTCCTGCATCACATTGACGGTAAAATAGGCGATGGAGAATTCATAGTGATTGTCGGACCCTCGGGGTGTGGAAAATCCACACTTTTGCGCATGGTCGCGGGGCTTGAAACAATAACCTCTGGAGAGATCAGTATTGGTGAAAAAATTGTTAACCAATTAGAACCTGCAGACCGTGATATTGCCATGGTTTTTCAGAACTATGCTCTCTATCCGCATATGTCGGTTCGTGAAAATATGGCGTATGGTCTGAAAATTCGAAAAACTAGTAAAGTTGAAATCAAACGAATAGTCGAAGAAACTGCAGATATTTTAGAAATTCGACCTCACCTAGATCGCAAACCCCGACAATTATCAGGGGGACAGCGTCAACGCGTTGCTATGGGGCGTGCGATTGTGCGCGATCCACAGGTTTTCCTATTCGATGAACCATTATCTAACTTAGATGCCAAACTTCGCGTACAGATGCGACTGGAAATCCGCAAGCTACAGAAGAGGCTTGGCGTGACATCGATCTATGTTACCCATGATCAAGTTGAAGCTATGACTTTAGGCGACAGGCTCATGGTTTTAAACGATGGAAAAGTCGAACAATTTGGCACTCCGATAGAGCTTTACGATCGACCTGCCACAGTCTTTGTTGCTGGGTTTATTGGAAGTCCAGCTATGAACTTCATCCCAGCAAAAGTGAACATTGGCAATCTGTCGCTTAATAACGGCATAGATCTTGGCAGTGTAAGTATTGCAAATGGTGAAGTGATTTTGGGTATCCGCCCCGAACATTTAATCTTAGATTCTAACGGTTTTTTTAAAATAACAGTTGGATTACTTGAGCATCTAGGAGCCACGACATTATTACATGGCACCATTGAAAACAGCGACACTGAAATTACCGCAAGCTTACCAGGTCATATGACCTTCGAGAGTGGCTCGGTGATCAGCTTTTCTATGCCTACTGAACTGCACCATGTATTTGACCCTAGATCAGGTAGACGGATAAACTAATGTTTGATTTTCCACAACTTTCTGCATTTCGCGGCGGCAATGGTAAAGTGCGCGTAATTGGGCACCGTGGCGCCCGTGAAATAATGCCCGAGAACACAATAGAGGGTTTTGAATTTACCCTAAGCTTAGGAGTTAAAGCCCTCGAATTTGACGTCTTACTAACTGCAGATCAAGTCCCAGTAATAACCCACAACCATCGTGTCTCCGCCGCAGCTACACGAAATCCAGATGGTCAATGGCTTCAAGGAATAGAACCTAAAGTGGCTACACTTAGTCTTGCACAATTACAGGAATTAGACGTAGGGGGATTGGACGGGCGTACGCGTTATGGTCAAAAATTTTCAGATCAGGCTTTTTTGAATGGCGTTCGAGTTCCCAGCCTAACCGCACTTTTGGAGCTCGTTACAAAAACAGCGTATTTAGACGTTTTTTTAATGCTTGAACTGAAATCAGACCCGTTGATAAAGGAAAAAACCCATGAGTATAATCAGCTTGTGAGTGCAGTTGTGGCACTACTTCGCGAATATGACGTATCTGACAGGACTGTGCTGCATAGCTTTGATTGGGACATGTTAAAAGAATGCAGAAGGCAGGCGCCTGACATACCAACTTCTTACCTATCTCAAGCATCAATTCACGAAGCCGATCACGATGAGGATACACCAGATTTAGTTCATTTAAAATTTATCCGTAAGAAAGATTCTCTTCCAAAGGCTATTGCAGAGGCGGGCGGACAATTGTGGTGCCCTCACTTCTCAGATGTGACGTCAGATTTAGTCGACGAAGCACATGCCATCGGTTTGCTGGTATCCACCTGGACAGTGAATAAACGAAACGACATCTTAAGCATGATAAGTGCAGGTGTAGATGGCATTGTCACAGATCACCCAGGTCGGGTTCAACGTTGTTTACTAGAAAGAGGGCTTCATTGGTGAGGAATGAAATGATGATAAAAGAAATTCTCTTATAATATTTAATGCGCAGCAGCCGCGCAGAAAGAAAGATCTGCTCGGATTTAAAATCCTACTGTGTTTTTTATGAGACTAACAAAAATAAACTAATCAAAAAACTTGCTTAAAAAATTAGTAGGCGCCAACGTCTGCACACTTATAATCAAAAGAGGAAAGATCATGGATATGGGTATTGAGAGTCTCGTCATTGTGCTTCTAATCGGCGCTGTTGCTGGCTGGCTAGCTGGAACAATAATGGATGGGCGTGGATTTGGGTTAATTGGCAATATACTCGTTGGAATTATTGGCGCTTTTGTTGCTGGACTAATTTTTCCAATGCTGGGCTTTTCGATCGCCACGGGAATTTTGGGTTCTATCATCCACGCAACGATTGGAGCCATCGTCGTCCTCTTTGTAGTAGGATTAGTCAAACGGGCGTAATAAAATTACACCATTTAACTAGTGCAGAATACAAAGTTAAGTATTGTGACCTGAAAACCCTTTGACGAGCTTTATTTTACAAGCAATTTTAGGGTCAGACAGCTTTAAACATCTATTTGGCAAACTAACTTAAGCTTTGCTAAATTCATCAAAGGCCTCCAACGCTTTAGCAGCAAAAGCGATGGACGGCCCACCTCCCATGTAGCCAATCATCTCCAAAGCCTCGCATAGCTCGTTCCGAGAAGTATGCAGACGTTCCAGAGACTTCACATGGAAAGCTATGCAAGTTTCACAACGGGTGGAAATGGCGATACCCAAAGCAATTAACTCTTTTGTTTTTTCATCAAGAACTCCATTTTTCTTTGCCGCCTTTGACATAACACCAAAACCTGCAAACATCTCAGGGGTTTCTTTTTGCAATACGCTAAATCGAACTGTTGTATCGTTTAAAAATTGTGTCCAACTCATTTTTATATCCTTTAAATAATCACCATACTGCGATCCATACTATTGGAGTTTGAAAATGTCGCGGAGCAGAAAATATTAGTAACAAAGCAAGTATACACCAAAGGTAAGCCTATTTTCTTTATAAACGTCATCTTATTTAGGCTGTAAACGATTACTTGCTCTCGTCGGAACCCATTTTACGCTCCAGCCACCGCACAAAAAAACTTATTATCAGAACTAAAATAAGGTACTCTAAAATTAATAGAGTATAAATCTCTAGTGGCCGATACTCAGTCACAACCAACTCGTTTGCACGACGGGTCAATTCCTGCATACCTATAACAGAAGCAAAAGCAGACATCTTCACGATATAAATAAATTGATTGGCCAAAGGTGGGAGAATTCGTTTGATCGCCTGTGGCAAGATTACATATCGCATTGTTTGCGAATAATTCAGCCCAACTGTCTTAGCAGCCTCTGTCTGACCTTTATTGATAGACTGAATGCCAGATCTATAGATTTCAGATGTAAAGGCGCTGTCTGATATTGCCAGAGTTATAATAGCTCCCCAAAATGCATCGATGCTAATTGTTATACCAAAGCTTTTTAGTACTACTGGTAGACCATAAAACACCCAGAACAGCATAGGTAACAAAGGAATAGCACGGACAAATTCAACATAAATTCTTGACGGAAAACTAATCCAACGGTTTGTAGACATCCCTGGCAAAGCAACCATAAGACCAATGATCATCGATAACCCGGCAGCGATTAATGACAAAAGAATTGTCGCGCCAAACCCGTTAAGCAAAAATCTAATGTTATTATATCCCGCCACAGTGCGCGGGTCTATCACATACCAACCCCATATTCCTGGCTGTGAACTACATCCTGCTAAGGCCAAAACAATAAAAAGCCATAATGAAAACTTGAGTTTCATGTCGACCCCTTAGTGTTGTAAAATCTGGCTAAGAAATTCCTGGCAACGTTTTGATTTAGGCGTTTCAAAGAACTCTTTTGGCTCAGCAGTTTCAATCACTTCACCTTGATCCATAAATATCATCCGATCTGCAGCACGGCGGGCAAATCCCATCTCATGGGTAACACAAATCATGGTCATTCCATCCTCAGCCAAATCAACAATCACGTCCAAAACTTCAGCAATCATTTCAGGATCCAATGCCGAAGTGGGCTCATCAAACAACATGATTTTCGGCTCCATACAAAGAGAACGCGCAATAGCAACACGTTGCTGTTGGCCACCAGACAAAGCACTTGGTTTTTTATTGGCCTGATCTGTAATACGGACACGTTTAAGATAATTCATCGCACGCTCTTCTGCGTCAGTCTTCGACAGTCCAAGCGCTTTAATCGGCCCAAGTGTGAGATTATCCAAAATACTTAAGTGAGGGAATAAGTTGAATTGCTGAAAAACCATTCCGATTTCGGAGAAAATTTTGTTAATGGAGACTTCATCCTTCATTTCGATTTGCTGAACAAATATATTACCAGAGTCGTATTTCTCTAGCGAGTTAATGCATCTAATCAACGTTGACTTACCAGAGCCAGAAGGACCACACACCACAATACGCTCACCGTGGGAGACTGTTACACTTACATCTTTCAAGGCATGGAACTCTCCATACCACTTATTTAAATTCCTCACTTCGATTGCTTTTCTTCTATCAGACATGGACAGATCCTTGAAAATTAGCTCAGATCTTTTATGTTATCATTTTCATCCACCTATTCACAGGTACTGGCAATAGACGTAAGGCATTACCCTTAAATAAAAATATGAAAAAGAGAAAAAAATGAACCTTTTTAAGAAATTGGGCCTCGCTGCGGCCTGTGCCACTACATTACTGACCTCTCCCGCAAGCGCACAATCAGCACTGAACGAGATACTCAGCGATGGAATTCTGAAAGTAGGCACAACAGGTGATTGGAACCCAATGTCTGTTCGCGACCCTGCAACAAATGCTTATGTCGGTTACGACATCGACATTATGACCGAGCTTGCTGCTGACCTTGGCGTAGAACTTGAATTTGTACCAACAGACTGGAAAACCCTGGTCAATGGTATTGTTGCTGGAAAATATCACTTAACTGGTTCCGCCTCGATCAGTCCAGCCCGAATGAAAGCCGCTGGATATTCCGATAGTTATATTTCCATTGAGATCTTACCTTTTACTACAAGCGATAAAGAAGATCGTTTCAATGATTGGGGTTCTATCAATGCTGCCGATGTTAAAGTGGCAACAACTCTTGGAACTACATTTGAAGCAAAAGTCCGAAATTGGTTTCCTGCTGCAGAAATTGTTGTCGTAGAGGCGCCGGCACGCGGATTTCAAGAAGTTTTATCAGGCCGTGCTGATGTCTTTGTAACCTCAAATATAGAAGGGTCAACTTTACTGACAAAGTTCCCAACTTTAAGGCAAATTGAAGTTTCAAAAGCACGCACACCTACCCCGATCGCAATGCTGTTGCCACAAAATGATCAAGTTTGGATCAACTATGTTGATAGCTGGATTGAATTGAAAAAGGCCCAAGGTTTTTTCATTAAGACCGCGGCTCGTTGGGGTTTGTAATCCAAATTTTCTTGTGTCATTACAAAGTCGCGGCACATGATTTTTACGCCGCGACTGACAGAATTTTATCATCTTACTGCGCAAAAATTGGAACTTAGACGGACTGGCGGGATACTTGCCAATTTACTGTAGTTGGTCTCTGAGCGCTTCGTAAAGATTTTTTCCGTTGTGGGCGCCGTGCGGTCTGGCGAAGCTGTAGAACCGTTCCCATTCGTCAAGTTTGGCCTCTAGGTCGACATCACCTTTGTGACTGAGCAGCTTGTAGAATTCCTACTGATAGTAACGGTGAGAGCGCTCCACTTTGGCGTTCCACGTTTGATGTACGCGTGCCTGATCCCGAGATCTTCAACATGCCAATGTTACTTTGCTTGGAACTGATGGCCATTGTCGGATCATACTTCGCGGATTCGGATCGGTAACTTTTCAATGATGTAGTCAGTGAAGTCGATAGCGTTTGCCTGCCTATGTTTCTCGTAAACCTTGAGGGCGCGAACTCTGGTCGCATCGTCGATGGCAGTGTATTGGAGCCGACGAACCTTCTCACCGTTCTTCCTATAAAGGTCAGAAACATAACATCTACCTGAATGTGATGGGTAGGCACCTACCTCTGATATAGCTTGTTGTGTAGCTTTCGTATGCTCGTGCCTCTGGGCAGTCTATTGAGGCCGTTGTGTCTGAGAATACGATAGGCTCCAGCGTCTGAAATTTTGATGTCATGGTATCGTGCCAAGTACTAAACGATCCAGATGGACCTCAGGCGATACCTGCTCCGAAAATATAGAACTTTCTCCATAATCTTCAGTGGCGTTTGATTGGCTGGGTTCTTCGGAATTGACTTGGCATTTTTGAGGACAGCATCACCATGCTTTTGATAGGCATCCCACCATTGATAAAATCTGGATTTACCAACTCCAAAATACCGGCAAGCTCTGTATGCATTGCCGATCTTCTCGGCAAGCGGAAGCACTCTAAGCTTGCATAGAATGTCGCGTTCTTCGTTCATCATAAAAACTTCCTCCACCCCAAATCAGGAACTGACAAGAAGTGTCCCAAAAACCGTACATATCTACACTGAGGACGTAGATTTAGAACCAGCTATACCTATAGCACACGAGGTATACTTTATAACTATAGTTGTAGTATCCGACCACAGCTATAAAAAGATGAAAATCACAAGTGCTTTGCCGTGTCAGTCACGGCCCACAGTTGTATTACGAGAAAATGATTGTCCCCTTAGTTCTTAACGAGCATGAGTTGAGCATGGCATGACCAGAATGCATAGTACTTGATATACCCCCCACACCAAAGGGATACCTACCCCCCCGTTGGTATTTCAGTGGAGTGCGGGGGTACCCTATAGGAGTATGAGTAACGTAATATACAAACTTACAGATTTAATTCGATTTTATTGTTCAGTTGGCAAGATAGCAAACACAAACTTCTGAATTTATCTAGGAAATACCCCTTACTGATAGTATTCCCTATCAAATTTATTTACCTCTGCGCACACAGCTGATGTAATAAATCAATCGGGCAGTCCACATCCTTGACGCGATCCTCAAAGGTTTGGATCAGGCTGTGATAGGCTATCCCACAAAGTCCGTCTTTACCCACCTATCCAACACATTGGATATATGCTTGGCGCAGCACAGACGGCAACGGATTTTACTAGACCCGGCGTTTGCTATTAGGCATCCAATATAGCTATGATCCTCTTGGAAAACGCTAGATTATCGTCCTGATTTTGAGACGGCAATCATCTCACATACGCACCAGAATCAACGGGATGGCTGGGAGCTCCACTGTTATAGTAATGGGTTCCTGATCGCTTAATTGTGTCCTGAATGTATGATAAAATCTATTTCCTGATTGATGAAATCTAAGGAATTTGTTGACTTAACAGGAAAATATGGTGCGGGTGAAGGGACTCGAACCCCCACGCCAAAGGCGCCAGAACCTAAATCTGGTGCGTCTACCAATTCCGCCACACCCGCAATTTTCTTCTCTTTAGCAAAGCCAACCTAAGGATGCGAGAGAAATTTATCTGACACAGCACAAAATTTTTAATCAACAAATTTTACAGTTATTCATCTCAATGAATATATATTCAGATGGTATACAAGGATCTGGCAATCCATTTTCTGCAGTTAAGTCCCTATTTTTGCATATTAATTAAACCGTCGTCATAAACAATAATTTTTAAATGCAAAATTAGGATCAACGATCGCGCGCAACAAGATTGATAAATAGGACATTTATTTATTTGGTCCATGGATATATGTACAACTTTTAAGTTTTGTTAGACGGCATCGTTCAGTAGCAGCTACCCGATTCAGTTTCGATTAAATTTTGTGCAAAGCGCACATATTTAAATCATTCAGCACAAAAATAGAATGAGTCTTAGTTGTACCTTAATCAACACCATAGACGCCACAATCAGCAGATGGTCCAAATCTGCTACTTTGCAGGAGGAGCTACGTCGTGAAAAAGATCGAAGCAATAATTAAGCCTTTCAAGCTTGACGAGGTAAAAGAGGCTTTACAGGAGGTTGGTGTCCAAGGGTTAAGTGTAATTGAAGTCAAAGGATTTGGCCGTCAAAAAGGACATACCGAACTGTACCGAGGCGCTGAATACGTTGTGGACTTTCTGCCCAAAGTGAAGATTGAGGTAGTTCTTGATGATGATCAAGTAGATGCTGCAGTAGACGCCATAGTCCTAGCTGCCAAAACTGAAAAAATTGGTGATGGAAAAATCTTCGTCTCAAGCGTTGAACAAACAATCCGGATACGGACGGGCGAAACCGGTTCGGATGCTCTGTAACATGATTAAATAAAATAAAGGAAAAATTGAATATGGTTCACCCTGTGCTAGACCTCATTACAAAAGAAGATGCAGAATACGTAGACATTCGATTTACAGACCCGCGCGGTAAGCTTCAGCATGTGACCGTCATGGCCGATCAGGTTGATGAAGACTTTCTTGAAGAGGGTTTTATGTTCGACGGGTCATCCATTGCCGGTTGGAAATCAATTGAAGCATCAGATATGAAGTTGATGCCAGACCAAGAAAGCGCGTATATAGATCCTTTTTATGCTGAAAAAACAATCTGCGTACATTGTTCTATTGTGGAACCCGATACTGGTGAAGCTTATGAACGGGATCCACGCGGCACCGCCGAAAAAGCCGAAGCGTATTTGATTTCCTCTGGTATAGGTGATGTTTCCTACATGGGGCCAGAAGCAGAATTTTTCTTGTTCGATGACGTGAGATTTTCGAATTCTATCAACAAGGTATCTTACGAAGTGGATGCAGTAGACGCGTCATGGAATACTGACACAGAGTATGAAATGGGAAACATGGGTCACCGTCCTGGTGTCAAAGGTGGTTACTTTCCCGTTAATCCGACGGATGAATCCCAAGACCTCCGATCAGAAATGTTATCTACTATGAAACGGCTAGGCATGAAGGTAGACAAACATCATCATGAAGTCGCTTCTTGCCAGCATGAACTTGGGCTGATATTTGGGTCGCTTACTAAACAAGCCGATGAGCTACAGAAGTATAAATACGTGATTCACAACGTGGCTGCAGCCTATGGTAAATCAGCCACATTCATGCCTAAACCCATCGCCGGCGATAATGGTACTGGAATGCATGTTAACATGTCGATTTGGAAGAATGGAAAACCAATTTTTGCAGGTGACAAATATGCAGATCTTTCGAATGAAGCGCTTTGGTTTATTGGTGGTATTTTAAAGCATGCTAAGGCGCTTAACGCTTTCACTAACCCCTCGACTAATAGCTACAAACGCTTAATTCCCGGCTTTGAGGCGCCAGTACTGCGTGCTTATTCTGCACGCAACCGGTCTGGTTGTATTCGCATCCCATGGGCAGAGTCACCAAAAGCCAAGCGTGTAGAAGCCCGTTTTCCTGACCCCTCTGCAAACCCGTACCTTTGCTTCGCAGCCCTTCTAATGGCCGGCCTTGACGGTATCAAAAATAAAATTGATCCTGGTGAAGCAATGGATAAAAATCTGTATGATCTACCCGCTGAAGAACTTTCCGGCATACCAACAGTTTGTGGCTCTTTGCGAGAAGCTATGGAAGAGCTCAGTGTTGATATGGATTTCCTAATGGCCGGTGACGTGTTCACCAAAGACCAAATCGAAGGCTATATCGAATTAAAAATGGAAGAGATTGAAACATACGAGCATACCCCTCATCCTGTCGAGTTTGGCATGTACTACAGCTGTTAGACACGACAAATATCAACTAATTTAAGGTGCTCAGTATTGGGCGCCTTTTTATAGTACGGTGATTTTGCCATAAATTTATGAATGCCCTTCGTATTTCAAATCTATAAAAAAAGTGCCAAACTTCAATTTAGTGAATTTTTTATGCGCGTGTTAGTGGCGAACCGTTGCAAAGTAAAACAAACATTCTTTATGAGAAGATGAAAATAATACACAAAGACTGAACTCTTTAATTCGTATTGCTTCAGTTATAGCAAAAGGATTTCCTTGGCAGTTGCACCTAGAATTAGCATAACCACAGCACCACTTACCATGTCCTGAAAAGAAACGCTTTGAAACTTTTAGCTCTTACTTTTAGCTTTATTTTATTTGCAAATGCAGCATTTTCTATCCAATGTGGTAACACGGTTTCAGGTTTCAACCAGTGGAAAGGTGCATTTGCAAAAATAGCAAAGAAAGAAGGTATCAAGGCTCCTGGGCTTAGTGCTCTTTCACAAGCAAATTACGCAACAGATACCATCTCAGCAGATCGCAATCAAAAAACCTTCAGGTATTCGCTATCTAAATTTATGCAAACACGCGGTGCAGAAACAATTGTAGCAAGAGGTCGTAAGCGGAAGGCCGCAAGCCCAAACTTTTATGCAACGTTGGAAAAGAAATATGGTGTACCAGCGGGTGTACTAATAGCCATACACGGCATGGAAACCGCTTTTGGTAGTTTTATGGGTGATAGCCCTATCGTTTCGGCCATTATCACACTGACATATGATTGCCGCCGTTCAGCATTCTTCCAACCGCACGCTCTCAGCGCTCTAAAATTAGTCGATCAAGGATCAATTACAGCTACGACCAGAGGCGCTAAACATGGGGAGCTTGGGCACACACAGTTCTTACCAGGCAATGCACTGATCTATGGGGTAGATGCTACTGGCGATGGACAGATTGATTTTTATAACCAAATTGACGCACTCGCATCAACTGCCAATTATCTGCGCAAAAAAGGTTGGAAGCGAGGCAAAGGTTATCAAGAAGGTCAACCTAATTTTTCCGTGATAAAAAAATGGAATGCTGCCACCGTTTATCAGCAGGCTATTGCGATTATTGGCGAAAAAATAGATAGTTAAATTAACAGAAGAACGGTAGAATAACTTCTTTAATTGGAACTCGCAAAAGTTAACTAACTTTAAAATCTTCCAGGAGGGTAATGCTGACTGACGCTACAACCAGAAAATTGTATTGCAGCAAATGACAAATTTTTTGAGTTGCTGTCAAATTTATTGGGTGCTTAGCGCTGCTATACTTATTAATTCGAAGTAGTGTGAAAAAATTTTAATATATTAAAATTGTATTTCGCTTATCCAACATTTCTATAGAATATCCTCGCGGCGCAGCAGGTAAGTATGGATTGCGAATGAAACAGCGCGAGACACCGGCAAACGGAGTAATGTCTGGCGTTCCGTCCGATAGTAAGGTCCGTCAATTTGGTCGAAACCGACGCGCCGAGGTTGTGAGCTCGAGCGAGGTTGAAACAATTCTGGATCTTCATACCAAAGCTGGTTAAATCTCCACATAGGGCGACCAATTTTTATCCCATCGAATAAACGCTGCACTCGACGAGCTATTTCTTCATTATATTCTTCTACCGGCACATGAATATCAGTTAGTGAACGTCCAGCTTTTTCATGAAGACGCCAGGATGCAGGAAAACATAGAACTGCACCAGTAAGAACGTGTTCACTGCCACGCTTTTCCATTAGCACAAAGTCATTTTGCATTAATTGACCCAAAACCATCATTGGATTATCAAATACCGAGACATCCACTCGTCTCCCATCCGGACAAACAATTAGTGTATTCAATATCTCAAAGCCTAGCGTTGGAAGTAATTTTAATACCTCTTTCAGTAATTCATGTGCTGCAGGAAGAGACGATGGATCCAAATACAGGACCTGATTCGGCACAGTACCCAGTAATTGAATCCGCCGCTGCATCTGTGCGGCATAAGCATCATCAACATGTAACCAACTGTCTACCACGGGTTGAACACCAGGCAGTGCACGGCCTACACGCATATCTGCTGGTAGTTGACAATGTAGGATTGGTTTCATGGCGACCACCTGCTTTCTCACCAGTTTATGAAGAATATTTAGGGAAGAAATTTGCGTCTATAATAATATTTATTTGGTAAAACTATAGAAGCTATAGTTAAACTTTCGTTCGGCTAAAAACCAAAAAATAAATCGTTTCTAATCAAATAAATATTTTGGATAGCCATTTACTATGTACATCTCCTCACCATACTGTCTTTTATTCGTTATTATAGTCAATCTATAGTCTGCAAGACTGCAAAAAATTGAAAGTCTTTTATTGACTAAAAGTACCTTGTATGTCGACCTTTGTCTTGTCGCCCTGCTCCTCGCAGTTTAAAGGCTTGATCAAAATCATAAATGCAAAAGGTACTGCCATGATCCAGCGTTATTCCCGTCCTGACATGGTTGCTATTTGGGCTCCCGCGACAAAATTCCAGATCTGGTATGAGATTGAAGCGCACGCTTGTGACGCCATGGCCGATCTTGGAGTTATCCCACGCGCCAATGCAGACGCTGTATGGCAAGCAAAAGATGTAGAATTTGACGTCGCTAGAATTGACGAAATTGAGGCAGTGACAAAGCATGATGTTATCGCCTTTTTAACCCATCTAGCCGAACATATCGGCAATGATGAGGCCCGTTTCGTGCATCAAGGGATGACATCATCGGATGTATTAGACACATGCTTTAACGTACAGTTAACACGTGCCGCTGATCTTTTGATCGCAGATATCCAACATCTGCTTCAATCATTAAAGCGCCGTGCATTTGAGCACAAACACACCATCCGCATCGGGCGCAGTCATGGCATTCATGCCGAGCCAACCACCATGGGTCTAACCTTTGCTCGCTTTTATGCTGAAATGGACCGTAATCTCTCCCGAATGCGTGATGCTCGAGCTGAAATTTCTACTGGCGCTATTTCAGGCGCTGTGGGTACTTTTGCAAATATTGACCCAGCTGTTGAAGAACATGTATGCAACAAACTCGGTCTGGTGCCAGAGCCAATAAGCACACAAGTAATTCCTCGTGATCGGCATGCTGCTTTCTTCGCCACGTTAGGTGTAATCGGCTCTTCCATCGAGAATATTGCCACTGAAATACGCCATATGCAACGAACCGAAGTGTTGGAGGCTGAAGAATTTTTTTCTGCTGGCCAAAAAGGTTCAAGCGCAATGCCACATAAACGAAACCCAATACTGACGGAAAACCTAACCGGGCTAGCGCGCCTGATCCGAATGGCCGTTGTACCGGCAATGGAAAATGTTACGTTATGGCATGAACGTGATATTTCTCATTCTTCAGTTGAAAGAAATATTGGCCCAGACACAACAATCACATTAGATTTCGCATTATCGCGCTTAACATCAGTGGTAGATAATTTAGTTGTGTACCCCAATAATATGATAGCAAATATGAATAAATTCCGTGGGCTGATAATGAGCCAACGTGTCTTGTTAGCCCTAACGCAAGCAGGCATTAGCCGCGAAGACTCATATAAACTAGTGCAGCGCAATGCCATGAAAGTTTGGGAGGAAGGAAAAGATTTTCAGACTGAGCTTCTTGCAGATACTGATGTTCTTGCTGCTTTGTCACCCCAAGAAATCGAAGAAAAATTCAATTTAGAATATCATACAAAACACGTTGACACAATTTTCAAACGGGTCTTTGGCGAATAATACATTTCACAATTCTTAGGAGAAATACTAAAGAAGGCGCCCCGCAGTAAAATTTTACCATACTGAAAATTTACCAAGTTCAGCTTTTTCTAAAATGATCATTCTACAAAGCTAGTAAGCTAAATCCACCACTTCGGCGCTCTGGAGGCACACTTTAATATTTTTCATACAATAATTTGGAGCTTCGAGTTGTTTGCACAAAAAAAAAGCTTTAAAGATGCTGCAGCTGCACAATATCGCCCGAAGGTTACTGTATAATGCCAAAATTCAAAAAAATTCTAATCGCTAATCGCGGAGAAATCGCCATTCGCATTATGCGCGCAGCCAACGAAATGGGTAAGAAAACAGTCGCTGTATTTGCAGAAGAAGACAAGTTGGGATTACACCGTTTTAAAGCTGATGAAGCGTATCGAATTGGAAAAAACCTTGGTCCTGTGGCAGCCTACCTGAGTATTGATGAGATGATCCGTGTGGCTCGTGAAAGCGGTTCAGATGCCATTCATCCAGGTTACGGTCTGTTATCAGAAAACCCGGAATTTGTTGATGCATGCGAAAAAAATGGCATAACTTTTATTGGCCCAAAATCGGAAACTATGCGCGCGCTTGGTGACAAAGCCAGCGCACGCCGGGTCGCCATGGAAGCAGGTGTTCCAGTTATCCCAGCTACTGAAGTATTGGGAACCGACATTACCGCAATCAAAGCAGAAGCCAACACTGTGGGATACCCGCTGATGCTAAAGGCTTCCTGGGGGGGCGGAGGGCGAGGTATGCGCCCAATAATGACGGAAGCCGAAGTTGAGGAAAAAGTACTGGAAGGCCGCAGAGAAGCAGAGGCCGCATTTGGAAACGGTGAAGGCTACCTGGAGAAAATGATCCAGCGTGCTCGACATGTCGAAGTGCAAATTCTTGGTGATAAGCACGGCGGAATGTATCACTTATTCGAGCGTGATTGTTCAGTACAGCGGCGCAACCAAAAAGTTGTGGAGCGTGCTCCCGCACCCTATCTCACCAATAAGCAACGCGAAGAAATATGCAGGCTTGGCTACAAGATCTGTAAACACGTGAATTACGAATGCGCAGGCACAGTTGAATTCTTGATGGATATGAATGATGAAAAATTCTATTTCATTGAGGTTAATCCAAGGGTTCAGGTCGAACACACTGTCACTGAAGAAGTCACGGGGATAGATATTGTCCAAGCTCAGATTTTGATTGCTGAAGGTAAAACTATTCAAGAAGCTACTGGCAAACCCACACAAAACGATGTGATTTTAAACGGGCATGCCCTACAAACACGGATTACGACAGAAGATCCGCAAAATAATTTCATACCCGACTATGGTAGGATCACCGCCTACCGAGAGGCAAATGGCATGGGCATTCGCCTAGACGGTGGTACAGCGTATGCTGGAGGGGTAATTACACGCTACTATGACAGTCTTTTGACTAAGGTCACAGCAAAGGCCCCAACACCCGAAATGGCCATTGCCCGCATGGACCGTGCATTGCGCGAATTCCGTATTCGGGGTGTTTCAACGAACATCGCTTTTGTTGAAAATCTCCTGAAGCACCCAACCTTTTTAAATAACGAATACACTACAAAATTTATTGACGAAACACCCAAACTTTTTCAGTTTCCTAAAAGGCGTGATCGTGGCACAAAAGTTCTTACCTACATTGCTGATATTACTGTCAACGGGCACCCAGAGGTAAAAGATCGTCCTCGTCCGCGAGCCGACCTGAAAAACCCCAAGGTTCCAGAATCCAAATCTGATGCACAAATGGGTACCCGCAACCTATTGGAGCAAAAAGGTCCAAAGGCCGTGGCTGATTGGATGAAAACGCAGAAACAACTCTTGATTACAGACACTACGATGCGAGATGGGCATCAGTCCTTGTTAGCCACACGCATGCGAAGCCATGATATGATCAAGATTGCCCCAGTCTATGCATCAAACCTTCCACATTTGTTTTCTGTAGAATGCTGGGGGGGTGCAACGTTCGATGTCGCCTATCGATTTTTACAAGAATGCCCTTGGCAACGTTTGCGAGACATACGTGAACATATGCCTAATATAATGACTCAGATGCTGCTGCGTGGTGCTAACGGCGTTGGCTATACAAATTATCCGGATAATGTGGTACAGGAATTTGTCCGTGTAGCGGCACAAACTGGTATTGATGTCTTTCGCGTTTTTGATAGCCTTAATTGGGTGGAAAACATGCGCGTCGCTATGGATGCAGTGCAAGAGCAAAACAAAATCTGTGAAGGTTCAATCTGCTACACTGGCGACATTATCAATCCAGAACGCGCCAAATATGATCTCAAATACTACATCAATATGGGAAACCAACTTAAAGATGCAGGGGCTCATGTTTTAGGTCTAAAGGATATGGCTGGCTTGTTAAAACCAGCAGCTGCACGGGTTCTAGTACGCGCATTGAAACAAGAAGTCGGATTGCCTATTCACTTCCACACTCATGATACTGCAGGCGTAGCCTGCGCCACTATTATAGCTGCCGCAGAAGCAGGAGTTGATGCTGTTGACTGTGCTATGGATGCTCTATCCGGCAACACTTCTCAAGCCACTTTTGGGTCAATAGTAGAAGCTCTTCAAAACTCAGATCGTGACACAGGCATTGATATCAACTCTATTCGCGACATATCAGATTATTGGAGTTCCGTGCGATCTCAATATGCCGCTTTCGAAAGCGGCATGCAAGCTCCAAGCTCTGAAGTATATCTACACGAAATGCCCGGGGGCCAGTTCACAAATCTTAGAGCACAAGCTCAATCTATGGGCTTGGAAGAACGCTGGCATGACGTGGCGCAAACCTATGCGCATGTTAACCAGATGTTTGGCGATATCGTAAAAGTTACGCCTTCGTCAAAGGTGGTCGGAGATATGGCTCTGATGATGGTAAGCCAAAACTTAACCCGTACAGAAGTCGAAGATCCCAACACCGAAGTCGCCTTTCCAGACTCCGTCATTGATATGATGCGCGGCAATCTAGGACAACCGCCAGGTGGCTTCCCCGCTGGGATTCAGGGCAAAGCTTTAAAAGGCGAAGAACCAAATACTGGGCGCCCAGGCGCTGCCTTGCCTTCTGTTAACCTAGAAGAAGCACGGGTAGATCTTTCCGCACAAATGAACGGCCGGGAGATTGATGATGAAGACCTCAGCGGCTATCTTATGTATCCAAAAGTTTTTCTAGACTACATGGGGCGTCATCGTATCTACGGACCAGTCCGAGTACTCCCGACAAAAACATTTTTCTATGGCATGCAACCGGGTGAAGAAATCACTGCAGAAATCGACCCAGGCAAGACATTAGAAATTCGCCTGCAGGCTGTCGGTGAAACTAATCAAGATGGTGAGATTAAGGTATTCTTTGAGCTCAACGGTCAGCCTCGCGTCATTAGAGTACCAAACCGACTGGTAAAATCTACGACAGCCAAACGTCCCAAAGTGGAAGATGAAAACGAAAATCAAATCGGTGCACCAATGCCCGGTGTGGTCGCATCTGTAGTAGTAGAAAAAGGACAAAAAGTGTCTGAAGGTGACCTGTTGCTTACCATCGAGGCGATGAAAATGGAAACTGGTATCCACGCAGAACGTGATGCGTCAGTTAAAACAGTTCACGTGAGTCCTGGGGACCAGATCGATGCTAAAGACCTTTTAGTCGAATTAGATTAACCTGATAACAGTATTATGGTCATTTCTTATCCACAAAGCCGACCATACAAAATTATCCAAGGTGCAGAACCTCTGACCCATCAAACTAGGATAAATGGCTTAGATCTTTGTAATTTACCCAAGTCTGCTGACTCGGTAAAATATTACCAATCACTATATGTTAAAGTAAAATGCCTTCCAATAGATTGGAAAAGTAGACAACTAGCTACAGCAGCAATTTTGATTAATTTGTCCGATTAAACATTAGTTTTTTCAAACCTAGAATTAAAAAACTTCTACTACCAGAGATTTTTCCCTTGCAGGTTCGCGCATGGGTAAGTATCCCCAGCGCATCCAAGGATGCGGGCGTAGCTCAGGGGTAGAGCATAACCTTGCCAAGGTTAGGGTCGGGCGTTCGAATCGCCTCGCCCGCTCCATTGGAAAAACCATATGATTTCTATCATAGGGTGGCATTGTACGACCTTGAACAATTCACCGAAGACATAGTTACATAACTGAATTGGATGCTAAAGGCATCGCGGTTAAGCGATGCCTTGCTTGAGGGCCCAAAAATACATCTGAATATTAAGCCCGTTATTATTGCAGTAGCAAGAGCGTGACACTTTAAAACCAATGCTTTTATTCATCCATAAGCTTCCATCGGAGGGCAAGTGCACGTTAAATTTCTATCGCCCCAAACGTTATCAACACGATTGACAGGTGGCCAATATTTATCAACCCTAAAAGCTCCTGGCGGAAAACAACCTGCTTCGCGCGAATAAGGGCGATCCCACTCTTTCACCAAATCTTCCATTGTGTGCGGTGCATTTTTCAATGCATTATTATCACGATCACTGTGACCATTCTCAATTTCAGAAATTTCTTTCCTGATAGCTAGCATGGCATCGCAAAAACGATCTAACTCAGCCTTTGTTTCAGATTCTGTAGGTTCTATCATTAAAGTACCCGAGACTGGAAAACTCATAGTCGGCGCATGAAATCCACAATCCATCAACCGTTTGGCAATATCATCTACAGTTACTCCAGCACTTTTTTCAAAAGGACGTGTATCAATTATACATTCATGTGCAACTCGACCGCTTGGCCCTTTATAAAGAACTTCAAACGCACCTTTGAGGCGTTCTGCTACGTAGTTTGCAGCAAGAATGGCAACCCGCGTGGTCTGGGTCAGTCCTTCTCCTCCCATCATCAAACAGTAAGCCCAAGAAATAGGTAACAAAGACGGAGATCCAAAAGCCGCAGAAGAAACTGCTCCTTCTCCAGTTGCCGGGTCGCCAGGCAAATGAGGAACTAAGTGGGATTTTACACCTATAGGTCCCATGCCTGGCCCCCCGCCACCATGCGGGATGCAAAATGTTTTATGGAGGTTAAGGTGGCTTACATCGCCACCTAAATCACCTGGACGGGACAAACCGACCATCGCATTCATGTTGGCTCCATCAATATACACCTGACCCCCATGACCGTGCACAATATCACAGATATCGAGTACAGTTTCTTCAAAAACGCCATGGGTTGACGGGTATGTGATCATACAACCGGCAAGATTATCAGAGTGAAAAGTGGCCTTGGCACGAAAATCCTCTATATCTATGTCACCGTTTTCGGCCGTTAGAACAGGGACGACTTTCCAACCTACCATATTAGCCGAAGCAGGGTTTGTTCCATGTGCCGACATTGGAATGAGACAAATATCTCTATGGCCCTGCCCCTGAGCCCGATGAAAGCTTGCAATGCTTAACAAGCCTGCAAACTCACCTTGAGCACCCGAATTAGGCTGCATAGAGATCGCATCATAGCCAGTCACGTCACACAGCTTGGCGGAAAGGTCCTCAATCATTTCCATATAACCCGCTGCCTGATCACGAGGCACATATGGGTGTAAAAGCGAAAATGCATCCCAACTGACCGACATCATTTCAGCTGCCGAATTAAGTTTCATAGTACACGAGCCAAGTGGAATCATTGCACGATCGAGAGCTAAATCACGATCAGCAAGGCGACGCATGTATCTCATCATCTCTGTTTCAGCCCTATTGAGGTGGAAAATGGGATGGGTCAGATATTCAGACGTTCGCAACAAATTGTCTGGCAAACGATATTCGGCCGTCTGCCCAGGGTGACGATCCATCACTCCAAACGCGCGCCAAACTTGTTCAAGAGTTTCGGTACCAGTTCGCTCATCTAATGTTATCCCAATCTTAGTATTGCCAACAGATCGCAGATTTACACCCTCATGAACCCCTGATTGCATTATCACCTGCTGAGCAGGACCAACCTCAACCGTAATTGTATCAAAAAAATTCTTTGGGCCCACCTCAAAACCGGCGCCTTCCAGTCCACGCGCCAAACGTGTAGTTTTACGATGGATACGTTGTGCAATAGCTCTAAGCCCCTTGGGACCATGAAAGATAGCATAAAAACCAGCCATCACAGCTAACAAAGCCTGCGCCGTACATACATTAGAAGTCGCTTTTTCACGACGAATATGCTGCTCGCGAGTTTGTAATGACAGCCGATAAGCACGGTTGCCATGACTATCAACTGACACCCCAACAATACGCCCCGGCATAGAACGAGCTAAATTTTGTTTAGTCGCCATGTAGGCAGCGTGCGGCCCACCAAACCCCACGGGCACACCAAAGCGCTGCGTGGTCCCCACTGCAATATCTGCCCCCATTGCACCCGGTTCTTTAAGCAAAGTTAGCGATAAAGGGTCTGCAGAAATAATTCCAATGGCCTTTGTTTCATGCAATTTAGAAATTTCAAAACTAAAGTCGCGTAGATGACCATAAGTCCCAGGATATTGAAAGATTGCTCCAAATACATTTGAAGCATCCAGTTCATCTGGCGATCCAATAATCAACTCGATCCCCAAAGGTGCAGCCCTCGTTTTCATAACTGCTATATTTTGCGGATGACAATTTTCATCAACAAAAAACGCTTTAGCTTTTGACTTTGAAACTCGTTGCGCCATTGTCATCGCCTCTGCGCAGGCTGTGGCCTCGTCCAAAAGAGACGCGTTAGCAATATCAAGTCCAGTTAAATCAGACACCATCGTTTGAAAGTTCAAAAGTGCCTCAAGTCGGCCTTGCGAAATCTCAGGTTGATATGGAGTGTAAGCAGTATACCAAGCAGGATTTTCGAAAATATTGCGCTGAATTGCCGGTGGAGTAACCGTGCCGTGATATCCTTGCCCAATCAATGACGTTAAGACTTTGTTCTTAGAAGCAGTTGCTTTCATATGCTCTAATAAAGCACGCTCGGACAATGGTCGGCCAAAATTTAAAGGAGACGATTGCCTAATTTTGGCTGGGACTGCTTCCGATATGAGAGTTTCTAAATTTAAAGCCCCCACAACTTTAAGCATTTCCCCCATTTCAGCAGGGGAAGGCCCAATATGACGAAGATTTGCGAAATCATAAGGTAGATAGTCTATCGGTGTAAAAGTCATTTAGAATTCCTGCGGTTAAGCGATGTGGGCTTGGTATGCAGCCTCACTCATATATTCATCCATTTGGCTGGTATCAGATGGAGCAATTTTTACAAACCAGCCATCACCTACGGCGTCTTCGTTTACTAGTGCCGGATTATCGGCCAATGCCTCATTGATTTCAATAATTTCACCATCAATCGGAGCTAGTATATCAGAAGCTGCTTTAACGCTTTCAATAACAACAATCTCTTCATCTTTCGTCACTACGGTGCCGACTTCGGGCAGCTCGACAAATACGAGATCTCCCAATTGTGTGGTTGCATGCTCAGTTATACCAACGACTACCACGTCACCATCTGTGCGCAGCCATTCATGTTCTTCAGTGAATTTCATAGTGTAGCGTCCTTATTATCGTTTAAAATTTGCAGGTATAAATGGCATTTTCACAACATTTAATGGTAATCTGCTACCTCGGAGTTCACCGAAAACTTGCGTGCCAACAGTTGCATAGTCGGTGGCGAGGTATCCCATGGCGACCGGCGAACCCACTGTTGGGCCAAAACCACCAGATGTGATCACACCAATAGACGGTTTATCCTCTTGGGATGCATAAAGTTTCACACCTTCACGCATAGGCGCGCGGCCCGAGGGCAAGAGCCCTACTCGCTTTCGTTTTGTCCCAGAATCAAGTTGTCTTAAAATGGTATTTGCACCTGGAAAACCGCCAGACCGATAACCACCCAAGCGTCGCACTTTCGGAATAGCCCAATTCAGAGCCCCCTCAACTGGGGTCGTTGTATCGTCGATATCATGGCCATATAGGCATAATCCACTTTCAAGCCGTAAAGAGTCTCGAGCTCCAAGGCCGATTGGCTCCACGTCATCATTCTCCAGAAGAGCATTCGCTAAAACAGTCGCATGATCCGCAGATACAGAAATTTCAAATCCGTCTTCTCCAGTGTAACCGGAGCGTGAAACCCAACATGAGGTACCAACTAAATTTAAAGACTTTACGTCCATAAATCGCATAGATTTTACAGCTGGGTTAAGTGTTGACAACGCAATCTCTGCTCTTGGACCTTGTAAAGCCAACAATGCACGGTCTTTGATTTCAGATACTGTGACGTCTGGTAACGCGTTTTGCATGTATGAAATATCAGAGGCTTTGCAAGCACCGTTTACAACAATAAAAACATGATCCCCACGGTTACTAAACATTAGGTCATCTAGAATGCCGCCTTTATCATCAGTCAGAAAACCGTATCTTTGCCGATCTGGTCCAAGCCCTAAAACATCAACGGGAATTAGCCGCTCAAGAGCAGTTGCAACTGTATCATAGTCCGCTCCACTCACAATAACTTGGCCCATATGGCTGACATCAAAAAGACCAGCTTTTTCCCGTGTATGACTATGTTCTTTCATTACACCTGACGGGTATTGGACTGGCAATGAATAACCTGCGAACGGCACCATACGTGCCCCAAGTTTTATATGAAGATCATACAATGGAGTGAGCAATGGTTCAGACATTAGCATTCCCAACTATCTCGCCGGTCTGACCAAAACCACATCCGGCACCACGTTAACGACCGGACTACGCCCGCTCGTGTGATGCCCCCTCTGTCCGTTCGCCTGAGATCGCTATCCCTTCGGCGGGTGCCTTTGGCACCACTCTCCAGAGTTTCTTTCCGCTACGTCGGTCCTTGAGCCTGAGAGTTTCCGAGGCGGTTTCTCCTTCGGCACCAGATGACCTGGTTCTCCCGACGCGGCGCGTAATAAACTTGTTGCTAAATAAATATCAGACTGAAGTAAAGTAAATGCTATCACGTACTGAATTAAAAAATAAGTAATAGCCTTTTGACGGTTTTAGGTTAAGCACTTGGCCGTCTCCAAGAACTATACCGCTACGCATATACAGAAAAAATTTAACTGCCATGGATAAAACACTTGAATTGCTCAAAACTGCCAACCAAATTTGATCTGCAAGAATACCTGGAAAACCCCTCAAAAGAATGGAATTTTCTTGACTCAAGTTAGTTTGGCAATTTGGCGTGATTTGGGCAGACTTATGCTTTTAATTGATTTATGATTCCCGAGAACATATAAGGAGATCTTCAATGCGTTTATCAAACACATTAAAAATAATAGGTTCATTTGCCTTAGTTACATTATTTCTTTTCACCCCAATTAGCCCTGCCAAAGCCGGCAAAGCCCTAGAAGGCGCAGTAATCGGTGCCAGTGTAGGATCACTCGCGTGCGGCAAGGATTGCGCCAAAAAAGGTGCTGCTATAGGTGCAATAGCCGGTATGTAACCTCGGCCCTTTAATAATCCAACTGATCTTTAACCCGTCAGGGAGAATGAAATGAAATTTACTAAAACACTATGTGGTATTGCCTTGGCTACAACTTTCGGAACAGGAATTGTCCATGCTGACGAAGAGGCGCAGCAAATGCTTATGGACGCTATGCCAGTTATGCATTACTCATGCGCAACTATTCTTGCCAAAGCAGATGGCGATGAAGATTTCGTAATTGACGTAGTCAAAAAAATGACTTTTGTATCATTGTACAACCATTCAATCGACATTAATGATCATGCTAATAGTGACGAAGAAAAAGAAGCTTTGAGAAAAAAATTCATCGGAGAGATCAGAGTTGGCTGTAATCCAGATAAAAATGCGCTACTAGCTGGGGTCATTGATAGTGCCGTTATGACAACGCTAGGCCTGAGCCAGTAAAAGACTTCATAATAATATGACCGCATGATTGTCGATTCATGCGGTCAGTAAATCAGCTGCTGAAGTTGAAAGACTACCCAGTAATTTTTTAGTTAGCTTACTGATAGCCCTGAAATACCAGAGTAATCTTGATCGTTGGGCACATACAATATAATGTCACTGTTATTTGTATGGTGCATTTCCAAATAACTACCATTTTATTAGAATTGAAATTCTTTGCTTGTCAGAGCACGGAACAAATTAAATCAAATGTAATACTAAGAATTATTTTAAGATTGAGCGTATCGAAACTGGCTTGCGATCTTCGAAAATTATTAAAAATAATGGAGTTGCTCATATTAAAGGTTAGATAGGGAACGGAGAAACAGTTAAAGAGTAGGAGTAAGAATGCCTCAAAAAGCTCGAGATACTGCTTTTGAAGGCCTGCTCAACTCATGAAAAAATGTTACGTGCTACAATCTGGTTAGCAGATATGAGCGACTTTGGAGAGTTAAAAGAGGTTTGGCATGCTTGGGTGCCCGAAGGATATGAACCGGCACATGCATACGGAGAAGCCAAGCTTGCTAGGGCAGAACTGAAGGCAGAAATTATCATCGACGCGGCATATGACTAAAAGCGAGACATAATATTTCAGCTTAGCTAATTTATCGTAAGGCCATACGAATGTTTATAGCATACCACCATCAAACAAATTAACCTTAAATAGTAAGGTCTGTTTCACTCAGAAAATAAACCGTAACCAAATGTATTTCACTGTAGGCACATACACACCAAGTAAGTACTAGTATTTCCATACTAATTAAGCGTGCAATAGTTTAAATTATTGCATTGATCTAAAAAACTATTTGAAAGGAAATATCAATATTTGGGTAGGAAGTCATTTTATCCCACAGATACCTGACAAAACTTACTTTATTGGGGCATTTACCCCCCAAAACCTCAAAAATAATAATTTATAGTAAGCTTGAAACCAAAACTCATTATCGATGGTCAAAAATCCTTACCTTACTGTAATCGTGAAAACGGGAAACTGACAGTTAGCATTTTAAGAATTAAGCCAAAATGATTGGAGTAGATAAGATAAAAAATAACTCAAGCCACTTGCTTTATTGATAAAATACGTAGTTGATGAACCTGTAGTTAACCACATTAAATGATATTCAAATGGTGATTATGCAAAACACAACCAAACAATCCAAATTATCCTTTTGTATCTTTTGCTTTTGTTTGTTGTTGGTTGCCTTATTAACTGGATGTTCTGGAGGACTATCTCAAAACGCTCGACAATCACTATCAGTATTCATACCGTACAATGTAAATTTTACAGAATTAAATTTCTATGCCGTCAGAGCCAAATCTGCATACGATTCACCTAGCGACATTAAGCGGACATATCCAGATGTCACACGAGTTATAACACTGCTGAGCGTAGATGTGCGTTATTTCATTGAAACTGATCACAAATCGCAAACACAGACGATTTCTGTCCGCGGTACTGCTGATAAACCAAATTTTTGGGAAGACTTTGAAATCGCACTAATAAAAGACCCCATACTGGGGCGGGTTATTCACGGCGGATTCCAACGAGATGCATTAAGCGTTTGGGCGGATGCCAAACCCCATTTGCGGCAAGATTATTCAATCAGATTAACAGGTCACTCTCTTGGAGCTGCTATAGCCTTAATCCTTGGCGCCTATGCCGACGCTGAAGGCTTTACTGTGTCCCGCATCATTAACTTTGGCCAGCCAAAAGTCACTAGCGAAGAACTTTCACCAAAACTTTCTCCTGTAACCACGCGCGTCATCAATAACTTGGATCCAGTGCCGATGCTCCCACCTCCAGGGTTCATCCCTCAGTATCGCCACCTTGGCCCGGAAGTCATATTACGGCCAGGTAAGGATTACGTATATCTCCATACACATGATGCCAATCGCGTCTCAATTGATGATTTTTGGCGCGAATTCTCTCACTTTTCATTTAAAGAGCACCGTATTTCTGATTACATCATCAATTTCCAATATAAGATAAAAAACGGTACGCAGCAAGTTCCTTACTTGGGCAACGGCATCCAAAAATAGCTCCCAGCTCATACCCACAGCATAATACGAAAATCCTATCTCCTGTTTAAAATAAAGGGAATTCTGTAAATGGCCACAAGGAACTCAATCCTTTTAGGAACACTTGGAAAATATTCAGACCGTTTCCACACTTATCAACCCTCGCGTAGTTTTGCAGAACGGCTCGAAATTTCTAAAAATACGCCGCGTACTGATGGTGTAGAACCAGTTTACCCCCAAGACTTAGGACATGAAGGTGAAAACGTCGGTTTGATGAGAGACAGCGGCCTAACCGTATCTGCTGTAAACGTTAACTTAAAAGGTGAGGATGTATTCCGGGCTGGGTCATTCACTAACCCCGATGAAGGTGTGCGCAAACGCGCCATAGATTACATGAAGCGCGCTATGGATATATCTGCTGATTTTGGAGCTAATATGATTTCAGTTTGTCCCCTGATTGACGGTTGCGATCATGCATTTCACGTCAATCATATTGACCAATGGCGCTGGTCAATCGAAGCCTTTGAAGAAGTCGCATCACACAATAAGGGCGTTAAAGTTTCAATAGAGTACAAAGCCTACGAAGTAAGAAACCGTATTATCTTACCATCTATGGGGCGGACACTGCATTTCTGCGAACGTGTGGGCGCAAATAATGTTGGTGTAACAATGGACTTGGGACATGCACTAATAGAGAATGAAAGCCCTGCCGCTGAACTGGCAATTGCATTTGACGCTGGGCGACTTTTTTATGTGCATTTCAACGATAATAATCGCCAAGCGGACTGGGACATGCCAGTTGCCTCAGTGAATCTTTGGGATACACTTGAAACAATCCACTACATGGATAGCTTGGGCTATGACGGTTGGATCGCATATGATGTTTTTACACGCGCAGGCGATGGGCGGGAAGCAATAATGCATACTTTTGAAACTATGGATGACCTACGCGCACTTTTAAGGAAAATTAGCCCAGAAAAGATAAAAAGCATGATCCAAAGCGGTAACAGTGCGCGTACCACTCGAGATCTAGTCAGAGCCCTACTTTGATTGCCGGCCTTGGAAGTTACGCTTTCCGTTGGTCCATTGGACATAAAGACCGTATTCCTTCAAAGCCGATGACCCCAATAGAGCTTCTTAATACTGCAGTAACCATGGGCTTTAGCGTAGTGCAATACGCTGATAATATGCCATTACATAAAATCTCCAAGACTAGTCTGGATATTCTGGCCACCGCTGCAAAAACGCATGGAATTGCAATTGAGGTGGGCGTTCAATCTTTTGATTCATCCCTGGTTCATGAATATCTAGAAATCGCAAAACGATTGAATGCTAAAATTCTCAGAGTAGCGCTTGATGCACAAGATGCAGTTACACCATTAGACAAGTTGGGTAGCGAATTAACCACAATCCTACCAACAGCGCGTGATGCCAAATGCCAAATTGCGATCGAAAACCACTTCGATTTTCCATCCCGTCGCATGGCAAAATTGCTTGATCAGGTAAATGATCCCACGTTGGGCGCTTGCCTTGATGTTGCTAACTCTATTTGTGCGGGTGAGTGGCCAGAAGAAACTATCGAGATATTAGCACCGTACACCATAAATCTACATTTAAAAGATTACGTTATAATACCTGATCCATATGGTGTTGGCTTCGCAATACATGGTTGTCCCTTGGGCCAAGGGCTCACAAATCTCTCAGGCGTACTAGCCATGCTGGACCATCGTCCTATGAGCGTGATCTACGAGCATTGGCTGCCATGGCCAGGAAATTTCAAAAAAGCAAAAGATCTTGAGATTAGTTGGACCAGCAGTGGCTCCAAATCTTTAAAAAACCTGTTGGTTTGAGAATGCAATTTTTCGATATTTCGAGAGCTATAACGGCAGGAAAACCGTAAATCAATAATAGAAAGAGTTGCTATTTTTTAATTTATATTTCACGCATCTGCGGAGAAAGTAGTAAAGGGTTGGACTTACTAACGCATAACCGCAGTAGAGGTGGTACTGTCAGTAGAGTCAAAAATGCAGACATAGACAAGCCTCCAACAACAACAGCCCCGAGCCCCCTATAAAGCTCAGACCCTTCTCCAGGGAAAATAATTAGTGGCAGCATACCCATTACACTAGTTAGCGTGGACATAAAGATTGGACGAATACGATTTCGCGTGGCCTCTTCTATAGCAGCAATAGGTTCCATCCCATCGTTACGTAAGTGGAACAGCGTCTGATGGACGATCAGGATAGCGTTATTAACAACAATTCCCACCAATATCACAAAGCCAAGTAAGGTAAGCATATCTAACGGCTGCGTTTGGTAAGTATTAAGAAAAGCTAGCCCTCCAACGCCACCTGCCGCAGCAATTGGTACTGAGATTAGGATCACCAACGGCAAAATAAAGCTCTCAAATAAAATTGCCATTACTAAAAAGACTATCACTAACGCTACAGCTAAATTAATTTGTATAGCACCCCAAGTTTCACTTAATTGATCTGCAGTCCCAGACACACTCAAGCGAATATCTTGCGGAATTCCCTGCTGTTCAAGAATAGAAACAACGTCTTTTTCGAGCAGTAATACGGCTTCTTCTAATGAAAGCGCATCTGACGGACGGACTTCGAGCGTTACTGTCCTCAGCCGATCACGATGTCGAATCTCCGTAGGTCCTGCAGTTAATACCACGTCAGCCAAGGTTGATACCGGCACAATTTGTCCGCTCGGAGTAACAACAGGGTAATTTCCAATGTCTTGAGTACGGGCCACCTCACTGATTGACGGGGCACCCATAAGAACCAGATCAACTCGCTCTGCACCAACCGTAATCTCAGCAATACGCAATCCATCATTAAAGGCATCTACTGTATAGGCCAGACCAGAGCTGTTTAACCCCGCATCGGCCAAACGAAGTCTATTTGGGATCAAACGTACTTCAGGTGCACCAAGTTCCAATCCCGGGATTGGGCGAAACTGGTGTCCTTCAGAGCGAGGTAGTAATCCTGATACAAGGCTAGCGGCGCGCCCGGCAACACCAAGAATATCGCCCAAGTTTTGACCAGATACGTTTAACTCTATCGTGCGTCCACCTCCCACACCCCGACCGAAAAGTGATGGTTGCGTCATAAAACCAAAGGTTCCTGGTTCAGAAAAAATTGGACGACTTAGAACCGGTATCAATTCCGCAGCTCGACTGCCATCAAGCGCACCAGCCCCAACGAACGAATTTCCCGGCGTAGCAACGAAAAAGAAATTTTCAATCGTAGGTATTCCGTCATTTGTTTCGGTTGCAGGAGCAGCTTCCCAAAGAGGTCGTGCAACAGATTCAATCCGCTGTGCTATTGTTAGCGTTGTCTCAAGATTGTATCCTGGAGGAGGAATAATTAGACCAAAAACAAGGTTTCGATTACCCTCGGGTAAATATTCAAGTCGAGGCAAGAAAATATAGCTAACCGCCCCAGCACCTCCTGCTATGATTAGAACCATAATAATACCGGCGCCTCTAAATCGGACAGTCATACGGACATACATCATGACCAATCCACTGAAACCTGCTGCTACATGATATAATCCCCAGATTCGAAACCTTTTTTGATCGCCGGCCTTAAGCATACGGCTTGCCAATGCTGGAATTACGGTAACCGCAACAACTAAAGACAAAAGAACCGACACGGAGATTGCGACAGCGATATCTCGGAAAAGTTGTCCAGCTTCGAGCCGCATTATCAGAATCGGTACAAACACTAGTACCGTTGTTAGCGCGGAAACAAGTATCGCACCCCAAACCTGGCTAGCCCCTAAATAAGCGGCCTCTCGACGATTATATCCTTGTTCGCGGAGCCGGAAGATATTTTCTAAAACAACAATGGCAGCATCAACAATCATACCGACAGCAAAAGCAATTCCGGCAAGTGAAATTACATTCAGTGTTCGTCCAGTTACTGCCATAACGACAAATGTGGCAACAATTGATACTGGAATTGATAGAGACACAACCAATGTCGCGCGCAAACTCTGCAAAAATAGTATCAATACCAAAGCGGCAAGAAGTCCACCAATCCAGATATTCTGCGTAACTAAATTGATAGCTCCATCGATATAAATAGTCTCATCATACACCTGTTTCAGATTTAAACCTGCATCAGCCACTGGACCCTTGCTCAGTTCATCAAGGGTTACCCGCAAATTTTCCATCACTTCTATGACGTTAGCGCCAGATTCTCGTACAACATTAAAAGCCAGCCCGGGCTGTCCCTTGTACCGCAACCTACTGGTAGGTTCTTTGTATGCAAAATTCACATCAGCTACATCACTAACGCGTACGCGTCCGATACCACCATCCGAAACGCCAGAGCGCAGCACAACATTACGAATTGTTTCTTCAGTGTTAAGACTGCCTTCAGTACGGACAACGTAGCGGCGTTTGCCTTCATCCACATCCCCAGCAGAAATTGATATATTTTCAGTACGTAGCGTTTGAACCATCTGCAAGACTGTTAGGCCATAACGTGACAAGCGACGTGGATCAATTACCACCTGCAGTTCGCGTGTCACCCCACCAAAAATGTTTACAGCTGACACACCCTCAATTCGTTCCACCCTATCTTTAATAATATCCTCAACAAAATCTCCATAGGTCGGCATTTTTCTATTGTTTTCCTCTTTAGCCGTTAGTAACACCCAAGCGATTGGGCTATCGTCGGATCCAGATGTATTCAAAGATGGCTCATTCGATTCATTGGGATAATCACTTACCCGATCCAACCGATTAGAAACTAAAAGTAGTGCTTGGCTCATGTTAGTGCCGACACTGAATTCTAAAGTCACGGCAGCGCTTCCTGTGCGAGACCGAGATGTCATTATCTCCAATCCTTCGATACCTCGAAGCGCTTCTTCTTGCGGGTTGGTAATTTCACGTTCCACTTCCGACGGTGCAGCACCCGGCCAACTTGTTTCAATGACAACGATAGGTTTACGGACATCAGGTGCCAGTTGAATTGGGATACGCGACAACGCAATGACCCCAAATAAAATAGCCATCATTACCACAGCAACGACTGCGATAGGGCGATCAATGGCGTAACGGATTAAATCCATCATTTAGGTTCCATTTGACTAGCTGCTATTTCCTGCCCTGGGCGTAATCGTTCATTCCCTCGAACCACTACAAGATCGCCCGCCTCCAAGCCGTTAAGTACTTCGTATCGGTCTTCTAACGCTACACCTAGTGTGACTGAACGTGGTTGTGCTTTACCATCTAACGCAACAAAAACTGTCCAACCACCTTGCGCCTGAATTAGCGCATCTTTAGGCACTGAAAGGACATCTCTGGAAACACCAACCGGGATGAGAACAGTCAAGGACTGTCCCACCGCTACATTTTTTAATTTGCTTAAATCAGAGGTCGTGAAGCGGACTGCACGGGTTCGAGTGGCTGTATCCTCAATCGGTAGTACTGCTCGCAATTGCAATTTTAACAATCTACCCGTCTCAGTGCTTCCTTTTATCACCTGACCCGGCGAAAGAAATGCTACATATTGAGCAGGAACGCCGGCCGTTACCTCAAAGGCATTTGTGTCCAACAATCTAACTACCGGTGTGCCTGCTTGGATAAAAGCTCCAGGAATAGTGTTTACTTCAATTACAACTCCTGAAAATGGCGCTTTTATTAAACTGCGCTCAAGTTGATAACGCGTTTCAGCTAGCTGTGCCTCACTGCTTTTTTCACGCGCGATAGACTCTGCTAATTGTGATTGCGCCTCAAGCATATTTGCTTGGGCATCATCGAAACGACCCTCGCTGAAAGCGTTCGATGCACGTAAAGCTTCAATACGGTTTAATGCAGTTTGTGTTCTATCTAATCGAACTCGAGCCGTAGCGATCCCTGCTTCGGCTTCAGCCATTTGTGCTGCAGATTGTGCAACAAGGATTTCGAGTAAATCCCTATTTAGCGTTACTAGTGGATCGTCTTTTTGAACCCATGTACCTGCCAAAACATGAACAGTATCAACATTCCCTGCTACACGGCTCGCTACCGCTCCATCACGGGCTGTTGTAACTTCTGCAAACACTGGTATCGTTTCAGCCAGTTGGCGCAATTCCACAGTCTGTACACCAACTGCTGCCGCACGTCCTTGCGCATATCCATTAATTGCGGAAAATATGAAAACAATTATTGCGAAACTGAACTGAGTGGAATTTGGGTACATGACTAAGCTCCATTAGCGTTTCAATTTAATAGTACAATCTAGGAAACCACTACGGTTTCAATAAAGAAAATATTTATAACGTAACTGCAATTTAATAAATTCTATTCACATCAATAATTTGGGTTACCGTTGATCAATTTGTCGAAGTATTGAACCGTCAAACCGGTCATTATGACAAAAAATTCTTTTCTAAAATTTTAAGAAGCCAATGATGGTAGCCACAGAACTATTCCAGGGAAAGCTACAAGCACAGCTATAGTTATTCCATCAGCGATGAAAAACGGCGTAACACCTTTAAACACATCCTGTACACTCAAATCATCACGCACACCAGCTACTACGAAGCAGTTGAGGCCAATGGGCGGTGTAATTAAACAAAACTCGGCCATTTTCACTACTAATATTCCAAACCAAATGGCGCACATTGGCCCCGACATACCAAACGTACTCTCGGCTGCACTAATTGTTTCACCACCGTTCAAGGCCATTACGGCCGGGTATACTACGGGCAATGTAAGTAACAGCATACCAATAGCATCCATGAACATGCCAAGGATTGCATAGGCAAGAAGTATACAAATCAAAATTAACATAGGCGATAAAGTTAGGGATGTGATCCAATCTGAAAATGCGCCTGGAAGATCAGCAAACCCAAGGAAACGGACGTATATTAGCACCCCCCAAATGATGGTAAAGATCATTACCGTTAACTTTGCAGTTTCAAGCAATGCAGCCTTGAGCTCTTTGAAGCGCATACCACGGTAAAGCGCCATCAAAAAGACTATAAAAGCTCCGACAGCACCACCTTCGGTTGGGGTTCCCCACGCATCACCAAAGGGATTATAGACAAAGAATATGATGATCACTACGACCGCCATGATAGGTAAAGCAGGTGGTAAAGATGCCATCCTTTCTTTCCACGTAAAGCCTGAAACAGGTGGACCAACATTCTTCCAAATAAGTGCAATGGTGATAATCATACCCGCATAAACTATTGCGGAAAATGCTCCAGGAACAAAGCCTGCCAGCAGTAATTTCCCCACGTCTTGCTCTACAATGATCGCATAGATTACTAAAATCGCCGATGGCGGGATAAGAGATGCAAGCGTTCCACCTGCTGCAACGACACCCGCTGCGAATTGTTTATTATAGCCAACTTTAAGCATTTCGGGAATGGCAATGCGAGCAAACACAGCAGCTGTCGCTACCGAGGCGCCTGAAACTGCAGCGAAACCCGCTGTAGCAAAAACAGTGGAAACTCCCAGACCCCCAGGTACCCAAGCAATCCAACGTTTTGCAGCTTCAAAAAGGGCCGTTGTAAGCTTGGCATAATAAGCAAGATATCCAATTAAAATAAATGTTGGGATTAATGATAATGCATGAGATGATACTTTAGAATGAGGCACCTGCCCCACCACTTTAATACTGATTTCAAGTGCTTTTCCAAATCGTTCTGGCGCATAATCAAAACCGTTCCAGCGCAGCCACACAAGACCTAAAAATCCTGCGAGTCCTGCCGCAAAAGCTACGCGCATCCCAATAAATACAAGGCACAACATTCCGGCCGTAGTCCAAAGACCAATTGTGATCGAATCCATCAAATGCCTGCCATTACTTAAAGTTATCCAAGGCTTCAGCTTCAGCGCGAGCCTGTGCAGCAATGCTTTGGATTAGTGGTACAGCAACGGGTCTTTCCAAATTAAGCCAAAAAGCGCGGCTATATCCGGTAGCTTGCAAAACAAGTCTGGCACACAGTACTGCAAATGCCATGGGCACAATAAATTTTGAGGGCCAAATAGGCAAAGAGATGTCAATAGAACTGTCTCTACTGCACAAAGGCCTTGCACAGTCAAAAGACCTATCAAAATGTGCCCATGATCCCCAAACAAGAGCTATCATTAAGATCAGGATCAGAACAACTGTAAAAAGCTCAAGAAACCATAAAACACGACCACGCGTTGCGCCGATTATGATGTCCATTCTAATATGTGAACCTTGACGTTGGACATATGAGACGCCCATGATCGCAATAAGTGGCATCAAAATTTCGATTAGGTCAACATAGCCAAGAAGTGGTTTCTCGAAAAGCTCTCTTCCCGTCACGGAGTAAGCCGCCAAAAACATAAGCGAGAATGCAGCGATGCCACTTAATAGAGCCATAAAACGTTCAATAGGAAGTAGCGATCGATCTAACCTGCTTAGCAAACTACTATCTTCGAGAACTGCGGAAGCTACTGACATGTCTATCTTACTCTTTTTCGGCACCCATTAAAATAAATGCATAGTAAGGCGGAGTTAAACCGCCTTACTTTTTGTAGTTTAGCTACCCGACTGGGCTTCTGCTAGAGTTTTCACAACAAGATCATAAAGCTCTTGGCCAGGTAGGCCCTGTGCTTCCATATCCGCAATCCATTCCACTCTGATAGGATCTGCGGCCTTAGCTCTGAAAGCAGAAATTACTTCTGGAGAAATTTCCACCTTGGCCACACCTTTTTCAGCCAGAACGCTATCCCAACGTTCAAGTAACTTACCATAGTTTGCCAGGTAATGGTCAATCGCTTCTGCTACAGAACTGTCGAGTGCCTCTTTATGCTCGTCAGATAAATTATCATAGGCGTCGATGTTAACAACTACGGGACAGTTTACGGTGCCAGGATTAAGGTTGGCCGTCCACCAATCGGCCTGGTTAATAGTACCAAAGCTGAGGTGGGCGTGCTGTGCAAAAGCAACCGTATCAACAACGCCAGACTCCATCGCTTGATACGCTTCAGTCGCAGTCACAGAGGTTGGAACTCCACCAACAGCTGCAAAAGCGTTGCCAATTCCACCTGTTGCCCGCACACGCATTCCTTCAAAATCTGCAAGCTCATCACGCGGTTCACCAGTTCCAACAAGATTGTATTGTGGCATCGGACTGGTCATTAGCAACTTCGCATTCCATTGTGCCATCTCGTCGACAGCAGCAGGATGCGCATAAACAGCCTTAGAAACAGCCACTTCTTGCTCAAGGTTTTCAACTCCAAGGAAGGGAAGCTCAAGAACAGTGATGACACGGTTTTTATCGCGGTGATAACCAGCGCAAAATTGCGCCATTTCAAAAGCACCAATAGAAATCCCATCAAGGTTTTCACGGTTTTTAGATAGCCCACCATAACTAATATTCATGGTGAATTCACCTTTTGTTTTTTCGCTGACTAGTTCAGCAAGCTTTTCAACGTGCTCTGTAAACGCGCGGCGCTTGCCCCAAACAGACACATTCCACTCTGTCGCTGCGGCTTCCAATGCAAAAGTGCAACTTATGGCACCAATAATGGCACCCAATCCAATTTTATTCATGATTTTCTCCCTTGATACAAAACGAGATACACCCGTTTAAGAGACAAGTTAGCCTGCAGCGGGCAGGCTGCCAAGAGGTCATACCTAACTGGTTTTGCTATTGTAGCATTCACAATATTTATTTAATAGCAAACATATTCTACTTCGTTCCTTTTCAAAAGACTTTGGATGCAAACTAGATTTTGACAGTCCCACAAGTAGGAACTCTATTTCAATGTATTCATAACTTATAATATAGCCATTACGCGATATGCATGCATCAGATCCTTAACAGAGGTCGCTGATTACAGCCACTTATACATCCACCTCAATTACTAAAAAGCTGTTATTAGTGTACATCACCATAAAAGATAACCACGCATAGCGGCGAAAAAGTTTGATCTAACACATATATTTTACAATCAATCGACTGTATTTGTTTATAAATATGATAAATTATATTATTTATTTACATATATACCATTTTTACAAAAAAATACTTAACAGCAATGATCAATCATACTAGCGTTTCATTTCATTCTCTTCTCCTTCAGGTATCATCGCCAGAAACGAGAAAAGGCCACTATCCATACGAACCGACATCTGTGGATCTTTCGTAAAATAATGACGATTTAATAAATATCACAACGATCTTTGGAGGAAAGCCATGTCCAATAGCAAAACATATCCCCCCTCGGCTGAACTCGTGGCGAACGCCCACGTGAAAAATGAAGAATATGAAGCAATGTACACCGCCTCTATTACTGATCCTGACACATTCTGGGGCGAACAGGGCAAACGATTGGACTGGATTAAACCATATACTAAAGTGAAGCGGACTAACTTTTCATTTGGCGAAGTTTCAATAAATTGGTTTGAGGATGGCACCCTTAACGTTTCAGAGAATTGTATTGATCGCCACCTAGCAGCTCGAGGAAATCAGACAGCCATCATTTTTGAACCCGATGATTTTAATGAGCCTGCCCAACATATTACCTACACAGAGTTACACGCCAAAACATGCAAGATGGCAAATGTATTGAAAAGCATGGGTGTTAGAAAAGGTGATAGAGTAGTTATTTACATGCCCATGGTTCCCGAAGCTGCATATGCAATGCTGGCTTGTTCGCGGATTGGTGCTATACATTCCATTGTTTTCGCCGGATTTTCCCCAGATGCCTTGAACGCACGCATCAATGGATGTGACGCAAAAGTGGTGATCACCGCCGATGGTGCTCCTAGAGGCGGCAAGGTTACAAACCTTAAAGACAATGTGGACAAGGCTTTAAAACAAGATAAAAATAAGGTGAAGTGCCTCATTGTGCGGCGTACCGGACAACAAGTAGCTTTTCGTCAGGGCCTCGATTTTTGGCTGCATGAGGAAGAAAGCAAAGTACAAGACGATTGCCAAATTGAAGAAATGAACGCAGAGGACCCTCTTTTCATCCTGTACACATCAGGGTCAACAGGCCAACCGAAGGGTGTGGTCCATACAACTGGTGGTTACTTAACTTTTGCGTCAATGACCCACGAAGTAGTATTTGATTACCAAGACGGTGATGTATTTTGGTGCACGGCGGATGTAGGCTGGGTCACAGGCCATAGCTACATAGTTTATGGCCCACTGGCCAACGGGGCAACAACGCTAATGTTCGAAGGCATTCCTACCTACCCTGATGCCAGTCGTTTCTGGCAAGTCGTGGAAAAACACAAGGTTAACCAATTTTATACAGCACCCACAGCAATTCGCGCTCTTATGGGACAAGGAGACAGTTACGTCACAAAATGTGATCTTTCCAGTCTACGACTTCTTGGCACTGTGGGAGAACCAATCAATCCTGAGGCGTGGAACTGGTACAATACAACCGTCGGTGGAGGGCGTTGCCCCATTGTAGATACTTGGTGGCAAACTGAAACTGGTGGGCACTTAATGACGCCCCTACCAGGTGCCCATGCAATGAAACCCGGTTCTGCAATGAAACCATTTTTTGGGGTGCAGCCCATTGTTCTAGAACCAAATAGCGGTGAAATCCTCACAGAGAACGGTGTCGAAGGCGTCCTATGTATCAAAGACAGTTGGCCTGGCCAGATGCGCTCCATATGGGGTGACCACGAACGTTTTCAAAAAACCTATTTTAGTGACTATAAGGGTTATTACTTCACAGGTGACGGATGTCGCCGCGATAACGATGGTGACTATTGGATTACTGGCCGCGTAGATGATGTGATTAATGTATCAGGTCACCGAATGGGTACTGCTGAAGTGGAAAGTGCACTTGTCGCTCATTCCAAGGTCGCTGAAGCTGCAGTCGTCGGATACCCTCACGAAATTAAAGGGCAAGGTATTTACTGTTATGTAACGCTTATGAATGACGAAAAGCCAACTGAAGAGCTGCGCAAAGAGTTACGCACTTGGGTTCGACAAGAAATTGGACCAATAGCCTCACCAGATATCGTGCAATGGGCACCGGGACTACCAAAGACCCGCTCGGGAAAAATCATGCGACGAATTTTACGAAAAATCGCAGAAAATGACTTCAAAACGCTAGGCGATACCTCAACACTTGCAGATCCTTCTGTCGTAGACGATTTAATTGAAAACAGAATGAACTGAGAGTAATAAATAAAACTTGCAACTGAGCTTTAAAAACATAGTGAAAATAGATATTCAGGGCTGCCTTCACACGAAGGTCAGCCTTGTTTAGCTGAGCAAATAATCATACAGTCGATAACGCGTTATATCCAAAAACCCAATCTTGCTGGGCTTGAACTCTATTTGGCAAAAACCTTGCCCCAATAGCCAACGAGCCATAAACTGCTGCGCAACCTAACTTTGATCCAATATGAAATAGTTGAGCATTTCTGATTGACCTTTTCTGTACGCGAGCGGTTCGCAAAATACGCAATTCATAGAATTTCTCAAAAGCTGATTCAGGGTTGCCATTCTGTGCCAAAAGAGCAGCCAAAATCCATGCGTCCTCAAGTGCCTGAGCCGCACCTTGCGCCATAGAAGGCAACATTGGATGCGCTGCATCTCCCATTAAAACAACTCTTCCTTCATGCCAACGAGGTAGCGCAGTCCGATCAAAGAGAGCCCAGCAATTTAATATTTTTGCTTGATCGATAAGAGTAGTTACAACCGGATGCCAACCCTTAAATGCTTCCTGAGCATCTGTTTTCTGGCCAACGACTCGCCAACCTTCTCGTGAAGGTTCGGGAGTCTCAACCATACCCACAAAATTAGCTAATTTTCCTGCTCGTAAACGAGTAGTAACTGCATGACGTTTATTACCAACCCAAATACAGGCACCAAATGGCGGGGCTGCATCGCCGAGTGCATCAATTGGTACTACCGCTCGCCATGCCACGTTGCCAGTATAACGCGGGGAACTAGGCCCAAACATTTGGCTTCGGAACACCGAATGCAAACCATCAGCACCAATTACAACGTCACTAGACATCGTGTCTCCATTCGCAAAAGATACGGTAGCTCTCTCTCTATCTTGCATATAGCCTGTTACAGTTTTGCCAGTGCAAATTGCATTTGGAGCAATAAAATTCAGCCTAGAAATAAGTGCATCAACTAAATCAGCTCGGTGAATGTGAATATACGGCGCACTCCAACGCTGCTCAGCGTAGCCGCGCATCTGCAAACGGAATATTTTGCGCCCCGAAACGCCCAAACGCATTTCAATATGTTCTGGTTCAAAAAGCGTTTTCCTTATTAAGGGAGTTACACCGAGTGCTTCCAGCACCCGCCAACCATTTGGCGCAATTTGCAAGCCGGCACCAATTTCATTCAAATATTTAGCTTGCTCGAGTACAGTAACATTTTGACCACGCTGCGCCATCGCAATTGCCGTTGCAAGTCCACCAACACCACCGCCAACAATAAGAACTTTCAAAGTGTTGCTCCCTCCGAACGCAACTGTGCCCGAGCAGTTGCATCAAAACCTAGCTCAGACAAAATGAATTCTGTGTCCTCACCCAGACCCGTTGGCACCGAAGGTTTTCTTACTGTAGAACGACCAAATCGCGGTGCTGGCGCAGCCTGCTGTACACCGCCGGGAGCCACATAAACGCCTCGCATCGATAGATGTGATTGCTTCGCCGCTTCTTGAAGAGACAAAACTGGAGCTACGCATGCATCAGTTCCCAAAAATATTTGAGCCCAATTGTCTCGATCGCGTGTTTTGAAAATAGCCTCAAAACGACGGTGTAAATCTGGCCAAGCGGCTCTATCATTCTGATCTGGCAGTTCAGCCTGCAATAAATCTAAATTATCAAGAAATACTGCATAAAATTTTGGTTCTAAAGCGCCAACTGCAACATAGCCACCATCTGCGCATTCATAACACCTGTAAAAAGGTGCTCCGCCATCCAACCAATTTTCTCCACGATTCAGAACCCAATGACCGTTAGCAATCATACTATGGATAAGACCCATCATTGCAGGAACACCATCAATCATAGCTGCATCGACGACCTGACCTTTACCAGATACTCCTCGTTCAATCACCGCAGAGAGAAGGCCAAGCAAGAGAAACATGGATCCACCACCATAGTCTGCAACAAGATTTAGCGGTGGTACCGGTGGAGTATTTTCAGGCCCCAACATGCTCAGTACCCCAGTCATTGCAAGATAAGTAATGTCATGACCCGCAGACTGCGCCATTGGCCCGGCTTGCCCCCACCCAGTCATACGACCATAAATCAAAGTATCAGGGCAGTTTAAGGGGCCAAGCCCCAAACGCTCCATTACACCGGGACGAAATCCTTCAATTAGAATATCAGAGGCCTTGACAAGTTGCAGAGCAATAGAATGACCTGCAGTGGCCTTAAGATTGAGAGCTATAGACCGTTTCCCACGACGATTCACGTCACTGTGGTCAGCCAAGATCGTTGTAGTGCGATCTACCACAATCACATCTGCCCCCAAATCAGCTAACAGTTGACCCGCTAAAGGAACCGGACCAAGTCCAGCAAATTCGACAATTTTCAGATTGGCCAGCGGACTGGTCATCGCATCCTCCATCAGCTTAAAAGTAGAAATGAATTTACTACTATATCAACTATTCTTCCTTCATTTAATAGGTTCTAAATTTACGCATTACACATTATGCAATCCACGCCCAGCATCCAAGCGAAAGAAAAACACAACGCAAACCGCATTGTTAATAGGAGCAGTAATCGTGAATCCTTATATCCAAATACTCCAGATATAATTTGAAATAGAACAAAAACTGGTGCATTTTATAGATCGACTATGAAATATCCACCTAGTTCAAAGAATTAGACATGGTTTCGGGAGCTCGGTGGCGTCCTTCTAACCAAGAACAGATATGTTTGATCCTGGTGGGCCGGTCCATTTGGCCCCTATTGGATAGGAGGGACGACAGCCACTCATCTCCAATTTCTTTTCGCATGATATTCCAAGCTCCATTCAGATCAGCTTGAAGTGAGGGATTGAGGTGAAGGTCTGATTATTTCTAAGGCCGATATTCACCTCAATCTTCCAGTCTTTCGACTGGCCGATGATGATCTTGCCAATGCGATTTTCCACGCACCAGTCAATCAACGACTTTGAAGTTTTTGTGGAAATAATCTCTGATCTTATTGTGGCGCTTGACCACCTTAGAAGAGATATGTCCCTTCTTATTATAGGTTTGTAGCTTCGATTTATCCTTATTCCACTTTGCGTTAATCGACTTTAGGGTCTTCCCGTTCACCAGAACAGGACTGACGTCCGGCTGGTTTGTGGCGATAGCCATAAGGCTGTTCACACCCATATCGATTGAAGCAAATCGATTATGATCGGTATTTACGTCATGGTCAATGTACTTGTCATATACCAGTTCCACGACGAAGCTGGTTCCCATTGGAACGATGCGAATATCTCCCACCCTGGTTTTGTCTTTCTTCTCGTTGAAGGGCTGATCTGCACAGCAAATCACTCTGATTGGCTGCCAACCAATCTTCTTTCCACCACTGATGTAGAGATATTCATCTGAGATGCGAAAGCCATTTCATCCAACGATAAAGGTCTTGGCTGATTTGGAATAGTTTGGCGGCTTTGGCTTCTCTGTGAAGCTGGACGGATTTTTCTTCCATGACGTCAGAAGCTCAAAAAACCCTTGCAATCCTTATCTATCACCTATCCAATACGTTGAGATGGGGCAGTGGAAACTGTCTTATATAATTCAGGATTGTCCATCCTGAATAGCTTATCAGTCTCTGGTGCTGATGGCCTTTCACATTCTTCGAAGAAGGATTGTCTCACGATATATTGGACAGAATATGCAACACATCTTGCATGGCTACAAAGTGCTTTACAAGCTCTGTGATTTACATGTCCTGGTTTTACCAAGATGCGCTCTGTGCGAGTTGCAATTTACTTTGACATCAAGGAACAATAGAACAGCATTCTATTTGAGGTAAAGGACAATGGTGCAGCTAAACTCACATCCTCACTGTGTTTTTAGCATCAAGGCACATTTGGTTCTAGTGACAGCCTATCGAAGGAACGTGATCACAAAAACCATCCTATCTGACCTCGAAGATCACACGAGACGTGTTTTCTGCTTATCAAATGTGGAGGTCATTGAATTTAATGGAGAAGCTGATCACGTTCATATCTTGTTAAACATGAAACCTAATATCACACCAGCAAAACTGGTGAACTCTATCAAGACTGTCACAAGCAGATGGGTCAGAAGAGATCACTGGCCTCATGTGAAGAAGCAGCTCTAGGGTGAAAGGTTCTGGACCAGAGCCTATTATATGATCTCTGTTGGAGATGTAGCGACAACGGAGATCATCAAGAATTATATTGAGAAGCAAAAATCTCCGGAAAATTGATTACCTACCGCTATCCATCCACACTCAAACGCTACACTTTTTGAATTTGTAATTCCGCGAGGGACGTTAAATTTCCACCCAATTCAGCTTTAATTATATTTAAGCAACAATTTAAGGATTCATCAGTCGCATCTGCTAGCATAACGGTGACACTCCAATCCTCATAGAAATACAACTCAATCAGTTCAGGTTTAAGCTATACAAATTGCAGCAAACAGATCAAGAAATTCGTGACATAATAGATCACAAGATAAGTAGGCTAAGTACCTGCTTTGAGATTAGGGCAATGTGAAATTCAAAAATAAAAGAGCATTATCGGCCAGGGCACATATTAGATAAAATGCAAAATCAGACAATCTGCTACCAAAACTGGCAAAACTAAAATTTTGCTGTAATGCTATAAGTATCCAAACCTCAATCACGCACCCAAAACAAAAGCTGTGATACACATAACTTCTCTGGAGTTCGTCAACTTTTTGATCAGTTGTGTTAGACGATTTTATGTGGCTTGTTTTGAAGATGAACGTCTAAAGGCGCGCTGCATGATCGAATCGTTATTATTAGGCTATAGCCTTGGCTTTTCATTGATCCTTGCAATCGGGGCGCAAAATGCCTTTGTCTTAAAAGCGGGATTGATGCGGCGCTTTGTATTGCCCATCACCTTACTTTGCGCTGTTTCTGATGCTTTCTTGATCTTTTTAGGGGTGTTTGGCTTGGGCGCTATCTTAGACACCTTACCCGACCTAATTAAATGGGTTCGCTATGCCGGTGCTTTATTCCTATTTTTTTATGGCGCACGCAGTATGGCTTCGGCTTGGCGCGGCAACCAAACTTTGGATGTAAATGGTAATGTGATGTCTTTGCGGACATCTTTACTAACGTGTCTGGCACTGACTTTTTTAAATCCACATGTATATCTTGATACTGTAATTTTGGTAGGTGGTGTTGCCAATCAAACAAAAATGCCATTGTTTTTTGGTCTGGGAGCCACCTTTGCAAGCTTCACTTTTTTTCTAGGTTTGGGCTTTGGAGCGCGTCTGCTCAGACCTTTATTTAGTAATTCTCGTACGTGGCAGATTTTAGATGTAGGGATCGCAATTGTGATGTGGACGATTGCCTGCAATCTTTTGGTCTTTTATTAGTTCTTGTGCCTTGGATTATTTAGTCTTTTAGCATCCCATAATGAAACACTCTTATCTATCGAGATCACGCCGAGCCTTACAGATAATTATGGTTCTGCTCAAGACAAACTGGCATTCCTTCTTTTGTTATCCATCATTTGAAGATATTGCTTGCGGAGCTTTTTCATCTGGTACTGTTGGTTTCTTGAATAGCCCAAACATAAAATTTTGATCACATTATTTTTCAAAACAACATACAAAACCTACTTTATTTTCATCAAAAACCTAGAATAGTAGTTGTTGAAATCCGTTTCATTCGACAAACTCATTTCTATAGCCTTCAGCAAGATTAGTTATTTAGCTCTGCAACCATCATGACATTTCTTTTGAAATTAAGCGGCCTCTTTTCAGAATGAAAATTTAAAAATGAATTTATTTAAGGTAGTTAATCTCAAAAAGAACATTTTCGTCCAATGTAAATCAGATTATCCCGTGAACAGGCCTCAGCAAATATCATACACATTTATATGCTATAATTTCACTGAAGACCTGCAATTGGATCACGAATTTCGTGTAATCGACGCGCAGCGTTTACTGCAAATTTATGTACAATGCCTTTACGCCTAGAGGAAGCCATTTTAGTTTCTGGCCCCATTCGAATTATTTCAGAATTATATGCGTCACCAATCATCAGGCCGGTAATTTTAGGAAGCTCATCTATCGGAAACCTAGTGTCCACTGCCCAAAAAAACCGGTCACACCACTCCAAATATCTCCCCCACTTTCTATCTGACCTGAAGTCTGCAAGATTAGATTTACATTCTATCACCCAAATCTCATCCTTGGGACCTAAAGCCATCACATCAACCCTCAATCCCCGTACCGGGGCAAGCTCTTCTATAGAAACCCAGCCAAGAGAAGAAAAATGACGAGCGACACCTCGCGCCAGCGACTGGCCTCGTGTCAATGACACACTATCGGGTATTACTTGAAACAACCACTACACCAATGAAACCACAATTTTTCGATTATCAACACTCTCTACCAAAAATCGATCAAATCTCCTGACTATCCGCCCTGAACAGTGCATAACCATATACTAAAGGACCAATTTCATACATAAACATATTACACCAGTGTCCTTTGTCATACAAATTCGTATTTTTTGGTAGATCAATTTCTCAAATAAATAAAATATAACCACAATGAGTTTTAGGTTTGGAGCCACTAAAATGACCAAAGACAGGGCTTGCCCAAGATGCATGCTCGGCTTATGTGATAACAGACGGGTTCTACTCTTCTCGTACTAGGTTGCATTCCGGTGGCCTTAAGCAATTCCGAGGGCGCTGGCTCTGTGCGGATCCTGGTCCGTTTATCTGGCACCCACCTGTACACACAGGTCCTCGGGAATGAGAAAACCATACGGTCTTGGTGGTTCCCGTCACTTTCCCTCATACCCACAAAAAGCATTCAGTACTATTAGTTGTTACAAATACAAGCCTGACAGTATATAAAAATAAAGGCATTTATTAGGAGAATTCTATGTCGATAAGGCCGACTTTGGAAACACGTCTTGCTCAACCCACAATGGAGGGAGCTGGCGTTCACCTGCACCGAGCTTTCGGTTTTCAAGATCCAAGTGAGCTGGACCCCTTCCTACTTTTTGACGACTTTCGTAATGATATGCCAGCACATTTTGAGAAGGGTTTTCCTTGGCATCCACATCGGGGGATTGAAACTATTACATATGTGCTTGAAGGTACCGTTGATCACGGAGACTCTCTTGGCAATATCGGCACGCTAGGCGCAGGTGATGTGCAATGGATGACAGCAGGGTCAGGAATTCTTCACCAAGAAATGCCGCATGGAAATATAAGCGGACAAATGCACGGATTTCAACTTTGGGGCAATCTACCGGCCGCACAAAAAATGACCGCTCCTCGCTATCAAGACGTCACAGCTGAGGATATTCCTATTGTCATAGATGACGATGGCACTCGCGTAAAAGTAATCACTGGGAATTTCTGGGGTAAGAAAGGCCCTGTTGATGGGATCGCGGCAGATCCACAATACCTCGATATTTTTGTACCGGCAGGCCGAAAGAAAACTTTCAAAATTGATACAAGTCGACGTGCCTTCGCTTATGTTTTTGAAGGTGCAGGCGCTTTTGTCGACGCTTCAGCACCTTCAGGTGTACTACTAGAAAAGGAATTAGCAGGTCAAGAAGTTAACATCCGCGACCTGTCTGGCGATAGAACACTGGTCAGATTTGGAACAGGAGACGAAGTCATAGTACAATCCGGACCCGAAGGAGTTCGATTCTTATTGATTTCGGGAGCACCAATTGATGAACCAGTTGCTTGGCATGGCCCAATTGTGATGAACACGAAAGAGGAAATACGAAAGGCAATGCTAGATCTGAAAAACGGAACATTTATTCAGCCTAAACACTAGAATATATAATATAAAAAGTCAGTTATTTTCTTCTATGTCCGAAACAATTACAGGTTTTGAATTAGTACTTCGGGCATACTGATTTTTGAACCATTTCCCAATATTGGTTTTTTATATCGGCTATACTCAAGCGCCCTTTAGAGCGAAACCAGGAACTTACCCCTGTGAGCATTGCAATTATAGCTAGTGTTGTAATCTTAGTATCTGCAACCTGAAACTCATTTGCCTCGAGGCCAGCACGCAATATGTCCTCAAGCACTGTTTCATAGCGACGACGCAGTGCCTCAATCTCTTCAAAGTTTTGAGGTGATAAATTTCGCAATTCCATATAGGCAATAAAAACTGCATCAGGACGCTTATGATGAAAGGTGATGTGAAAACGTACAAACACTTCAAGCCGTGACGACGGCGTTGTCTCGGGCTTATCATGTATTGCAGAAAGCAATTCCAGCATATGATCCCGCATTAATTCGAATAACAAAGTTTGCTTATCCGGAAAGTAATTATAAAGAGCGCCCACCTGCACCCCCACTTCAGAGGCTATTTGGCGCATAGAAACAGCTGCAAAGCCACGTTGCGCGAAAAGATGCATTGCTGCATCGCGAACGCGTGGGCCTGTTTTGCCAGAATGTGAGCCTATGGTTCTTGCCATAACTCTAGTTAACTGAACACTTGTTCAAAACCAAGCCAAGCTTGCACCAAATCACGGCGTAGTGCATCAAAGGTTTGTCGTAACCGGAATTGGACCCTAAAGGCCATGCGCAATGCCTGCTTCGCCCTTTGTCTACAATTATGCGCCTGTATCGATATGCCAAAGGTTAATGATACAATTACGCCTATGTTAGAGAAAACTAATTACCCCAAGCTCGTTCCATTAACTCCCCTCATTACCAACTCTGTACCAGCTGGAATAGATTCCAAAAAAACTACAAAAAATTTGGAGGCGCGAATATTAGCCCTCAAAACACGCGCGCGCGCACTTAAAAATCGATAATATTAGAAAAAGCGTTCCAAGCATATTCGTAAATCGGAGATCTACAGTAATTGATAAAGCAGGAACAATTGCACCAGCGAGTATAACCAGCTACATCGCCCACATCATATTTAGCCGAATAAGGATCCCTATATGAACAATCCATTGCGTCTCGGCATCGCAGGACTGGGAACAGTCGGTATTGGCGTGTTGAAAATACTCAAACAGCAATCTGCTTTGCTTTCGATTCGCACGGGCAGAGAGATTTCTATAACGGCAGTCAGCGCGCAGAGCCGCAATAAAGACCGAGGTATATCGATCGCAAGCTTTGCTTGGGAGGATGACCCTATCACTCTCGCAACCCGCGATGACATAGATGTCTTTGTTGAACTTATAGGCGGTACGGATGGTACAGCTAAAACAGCAACAGAGGCAGCAATTGCAGCGGGTAAGCACGTTGTAACAGCAAATAAAGCAATGCTAGCTATCCATGGTCAAGCACTAGCTGAAGCCGCTGAAATGAATAAAGTTTCCCTCCGTTTTGAGGCTGCTGTCGCAGGTGGAATTCCTGTGATTAAAGCACTTACAGAGGGCCTGGCAGGAAATACGATTAATCGCATTATGGGCGTAATGAATGGTTCTTGTAATTATATTCTGACACGCATGGAAAGTGCAGGACTAACGTATGCTGAAGTTTTTGCCGAAGCTAAAGAACTTGGTTATCTTGAAGCAGACCCACAACTTGATGTGGGCGGTATTGATGCAGCCCACAAGCTCGCTATTTTATCGACTATCGCCTTTGGCACGCGTATTAATTTCGATGGAATTGAACTTGAGGGGATCGAAAGGATAAGCATCGAAGATATCCGTCATTCCGCGGATATGGGCTACAAGATCAAGCTGCTCGGTGTATCGCAGAAAACTGATCGAGGTTTAGAACAGCGAATGATGCCTTGCCTAGTGCCAGACTCTTCTCCATTTGCGCAGCTTCAAGGTGGTACTAATATGGTAGCCATAGAAGGCGATGCGGTTGAACAGATCGCGTTACGTGGTCCAGGGGCTGGCGAAGGACCAACTGCATCAGCAGTTTTAGCCGATATATGCGATATTGCACGCGGCCACCTAATGCCAGTATTTGGGCAACCAGCTAACACCCTAACAAAAAGTCCATCCGCAAAATCTGTTATGTCTGCACCCTACTATCTTCGTATGACCATTGACGACAAGCCTGGAGCCCTCGCCAAAATCACAACTATTATTGGAGATGCTGGTGTAAGCATAGACCGGATGCGCCAATATGGTCATGCCAACAGTTCCGCTCCAGTCTTGATTGTCACACATAACTGCACTCGAACAGCGATGGATGAAGCACTCAGTGCAATTAAGAATACGGATGTGCTGGGCTCTGATCCTGTCGTCCTCCGTATCGAAGCAGTTTAACTATTCTCCTTTTTAAGGGCAAATCTCCAAAGGATCGTCACTATGATGAACACTAACTCCCAGTTCCAAGACCGTTTGTTGTCTTTGGGCCTCGCCAGAGTTTCAGAAGCAGCAGCTTTAGCATCAGCTCGCTTAATAGGTCATGGCGACGAGAAAGCCGCAGACCAAGCAGCTGTAAATGCAATGAGAGAACAACTGAACTTGCTAGAGATTTCCGGCGTTGTAGTAATCGGTGAAGGAGAACGTGACGAAGCACCGATGCTTTACATCGGTGAAGAAGTTGGCACTGGCAAAGGCCCAGGAGTTGATATCGCACTTGATCCACTGGAAGGCACCACACTGACCGCAAAAGATATGCCGAATGCGTTAACAGTGATTGCTATGGGTCCACGCGGCTCAATGCTGCACGCTCCAGATGTGTACATGAATAAATTAGCAATTGGCCCAGGATACTCTGCTGACACCGTTACTTTGGATATGAAACCAGCTAAACGCGTTACAGAACTAGCCAAGGCAAAAGGCTGCGAACCATCAGATATCACTGTTTGCATTCTTGAACGCCCAAGACACGACACCGTTATAGACGCTGTAAGATCCACTGGTGCATCAATTAGGTTGATTACTGACGGGGATGTTGCAGGTGTTATGCATTGCGCTGACGCTTCCACAGGCATTGATATGTATATGGGAACAGGTGGAGCACCAGAAGGCGTTTTGGCAGCCGCTGCCCTAAAATGCATGGGTGGCCAAATTTATGGACAATTGCAGTTCCGCAATAGTGACGAAAAAATGCGTGCGGCTAAAGCAGGCATCACAGATCTGGATCGTATCTATACTCGAGACGACATGGTAACGCAGGATGTTATTTTTGCCGCAACAGGAGTAACTGCCGGTTCACTTTTAGCTGCGGTGCAACGTGAACCCGGTTGGCTGACTTGTGAAACGCTCTTAATGCGCTCTAAGACCGGCTCCGTCCGTAGAATGAGCTATCGTACACCAACCAACAATGTTTGATATGTATTTTACAACTTATAAAATATACTCATTGTAGGTTCAGTCTTCTTTAAAGCTTCAAAAGCGTTGTTGTGTTTGTAATTTCCTGAACCAAGCAGGGAATATTTATCGTAGAAAGAAATGGAGGCTGCCATGGCCTTTTTGGGGGTAAATTCGTCGATAACTGGACGGGCTTGGATCGGCCCAGACCCGCGATTAGTGCGTCAGGCAGAAGCTTTACAACAACAAACGGATTTACCTGCGGTAGTATGCCAGATCCTGGCCCGCAATGACATTCAAGCGACAGAAACAAAAGCATACCTTAGCCCTACCATGCGCGAACTAATGCCAAATCCGCGCGGCCTAAAAGATATGGAAAAAGCCACAAAGCGTGTTTTAGAAGCTGTTACAGGACTACAAAAAATTGCAATTTTTGCGGATTATGACGTAGATGGCGGGGCCTCTGCTGCTTTGCTTCTAACTTGGCTACGAAATTTTCAAGCTGACGCGACGCTATACATACCAGATCGTATAGACGAAGGGTATGGTCCCAATGAGACTGCCATGGCTCAGTTGGCAAAGAAAAACGACCTTATCATATGCGTAGATTGCGGCACTTTATCTCACGGGCCTATCTCTGCAGCAATAGGCGCTGATGTTGTTGTTTTAGATCACCATCTTGGAACAGAACAACTGCCTGACGCTTTTGCCATCGTAAACCCCAACCGGCAGGATGAAAATGGTACTTTGACACATTTATGTGCTGCAGCAGTCGTTTTTTTAATGCTTGTTGAGGCAGGCCGCCAGCTCCGAACCGTAGGAGAGAACGAACCTAACCTAATGAATATGCTTGATTTAGTTGGATTGGCTACTGTGGCTGATGTTGCTCCCTTAATTGGAGTCAATCGAGCCTTTGTCCGTCAAGGATTAAAAATTCTAGCACAGCGCAAGAGGATCGGATTAGTAGCATTATCTGACTTGGTTGGTATTGATACAGCTCCGACGACTTATCACCTAGGTTATTTATTGGGACCAAGGATTAACGCAGGTGGACGAATTGGGCAGGCAGATTTGGGTGCGCGCCTTTTAGCAACTCAAGATCCGCATGAAGCAGATGCTCTTGCTCAGCGTTTGAACAGCTTAAATGTCGAACGTCGTGAAATAGAGGCAAGGGTACGTGCAGAAGCTTTAGCCCAATGCGAACAACGCAGCACAGAGGAGCCTTTAGTTTGGGCTGCAGGCAAAGGTTGGCATCCTGGTGTTGTGGGCATTGTCGCCTCCCGCCTTAAAGAAATAACCCACCGGCCATCAGTTGTAATTGGAATAGAAGATGGAATTGGCAAAGGTTCAGGGCGTTCTGTCTCAGGTATTGATCTAGGAGCGCCTATCCAACGACTTGTAAATGAAGGGCTGTTGCTACGGGGCGGTGGGCACAAAATGGCGGCTGGATTGACTGTTTCTGAAAATAAAATCGAAGTGGCCATGGCGCGCTTGAGTGAATTACTTTCAAAACAGGGCACCAATGTATTTGGTCCTTCTGATTTGCGGCTTGAAGGACTACTTGTGCCTAACGCTGCTACGGTCGAACTCGCTGAGCAGATTGAAGATGCAGGCCCATTCGGCGCAGGAGCCCCGGCGCCCCGCTATGCCTTTCCCGCTATGCGTATTAATACCGCACGTCGGGTTGGCGAAAACCATCTTAAAATTAACTTTGGAGCTCCAGGTGGTGAACGTTTAGACGGAATTGCTTTTGGCGCATTTGAAGGTCCAATCGGATCAACACTGAGCGAGCATGGCGGCGCCCCGTTTCATCTCGCGGGTAGATTGGAAATTAATTCCTTTCGCGGACGTAGATCAGTACAACTGCGCTTGGAGGACGCCGCATTCGCTTAAACCGGAAACCATCAGACGAATGAAAGTTTCTAGAATATTAATACATTTTTATGCTTGCGGAACAAAGAGCGATTGCCTAAAGAACTGGCGTGCGAACAGTGTCCCGTTCGTCTATCGGTTAGGACGTCAGGTTTTCAACCTGAAAAGAGGGGTTCGATTCCCCTACGGGATGCCATCGTCTTTTTATCCATAAAAAATAAAGATTTCAGAAGATAGCAATCTTTACCAAAAGGCTGTTTCTTTACCAAAACTTTTACCACTTCAAAGGCTCCATAGACTTTAATAGCATAGCGAAATGACACAAAACCGCCAGAATCAAATCAATGACCCTGACGGCTCAGTAGATTTACTTACCATTGTTGGTATTGGTTATTTCCGTTCCAGATATTTACGCAACTGATCTATACCGTCTGCAACGTCTTCAGCGGCTTGGCAGTTCTCAAAGCTTTTTATTGCATACTGCACAGCCTCTCGATTAGAGTTTTGGTGTGGGTCAAAAAGGCGGTTCCACTTAGAAGTGTTAAAATCTGGGTGTTCAGTCAAAAGCATTTCTAAAGTTCTAAACGACACAACTTTATCGTCAGGGCATAATGATGCCATGTTAATATTCCCAATTATAAAGGTGATTGTTTACTTGTTAGCTGCCACAGGTTCTTTGAAGTCTTCATATGAAATGGTGGCATAGTTCAACGGAGCATTTAATCCCAGCAAAGCTATTTCGATTTCGTCTTCACGAAACTCACCAGCATCTAATAACTCAAAAGCCACTATAGCTATTCCATCTCTACCAGAGTCACGAAAGGCCGTCATAATCTTCCGTTTGATGTTAGCTGTTCGTGACGATCTAACGCTACCGACTGCAAAGCTGTCACTGTCTTTCTCAGGATCAAGAGTGCTTGCTAAAACTGAATTGTGGCCTATCAAAGCTGCACCACCATTCCAGTATCGGCGTCATTCTGAAGTGTTCGTGGTTTGGAATAGTACGCTAATATATCAATGACTAATTAACTTCCTTGTGAAAAGTGTAGATATGTACAGTCTCCTGAGACACTTCCTGTAAATTCTCTGATTTGGGATGGATGAAGTATTCATGACGAACCAAGACCGCGACATTCAACGTAGACTTAGAGTGCTCCAGCACGCTTAGAAGATCGGTAATGCCCGCAAAGCCTGTCGATATTTTGGGATTGGCAGGTCCAGTTTTTATAGATGGCGTGATGCATACCCAAAGCGTGGCGAAGCTGCCTTGAAGAATGGCAAATTGGGGAGAGAAACCAATTAATTGAAAACGCCTTATAAAAGTCAGAAACTATTACTGTTTGCAATAACTTATGTGAACTCATGGTAATGAATGTAAGTTAGTTTTATTTACACCAATTAATCCTCCGCATGAAATAGCCCCGGCATGGGCGCTACTGCGTAGTCTACGGGTACTTGGAGTAACTCACATAGCCTGAGCCTATGCCAAAATTTCTATACAAGACACACCAACTATCCTATGAACACCTATGTGTTCGCAGCCAGATATATATCTTTGTCTTCCACACTTTGATTGATCAATTAGGTTCATCACCCATATCGCTTAAGCCAATCGGGCAGATATCCAATATCTGGCCGCACAGCATCTGAAAAGGGCGCAAGCTCACTCTCATTTGCTAGTCCAGTTAGAACACCAAACGCACGCATCTTAGCAGCACGCGCTGCCCGTAAATCATGCAAACTATCACCAACCATAAGGGTTTCAGAAGGTGGGAGGCCAGTAACATCACAAAAGCCTAACAGTTGTCCAGGTGCAGGCTTACCCCCGTAACCGCTGTCAGATCCCGCGATAAATTCAAAATAAGACATTATTTCTGCTGACTGCAAGTGTGCTATAGCTGGGGCCTCAAAATCATTGGTAGCGATTCCAAGCTTAAATCCGCGCCCACGCAACTCACTCAAAAATGGTATTAAAGGAACTGCCTCAGCTTGAGGTACTTTTGTTGCCTCTTCGTTCAACAAATCCACTAAATCAGATTGGCTTTGGTCCGGAAAATGAGGAATTAATAGGTTTGCAATGTCGTAAGGGGTACCAGCAATCACAATACTATCTAAAGTAAATTTTTGGGTATAAAGATCGTAACCTATGGATTTGCCAAGTTTTGCCGCCCTACTAAAATTATTATCAGCGGCCCGAAGTAAAAATGCAGAGGCCCATGCTTCCCAAGTTGAACCAAAGTCAAAGAGTGTACCATCTTTGTCAAAGATAATACCACGGATAGGCGAGCTACTTACGTCCAATGCATTTGCTCTCCGCCAGGCAATAACATTCGAGCATTCATCAGCTGTTCATAGCTCAGGTTTACCGTATCACAAAATTCTATGATCCATTCATCGTTCATAGTAAGAAAATCCAAAAGAGCCCCAAGAAAAACTAAATTAAGTGACTCAGGCCGCATATCATCTGCACTGGCTCCTGTCTCTGCAAAAAAAACCTGCAACAATTCATCATTGCCTACCAACCATTTCAGAGCATTTAAGCCAACCACCTCAGCGGCTTCTTGGGACATCACCATTATGGTTGACCTTTCTAATAATGGAAAAATTACTTTAAATTATTTTCAAGTAAAATTCACTTCTTTTAAAAATCAATAACGAAATAAAGGCACAAACAGGCTCTTGTACATTTCAGAATATAATATGCCACCCTCGTTCACATGCTTAGTTTTCATTCAAAATGTAAAGTTTACTGGCCAAACCTTTCCACAAAGTTCATCATATCAAATAGATTATTACCAAATCAGTGAATTTTAAAACGTCTTCCATCACTCAGACGATGAGTAAACGTAAATAATTGTAAATTGTGATGCCATAAATTTTTACCTTTTAGAAACATTTAAATTATTCGAGTTTTGTATCATTCTCAGCTATCATATCGTTTGTCTTCGTTAAAACATTCATTTGAGGAGTGGAACATTATATCCATAACATTCTGGACTGGTTAATGTTAATATGTCTTTCATTAGATTTGTTGAACAAAATGCCGTTATGGCGCGACATTGAGAAGCAATCTTGGTGTAGCTTATTCCGTTTTCATTTAGATAGATCCGTCATTTATCAAATGCGGCAGGGGTAGTTTCAAATGGTTGATAAAAAAACTCCACTCACTGAGACAAAAGCACAAACTGCTGAGCAGCGGCCAATACGGGTTGCTTTAACACGAGGCTGGCGCCGCCGATGCCCTCGTTGCGGCAAAGGGCGACTGCTTGAAACCTACCTAAAAATTGCCCAGTCCTGCCCTGTCTGCAAACTAAACTACTCGCATCAACGCGCAGATGATGGGCCTGCATATTTAACGATTTTAATTGTTGGTCACTTAATGGCTCCTCTACTGCATGTTTCCTTTGTAACATGGCGTCCAGAACCGATGGTCTTATTTACAATATTCGCTGTTGGCTGCGTAAGTTTATCACTCTACCTCCTGCCTAGAATAAAAGGAGCTATTGTAGCATTTCAATGGGCCCGCCATATGGGTGGTTTTGGTCAAGCCAGATGATGTCTTCTCAGATTTTCACAAGATTAAGGGCGAAATTACGGTGAACAATATTGATAAGTCAAAAATCCGTGATGCATCAACCGTCATCGTTTTGAGGGACCGAGAAACTCGCCCCAGCATTTTGATGGGGCAACGTGGTTCCAATGCCGCTTTCATGCCAAACAAATTTGTTTTTCCAGGTGGCGCCGTAGATGTCGGAGATCGAGATGTGCCGCTGGGTTCTGCCTTAATTGCACCGAACGATTCACGGCTTCAAGATCAAAGTCGGCCAGGCATAGGACGGTCGTTAGCTGCGGCCGCTATCCGAGAGCTATTCGAAGAGACTGGTCTGGTATTGGGGTGCCGTGGCTCCTGGAGTAATGCACCAATAGATTGGCAAGACTTTGCAGCAACAGGGCACTTACCACATGCTTCACCCCTCCAATTTGTCTTTCGGGCCTTAACGCCACCAGGAAGACCCCGACGCTTTGATGCGCGTTTTTTCTTGGTTGACGCGAATGATTTAGCTTCAGATCTTGATGATTTCAAACACGCATCAGATGAACTCTCGCACCTTCAATGGATTTATCTTGATAAGGTTCGGTCTTTTGATATGCCTTTTATCACTGAAGTAGTTTTAAGCGAAATTGGCGCAAGAGTTATGGATAAAAAAGCACCCAGCAGCGTTCCTTACTTTAAAAACGACGACGAAGAGAGCGTATTTATGCGTCTGTATGGCAAGCTAATAAACACGTAGGTTGTGCCGCAGCCACATACTGAACATGGTACAAAAATACTTAAAAGAGCCGTTTACAGCAAGTTAACTACACTAAGCCGATGGCTCTGGCTCTAATCCACTACCATCTGTTGACCCATTTTTTTTCTTGGCTTTTGGAACCGACGTGAGGCTTGGTTTATCACCTTTAACAGCAGAATCACCATCTTGATCATCCGGGGATTGCGGTGGTTCGCCACGCATAACACGCTCAATCTCTTCGCCAGTCAAAGTCTCATACTCTAACAGACCTTGCGCCAAACGCTCAAATTCTTTATCATCTTTTTGAATGATTTTTAATGCCCAGTCATACCCGTTTTGAATAAATTTTTGCACTTCTTGTTCAACCAACTCTTTAGTGTTGGCTGAAACAGAAAAACCTCCAGTATTGCCAGTATAGCCCTGAGCAGCTTCGGAATAATCAATATTTCCAACAACATCAGACATTCCCCACTGGAGCACCATAGCACGGGCCAAAGCAGACGCTTGCTGAATATCACCAGCAGGGCCATTTGAAACAGAATTTTCACCATATTTATGAATTTCAGCGGCTTTTCCAGCCATTGTCATGGCAAGCCGTTGGTGGCATTCATCTTTAAACATATTTAAGCGGTCCATCTCTGGAAGGCTCATCACCATTCCCAAAGCGCCACCACGCGGGATAATCGTAGCCTTGTAAACAGGATCGCATTTAGGCAACTTCATCCCAACTAAAGCATGGCCCGCCTCATGGTATGCTGTCATCTCTTTTTGCACGGAGGTCATTACCATACTTCGACGCTCTGGACCCATCATTACTTTGTCTTTGGCGGATTCAAAATCCAGCATTGTAACAAATCGTCGACCAATACGGGCAGCCAGCAAAGCAGCTTCATTTACTAAATTTGCAAGATCCGCTCCGGAGAAACCTGGCGTACCACGAGCAATAATTCGCAAATCGACATCCGGACCTAAAGGCGTCTTACGCGCATGAACACCTAATATTTTTTCACGGCCCTTAATGTCAGGGTTTCCAACTGTAACTTGCCGGTCAAACCGCCCTGGGCGCAGCAGCGCCGGATCAAGTACGTCTTTACGGTTTGTTGCGGCAATAATGATAACGCCTTCATTTGCTTCAAAACCGTCCATCTCAACAAGAAGCTGGTTCAGCGTTTGCTCTCGCTCATCGTTACCACCTCCGTAACCGGCTCCACGATGGCGTCCCACAGCGTCGATTTCGTCAATAAAGACTATACAAGGAGCATTTTTCTTAGCTTGTTCGAACATATCACGGACACGACTTGCTCCAACTCCAACAAACATTTCTACGAAATCAGAGCCAGAAATAGTAAAGAACGGCACACCCGCCTCACCTGCGATCGCTCTCGCCAGAAGGGTTTTACCTGTTCCCGGAGGCCCAACTAGCAAAGCTCCTTTCGGTATTTTACCGCCTAGGCGAGAGAACTTCTGAGGGTTGCGAAGAAATTCTACTATTTCCTCCAACTCTTCTTTAGCTTCATCAATGCCGGCAACATCGTCAAAAGTGACACGACCTTGTTTTTCTGTCAGCATTTTGGCTTTGGACTTACCAAAACCCATCGCACCACCTTTGCCTCCACCCTGCATTCGGTTCATGAAAAAGACCCAAACGCCAATAAGAAGGAGAAACGGCAAAAGCGAGACCAAGAAAGTTTGGAAGCCCGACTGCTGTTGTTGTTCTGCCCGTACTGGGATTTCATTTTCTATCAGTAAGTCAGTTACTTCAGCATCTTCAGGTTTGATTGTGATGAAATCTTCATTCCCGCGGCGAAACCGCACCTGTTCACCATCCAGCGTAACGTTATTAACAGATCCATCACTGACCGCAGCAACAAATTCAGAATAACTTATCTCACGGCTTTGAAGCGAATTTCCAGATCCACCAAAAAGGTTGAACAGTGCCAGTATTAGTAAAAATAATACTACCCAAAACGCGATATTGCGTGCATTTCCCAAGGAAAATCTCCTGATAATTTTAAACTTTAGCCAATGGCTCGCAGGTCAATGCATAAGATAGTCATACCTGCGCGTAGTTCAATGCGATAATAGTGCGGCGAAATAGTTTTCTTCACCTTTTTGCAGAAAAGCTGTCCATTTCTCATCTGGCAGCACTATTGGCGCGGCCAAAAGGTCTCCTTCACACCATACAGAAGGGGTTGATAAGAGCGCTGCTCTTGGCAAGCCAATATCACGCCAGCTTTTTGTTTGTCTGATCCCGGAGAAACCTAAGGCACGCACAGACAAACTAGGATTATCATCTGACCCAAAAACCATCCAACGTTTATCCCATATTTGATTTGTTGCACAGGAAATATCCCGCACCGCGTTATACTCTCGAAAAATATAGACTAAATCGTCTTTTGTAAGTATTTGACACCCGTTCAATGTGGACGTTTGTTTTGCCTGCATAAATTGCATTACACGAAACACCGCAGGACCCCTTGGGCTGTAAACGTTGCCCGCAATCCACTGAATACTGTGTGCGAGCAATCTCCGCTTTATTTCATAGGGTTGAGCTTGGAATTGGCAATGATCTATAACTACGGCTCCACCACAAATTGTCACCATGTCGCGAGCAGCTATGGAGACCTGCCAATTTAACGCCTTTTTGGCATCCGCCATTTTCATTGTTACCTGCACAAGGTTATCAACTGAAAGACCTAAATCAGCAAAAATGGTCAATGCATCACGTACTCTGATTCGTTGATAATCGCGATTTTCATTACTCGGGTCCTCCCTCCACGAAAGACCCTCAGTCCGAAGATAAGTGCGCAATGACTCTCGCGTAATCTGCAAAAAAGGCCTCACCCAAATAATATCACGATAGATGGTTTTCGAAGCCATTGCACTTAATCCATCCACCCCTGCGCCCCGCACCAACCGCATGATAAACGTCTCTGCCTGATCATCAGATGTATGGCCTAGTACAACTTGGGAAATCATATTTGAACTAGCCCATTTAGTAATGAGCGTATAGCGTGCATTCCGTGCTTCAGCTAGTAGATTGCCTTTCCCGTTCCAGTTGTCCCAGTGCAATACATAATGAGGCAAATGCCAATGTGCGCACAAATCTGCAACAAAAGAAATTTCTTCCTCTGCCTCTGGACGAAGACCATGATCTACTGTCACTACATGCAAATCAATATCCTGTAGCTGAGCATACTTTGTCAAAACTGACAATAAAGCAATGGAGTCTCCACCACCAGAAACCGCGACACCCAATCTCCGTGGCGGAATTTCACCAAGTTCAAAACGGACACTTTCAAGCAGTGTTTTGATCATTATTTAAGAACAATCAAGATTTAATCGAGCTGCATTAGCCTCCGCCACATGTGGTGAATTCGGGTACCTCAATGCAACCTCGTCTAAGGTCAAACATGCTTCCAAAGTCTTACCTAGCCCACCTAACCCTACACCAAGACGATAAAGAGCTTCTGCGGCCAATGGGTTTTGTGGATCAATTGAAAAAGCTGATAGATACGCGCGTGAACTTTCACGGACATCGCCCAAACCTTCTAACGCCTGGCCTCGACGCAACTCGACCTCCACCGCAAGAGGGCTCCCTGGATAAGTCTCCTTGAAGGTGGTAAAATGCTCAATAGCAAATTGAAAGTCACCTGATAAAAGCATAGCCTGCGCTCGTTCAAAATCTGCTGACTCTTGCTCCGCAAGCTGCATTTGTGGTTCAATTTCAGTTGTGGTTTGTGAAGGCAACTTTAACTCGTTCCCACCAAGGGTCGATGTTTGCCCTAATTGACTAGCGTCGCCCCCCTCCAATTCAACAAGACGGAACTCTAAGTCACCAATTCGGTTGGTGCCATCTTTCACAATCCTATCAATGCGGAACTCTATTTCTTCAGTCTTACTAGTAAGACTTTGTAGCGCACTCTCAATGACATTCAAACGATCCAAAATCGTACCACTTACATTAGAAACAGATGTACCGCCCGTAGTTGACATTTCACGACGCAGTTTTTGAATTTCGACATTCAGCACATTTAATTCTTGCCGGATATCAAGTAAGGTATCTGACTGTGCTAATACAACGCGCGGCTCAATATAAATAAGCGCAACTACCAATACTGCGTAAAAACGGATCATATCAAACCTGTTACTATCTAAAGTTAGCCTGTCAATCCACTAGTTATAACTGTCACCGACCTTCGATTTCGAGCATAACAAGACTCTTCGCTACATACTTCGATTGGACGCTCTTTGCCGTAGCTTAAAACTTGCATACGCCCCGCAGAAACACCTCGGCTCACCAAGTAGGAACGTGCTTCATCAGCACGCCGCGCACCCAGCGCTAAGTTATACTCTCGTGTGCCTTGTTCGTCAGCATGCCCTTCAATAATCACTGTATAATCAGTATTTGTCATAAGCCAGATCGCTTGCCCATCCAAGATTATGCGACCTTCAGGGGTCAAAGTTGACTGATTGACTTCAAACAAAACTCTGTCACCAACTTTTTGTTGAAAATAGGGTACAGATTCAGGATCTGAGGCGCTGCCCGGTATAAAATTTTCTGCTGCTTGGTTAGTAGATGAACCATCAAAGCGATTAGAGCTAGTGCACGCAGTTAAACTGATCACAGCACAGACCATTAGGAATGAAATTTTCAAATGCATGTTCAATGCCTCTTTTTTTCTATTATACTAACCAATTTTAACTATATCACAGAAACTCAGTTTTTGAAAACGTAGTCTATTGCTGTAACGGGCCCCATGACGGGTCAGATCCACCTTCAGGGGTTCGCACAGGTCGAAGATTACGCCCCGTGATATCCACAGAATAAAGACTTGTCCGACCAGAAGCTCCCTGAGTTTCACGCGCGAACATAATAACACGTCCATTGGGAGACCATGTGGGTCCCTCATCTAGAAATGACGCCGTCAATAAGCGTTCCTCACTTCCGTCATTACGCATTACGCCAATGTGGAAACGGCCTTTTGACTGTTTGGTAAATGCAATCAAATCGCCGCGTGGCGACCACACCGGTGTACCATAACGCCCGTCTCCAAACGAAATTCGACGGGCCTCACCTCCTCCAGCTGACATGACATATAACTGTTGGCTGCCGGATCTATCACTCTCAAACACAATCTGGTTGCCATTTGGACTGTAACTTGGAGCTGTTTCAATAGAAGGTGCACTAGTAAGACGTTTTGCTTGGCCGCTTGCAATGTTCATAGAATATATATCAGTGTTTCCGCCTTGGCTCAAAGAGTACACAACGGTCTGCCCGTCTGGGGCAAAACGGGGAGCAAAACTCATTGAGCCTTTTTGGCTTTCCAATGAACGGCGCTCAACAGATTCTACATCTAGTAAATAAATGCTAGGAAACCCAGACTCATAGCTTGTATACAAAACCCTTTCACCGTTACTATCTAATCTAGGTGCTAATACTATCGCCTCCGATCCGGTCAAATATTTAACATTGGCTCCATCGTAGTCCATAATTGCCAATCGTTTACGTCGTTCAGATTTGGGCCCAGTCTCGGATACATAGACCACACGACTATCAAAATATGCACTCTCTCCAGTAATACGACTGTAAACAGCATCAGATACTTTGTGCGCGATGCGACGCCACCCATCTGTTGAACCAACAATTTGTAGCCCATCACCTAATTCAGCGCCCGAAAACACATCATACAAGCGAAATTTTAAAATAAGTTTACTGCCTTGAACGCTCACGGCACCAGTCACCAAAGCTTGAGCGTTAATTGCTTTCCAGTCAGCATATTGGATTGGCGCATCAAAATTACTCACTTGACTTATAAAAGCGGAGGACGGCAGCTCCCGAAATAGCCCAGTACCTGTAAGATCTGCCGCTATAACGCGAGCTAAGTCTTGCCCAATTTTAAAACCCTCAGAGGTTTCAGCCATCAAATCTGGGACGGCGAATGGCAGCGGCTCAATCACTCCCTCAGTAATCTCAATCCTTAATGGTCCATTTTGGGCAAATGAGGGAATTGCACCCAGTAACGCGAATAAAGTACTCAGCACTCTGATCATCATTTGATGCGCATCCTTTCGGGGTTAAACGTTATCTCGATCTCTTTCCATTGACCATATTTCTCTAAAGGTAGTTTATAACCATTCTTAGTGCAGCGAATAATAGCACGGCGTGCGGCTTCATAGGCTTGTTTCGCACCATTGGCCGAACCACCTGAACTTGATACCAAACGGATAGAAGGCGCAACCGGTCGACCATCTCGGGACATGTCAAATGCCACAACAACAATCACCTGCAAAGACTCCGAAGACAATGAGCCAACATTCCAACAATTAGAAACGGCAACACGTAGCGCATCCTTTTCTCCGACTGACAAGGGAGGACCAGTGGGAATCTCAGCCTTGCCATCGGCTAGAGCTTCGCGAAGCGCATCATTTACACCCTCTGGTGTGTTTACAACCGCCAGACTTTCTGGCTCCAGGACTTTGGTCGTACGCGTTGGCGCTGGCACTATTGGTCTTTGACGAGGCGGGCGCAATGAGGATAGCGGCGCAGTGACAGATTTTTCAGCCTCTGTTACAATTTCAGTGGTGGCCTCTGCTGGTCCAGTTGCGGCCTGTTCTTCGATCTTAGCCACCGCGTCCTCATCAATGGTTACTTCCTCTCGTTCAATTAGATCAATACTGGTTTCAGATTCTGGGGGCGCGACCGCTTTAGGTGCAACACGTTCCGAGGGCCTTGGAATCGATTGTGGAACAAGTCGTGGTGTAGGCGTAAGTAAGTCCTGCTGCTGCGGGGCTTCGGGCGCTACATCAACAACCTCTGGTACTGGGGTAATTGGTATTATTGGGGCTTCGGGAGGCACTTCAGATTCAGGTTGTGGTGATAATTCAGGCACCTCCAATGTCACTGTTTCGTCTAAGTTTGGAGTTTCTACTAAGTTAGAATCAACAACAGGCATGATGGGCGAAGCGACATCTGTTGCAGTATCAGGCTGTGGACCACTCGTTAATAACGCCTCGAAAGAGTCAGTTGATATTAACGAAACGTCAGTTGAAGCAAATGGCCGAGGCTCAGACTGAAAACTGCCATTTAAAAGGGCCCAACTAATCAGCCCTATATGAGTAATGCCTGATATGAAGTGTCCAATATTCACTTTCTAGAAAGACATGCCGGACTACTGTCCGTCGCCGTCCAGGGTCGGGCCACCCACATCCGTGACCAGGCCAATATTTACAAAGCCACCAGCGTTGAGTGCACCCATTATTTGCATGACTTCTGAATATGGCACAGAACCGTCTGCACGCAAAAAAACTTTGTCACTAGACCTCTCTGCAGCTATAGCGCGAAGACGTGCTAATAAATCATTGCGCACAACCTCCGTCGTTTGAATTTGCACTGATCCCGCTGCAGTCAATGTAATAGTAAGGGGTTCTTCCTGATCGACTGAAAGCGCACCAGCAGCAGTTTTTGGCAATTCAACGGGAACTCCTACTGTCAAAAGTGGTGCTGCAACCATGAAAATAATCAATAACACCAACATTACATCCACAAAAGGTGTCACATTAATCTCTGCCATGGGACGGATGCGACTGCGCCTTCGGCGTCGCCTGCCACCCTCATCCTTTTGGATGTAACCAGCACCCATGGGTCAGCTATCCAATTGTCGGCTAAGGATTGTAGAAAATTCATCAGCAAACGATTCATAACCCGACGAAATTGCATCGCTATCTGCACTTAATTTATTATAAAAGATAACAGCAGGTATTGCTGCCAGCAAACCAAGCCCAGTAGCTAAAAGGGCTTCAGCAATCCCAGGGGCAACAACAGCAAGATTCGTATTTTGCTGCTCAGCAATTTCGATAAACGCATTCATAATACCAATAACTGTACCAAAAAGACCAATAAAGGGAGCAGCGGAACCAACCGTTGCCAACACCGTCAGTCCCTTCTTCAATTTTTCACTTTGTTGATTTATAGCCACATCCATACTGCGATCGATACGAGCCATAGCTCCTGCTATTAATCCACCATCTTGACGATGTGATCTTTGCCATTCCACCATACCGTTGGCAAAAACTGTTTGAGCAGCGCCATCTGGTTCTGGACCGATCTGCTTAAAAAGCCCGTCCAAAGGCTCTCCAGACCAAAACGCACGATCAAAACGCGCCGACTCTTTTTTTGCTTTACGATAGAAAATTAACTTCTGTATAATTATAGCCCATGACCAGAATGATGAAATAATTAAAATAATCATCACTAATTTCACCGCAAGAGTTGCACGAGCAAAAAGTCCCCACACTGAGAAATCAATCTCATGCGCTAAGGCGAGAGTCTCTACTTCCATTTACCTGCTCTTTATTGTTGATGTGTTTTACACATTTTGGGAGCGTAACTTATAACTTATTAAAAAGCTATAAAGGAGACTAAGGATCACCTTTTTATTCTTTAATTGCGCGGATTTCCGCAGGAAGTCGGGTTGGCTTTCCAGAAGTTGTCATACAAATTGCGACAACGTAGGCTCGGAAAATTAATTTATCACCAAGCTGGACCTCTTGATTGAAGGACCATCTTACGGGACTTAAAGCTTGATGGGTAGTGATGACTGTCAATCGATCGCCAAGTCTAGCTACTCCTAAATAATCCGCCTCAATTCTACTTACTGCAAAAACTGTATCATCTGCTCGCATGGCACTTTGGTCTATGCCTATTTCTTCTAATATAGTAGATCGCGCCCGCTCAATATAACGCAGATAATTTGCGTAATAGACAATACCTGCCAAGTCAGTGTCTTCGTAAAATACGGTCAGAGGGAAATAATGCAATTCGGGGGAAGTCCTCAAATTATGACGCAAAAAAATTTATGCAGTACGCATACAGACGCAAACCGCACAAAAACTTACCACACTTTAGAAAAACATTTTACTTTAGAATTTTTTTATCTGTAAACCCAAACATTATACAATAAACCCAAACATTATACAATCTACGGGTTTGCATAAAACTGATATCAGTACCAAAATTTTACATTCTTAGTAGTAGGAATATAAATCTCTTTTCGACGGTCATGGAGAATAAACCCAGCATCATTTATTAGACAATTTAAAATTAAATGACACAACCCAAACGTGCGGCCAAACGCAAAGCGTGACAAGCATCGGTCGTTGCGTCCGGCATCAGCGGATCATATGCAATTCTTATCAAATCTGCGATGTCTGGGCGTAATAAGGTAGTTTCTCCAACCAAAGCTAGGGGGGATTTTGTTCGAAAGGCCAAATCTGACCAAAGTAGAATTGACTGAACAACCTGCGACAAGGCTAAAGTTTCAGCCGGAACTTTGGATAAATGTTTATCCATACGCAAAAAAACAAAACACGCTTGAACGGCGCCCATGGCATCGAAGCGAAAGACACGGTACTGATTTGCATCCATTGCTTGCAAACGGCTTACTAGGGGAGGCAGATCTGAAATAAGGCGGGCCAAGCCCTGCACTTCAGATAGTTCTCTCCAATCTTTTAAAAAAAACCATATGAAGTTGGCACCAAGCTCAGGGTCAGTTTCAGTAATATCATGATTGGCAAGCTGGCAAACTGCTTCGATAGCTCCTTTAACTGTTCGAAGTGTCTGATCCTCGACACCAAACACGACTGGCGCCAACGGTCTACCCCAACGGGCAAATGAATAGTCTCCGTTTTCTCTTGTAAACAGAGATCGAATTTCACTTTCTGTCATATGTCCCCCGTAAACTTAAGGCAAAGCACCAACCTGAAAGACAGTTAAGCTCAATTACCCTTAAAACTGATCTAACAGGGTTTTGTCACTTTAAGGATAACTTTATTTAAAAAAAGTGCTAGCAACTCAGACTTTAAAAAAAATTCTTAAAGCTTTGTACAAAACCAAAAATGTAATTAAATTTTTTACTTTTTTTACAGACTGTTTCTAGTGTCAACTATTCAAATAGGTCTTTAGAGACCCTCGGTTCCTCAATACCCAAATGCCGCCAAGCACGCGGTGCCAACATTCGACCACGTGGGGTCCGCTGGATCAATCCTTGTTGCAACAAGTATGGTTCGATGACCTCTTCTAGCGCATCCCGACTATCAGAAAGTGCCGCACTTAGTGTCTCCACTCCCACCGGCCCACCACCGTAATGCTCGGCAATCAGGCTTAAATACCGCCTATCAGCTCCATCCAGACCTAATTCATCAACAGCTAACCGGGTCAGAGCACTATCTGCCAACTCTCGTGATACTAATCCATTACCCTCAACAATGGCGAAGTCAACAACGCGCCGCAGCAATCTTCCTGCAATCCGGGGCGTGCCACGCGACCTGCGTGCTATTTCGCGTGCTCCACCTTCATCAGCAGGCGCTCCAAGTTTGCGAGCATTCCGATCAATGATAATAAACAACTCCTCTTCGCTATAGAATTGCAATCTGGTCGGAATACCAAATCGGTCTCGCAAAGGCGTCGTAAGTAAGCCCATTCGTGTTGTTGCACCCACCAAAGTAAAAGGTTGCAACTCAATCCGTACTGTTCGGGCTGCAGGCCCTTCTCCAATCACTAAATCCAATTCAAAGTCTTCTAGCGCTGGATAAAGCACCTCTTCAACAACTGGATTGAGCCGATGGATTTCATCAATGAATAATACGTCTCGCGCTTCCAGATTAGTTAAAATTGCCGCCAAATCACCAGCTCTTGCTAAGACCGGTCCCGAAGTCATACGAAAATTGACACCCAACTCGCGGGCAATAATTTGCGCCAGTGTTGTTTTACCCAAACCAGGTGGACCATGAAACAAAGTATGGTCCATAGCCTCACCACGCTGACGAGCAGATTGAATAAAAACCCGAAGATTAGCGCGCGCCTCTGCCTGACCGACAAAGTCATCCAACGTTTGTGGGCGCAATGCGCGATCATGATCCTCAGGCAAAGCTGCTGGACGCAAAGTTGGATCAGGTTCTGACATTATTTCACCCTTTCGGTGCCAAAAGCTGAAGTGCTGCGCGGATCAACTCAGAAGTTTCTCCTTTTGGCAGATCAAAAGTAGCTTGAGCTACAGCTGCGGCCGCGTCAGCCGGCCCATAACCAAGATTACTTAGGGCAGATAGTGTATCAGCAGTTGTTGACGGCCCAGACCTCGTAGGCGCCTCAATTTCCACCAAGGTTTCAATTATTTCACAGTCAGATGCAGGCTCCGAAACATTAGCATTAGTTTCACCCATCGCCATTAAAATTGGTGCTTTATCCTTAAGGTCCAGAACAATACGCTGTGCAATCTTTGGTCCTATGCCCTTGGCGGCTTTAACAGTATTCCAATCACCTAAAGCAATCGCACGACTAACACCATCAGCACCAAGAGTGCCAAGAATTGCCAAAGAGGCCTTCGCCCCCACTCCTTGCACCGATGTCAACAAACGATGCCATTCCTTTTCTACCAAAGTAATAAAGCCAAATAACTGCATCAGATCTTCTCGCACTACAAGATCAGTAAAAAGAGTGCAAACTTGCCCTGCCCTAGGTAATGCCGCCATCGTTCGCTCAGAACAATATACCAAATACCCCACACCACGCACATCAACCAAGATATGATCCAATGCCCGATATTCGATACGTCCTGTTAGCTTGCCAATCATGCGCGCACCCGCGCCATAACAGACGCTAACGTCCTTCCAGCCTGATGATAATGGCAAATAGCAATAGCCAAGGCGTCTGCGGCATCAGGTCCTTCAAGCTGCACACCCGGCAACTGCACACGGACCATATGGGCGACCTGCTTTTTGTCTGCATGACCCACACCTACAACAGTTTTTTTAACAGCATTAGGTGCATATTCTCCAATATTTAAGCCCGCTTTGGCTAAGGCTAAAACGGCAACGCCCCGCGCCTGCCCTAATTTCAAAGTTCCAACTCCATCTTTGTTCACAAAAGTCTGCTCAATCGCAGAAAGGTCTGGAACATAAGTTGTGATGACGGAGTTCAACTGTTCAAACAGACTCAAAAGCCTTTCTGGCAAATTATTGCCAGCCGAGTGACAAACACCATTTGCCACATGGCGCAACCTAGGGCCATCAGTGTCAATAACACCCCAACCCATATGTCGCAGTCCTGGATCAACTCCCAATATACGCATATTTAATAATTGCCCTTTGCCCGTTTATATTATTTTTCCTTTTTAAGCATTAGCACGAAACGCGAACATCCTCCAAGTGTTAACCATAGCCGCGAAAGCCAAAATCACAGTTGTAAATTTTATAGAACGAAAATTGCCCTAAAAGGGCATGCACAATTTGCATAGCGCGTATGACATTTCTCTTCTTGTGGAGCTTTTACCCTGAGCCTATTTGCCGCTTGAAGGATAATTACAACTTAACCACCAAAATTAAGAGGACTTGATCGATGACTGTACTTGAGACCACACAAACCGCACATAGAACACCACCCATTGCAGGAAAAATCTTTATTTTCCTTGCAAGGCTGATTAGCACATTAATAGCTTGGAATGACACACGATTAACCCGCAAAATACTGTCAGGCTTAACAGATCGTGAATTGCATGATATTGGTCTAACCCGCAGTGAAATTGAAAAAGTAGCAAACAGTTTTTAAAAACATATTTCTTTGAAATCACTTTAAATACACGTGATATCAACGCTCAAATGACTTTTTGAAGCGTGAGCGTTGTCCAATCCCCTATGGAAGCACGGTGGGTGAGTTTGGTTCCCATTTTTTTATAAATTTCGACCACATCATCAGCCTGCTCGTTTAAGATTCCGGACAAAATAGCAAATCCGTCATTCAGTAATCGCGCAGCCATTTCAGGTGCCAAAGCCACCAACGGTCCCTTTAGGATGTTGGCGAAAATAAGATCAAATGGTCCTTTGAGTGCCAGATTATCAAAACCAGCAGCTTCAACAACTTCTACTCGGTTTTGCATATTATTGGCACGCAAGTTAACCTTTGCAACGGCAACTGCCTGAGCGTCGATATCACTTGCCAAAACAGGGGCAGGCCAAATCGATGCTGCCGCCATTGCCAGAACAGCCGTGCCACAGCCGATATCCACAACTCGTTCGCCACAAAATCCGTTATCTGCCAACCGATTCAATGCCAGCAGGCAACCTAATGTTGTTCCATGATGACCGGTACCAAAAGCCATTGCAGCTTCGATTAACAAAGCGTGCCTATCGGACGTAACTTTGTGTGAATCATGACTACCGTATACAAAGAAGCGACCAGCCTCTACCGGCACCAATTCGCGACGCACATGAGCTACCCAATCAGTATCTGGCAGTTCTGAGACGACAAAGGGCTTGGATCCCAAAGCGGTCGAAATAAGCAACAAGGCTATCTCATCCGGCAATTCAGTAAAGTAAGCACCGACCTCCCAAAGACCTGATCCATCCTCAATTTCGAACACACCCACGCCTGTGGGCTCTGGTGTCATCCTCTCCAACGCATTACCGAGTGCTGTTGCTTCCACCCTTCCATCAAGAGTTGTGAGCGCTGTCCAAGTAGGCATTTTTTCTCCAATATCAGGTTTGTTTAACTAAATGCGCAGAAAAATCCTGTGCTATCTCTGTGCATTATTAGACTATTGCCGTAATATCAGCATAATGTCTCTGCAAGCCCGCCTTCAAAGATGCCAACTATTGCTCGCTCATGAAGTATGCTCACAGCTCCTAGCTACTTAATATAATTGTTGCTGCCGGCCACAGAAACTTTCAGCAGTCCTAGCAGTCATCAGTCTCTTCCCAGTCGAAACCAAAAAGAATTGTGTCACATAGGCAAAATCCATAACAGCCAAGTCTAGTCAGAAGCAGGTGTCAATTGCAGATTAGACTAGCTGCATCTACAAGAAAAACGAAAGTCAGACAAATTGCCCCGGTAGGTGTCATCTCCACTACATGGCCCGCCACAGAACCTGTCAGAAACCATCCCTCTGTCATCCTAATCCGCTGGTGCAGACAGAAAAATTGAAAGTCGCGTCTCATAACCTGGTACCGGGTAGCGTGGAATCAGTAATGATAACAACAGCGATGTCGCCGCTATACCCGCCGCAATAAAAAATACCAAAGCAGGAGAAACCAACCATAAAAGCCCTAGAGGTACCGGCAATCCAACTGCAGCAATATGATTAATTGTGAAAGCCACAGCCGCTGTTGGTGCTATATCACTAGGACTAGCAATTTTTTGAAAATAAGTTTTGAGCGCCAAAGCAAGGCCAAAAAAAATATGATCCATAACATAAAGCATCGCAGCTATTAAGATGCCCCAGCCAAAAAAATAAACACCACCGTAGGACAAAAAAACAATGACCAATCCTGCATATTCAAAAACTAACGCCTTTCGTTCACCATAAACTGCGACAACTTTTCCCAGAACCGGAGCAATAAAAATATTAACAATGAGATTGATCAGATAAAGCCCTGTCAACTCATGGACTTCAAATCCAAATCTCTCCACCATCATAAAACCAGCAAAAACCATAAAAATCTGACGTCGCGCACCAGACATGAATTGCAAAGCATAATACAGCCAATAACGACGCCGCAGAATGAGGCTTTTGTTTTGAGAATGGGGCGCTTCAAACTGAGGATAAGCAAACCTAGCAAAAACAGCGACTGCGGCTGTAATCCCCCCGCCTATAAGATAAACTATATTATACGTTAAACCCAACGGCTCCCATAGTACCATAATAACAAAGTACACAACAAAAGTCGCCGCTGATCCAGCTGCCATCAACCACCCCAGAGCTTGCGGTGCTCTATCTTTAGACAGCCATTGGAGTTGCAACGATTGGTTTACAGTTTCATAATAATGAAATCCAACAGAGCTCAGAAAAGTTAAGACGAGAATGCCTTGTAGTTCGGGAAATTGAGCTGTGATAGAAGTTGTTACTCCAAGCAAAATTAAAGAAAATATCGCTAGAACCTGTTCTCGAACAAAAATAATCACAGCTATGACGCCTACCGCGAGAAAACCTGGGATTTCTCTAATCGCATGCAAAAGTCCAATGTCAACGCCGTCAAAATTTGCAGCCTCAACAACAAAGTTATTTAGCAAAGCCAACCAAACTGAAAACGCAATTGGCATGGCAAAAGCCATTAAGAATAACAATGCAATCGGACGCTGCCACTTGGGGAGCTTTGATGCATCAGAAAGATGAACTGTACCTGTCATGATTTTGCATAACGCCCTTTTTACTCTGAGGCGATAGGCCCTGTATGACATTTAGCGTCAAAGTCACACATTGAACTGCTACTTTAGGCAACTCGATACACTAAGATCCGTTCAGTCAATTTATCATAACCGTTTTGGGATGATCTGTTGTACTACACCAGCCAGTAGGAGATAGAGGGATGTAACTACCAACCCCCAATGCGCCCAGCTTTCAGAATGAAAATCAACCCAAGCGGCCCACCCTGCAAAAAATGTCCAAGCGATAGCAACAGGAAGGGTCAGTTTGCGCCATCTTTCAGTTCTGACTGGGTGTATGAACTTTAGCGGCAAAAACATTGACACCGCAAGCACCGAAACCATGGCCAAGCTAATCCAAAAATTTGGTTGAAGCGCGAAGATCACTAGAACAAGCATATTCCAACAACCAGGAAATCCATTAAACGAGTTATCTTTCGTTTTCATACGATTGTCCGCAAAATATAGGGCAGAGGCAAAAGTAATCAGAATTATGGCAACCCAACCAGTCCAACCATCCATTAAACCAGACTTAAAGAGCGCGAATGCTGGTATAAAGACATAAGTTAGGTAATCAATGATTAGGTCAAGTAATACACCATCAAACTCAGGCGCATTTGTTTTAACATCATACTTACGTGCCAGTGGACCGTCGATACCATCAACAAAAAATGCCACTACCAACCAAAGAAACATCATATCCCATTTGGCTTCCACAGCAGCCAGCATAGCCAACATGGCGAAGACTGCCCCAGTTGCAGTTAGAAAATGTACAGCTAATGCATGCTTTTTTGCGATCATTTGAACTTCATGCGACAAGATTCGCCACGATGCAAACTGAAAAGTAAACAATTACTGTGTGCAAATATAATAGCGTATTACTTGTTACGCTGAATAATCTCAAACTAGGCAATATTCATTCCGAAATCAGGCCATAAATGCTATGATTTTGATCAAGAAGGATCACGCTCTCAACATGGTCTGATTTTAAAGAATCTCTCGATACAAAACCAGTAAGGTGCAGAATGGGATTGAACAGTAAGCTTATCTTTCATTGCCTCAACTCCAATAATGAGAGCTATGTCTGCTGTTGATCATTTTTTTCTACTCACATTCGCACTCCAAATTATGCAATCAAGCTCTGGGGTGAGCCTTTGAATAAACTTCCATCAAACGAACTGTGTCCACGGCCGTGTAAGCTTGTGTCGTTGAAAGGGATGCATGCCCAAGCAATTCTTGTATTGAGCGTAAATCTCCACCTGCATTTAACAAATGCGTCGCAAAACTGTGGCGCAAAGCGTGCGGTGTCGCACTAGCCGGAAGACCCAAATGCATTCGTGCCTTGGACATTACCAATTGTATGGCCCGCGATGATAGTGGTCCACCCCGAATTCCGCGAAATAATGCGTCTTTGGTAAAAAGATCGTATGGACATGCCCTGACATATGCTGCGACCGCATCCTGAGCAGCGCCAACTACGGGCACAATACGTTCCTTTCCCCCCTTTCCGATTATTCTAAGAATATTTGGCATTGGAGTGTCCGCGCCTGTTAAACTTATTGCTTCCGAAATTCGTAAACCACACGCCCAGAGCAGAGTTAAAACAGCAACATCACGCAATCCTACCCAAGGATTTTCAGATTGAATGAATGCAACATCCAATACGTCATGGGCCGCACGTTCCGCTAAAGGCCTTGGAAGTTTTTTATTAAATTTTGGTGCTCTAATTGATAATACAGCAGTAGCTTGAAACCCTTCACGGATCGCCAACCATTTATAAAAAGCTTTAACTGCCGACAGTTTACGTGCCAAGGACCTTGACCCAGCACCACCCTTTCGGGCTCCAGCCATCCACGCGCGCATATCCTGTGTGGAAGCCCTAGAAAGAGCCTTGATATCAAGCACTTTGTTATGGACAGAATGTTCAGCCATAAAAACTAGAAATTCCGTGATATCCCCAGTATAGGCAATCACGGTATTTTCTGCTGCGCCCTTTAAACCGCTTTGATAAGTTAGGAAACTTTCCAAGGCATCGCGAGTAGCTTGCGCAATATTGCTCATTCTAACCAGCGCCGCATGACTCTTTCAAATACACCAGTAAAAAAAACTAATAAATCGGTACCTTGTTGCGAACTAAAGAAATCTGGGTCCCTAGCTCCAAGCACCAGTAGCCCTGGTAAATGCGCATCACCAAAATCAAGTTTCAAACATGCTTCAGATTTTATTCCATTAGATTTGTCATAGATTTCTGGAGCTAAGTCGTGCACACCGCGCAGGGTTACCTGCCGAACCGTGCCACCACGTCCACAAGTTAAATATTTATCAACAAATCCTGGTTCAGCGACGGTCAATACATCATTAAGCTCTTTAATATGAGGAGCATTACTATTACCAGACTCTAAAACCAATTTTACAGCATCCACCCTAAGTATGTCTGCAACCTTACCATTGAGGTCACGCAAGAATTGGGCAAACTCCATAGGTTCAAGCATTTTCAGAATAGCTCGATTTATCTGGTTAGCACCTGCCAGATTTTCATATGCCGCCGCTATTACAGAACGATGGGTATCTTGAATATGGTCAAGGCGTTCTTCCAGCCGCTCCATAGCAAGACCCCGCAAATCAACTACATTATCACCCATTGCCCGCTCATTAGCTGAAATCAACGCACGCATTACATCTTTGTCATCAAGAATTACGTTGGGGCTGGAAATTATTGCCTCACGCAATGCACTTTCAATTTTTGTTTGGCTACTCATACCGTACTCAACATTTGTTTTTTATTTAACTAACATAGTGTAAATAAAAAATCTGCTGCAAACTATTGTAAGGTGTGGAGATTTTACAGACTGTTGCACTACGGATTCATATAAATAGTGTAACAACACCCAAGAAGCCAAACACACCAAACCATATTCATTCGGAAATAACTGAGCATAAACTTACAGAATATTCACGAGAGTTATCTAAACTAGACGTGAGGTTTCTTATATGATTTTTTGCCCCGTCTTAGCCCAATCCCTCATGAACTGTTCTAGTCCTGCACTAGTCAAAGGATGAGCAGCAAGTTTCTTAATTACGTCAGGCGGTGCAGTTACCACATCTGCACCAATAAGAGCACAATCTTTCACATGGTTCACAGACCGAATTGACGCGGCTAAAATTTCCGTTTCGTAGCCGTAATTGTCATAAATCGAGCGAATTTCTTCAATAAGGTCCATACCATCAATGTGGATATCATCAAGCCGACCTATAAAAGGCGAAATGAAAGTAGCTCCTGCCTTGGCTGCCAGTAATGCTTGGTTTGCAGAGAAACATAGCGTTAGGTTAACCAACTTGCCTTCACCAGACAAAACTTTGCAGGATTTCAGACCGTCCCAGGTCAGCGGAAGCTTTACGACAATATTTTCGGCAATCTCCGCCAGTTTGCGACCCTCGGCAATCATAGCTTCAGCTTCAAGCGCAACGACTTCAGCACTGACCGGCCCACTAACCAAGTCACAAATTTCTTTGGTCACCTCCAAGATATCCCGACCTGACTTCATAATCAAAGATGGGTTAGTGGTAACGCCATCGACCATTCCCAGATCATTTAACTCAGCTATTGCTTCTATCTCAGCTGTATCTACAAAAAATTTCATATAAAGTCTCTCTTGATGGCTTGGGGTTTGTTCTTATACCACTTACCTCATGAATCGTTATGCTAAAACCCCTGATCTCATGGCCCTAATATGACACATTCGTTTTATGACGAGGGCATGCTCGTTACCGTAATGACTACCCAGCCTATTGACAGAACGCTAGATTATAAATCTCCCGAAGGCGGATGCCATTTGGGAGCATTTGTCGAGGTACCATTGGGGCCGCGTAAGGTACTTGGCGTAATTTGGGGAAAAGGCACAGGTGATTACGAGTATAGCAAAATACGTACTATTAGTCGCGTTTTCGATGTAGTCCCTATGCGGCTTGAATTACGAGATTTTTTAGAAAAAGCTGCAGCGTATACCCTGACACCAATGCCGGCAATGCTGCGCTTAGCTACACGCGCACCACGGTTAACTGACCCTCCCTCAACACAAAGAGTTTATCGACGGGCTAATGGCGAACCCACACGTATGACAGAGGCCCGTGCTCGAGTTTTAACATTTTTAAACAAATCTGGTGATTTAACCTTTACCTTAAAAGAACTGACGAAACACTCAGACGTGACATCATCTGTAGTTACAGGTCTGGTGAAACAAGGTATTATAGCCGAAGAAAATTGTCCACGCGACTTGCCATTCCAATCTATGAACCTGGACCTTCCATGCAAAAAACTTACAGCCGAACAATTCGATGCAGCGGAGAAACTTACAGCAGCGGTTGCCAGCGGTAACTACGGGACAACACTTCTACGCGGCGTTACAGGCTCAGGAAAGACAGAAGTTTATTTAGAAGCAATTGCAACCGCCATGCGCCTTGGACGCCAAGCATTGGTTTTGTTGCCCGAAATTGCTTTAACTGGGGAATTCCTCACTCGTATTGAGAGACGATTTGGCGCTCAACCAGCTGAATGGCATTCAGGCGCAACCATGACAGAACGTCGTCGAATTTGGCGGATGGTGGGACAAGGTAAGGCACAATTGGTGGTCGGTGCACGTTCTGCATTATTCCTACCTTATCAAAACCTTGGATTAATAGTCGTAGATGAAGAACATGACACATCCTACAAACAAGAGGACGGCGTGATCTACAACGCACGGGATATGGCAGTCCTGCGCGCTTCGCAAGTCAGGGCTCACGTCGTACTAGCCTCTGCCACACCTAGTCTGGAAAGCTGGGCTAATGTCCAAAACGGCAAATATACTCGACTTGACCTGAATGCTCGTTTTGGCATGGCAACATTGCCTGAAATTAAAACTATCGATATGCGAAACGAAAAACTGCCTGCCAATCGATGGATATCCCAAGCACTACAAAACAAAATAAATGCGCGATTAAATGTCCGCGAACAAGTAATGCTGTTTCTTAACAGACGCGGTTTTGCCCCAATCACGCTTTGTCGCGCTTGCGGTTTTCAAATAGGCTGCGATCAATGCGATGCCCGCATGGTTGAACATAGATTTTCGAAAAGCTTAATGTGTCATCAATGCGGTGATACAAAGCCGATGATCGAGAAATGCCCTTCCTGCGAAACTGTCGGACGAATGGCACCTATTGGACCCGGCGTCGAACGGCTTGGCGAAGAGGCGGCGAAACTTTTCCCTGACGCAATGGTTACCGTTTTAAGCTCTGACATGTATAAAACCGCCCGCGCCCTTAAAGAAAAAATTGAAGAGATAGCATCCGGTGGTGCCGATATAATTATCGGTACTCAACTGATAGCCAAAGGGCATAACTTTCCAAATCTCACACTTGTCGGCGTAATAGATGCTGATCTCGGGCTACAGGGCTCAGATCTACGTGCCGCAGAGAGAACTTTTCAACTTATGCGCCAGGTAGCAGGTCGCGCTGGTCGCGCAAAAAAAACTGGATCCGCACTTATACAAACTTACCAGCCTGAACATCCTGTAATTCGAGCGATCTTGGCAGGTGAGGAAGAGGAATTTTGGCGCGCTGAAGCCTTCGAACGCGAACAGGCTGGAGTTCCACCTTATGGACGGATGGCGGGCATTATACTTAGTGGATCAAACGTGACACAAGTCTTTGAAGCAGCCAATATGCTTGCCAAAAATATTTTTGCACTGACCCGTATAGACGCAAAAGTATTTGGCCCAGCACCAGCACCAGTTGCACGTATTCGTGGCCGACACCGAGTTCGTTTGCTTGTTAAGGCAGGAAAAGGGGTTGCCTTACAATCAGCTCTTGTAGAGTGGGTTTCTCAAGTGCGTTTAAAAGGCGACGCTCGACTTTCTATAGATATAGACCCACAAAGTTTTTACTGAAAATAGCCTGTGTTAGGTGCTCAAAAGCGATCAAAATAGACGAAAAAGAAATTTGGAATACCAATATGAAAATTTCGACAACGGGCATATCGCTGTAACGCTCATGCATATTACTCCAAAGCCTTATCACAGCGACTACAGACTGCTATATGTAGATGTGTGCCCACGTCTGGCAAAACTTTCCAACAACGAGCACACTTTTCACCCTCTGCCATTTCGAAGACGACCCCAACGCCAGTTACTTCAGGCAACCGAAACGCTTCATCAGGGGCCACATTGGTTGTTACATCAATTGATGAAGTGATACAAATATCCTCAAACGGTACAGAGCAAAGTGTCTGCGCCAACTGGGCGTTATCTACATGCACCACAGGAGCAGCCTCAAGAGATGCACCAATAACCTTGTCAGTTCGTTGAACCTCAAGGGCTGCTGTCACTGCACGCCGCACAGAGCGGATGTTCGCCCATTTATCCGCGAGTGAATCATCTCGCCATTCTATAGGAGTATTTGGCATGTCCGTAAGGTGGATGGAGCTATCAGTACCAGGATATCGCTCCAACCAGACTTCTTCTGTAGTGAACACAAGCACCGGAGCAAGCCAGGACGTCAACCTATGGAACAGTAAATCAAGGACGGAACGAGAAGCACGTCGTTGCAATGTGTCACCATCACAATAAAGCACATCTTTACGAACATCAAAATAAAAGGCGGAGAGATCTACAGTAGCAAACGTAAAAACAGCTGAGAAAACCCGCTGAAAATCAAATGCTGCATATCCAGAGCATACCACTTCATCTAATTCAGACAAACGATGCAGTACCCAGCGCTCAAGTTCTGGCATCTCTGCTGGTAAAATTCGATCATTTTCCTTGAAATCAGAGAGGGAACCCAGCATGAAGCGCATCGTATTACGCAAGCGACGATAACTGTCCGCAACCCCTTTCAAGATCTCTGGGCCAATCCGTTGATCGGCAGTATAATCCGTTTGCGCTACCCACAAACGCAAAATATCTGCCCCGTACTGTCGCACCACTTCTTCAGGAACGATCGTATTACCAATGGACTTTGACATTTTCATGCCCTTAGCATCCAATGTAAAGCCGTGAGTGACGACGTTGCGATAAGGCGCTCGGCCCATTGTACCAACTGCTTGCAATAAAGAAGAATGAAACCAACCTCGATGCTGATCCGTACCTTCCATGTAAACATCAGCTATTCCATCTTCTGTACCATCGTCACGGTCGCGGAGGGTAAACGCGTGAGTTGATCCTGAGTCGAACCAAACATCTAAAATATCAGTGATCTGATCGTATTCGTCTGGATCCACTATTCCTTCAAGATAACGCTGTTTAGCACCATCAGCATACCAAGCATCAGCACCTTCCGTTTCAAAGGACAAAGCAATACGATAATTGACTTGCGAATTACGCAGTAAAAAATCGTCGTCTGTTGGCAACGTATCTTTTTTCGTGAAACAGGTTAGCGGCACACCCCACGCCCGTTGGCGAGAGAGGACCCAGTCAGGGCGCGCCTCCATCATCGAGTGCAAGCGGTTACGGCCAGATTTTGGTGTCCAGTTAACATTGTCAATTTCAGTTAATGCTCGTTCTCTAATTGTTTTTCCATAGGTATCCAATCCATCGCCAACCGGCTTATCTATCGAAACAAACCACTGCGGCGTGTTTCGATAGATAACCGGAGCTTTAGATCGCCAAGAATGGGGATAACTGTGCTTTATTTTACCACGCGCTAACAAACCCCCAACCTCCGCAAGTTTATTGATCACAGCAGAATTAGCATTACCTTCTTTACCATTAGGTTTAAGAATTGCCTTGCCGCCAAAAAACGGCAAGTCTTCACGAAAATGTCCGTTTGGATTTACGTTATATGTTATTACCTGATCAAGCATTCCAAGATCACGGTAAAGCTCATATTCTTCAAGACCGTGGCTAGGTGCACAATGCACAAAGCCTGTTCCCTCAGTATCAGTCACAAAATCAGCAGCACGAAAATCTCGAATATCGTCCCAAATACCATTTGCACCCTCCACGCCGGACAGTGGGTGTGCGAGCTTGATTTTTGATAAATCCTCGTTTGTTACATCGCAAAGCCGACGGTACATCGTTTCATCCAAACGCGCACTGGCCATTACATCTGAAACTCTATTATCAGCTATAATGAACCGCTCCCCAATGGTCGCCCAGCACTCCTCAGGTCGGCCAATAACTTCATAAAGACCATACGAAATATTTGTTCCATAAACTACTGCCTTATTTGATGGCATAGTCCATGGAGTAGTGGTCCAAATTACAACCTGCGATGAGTTCAGAGTAGTATCATCCGTACCGACAACCTTGAACTTTACCCAAATCGTGAAACTGTCTTTATCGTGATATTCCACTTCAGCTTCCGCCAAGGCAGTTTGTTCAACCGGCGACCACATAACAGGCTTGGAGCCTTGATAAAGCGTGCCATTCATCACAAATTTCATAAATTCTTCGGCAATCACGCGCTCTGCATGAAAATCCATGGTTAAATAAGGGCTCTCCCAGTTGCCGGTTATGCCCAAACGCTTAAATTCCTTACGTTGAATATCCACCCAACCAGCCGCAAAATCTCGGCACTCTGCGCGAAATTCATTAATAGGCACATCGTCTTTATTCTGCCCTTTTTTACGATATTGTTCTTCAATCTTCCATTCAATGGGTAGGCCGTGGCAGTCCCAACCAGGGATATAACGTGCATCAAATCCCATCATTTGATGAGATCGGACAATCATATCCTTAATTGTTTTGTTTAGTGCGTGGCCAATATGCAAATGACCGTTGGCATAGGGTGGGCCATCATGCAGTGTGAAAGGCTTACGGTCAGTCTTTTTACGTAATTTTTCATATACTCCAATTTGGGCCCAACGCTGCAACCACTCGGGCTCACGTTTTGGCAAACCAGCCCGCATTGGAAAATTAGTTCTAGGCAAATTCAGTGTATGTTTGTATTCTGGTGTTTCAGCGCTCATGGGCAGTCATCCTTTATGGATCAGTCTTATTTGGGATGGCATCGTTTGATGAAGAGGCTCAATCACCTTTATCCGACGTCTAGAAAAGATCAGCGCGTCGGGGATATAATTCATAGTAATCGTAAAAAAAGTTCATAAAGTTCTTATAAGCGGCAGGTCTAACACCCACAAGACAGATTATGATACACTACACAATCAATTTCCTAATTTTCATTTAGGGCAGATCAGAGGGCGAACAGTAACATAAACAACTAATCCTATAATTAAGTTTTAATAAACTGCAACATGCTGGATCAATTACCGCAATCCAACTTAAAGGGCATTGTTGTTATCGCTTTTTGCAAACAAACCACTCAAGGCCTGTTTCATTAAACGCCGCATACTCGGCTTATTTTTATCGTTAAAATTAATTGGGCGACATACTTCAATTGCTGCTACACCAACACGAGCGGTCAGTGCTCCATTGATAAGCCCTTCACCAAAACGGCGAGAAAGTTTACCAAGAATGGATACTCCCAAGATTGGCTCCAACATATCATCTCCAATTGCAACGGCTCCAGTAGCAACTAAGTGTGTGATCACCTTTCTGGTTAAGCGCCAGGACCCTAAAAAACCGCCAAGTCCGCCATAAATTTCTGCGATGTTACGAATCATTCTCAGGTTGGCGGTCAAAGCTACTAACACGTCCGCCAAGGCAATAGGGACTAGGGCGGTAATAGTAGCAACCTGCCGGGAAGCAACTTCCACTTCACGTTCCGCAGCTTGGTCAAGCCGTGCGAGTAATTCAACCTCGGCAAGTGATATAAGACCAACAGCATCCATTTGATCACCTCGCAATTCAGTAAATCGTTCAATACCCCAACGCAAATCTGTTCTGGACTTATAAAGCCGAATCAAATGATCTACCGCATCATGCGCTTTACTAAAATCTTCGGTAACCAGCGCACTTGCAGCAGCAATACGCACATCATTGATACGAGTAATTCGAAGTAAAGCGGCCAGTTCACGCAGTGCAACTACCATTAAAATAGCAGCCAGCGAGGCGACCATCCCGGAAAATATCCATCCTAAGATTGGGTTTCGCGCAATCCAATCAAAAGCAAATTCCCAAGCCACTGTACTGACTACCATTACCATAAGGGCAACTGTAACGAACCAAAAGAACTGCCATAACCTAGAAGGACTATGGCTAGCTAATCGAGCTAAACTCTGCATTGCAGCACCAGTTGGGATAGATTTCACCTCATCTGGCACAGGTGGAGCATCACCCACATTCTGACTGACTTTGTCTTCACCAATCTCAATGAGAACTGAACCTTTGACCATCACTTGGCCTCTCTTTTCCACTCATGACATTTATATAATTCAACCTCACAATCGATCTCCAATCAAAAATTGGATTGCACGATCCATGCGAATGTGAGGCGGGCCATCGCCAGGACGCATTTTAATAGATGCTGGAGCAAAACGCATTATTTCATAGTCTTCATCAAGCCATTTTGTCATTCCTGATCTAGCTTGATTTAATAAGTGCCCTGGATCATCCGGCAGTGTACCAGGGTAAAATGCCGCATTTTTACCACTATCTAACAAAGTACCCAGCACAACCCCCAAGGGTTTTGCTTCATGTGTAATAATTTCTTCAGTAGTGGCACGCAATGCCGCTAACGATAAAGCAGCAGTATCCGCCCCAGCAAAGCTAGCACGATCTCTAGCATGGCGAACAAGTGCATCCGTTATTGCTGTCAGTTTACCATGTTGCTCATGATGCAAATGATCAGCTTTAGTAGCCGCAAATAAGATTTTTTCAACTCGCTTGCCTTTAAAAAGCTTGTTGATGAATTTATTCTGACCAGGCTGGAAAGTTGTCAGAATATCCACCACCGCGTTACGCATATCTTCAACCGAAGACGGACCTGAGTGGATTGCGCCCAATGCGTCAATCAGTACAACTTGCCGGTCAATTTTGGAAAAATGGTCTCGGAAAAAAGGTTGGATAACTTGCGATTTATATGCTTGAAACCGGCGAGCCATTTCGCGACGCAAAGACTTGCGTGGCTCATCTCCTAAAGGAAGAGGCGCAAAAGTCAGCACTGGTGACCCGGCCAGCTCCCCTGGTAACAAAAACCGACCAGGCGTGCAGTCATAGAATCCCTCGTTTCTTGCTTCTGACAAATATTCAGTGAAGCTCGCAGCCAAGGCTTTAGCCTGCATCTCATCAAAACCTGCAGAAACGTCAGTTTGTTTGATGAGCGCTTGATAGGGTGCCCCACAGCTACGGGCATTTATTCGCTCTAACGTAACAGAAGACCAAGCGTCATAACTTTTTTCAAGCAGCCCAAGGTCCAGCAGCCACTCACCCGGATAGTCTATAATATCCAAATGTACTGTATGCGGACTTTGCATATTTGAAAAAATCCCGTTTGGAATAAGTCGTAAAGAAACTCGTAACTCACTAATAGACCTAGTACTATCAGGCCATCGAGGAGGCATGCCCATCAGCGAACTCATATGCTTTTCAAATTCAAAACGCGGCACAGTATCGTCCGGTTGTGGTTGCAAATACACGGCAAGAATGCGGCCTTCTTTCTCCACAGAAAAATGTGGCATGCGCCCCCTATCGAGTAAATTAGCTACTAGTGAAGTAATAAATGTTGTTTTGCCCGAATGCGCCAAACCAGTAACGCCAAGCCGTATCGTTGATTCACCTAACAGGTTTGCGCCAGCGCCATAAATACCCCGAGCAAAACCTAGTACCTCGTCAGCAATCTTTGTCAGAACCACGCGGTGCACTCCTTCTGCGACCAAGCACATTACCTTACAACCATATTGATAATGATATAAAGCTGTAGAGCTAATTTCACTAGAAAAACTAGATTTATCGTTTGCATTTAGCCACAAGCACTCAGGCTACGTTACCAAAAAATCTAAATGTACACTAAAAATAAAATATCATTTTTAATACGTCCTACTCCCGTTGCCTGTCTTTGCCTTTGCGTTTAGGAAAACGCCCATGCCGCGTTACGCCCTTAAAATAGAATATCACGGAAAGCCGTTTGTTGGATGGCAGCGCCAGCCCAAACAGAAATCTGTGCAGGGTACAATTGAAGCTGCTCTTTCCAAACTTGAACCACGCATTCATAACATCGTTGCGGCGGGCCGCACAGACGCAGGAGTACACGCGTTAGCCCAAGTAGTTCACTGTGACATGGCACAAATTTGGAATCCCTTTCGTCTATCTGAAGCGCTAAACTATCATCTTCGACCCAATCCTATTGCAGTTATCGGATGCAACACCGTGGCCAACAACTGGCATGCGCGCTTTTTTGCAACCGAAAGACAATATCAATTTCGAATACTCATGCGACGCGCACCGGCTACACACCTAGATGGTCTGGTTTGGCAAATCAAAAATCAGCTCAACATCGAGGCGATGCGTAAAGGAGCACAGCACTTAATCGGTCAACACGATTTTACAACCTTCCGATCGTCAATCTGCCAGGCCGAAAGCCCAATCAAAACAGTAGATGTCATCAATGTAAGCCAAGTCGAGGGGGGCCACGGGCAAGAAGTTCGATTTGATGTCCGTGCCCGGTCGTTTTTGCACAATCAGGTAAGAAGTTTTGTCGGAACATTGGTAAGGGTTGGCAACGGGTCTATGCAGCCAACTGATGTTAAATACGCATTGGAGGCCTGCGATAGATCTGCGTGCGGACAAGTTAGTCCCCCACAAGGATTGTATTTAGCAAATGTTATTTATCCAGATGACCCTTTCAAGTCTGAACAAGTGCAACCTAAGCCGCATGAGGTCTAGCTCCAAATAAAGAGACAGTTTTTTTGACACTAGTTTAAAAGTTATAAGGCTTTCTAAATAGGTTTGCAGCCCTATACCAAAATGCAAAAAAATATATAAACAAAAAAGCAAAATATCTACTAGTTTTGAAAGATCTGTTCTGTAATTCTGACTACAGAATACGTCAAAATAGACTTTTATTAATCATACCATTTAATCACTAGCTACTAGGTGGGTCACCGCTGCCTTTCCTTTTTTTATTTGCCTAAGAAGTACTTTTAAATTGGTAGTTGTGTATATTTTTTTAACTCAGCTCTGGCCACCTGTCGTCGGTGAACTGCATCTGGGCCATCGGCAAGTCGGAGAGTGCGCTGGTGTGTCCAAGCATGCGCCAAAGGTGTATCCTGGCTTATTCCCTGACCACCGTGCATTTGCACGGCTTCATCAATTACTTTCAGGGAAACCCGCGGCGCAACTACCTTGATTTGACTAATCCATGGTGCTGCTGCCCGCGCATCCCCCTGATCCATCATCCATGCAGCTTTGAGGCACAATAGACGCGCCATTTCAATCTCCATACGCGCCTCAGCAATAATATCATAATTGGCTCCAAGCTGAGCCAAGAGTTTGCCAAAAGCTTCCTTAGCCAACGAGCGTCGACACATCAATTCAAGGGCTGCTTCAGCCTGCCCAATGGCTCTCATGCAGTGATGTATTCGGCCTGGCCCGAGACGACCCTGCGAAATCTCAAATCCACGGCCTTCGCCCAGCAAAATATTTTCAATTGGTACACGAACATTGCTAAAACGGATATGCATATGGCCATGCGGTGCATCATCATGACCATAGACCAACATAGGACGTAGAACTTCTATTCCTTCTGAATTAGCAGGCACAACAATCATCGATTGCCGCTTGTGTTTGGGCAATTGATCACCACCGGTTTTAACCATTACTATATAAACCTTACAGCGCGGGTCACCGGCTCCAGAAGCCCAATACTTTTCACCACTTAGCAGATAGTCATTACCATCACGGACACAAGACATTGAAATATTAGTTGCATCAGATGAAGCCACATCTGGTTCAGTCATCAAGTATGCGGAACGAATTCTCCCCTCAAGTAAAGGAAGCAGCCAATCTTGCTTCATTCCCTCAGTACCATAACGCTCGAAAACTTCCATATTACCTGTGTCTGGAGCTGAGCAATTGAAAGTTTCCGCCCCAAGAGGTGTTCTCCCCATTTCCTCCGCAAAGTGCGCATATTCTACAGTGCTAAGTCCAAACCCCCTGTCACTGTCTGTCAGCCACAAGTTCCAGAGGCCTGCAGCTTTTGCTTTATCTTTCAAGCCTTCGAGTATATTTGTTTGGCGCTTTGTATAAAGCCAACGATTACCTTTACCGACTTCAGCAGCATATTCTTCTTCCATCGGAAGGATGTCTTCACGGATCATTGTAGATACTCGATCCAATAGACTACGATTTTTCTCTCGTATGCCAAAGCTCATGTTCATAAATTTCTTATCCATTTCACGTCCCTCTGACTTGTGCACAGCGTGGCTTGAAATTAAACACGTGTCTACTAGGAATAGACAACCGGCGGCAATATTTTGCTGTCTTTTTTTATTTGCGATTTAGTGCGTGCAAAAGCTTACTGGATCAACGAGCACATTTTAAAATTGCACTTATGTCCAAATGATTTTCCAACCAGTCAGCCAAGTCGTTTAGTACAAGATCTACGGCCTCGGCATAAATAACATTAGAACCAGTGATACCAAAACTTGCGAGCCATGCCTGACGGAAATCATCACCACGAAAAATCCCATGCAAGTAACTGCCAACAACTCTGCCATCCAAATTTATTGCACCCTCGTTCTGACCATTAATTCGGGCAAAAGGCCTTGCACTATCAGGCCCTTTACTTCTCCCTATGTGCATCTCGTAGCCCGTAATCATGCATCCAGTCAGCACGTGACTGGCATGAGTTTCCGTAAGCCGTTTGTCATTCGTCATTACTGTATCAATATCTAATAGGCCGAGCCCATGTGCTACCCCCGCGCGACCTTCAATGCCATCAGGATCGGTTATTGAATTACCAAGCATCTGAAAACCACCGCAAATACCCAAAACGTGACCACCACGTCGGTAGTGCGCGCGAACGTCTTCGTCCCAGCCTTGAGCGCGCATGAACTCAAGGTCTCCCCGAGTAGATTTACTGCCCGGCAAAATCACAACATCCGTATCAAAAGGTAATGGCTGTCCCTCATTTAACATTGTCAGTCGCACGCTTGGCTCTTGCGCCAATGGATCAAGGTCATCAAAATTTGAAATTCGGGATAGTTTTAGGCAGACGACATGCAATCCGGATCTGCGCTTTGGGGTAGAGATATCTAATGCATCTTCTGCAGGCAGTTTCCAAGCATCAGAAAACCAAGGCACGACTCCAAAACCTCGCCAACCTGTTTGTCTTTCTATCATCTGATACCCATCATCAAATAAAGTTGGGTCACCGCGAAATCTATTGATAACAAAACCTAAAACCATTGCCGCATCTTCTGGATCCATCACCACTTGCGTTCCAACAATTTGTGCTATTACGCCCCCCCTATCGATATCGCCAACTATGATTACCGGAATATCGGCAGCACGGGCAAAACCCATGTTAGCTATATCATTTAAACGTAAGTTTATTTCGGCTGGGCTACCTGCGCCCTCTACCAAAACTAAATCATAATTAGCTTTCAATCGGTTAAAACTGTCCAATACAGCAGGCATCAATTGCTTTTTGAGCTTTGCGTAATGACGGGCTTTTACGGTTGTAATCCGCTTCCCCTGTACAACAACCTGCGAACCAAAATCAGTTTCTGGTTTTAATAAAACAGGGTTCATATCTGTATGTGGGGGTAATCCACATGCCACCGCTTGTAATGCTTGTGCACGCCCAATTTCTCCACCATCAGCAGTCACGGCTGCGTTATTTGACATATTCTGTGGCTTAAAAGGCGCTACTGCAATCCCACGCCTTATCGCCGCTCGACATATACCTGCCAAAAGCATTGACTTGCCAACATTGGAGCCAGTGCCTTGTATCATAATGCTAGTCATGAATATACCAAATCAGATAGAGACTTTCAGAAGTAAATTAAGGTAGTTCGTTTTTCTGCTACGGAGACCCGTCCCTGTCTTTTCGAGTTGCGAGAATGAAGCCTTTTTTGAGTTATGCTAGAGAAATATTTCTGCAACTAATACTCGACACCCTTCTGCGCTTTTATACCCTCTTTAAACGGATGTTTTATAAGTGACATTTCTGTGACCAAGTCAGCTGCCTCAATTAATTCATCTTTAGCATTCCGACCAGTTAAAACCACATGTGTCATTGGTGGTTTGTGTTGAAGTAAAAAATCTACAACCTCATCAATTTCAAGGTAGCCATAGCGCAAAGCGATGTTGATTTCATCAAGAAGAACAAACCTTATATTTGGATCCAAAATCTGCTCTTTAGCAATTTTCCATCCATTTTGGGCAGCAGCTACGTCTCGTTCACGGTCTTGCGTCTCCCATGTAAAGCCCTCCCCAGAAACGAAAAAACGACATTCATCAGCAAAACGTTCTCTCAAGAATTTCTTTTCTCCAGTAATCCAATTTCCTTTTATAAATTGAACAACAGCACAAGGTATTTCGTGTGAAATACAGCGGATGATCATTCCAAACCCAGAAGACGATTTACCCTTGCCCATACCAGTGTGAACAACGATCAGACCTTTTTGCTCAGTTTTAGTTTCCATCATCTTATCGCGGGCAGCCTTGATCTTCTTCATCTTAGCATTGTGGCGGGCGGTGACTTCGTCCATCGGGAGCTCCCTGTGTATCAAGTTTTAACTAGTTTGTGCCACGCAAATAAGATTGATACCAGAGCATATGAAATACTTGACAGCAACGGGCCTGACGCCCACTAAAGAATTGTTGGTGCCCTTACTTTTGTTTGGGTGAAAAGGGAATGCACGCCAAGGTTATTTGATTAGGTAATTTTGGAACTGCAGCCGCCCCCGCGACCGTGACCGGAGAGGAACCTCCTGTGCCACTGGCTATAAAGCTGGGAAGGCGGAGGTGCCGACAGAGCGCAAGCTCTTGCATCCGTAAGCCGGGAGACCTGCCAACATATAGACGATTGAAACCGGACGGGGTGCTCCGGGTGTCGGGTGTTGCGATACTGCCATCCCGCCATTTTCCCCGCCATACAGGAACGCATAATGAATAAACTTTCTCCGGTTGAGCTCTTAGTTTGTGTAAAATGCAGGCGGGACACTGCAGCTCTAAAAGATGGCACTAGGCCGGGAGCAATGTTACATGCGCAATTGGTCAAAAAAGGCGTGCCAGATGGCGTCACCCTTAAGGCTGTTGAATGCTTATCTAACTGCTCATCAGGATGTTCAATCGCATTACGTGGCGGTTCTGCACGTTGGACCTATGTCTATGGAAATCTAATTGAGGGCAGGCATGTAGAAATTATAATTGATGGTGTAACCGCCTACTTTGAAACTGAAAATGGCTTAGTACCTTGGCGGGCACGATCCGAGCATTTTCGTAAAAATTGCGTTGCCCGTATTCCCCCACAGGAGTTTTAATTGCATGATACCGTCAAACAATATCACTAGCCTAAAAAAAATACCTGTCACCGTGATTACTGGCTTTCTTGGATCAGGCAAAACTACTTTGGTTCGGCATTTGATGCAAAATCCACAAGGTAAACGCTTGGCCATTATAGTTAATGAGTTCGGAGACGTTGGGGTTGACGGCGAAATCTTGAAAACATGCGCAATTCCAGATTGCCCAGAAGAAAATATTCTAGAACTCGCCAATGGTTGCATCTGTTGTACTGTGGCAGACGACTTTATTCCTACCATCGAGACTTTGATGGCTATTAGGCCGCAGCCAGAGCATATTCTTATTGAGACTTCAGGGCTTGCATTACCTAAACCATTGTTAAAAGCTTTTGATTGGCCAGATATCCGCAGCAAAATAACAGTTGATGGTGTAATTGCTTTGGCGGATGCTGAAGCGGTAGCAGCAGGTCGCTTTGCCCCTGACATTACTGCAGTGAACGCCCAACGCCTAGCAGACGAAAGCATTGATCATGAAACTCCACTATCAGAAGTATTTGAGGACCAAATTAGTTGTGCAGATATTATCCTGCTGACTAAAGCTGACCTCTCTGGGCCGGAAGGCGTTGCCAAGGCTAGGGCAGTGATAAATAAATTATCACCAAGGCCCGTTCCTGTTGTAGAAGTGTCTGAGGGAGTGATTGATCCCCGCGTGCTTTTAGGTCTTGAAGCAGCCGCTGAGAATGATATCGACTCTCGTCCAAGTCACCATGATGGCCACGACGATCATGAGCACGACGACTTTGCCAGTGTGATAATTAATATTCAGGAGATTACTGAACCAGCTGAATTAATTGATCGTATCGAAATGCTGGTAAAAACACAGAATATTTTACGGATTAAGGGATATGCATCGGTTCAAAACAAGCCAATGCGTTTGTTAGTTCAGGCGGTAGGCTCTAGAGTGCGCCATCAGTATGATAGGCCATGGATGCCCCATGAGGATCGTCAAGGTCAGTTAGTTGTGATTGCTGAGCATGACGATGTTAATGAGATAGCTATCCAAAAAGCATTGACGGACTCTTCGCAAGTTACAATCAAATAACAGGTATACTGCAATGCATGTTGTATTTCGCGAAAGCCACGGCTTAGAGGAAAATGAGACCCCAACTGATCTGCGGCAAACGCCCGCCGATCTTATAGTGTTATCCTACTCTGACAGTGACCTCGGGGCCTTTGCAGCAGCTTTCCACCGCGGAGGTGGGGCCAAAAAAATGCCAAGTTTACGGTTGGCCAACATCATAAGTCTTAAGCATCCGTTATCAATCGATACCTACATAGAGCAAACCCTTTCAGAAGCTCAGGGTGTTTTAATCCGGCTTATTGGTGGAGTTCCTTACTGGTCATACGGGCTACAGCAAGTAGCATCTGTTTGCCGGTCTAAGGGCATAGCTTTGGCCGTATTGCCTGCGGATGGACGAACTGACACAAGACTGGACGAGATCTCCACACTGCCGGTCAGCACTTTACGTCGACTGACACAACTGTGTGATACTGGTGGCGCCGTGGCAGCGCAGTCTGCTCTGGCACAAATGGCTCTCGCTTCAGGGCTTTACGCTGGGCCAGTATGCGGCGCTAAGGCATTACCCATGGTTGGAGCTTGGACACCGAAACATGGTGTTACCTGTCCAGCAGCATTTCTTACAGACACACGCAAACTAATAATATTAACATTTTATCGGGCATATCTAGCGGCTGCAGATTTATCGCCTATGGAAGCGCTTTTTACTGCTTTAAACGAACGCGGGTTTCGAGTTCTTGGACTCTTTGCCCCATCCCTCAAAACACCAGATGCAGCAAATTGGCTTAGCAAGCAGATTGCCCACCTAGCACCCGCTGCAATTCTCAACGCAACAGCATTTTCAGGCAAAGGCAATTCTGGAAGTTCGCCACTTGATGCTGGTAACGTCCCGGTCTTTCAGGTGGCATTAGCTACGTCTACAAAAGCTGCATGGGACAACGAAGAACGTGGACTATCACCCTCAGACTTAGCAATGCATGTCGTTTTACCCGAAGTAGACGGGCGTATTTTTGCAGGTGTTACTTCGTTTAAAGAACCGCAAAAAAGAGATGCAGATCTACAATTTTCACGTTTTACTCATGCACCTGATGCTGACAGAATAGCTTATGTTGCAGACAAATTACAGGCGTGGGTAAATTTATCTGAGCGTCCAGTTTTCGAGAGACATCCAGCATTAATACTCAGCACCTACCCCAACAAAGAATGGAATATGGCACATGCCGTAGGTCTTGATGCATTTGCCTCTGCCCAAGCGATTTTGGATGATCTGTCAAAAGCCGGCTATATTGTAAACAAAAGCAAGCTTCCTTTGCAAACATTGCTATCCCGCAAGACATTCGCTTGGCCTATATCCAAATACATGGACGCTCTCTCGACCTTACCACAAATTCTTCAAGATGATTTACAAAATACTTGGGGCGATCCAACAAGTGAAGCTTGTGATGGTAATTTTTACTTTAATGCAATTCAACTCGGTAATACCACATTAGCGCTGCAGCCAGAACGGGGCACGCGTGAAGAGCGCAGTAGCGAATATCACGATCTCGCCAGAACGCCGCGACACTCTTATGTCGCTTTTTACCTCTGGTTACAAAACCAATCAGATGCGCTAATTCATATAGGAGCACACGGCACACTGGAATGGTTGCCTGGAAAATCAGTTGCTCTTTCTAATGTTTGTTGGCCGGAAGTATTAACAGGAAAATTACCGGTAATTTATCCTTTTATCGTCAACGACCCAGGCGAAGCAGCACAAGCCAAACGACGTATTAGTGCTATTACCCTAGGCCATCTTCCACCGCCAATGAAGGTAACTGAAACACCCGATCGATTAGTTCGACTTGAAACGCTTTTGGACGAATTCTCCAACGCTGATGGGCTTGACCCAAACCGTCGCGATAGGCTGCAAGTTGATATCCGCACCGAAGCCCAAGCGTTAGGTGTTGAAGACGATCTGGGTTTGGCGCATGCCACATCAACCAGTGAGGCTATTACTCGTATCGACCGTTTTGTTTGTGATATAAAAGAAAACCAGTATGGCGATGGTTTACATATCTGGGGACGATCTTCAAACGGCCAAGCATGCTCATCTGTTGAAAGTGAGCGAAACTCACTAATTGCGGCCCTAAACGGCCAACGAATCGACGCTGGGCCTTCAGGCTCACCCTATCGGGGTCGTCAAGATATTCTACCTACAGGGCGAAACTTATTCACTACAGATCCCCGCTCTGTCCCAACTCGCTCAGCTTATACTCAAGGCGTCAAATTAGCCGAAGAGCTAATGAGGCGACATTTACAGGATGAGGGAGACTGGCCAAAAGGTTTGATCGTTGACCTTTGGGGGTCAGCTACCATGCGTACAGCGGGCGAAGAATTTGCAATGTCGTTGCATCTGCTTGGAGTTCGTCCTGTTTGGGATGAAAAATCAGAGAGGGTATCTGGCATAGAAGTCTTGCCAATTAGCGAACTTAGTCGACCACGAATAGATGTAACCTTGCGGGTTTCTGGTTTGTTTCGCGACGTATTTCCAAATTTATCTAATCTTTTTGGTCAGGCTACTCGTGCTCTTGCTGCTCGCGATGAGGCTTCGGATTGGAACCCATATGCAGGCAAAACTAGTACCGCTCGTGTGTATGGCCCTGCGCCCGGCACATTCGGATTAGATATGGGTTCTAATCTGACAATATTCACCAAAGAAAGTCGCTCAATGGCTGGGGCCGCATGGTTGCGTGCCAGCGCCTATACGTTAGACAGCATTGAGCCTATCAAAGATGAGGCCGGGTTACGCGATCGTGTGGCATCCGCAGACAGTTTCGTGCATCTTCAGGACTTACCAGAAACTGATTTGCTATTAGCCTCAGACTATGCTGCGCATCAAGCTGGTTTTGCTGCAGCTCAAGCCATAACCGGCGGCACTGCAAAGCTGTATCATCTTGACAGCACAAACCCAGAAACTCCATGCGCTCGAGCCTTACCAGAGCAAATAGCTCTTGTTGTCCAGGGACGCGCTACGCAACCAGGATGGCTTGCTGGTATGATGCGCCATGGATTTCGTGGCGCGGCAGAAATCGCTGCAACTCTTGATCACATGGCTGCATTTGCACATTTGGCAGGAGTAGTTAAGCCACATCTGTTTGATTTATATTACGAGGCAACACTAGGCGATCCCAGCGTGGCTAACTTTTTACAAAAGGCCAATCTTGGAGCATTTAAGGCAATGCAAGATCAATTTGCAGCGCTGGATGCAGCGGGCCTATGGAAAACCAGGCGCAACTCAATACGGGCAGAACTGAAGGCCACACTATGAGCGTGGTAAAAGGATGGTGTCCAGACGCACACAGGCCAATGCTTTCTGGAGACGGGTTATTAGTGCGAATACGTCCGCGTCTCGGCCGTTTAACTATAAAGCAAGTCCTTGAACTTTGCGAAATTTCACTTACTCACGGCAACGGAGCCATCGACCTTACCAGTAGAGCAAATATTCAAATACGTGGAATTCGTAAGACAAACTATCGCAAGTTACTGGATAGGCTCGCTACTTTTGACTTACTAGATAAAGACAGCAACACAGAGTCACGGCGCAACATCTTGACGACACCTCTTTGGAAATCCGGTGATATAACTGACGTTCTACATAGCGAAATTTCCAAATGCCTCTCCGATTTGCCCAACCTACCTAGCAAAATTGGTATCGCGCTGGATACAGGCTTGGTACCAATGCTGGGGACCGCTTCTGCTGACTTTCGGTTTGAATTTAACTCCAGCCGGGTTTTGATGTTACGCGCTGATGGAGCAACTCACGGGCGAGCAATAGAGTTAGACAACGCGCCTGAAGCATTGATTCAGATGGCAAAATGGTTTCAAGAGAGTGGAGGCATTCAAGCGGGACGTATGGCCCGTCATTTGGTAACAAAAAACCTTCCCAAAGAGTGGCAGTCACATCCAGCACAACCGCAAGCAAAAGCGCTGAAGCCAGGGCCTGCACCCTCACCACATAAAGGCTATTTTGTTGGAGTTCCATTTGGAAGTCTAGATGCAAAGGCGTTTACATCTCTAATTTTACAAGCCAAAACGACTGCAATTCGTTGCACACCTTGGCGTTTAATTTTGCTAGAGGGCGTGGAAGAAATTGATAATGCATATGATTTTATAACTGATCCAAATGATCCAATTTTAAAAGTTCACGCCTGTCCCGGAGCGCCAGCCTGTTCATCTGCTACTGTAGAAACGCGTGCAGTTGCACGCTTATTGGCATCCAAAAATCTGGCTGGATTACATCTTTCGGGCTGTGCAAAAGGCTGTGCTCATCCACACCTTTCACACACAACACTTGTAGGTCAAAATGGTGCGTATAACCTTGTGGAGGGCGGTCATCCGTGGGATCAGCCGAGTCAACAAGGACTTTCTGCTAGCGACTTACAAAAACTTTTGGACTAACTGCATGCCATACAAATACCAAACTAACGGTGCCTCGATTTATTTGCAGTCTTTTGCAACAATTCGCGCTGAGGCCGACCTCACACGCTTTGGACGAGACGAAGAGCAAGTTGTCGTAAGAATGATCCATGCTGCCGGCATGGTTGGCTTGGAAAAACACTGCCATTTCTCAAACGATTTCGTTTCAAAAGCTCGGGAAGCATTGGAAAATGGTGCGCCAATTCTTTGTGATGCTCGGATGGTTAGCGAAGGAATCACGCGCCCAAGATTGCCTGCAAAGAATGAAGTGATTTGTACCCTGCATGATAGTGGCATCAGAGAATTAGCTAAAAAGATGAGTAACACCCGATCCGCAGCAGCACTTGAGTTCTGGAGACCATATATTAGCGGGGCTGTTGTCGTCATTGGCAATGCACCAACAGCACTTTTCCACTTGCTGAACATGCTTGAGGATTCCAGTTACCCACGACCTGCAGCCATCATTGGCTGCCCCGTCGGTTTTGTCGGAGCTGCCGAAAGCAAGCAGGCACTTTGGGCCGATCAACCAGTGCCCTGCTGCATCGTAAAGGGTCGTTTAGGTGGCAGCGCCATTGCAGTAGCTGCTCTAAATGCTCTCGCGAGCCGCTTGGAATGAGACAACCAAATGCCTCAACAAAAGGTACAATATATGGCGTCGGCTTAGGCCCCGGTGATCAGGATCTACTAAGTGTTCGCGCAGACAGACTAGTCCGCCAAGCCGAAATAATTGCTTTTTTTCGTAAAACAGGCCGATCTGGTCAAGCCCGTCAGATTGTAAATGGTATGTTGGCTGATAAAGTGCAAGAAATTTCGATGGAATACCCAGTGACAACAGAGATTTCAATTTCTGACCCGTTGTACAATAAATTGCTCAGCCAATTTTATACTGACTGTACTGCACGGCTCCAAGCTATAGCTGACAGAGGGAAAGATGTAGTTGTCCTGTGTGAAGGCGATCCCTTCTTTTACGGCTCTTTTATGCATCTTTATGAACGCTTAAAACACAACAATACAGTTAAAATTGTTCCAGCAATAACTGGTATGTCTGGCGCATGGACAGCCACGGCTGCTCCTATAACGTGGGGCGATGACGTTCTGACGGTACTGATGGGCACCCTTTCAGAAGATGTTTTAATCAAGAATATTGCAAATGCTGATGCTATTGTGATCATGAAAATTGGACGGAACATAAATAAAGTAAGAAACGCGTTGATTGCCGCGGGCCGATTTGAGAAAGCATGGCTGATTGAATATGCGACCATGCCTAACCAAAGCGTTCAATTACTCTCTGAAGCAAACCTTGAAGTGACACCCTATTTCTCAATTATTGTTGTGCACGGGAAAGGGCGCAGACCATGAAAGGCTCGCTAAAGATAGCCGGGCTTGGCCCAGGCAGTGATTCTCTCGTTACACCTGAAGTTACAATGGCGCTGGCCAATGCTACTGATATTGTAGGCTACATTCCTTATGTCGCTCGGATTCCTGAGCGCTCAGGTCTGACATTGCATGCCAGCGATAACCGAGTTGAAGTTATTCGAGCTCGCCAAGCACTTGAATTGGCAGCAAATGGTAAACGTGTTGTTGTTGTTTCATCTGGCGATCCTGGAGTTTTTGCAATGGCTGCAGCCGTATTTGAGACTTTAGAAAAAGGTCCAAAAGAATGGTTAAGTCTAGAAATTCAAGTGCTACCAGGTATAACCGCGATGTTGGCCGCAGCGGCCCGTGTAGGTGCACCACTAGGCCATGATTTTTGCGTGATCAATCTGTCAGACAATCTCAAACCATGGTCTCTAATAGAACGCCGTTTGCGTTTGGCAGCAGAAGCAGATTTTGTAATGGCATTTTATAATCCGCGCTCTAATTCGCGACCCACAGGGTTTGAGCGCACCCTAAAGATACTATGCAATACCTGCCAAGACACACGCCCTGTGATTTTCGCTCGTGCCGTGTCTACCCCTGAAGAAAACATTCGCGTCGTTACACTGCCTGATGCCACACCAGACATGGCCGACATGCGTACAGTTGTTATCATTGGATCTTCGCAAACTCGTATTATTGCTCACAAGATATCACCAATTGTCTACACGCCCCGTTCAGCTCCAATATGATTTATCCAAGTAAGCACATCAGTCACCGAGTTAGTCTCCATCCTTTTCAAAATAGGGGGCCTTTCTATCATGATTACTGGCAGGTCAAGTCGGCGCGCAGCGGTAATTTTTGCATACGCACCAGAGCCACCCGCATTCTTAGATACCAGAAGATTTATTCTGTGCTTTTGCATCAAATTAAGATCATTTTCAGCGGTAAAAGGACCCCGCGAAACGACAACATGACAGCGGGGAAAAGGTGGTGCAATGACCGGTGGATCAACAAGTCGAAGCAAGTAAAAATGCTGGTGGTTTGGCACAAAATTCTGCAATTGAATTCGCCCAACAGCAAGCATGACGCGGCACGCGGCTCGATCCAATGCGCCAACAGCGCCTTGAATGTCAGGAACATGAGTCCAATTATCACCCGTACGAGCGACCCACGGCGGACGCGTCAAAGCCATCAAGGGCACATGCGCTTGTGCACAGGCAATCACGGCGTTTCTACTCATTTGCGCAGCAAAGGGATGGGTTGCGTCAATTACATGCGTGACATTTGTTGTCTGCATAAAATGAACAAGCCCAGAAACTCCGCCAAATCCACCAACCCGCTGAGGCAAAGGTTGACGCTTAATACGATTTACCCGGCCAGCAAAGCTAACAATGCCATTGTGACAAACTGCTGCCGCAGCCTTGGCAAAAACTGTAGCCTCAGTGGTACCACCAAGAATAAGGAGGTTTGGCTGCATGTCTAAGACTCCTTGGTTGACCATCATCGGTATTGGAGAAGATGGAGTTGAAGGGCTCACGGCTCCGAGTCAAGTCGCACTTATTAACGCCGCTATTATTATTGGACCCCCACGCCATCTAGCAATGATACCTAAGAATCAAGCTCAGCATATGGAATGGCCATCACCATTTTCTAAGGGAATCGAAATTTTAAGTGCCTTACGCGGTCAAAGTGTTGTTGTTCTGACATCAGGCGACCCGTTCTGGTTTGGAGCTGGCACCATTATCGCTCAACGATTTGATGATGCAGAATGGAATGCATTACCAGCATTATCTTGTTTTTCCCTTGCAGCCGCGCAGACAGGCTGGGCTTTGGATAAAACAATTTGCATCGGACTGCATGCCGCACCTTTTACAAAATTACGGCGCAACCTTGCACAAGGAGTAAAAATTATTGCAACTTTGCGTGACGGCGACGCCGTTCCAGAACTTGCTAAGTATTTAAAATCCAGGGGCTTTGGCAAAAGTCAGCTTACCATTATGGAACGCTTAGGCTCTAGGGCAGAAAAGCTTACATCAGGTTCGGCAGAAAACATAGATGGTACATTTGAGCATCCTGTTTGCGTTGCAATCTGTGTGGCAGGAGATGGACCTGCACTAACTTCAGCTACTGGATTGCCCGATGATACCTTTGTTCACGATAATCAGATTACCAAACGCCCAATTCGCGCCATAACAATTTCATCTCTTGCTCCTTTACCAAATCAAAATTTATTGGATATTGGTGGTGGCTCCGGATCAGTTAGCATCGAGTGGTTATTAGCTCATCCCTCGACACAAGCAACTGTTGTAGAAAAAAGAAGAGATCGTGCTGAACGCATTCTTCAAAATGCGGAAGTATTGGGCGTTGCGGACAGAATGACTATAATTGAAGGGCCAGCACCTGATGCTTTGGTCGGCGTTGAAAGCCCAGATGCAATCTTTGTTGGTGGAGGATTGGCACCAGAATTACTGGACGTGGTTACAGATATGTCAGCATCCCGCCTAGTTGTGAATGCTGTCACATTGGAAGGCGAATCTCTACTTGTGGAGTACCATGCAAAGCATGGCGGCGAGCTAATGCGTATTGAATTAGCAGAATCAAGGCCCCTTGGTCCCAAAAGGGGCTGGGCCGCATCTTTTCCAATTGTGCAATGGAGCTTATTAAAATGATTGTTGCAGGCTTTGGCTTTCGTAAAGGTGTATCCACTGACAGTTTAGCAGACGCTTTATCTCAGGCTTGTATAACCTTCAGCCCGAACGCTTTTGCCACTTTACAAGATAAAGAAGATGTTCTCCGGGGTTTTGCTGAATTGTGGCTGTTACCATTGATCGTAATTTCTTCCAATTTAGCTCAAGCGCAATTAACACTAACCCATTCCAGCATTAGCTTGACCAAAAAATCCACTGGCTCAGTAGCTGAAGCGACTGCACTTGCCGCCGCTGGAGCAAATGCACGTCTGACAGCCCCACGTTCAATATCCACTGACCGTATGGCAACCTGTGCAATCGCGATTGGAGATAATTAAATGACAGTCCACTTCATCGGCGCGGGTCCAGGCGCTCCTGATCTTCTTACGTTACGCGGTCTAAACTTAATTGCAGCCAGCCCCGTATGCCTTTACGCTGGCTCTTTAATACCAGAGGCTATTCTAGAACATTGCCCCACCAATGCCTACCTTGTGAATACTGCTGCAATGGGTCTTGACGAAATTATAGCTGAAATAAAAAAGTGCCATGCAAATGATCAAGACGTTGTACGACTGCAATCAGGCGATCTTTCCGTATGGTCAGCCATGGGCGAACAATTACGCCGGCTAAAAGCTGAAGGCATACCATTTACCATAACGCCCGGTGTCCCATCATTTAGTGCGGCGGCTGCAGCTCTTGGGTCTGAACTAACTCTACCTTCAATCGCGCAATCCGTGGTTTTGACTCGCACCCCTGGACGTGCTTCAGCCATGCCACCTAATGAAAATCTAAAAAATTTTGCAGCGACAGGTGCGACACTAGCAATTCACTTATCAATTGGGAATTTAGATCAAGTAATCGAAGATTTATCACCAGCCTACGGTACCGACTGCCCAGCAGCTATTGTCTATCGCGCCAGTTGGCCTGACCAACAGATTATACACGCAACACTCGGCACTTTGAAAAAAGCCATGACTGCAAATATTAACCGTACAGCCTTAATTCTTGTTGGGCAGGTCATCGGAGCGAAAAACTTCGAGGAAAGTTGTCTTTATGCGGCAGATTACGATAGGCGCTATCGACCTCAAACAGCGGAAAGTCCTTGGGCAAACTGGAGCGAAGCGGATGACTAACCCCCCTGGTCTCCTAATCTCAGCACCAGCATCTGGAACGGGGAAAACGACGGTAATGCTAGGTCTCTTACGTGCTCTAAAGAACGAAGGCGTGATCGTACAGCCATTCAAAAGTGGTCCGGATTACATAGATCCAGTTTTTCATCTCGCAGCGGCAGGCAGACCCTCATTCAACTTTGACACATGGGCAATGGACGAAAAATTGCTGGGTGGGATAGCAGCCAAGTCGAATGGTGCAGATATTTGCATTGGAGAAGGTTCCATGGGCCTTTTTGATGGTGTTGCAACACGCGGACAAACTTCTTTTGGTTCTAGTGCAGAGACAGCGCAAGCCATGGGGTGGCCCGTTGTACTTATTATTGATGTTGGTGGGCAGGCACAATCTGCAGCGGCGACTGCACTGGGATTCAAAATGTACCACCCTGATCTAAAGTTTGCAGGTGTTATACTCAATCGGGTCGCAAGTCCACGACATGAACGCTTAATCCGCTCAGGTATGGAGCACATTGGCATGACTGTCTTTGGATCACTGCCGCGGCGAGGTGACCTGACATTACCTGAACGACATTTAGGCCTTATTCAAGCCATCGAACATCCGGACCTCGAATCTGCCATCACTGATTATGCAGAATTTTTGCGTAATAATGTTGATCTGAAAGCACTTCAATTGGCCGCGCGGGCCAAAACTAAATTAACAGCACATTCTTTACCACTCCCACCAGCACAAAGAATTGCGCTGGCTTGTGACGAAGCATTTTCTTTTACCTACCCTCACCTTTTGGACGGGTGGCGAGCGCAAGGGGCAGAGATTATGCCTTTTTCACCACTTGCCGATGAGGCTCCTGATATCACAGCAGATTTGGTTTGGTTACCGGGCGGTTATCCAGAACTGCATGCTGCAAAAATCGCCGCGGCGTCTAACTTCAAGCATGGTCTTCGCGCACATGCGGCCACTAAACCGGTCCATGGTGAGTGCGGTGGCTACATGGCCCTTGGCGCTGGTCTGATCGATAAAGACGGAAAGCCGCATGAAATGGTAGGATTATTGGGGCTGGCCACAAGCTATCAAAAGCGTAAATTTAACTTAGGTTACAGACGGGCAGTTCTAAAGAGGGCTATGGCTGGATTTAAAGTAGGCACCGCTTTGCGTGGTCACGAATTTCATTACTCATCTATAATAGAACAACCAGACCCTGCTCTGGCGGAAGTATTTGATGCAGACGGAAATATCGTTACGCAAACAGGATCATGGCGTGAGCAAGTGACCGGTACTTTTTTCCACTTAATTACTGGTGAAGCCTAATGAATGGCTTTGTAAGCTTCGTAGGTTCCGGACCTGGTGATCCAGAGTTGCTTACTCTTAAGGCTGTAAATCGCATGAAAAACGCAGATGCCGTGTTGTTTGATGACCTATCTTCTGGTCCAATTCTGGCTTTTGCCCGTGCTGGTGCAGATTTAGTCAGCGTAGGGAAACGTGCAGGCAGGCCCTCACCAAAACAAGATCACGTAAGCCGATTGTTAGTCGATTACGCAAAAGCGGGACAGCGTGTTGTACGCTTGAAATCTGGCGATGGTGGAACCTTTGGGAGGTTGGAAGAAGAAACAAAAGCTCTAAAAAAAATAGGCATAGAGTTTGAGATAATTCCAGGAGTCCCTTCGGCATGTGCTGCTGCTGCTGCAGCAGGAATTCCATTGACCCGCCGACTAGCGGCACGGCGCGTGCAATATATAACAGGACATGACGTGCGTGGTGCGTTGCCTGATAATCTTAACCTCGCTGCGCTCGCAGACGCAAATGCTACTACAGTAGTTTTTATGGGACAACGAACATTCCCTGCATTAGCAACAATGCTAATAGGTGCAGGCATGTCCGAGTCCACACCGGCATTACTTGCAGAAGGTATATCCACACCGGCTGAAAAGTTGCATCGAACAACGATAAGCGAACTATCAAAAAGGCTTACAAATTCAGTTAGCGATGCTCCCACTTTAATAATTTATGGCGCACTCGCAATCTGATTAATCTCTTTTTAGATATGACCAGATTGTTGTTTCGATATAATGATAACTCTGTCCAGAGATTATAAACTTAAAGTTGCGCAGCCGACAGTTTATCTTATGGAGAGTGAGATAAAGTTTCCGTGCAAGTAGGTCCAATTTTATGAGGTCCAAATGATAAATCTTTTTCTGATAGGCATCGGAACGGGAAATCCCAAGCACCTGACAGTTGAGGGCAGGCTCGCAATAGCAGAGGCGGATCTTTTTCTTATTCCGCACAAGGGCAATGATAAATCAGATCTCGCAGATTTAAGAACGCAGATTATAGCAGATATTCGTTCAGATGCGAATATTGTATCATTTGATATGCCAGTGCGCGATGCCGCCGGGCCGTATATTGATTGCGTAAACGCTTGGCATAAAGCCATCTCAAATATCTGGTCTGAAGCAATAGCAAATCACCCCAATGCGATACGCATTGCATTATTAGTTTGGGGGGACCCATCCCTCTATGATAGCTCAATAAGAATTGCAGCCCTTCTCAATCCTGTACCAAAATTGACTGTCATCCCAGGCATTACCTCTATTCAGGCGTTAACAGCGGCTCATGGAATTTCGCTTAACACCCTTAATGCACCAGTGACAATATCTACTGGACGTCAGTTGCGAGATCACGGATGGCCTTTAAATACTGAAACATTGGTTGTCATGCTTGACGGCACTTGTGCATTTCAGGAACTTGATGGAGCTGATTATGACATTTGGTGGGGGGCATACCTAGGAATGAAAGAACAAGTGCTTGAGGCGGGGAACCTTTCTGAAACAACACCACGGATTATTGAAAGACGTGGTGTTTCAAAATCCTCGCATGGTTGGATAATGGACATATACCTGTTACGCAAACGCTCTATTTAAAGCATGTTTATTTAGGTTTACGAACTATAAACACAAATCTATCGTCTGCATGCTCTGAACCCTAGCCCCCATGCAAATGTTACCATTTTTCAAACGAAAACTGAAAAATAAACAAAGCCGTAGTGCTGTTATTTTGTTATTAGGCGACTTAGAGCGAATGAAATGGACACAGAAAATCAATCAGTTAAGAAATTAGAATTCAACAACCGCTCGAATAGACTTCCCTTCGTGCATAAGATCAAAGCCATAATTGATCTGATCTAGGGTCAATTTATGCGTAATCATCGGGTCGATTTCAATTTTTCCACTCATATACCAATCTACAATCTGCGGAACATCTGTACGTCCTTTTGCGCCACCAAATGCTGTCCCACGCCAAACTCTTCCAGTTACCAACTGAAAAGGCCGAGTTGAAATTTCTGCTCCAGCGGGTGCCACGCCAATGATAATACTTTCTCCCCAGCCCTTGTGAGCAGCCTCAAGAGCTACTCGCATCACAGTCGTGTTTCCTGTGGCGTCAAATGTGTAATCAGCCCCACCACCAGTCAAATCAACTAGGTGAGCCACCAAGTCCTCCTCTATCCTAGTAGGGTTCACAAAATCTGTCATTCCAAAATACTTACCAATTTCTGCTTTATCATCATTTAAATCAACACCCACAACTTGATCAGCACCTGCAAGCCTCAGTCCTTGAATCACATTAAGACCGATGCCGCCCAAACCGAACACCACGCAACGCGACCCAATTTCCACTTTTGCAGTATTGATGACCGCACCAATGCCCGTCGTTACACCACAGCCAATATAGCAAATCTTATCAAAAGGCGCGTCTTTCCGAACCTTTGCCAAAGCAATCTCTGGTACAATTGTATGATTGGCGAAGGTAGAACATCCCATATAATGGTGGATGGGAGTTCCATCGAGCATCGAAAAACGGGTCGTTCCGTCTGGTAGCAGACCCCGCCCTTGCGTTACACGAATTTTTTGGCACAAATTAGTTTTACCTGACAGGCAATATTCACACTCACGACATTCGGGCGTGTACAGCGGGATAACATGATCTCCAGCTTCGAGAGTTGTGACGCCTTCACCAACCTCTAAAACAATACCAGCGCCTTCGTGCCCCAAAATTGCAGGGAAAATTCCCTCAGGGTCATCACCAGACCGCGTAAATTCGTCAGTATGGCACAAACCAGTGGCTTTTATTTCAACTAAGACTTCGCCCTTTCGAGGCCCGTCTAGATTGACCTCCATGATTTCAAGAGGCTTTCCAGCTTCTACTGCAACTGCCGCACGAGTTTTGATCATGTTGTATATCTCCACTGAATATGGAATTAATCAATGGCAGCAAAGACAAAACTGTCAATAAAAAATGAATGTGTGAAAGTAGTCTACTAATTGCCAGTCAATTTTAATTACTTTTTTCAAAGAAAAATCAAACCACAGAAAAAATTATGGTAATAGAAACCAAACCATCACCAGATAAGTCCACTGATGCAGTGCCTGATCAAAACCAAACGACCGCCAAAATCCAGCTTCATTGGGTCCATACCCAGTATAGTCCGACCATCGGCCTTTGCCCCAATCGATGTGAAAATGTACAAACATTTCAACCGCAGCAACAGTCAACCCCAAACCAATTGGAACCCCTATAAGCATCATAACAATCATTGATCCAGCTGCGTGAAGTCCAGCATGCTGCAGCCGTCCCAAGTGTAAGTACTTTCCACGATCACGCAACATACGTGGTGTTTGTAAAAAGAAATCTGCAAAAAGATGTTTCGTTTGCAGCAAGAAAAGAAGCACAAACGCGAAAGTAATAGGGTCCTTCAAAACAGATTCCTTTTCGTTTTCCACACCACCGTAAAACGCATTTCTCCAGCCTGCAATCATCCTATCCACAGCATTGATTTACATTGATCAAACTTGCTAGTGTCAATGAAGAGGGGTAATGCTTATTTTTTGAATTTTGATTGGTTGTTATGGAACGTTCACTCTTTGCTTTTATCTGGAAGTATTCAAAACGAGATCAACTTACATTATTGGCTATTACTCTTACTCTGTTTCCACTTCTATATCTGACGCTAGAGTTGCCGAAACGGATTATTAACGATGCCATCGGAGCAAAGTCAGGTGTTATTGCAGCGTACGGTTTTGAGTTTTCGCAAATAGAGTATTTGACAGTGCTAAGTGCTGCTTTCTTGATTGCAGTTTTTGTACACGGCATCTTTAAAATGCGAATCAATACTATGAAAGGCATTTTAGCCGAACGTCTGTTGCGGCGTTTGCGATATAAATTAATAGCGCGAATACTGCGGTTTCCTCAACCATATTTTGAGCGGACCAGTCAGGGCGAGTTAGTAAGCATGGTTACAGCTGAAAGTGAGCCAATGGGTGGATTAATGGGGGATGCTTTAGCACAACCTGTTCTGCAAGCGGGTCAAATGCTTACAATCCTTGGATTCCTATTCTTTCAATCAATTACATTTGGATTGGCAGCCTGTGCTTTAATTCCTGTTCAGGCGTGGCTAATCCCACGTTTGCAAAAGCAAATTAATTTATTGAATAAAAAGCGAGTAGTGCAAGTTCGCGCACTGGCCGCAGACATTGGCGAGGGCGCTGCCGGCGCATCAACATTACGTGTGAATGGTGGCTGGCGTTACCAAATGGCAATGATAGGTGATCGACTCGGACACCTATTTAACATACGTTTCGAAATCTACCAGAAAAAGTTTTTTATGAAGTTTATTAATAACTTCATTACCCAACTTACGCCATTTTTATTCTATTCAATTGGCGGTTATCTTGTCATCAAAGGTGAAGTGACAATAGGTGCGCTGGTAGCTGCTTTAGCGGCGTACAAAGACCTCTCAAGTCCTTGGAAGGAGCTACTGGCCTACTACAATCAATCCGCTGATATGTCGCTGCGCTGGGATACTATTACAGAACGCTTCGCCCCAGATGGTATGATCGAAGAGGATCTGTTTTATGGCACTCCTACGGATATTCCTAGTTTAGCAGGTGATATCACACTGGATCATATGACGGTGCGTGATGGTGACGGCAACCCGGTCCTCGAGGATATCTCTACCGTATTTCCAGGAGGGTCTTTAATAGGAATTACAGCTCCAAATGAGGAAGACCGCCGCGCCTTGGCAGAGGTGCTAACGCGAGAAACACTACCTAATAGCGGGGCAGTCATATTGTCAGGCCAAAACATCAAAAGCCTTCACCAAGCAGTCATCGCTAAACGGATTGGACATGCTACGTCGAGACCCGTCATGTTCCGAGGTACTTTTGGTAAAAATGTTTTAATGCCAGTACGTTTTGCCCCCACCAAAAATGTGGTTGACACGGATTTTGCCCGCGAGGCCTTACGAACGGGCAACAGTCCTGACATGCTTCAAGCCAACTGGCTTGATCCCACAATAGCTGGTTTAGAAAATAGCAGTTATCTTCAAAAATGGTGGAGTGAGCTAATTGAAGGCATGGGGAGCGAGTCAGCTCTAATACGACGCGCAATGGATCAGACCTGCAATACTAATAACAACCCAGAACTATGCGATGAACTGGTCAAATTAAGACCTGAATTAGCAGATGAAATTGCCAAAAATAATCTAAATCGCTTTGTACATTACTTCGACCCAAATAAGTATAATCCAGCTTTACCAGTCCTTGATAATCTTCTTTATTCAACGCCAAGAAAATCTATTACTCCTGAAGACTTAACCGCCAAAGTTGATTTCTTACAATTATTGTATGACTTAAATTTAGCCGATGACCTTGAGGCCTTAGCACGAAATGTAATTGACCTGCTACGCCAAATTTTTGGAACTACTGGAACTGACCATCCTTTATTTTTAAAAGTTGGTCTAGATGTCTCAGTATATGAATCAGCCCTCAATTTGGTGACTCGTTCACCCCTCGGCACACCAATTGAAAAGGTAGATTTAGCATTGTTGCTCAGTGTCCTCTCACGGGTCACAGCAGAGCAAATAGACGAAGCTTTTCAAGATAACATCTATAATAATATTCTGGATATGCGACAACAACATGCAGCCACATTACAAGCACTAATGGATGATCTTTACGCACCAATTACGTCAAACAAATACTTGACAGGCTTGAGCGTTTTAGAAAATGCGTTGTATGGTAAGCTGTCAGACAACTCTGGTTTGCGCGGTGATGATATCCGTAAGTTGGTTTTGGACTTATTAAGTGTTAAAGGCCTTAAGCCACTCGTTCTTGAATTAGTTTTCGAAGTGCCCATTTCCTTAGGAGGAGCAAACCTACCTTCACTTTTTGCTGAACCGTTGTCGATAAGCAGAGCGTCAATCAAACGACCAGATATTCTTATACTTGACCAGGTTATGGCAAGTTATGACGCTGATGCAAAAGAGGTTCTGTATATTAATCTGAGAAAATTATTGCCCGAAACTACATTGATCTTTTTGAATGATGCATTTGATGACGAAAAAGTTTTCGACCACCATTATGAAGTTCAACAGGGTCGTTTAGTAGGCGCGAAGGGCGAAAGAACGGCAGCAGATAGTGACGTAACAGCAGACTTAGCACTCAAAGTGGATGCTCTGAGCAAAACTCCTATGTTTTCGGAATTAAAACGAAAACAGTTAAGACTGCTTGCCTTTGGCGCTCGATGGCATACAACTCATTCTGGTGATTATGTATTCCACAAAAACGACGTATCTACTGATGGAGCATATATAGTAATTTCGGGTGAGGCAGATCTGTTATTACCCATTGAAAAAACTGAACCAACGCTAATTGCCACGGTTGGTGCCGGAGCACTTGTAGGAGAGTTGGGACTAATACGCGGGGAGCCTCGTGCACTAGATATGCGTGCAAAATCAGATTTAAAATGTCTTCGCATCAGTGAAGAAGATTTTATGGCCGTTGTGAAAAACGACGGAGCCACCGCTTTCAAGCTACTTCAAGTAATCGCAGGTTATATCAAAACCTAGTATCTGCAGTTTTCAATATTGACCTTAACTCTGTAATAACTTTTTTGCAGCCCAAAACCTATCTTCTAGAAACAGGTTGCTTTACTGATATTGAACTAGAGAACTAAAATGCAAAACGGGGCGGAGCGCTGCCGGATGAAAATGTTGATAAGCCAATTTTTGGTTTCCTTAGTAATAATGGCTGTCGACTTTAGTCCTGTTAGTGCTTTTGAACTTGATATAGTGGTGCCAAGTAATGAGCTTGAAAAAAGCGTTCGAGCAGTATCGCTGGTCAGTGCCATTCAGGTACAAGAAATTAACAAAAACCAAGAACAAACTAGTACTATAGAAATACTGAGTGCGGCACAGGCCGACTATCGGCGTATAGTAGAGTTACTCTATGATACAGGATATTTTGGCCCAGATATAAGCATAACCATTGACGGGCGCGAAGCTGCATCAATTGAACCTGTTTATGCACCAGGTCAGATAAATAAAATTACTATCAGAGTAAATACTGGGTCAAAATTTAAATTTGGCACAGTTTCAATTAGCCCAAAATCTAGACTGGCAAAACCTGTTAAAGGTTTTTTTAAAGGTGAAACTGCAAGCATAAAAGTAATACGAGACGCTACAGCTGCGGAAATAACAGGCTGGAGGCAAGATGGCTATGCAAAAGCCGCAGTCAAAGTTCAAGAAATTACTGCTCGCCACTCAGCCAATGCCCTTGATGCTGAAATAGTTCTTGACCCAGGCCCAAAGCTCCGTTTTGGTGTTCTGCACGTTAACGGACAAAGTACAGTTTCAAAAAAACGTATCCAAGAAATTACAGGTTGGCAAAGCGGAATTATATTCAGCCCCGATGCATTACAAAAAGTTCAGAAACGTTTGCGCCGAACCGGCACCTTCAGCGCGTCAAACCTGACCGAAGCAAAATCCCCCAATCCTGATAAAACACTTGATTTCACCGCCACAATTAATGACCAATTACCTCGCCGTTATACCTTTGGTGCCGAGTATAGCACACAAGAAGGACTGAGCTTAGAAGGTAGTTGGTTACACCGCAACATTTTTGGTCAAGCAGAACGTTTACTATTAGAAGGCTCCATCGGAGGCATTGGCGGTGAAGTTGGAAAAACTGATATCGATAGTCTGCTTTCGGCCCGCCTATCTCGGCCTGCTACATTTCGTACTGACTTAGAAGCTTACGCTCTTTTAGCTTTTGAACAGGTGGAAGAGGAATATTATGATGCCCGTACTGCTCAGTTGGGGATAGGTGGCATTTATTTTTACTCAATCCAAACTGAATATCGCTTTGGCCTCACCCTCAAAGCTGCAAAGACTAATGATGAGCTTGGCACGAACAAATATACTATTCTTATTGTACCAATAAAAGCTATCTTCGATAATAGGAATAACAAATTAGATGCAACATCAGGCTATTATGCTGCAATAGGCATAGAACCTTTTCTTAACATTGCCGGAACTAAGAACGGCGTTGTGACTACGGCTGATTTACGTGCATATCACAAAGTTGGCAAAAATGTGACGTTAGCTATTCGGGGTCTACTTGGGTCTGTAGCAGGCCCATCGATTACCAAGGCACCGGCAGATTACCTTTTTTACTCTGGTGGTAGCGGCACGGTGCGTGGGCAAGGATATCAGTCTCTTGGAGTCAATTTAAGTGAAGACGTCACAGTTGGCGGCAGATCATTCGTTGGTTTATCAGGTGAATTGCGATTGGCCACTAGTGGCAAGCTCGGTATAGTTGGGTTTTATGATGCTGGGTATATTGGACCAGAAAGCCGGTTCGATAGCTCATCGGGCGAATGGCAAAGTGGTTTTGGTGCAGGCGTGCGCTACGCAACTGGCATAGGACCAATTCGCATTGATGTTGGATTTCCAGCATCAGGGTCGAGTGACCATAATAAATTCGAAGTTTACATAGGGATTGGACAATCGTTTTGATGCGCCTGGCAGTATTAACATTATTTTTGGTTTGGCCAATCCATTTGGTCGCACAAGAAAGTAACGAGGATAGAGGTTTTCTAACCGGCTTGTTGGAACGTAGTCTTGGTGGAGAGGGGCGAACTGTCCAGATTTATGGCTTCACTGGAGCGTTTAGTAGCGAAGCAAAAATTGAAAAAATTAATATTTTAGATGATAACGGAACTTGGCTGACTTTAAATAATTTATCAGTAACGTGGACCAGATCTGCATTACTGCGTGGACGCATTGAGATCGCAAAATTGAAAGTTTCTAGCATCAATTTAAAGCGCAAACCCCTACCGAAGCCTAGTAAAGGCATAAAGGCCGAAGCCAATCAGTTTAAACTACCAGAATTACCAGCAGCGCTAGTCATTGAGAATATGAACATTGACAGCATTACAATAGGTACTGAAGTTGTTGGCGAAAAAATTACTTTATCATTAACGGGGGATGCCCAATTAGCAAACGGTGCGGGTGATATTCGGTTGCAAGCTAAAAGAATTGATGGCCAATCAGCTAATCTGGATTTTGTGGGCGATTTCGAAAACCAAACGAGTAGCATAAAGGTAGATTTGCGACTAGTAGAAGCAGCGGACGGGTTTATATCACGTATAATGGAAGTTCCTGACCGACCAAGTCTTGAGCTAGAGGTTAAAAGCGAGGGTTCACTCGACAATTTATTGGCCGACCTCACTTTAAAAACAAATGACCAAATACGCCTACACGGAACTCTAAAAACTGTTAGTGATAGCCGCGGATCAACTGATTTTGATTTTGATTTGAATGGAGATATTACCACACTTTTACTAAAAGAGTATGCCGAATTTTTTGGTCCAAAGGTTCAATTCGTAGCACATGGCGCACGTAGTTCAGACGGAACGTTATCACTGGACGAATTAACCGTTAAAACAAAAGCAATGAACCTAAAAGGACAGGCAGTTTTAGATTCAAATTTTTGGCCTATTTTGCTTGATATTGAGGGAGAAGTTTCCAACCCATCTGGTGAAGCAGTCTTACTGCCCAGCTTCGGAGAACCCATCCAAATCAATTATGCTAATCTTGATGTAGACTATAACACCTCCAGTGGCGATGAACTTAAAGCGCAGATCAATATCCAAGATTTTTCTTCGTCAAATGCCAAAGCAAAGTACTTGGTTTTAGACTTGGACGGTTTGATGCAGGCAAATGCAGATACCGTTCAAAAATTAATCGCAGGCTTAACTTTAAAAGCTATTGATTTTTTTCCAAGCAACCAAAATGTTGCAAAAGCATTAGGGTCAACTATCCAAGGCAAGGCAGACATCAACTACATAAGTGGCGAACCGTTGCAATTGACAAATATTAACCTGAGCGGCGCCAACTGGAATCTTGAAGGCAAAGGAAAGGCCGATACTGTGTCTGGCGTGACGTTTGATACAAGTCTTATTTCCAGTGATTTATCTTCCTTTTCTGGACTGACTGGTGTCGCCCTCAAGGGGACTGGAACTCTCGGAGCAAGAGGTAAAGCACTTTTAGGTGGTTTTTTTAATATTCAAGTCAATGGGAAAACTGAAAACCTAACCGTTGGGGTGCCAGAATTAGATAAGTTACTGGCAGGGTCAACAACGCTTGATCTTGCGGCGGAGCGCAACGAACAAGGCATTTTTTTCAATAAACTGAAGTTACAAAATTTAGCATTAAAGGCTGAAACAACAGCAGTTATCAAAAGTATTGGATCAAGTGCAAAATTTAATATCCAACTATTAGATACTGAAATACCTTTAACAAGTTTGTTTGGCTCTTTATCAATAGTCGGCACCGCCAAACAGAACACTGGGTTATGGAATATTCACACTGATTTAAGTGGAGCTATTGATGCGACCGCAGACATTATAGCAGGGTCAAAACTAAATCGATTAGAATTAGACGTGACAGCGGAGGTAATGGATATATCATCTTTTCTACCTCAAGTATCTGGATCTACCAGAATTATAGCAAGTGCTGTGAAAACCAAAGATGCATTGCAATTCGACGCAACTATGGAAGGCCCGATTAATCTAAAAGGAAAGATTAATGGGCAGATAATACAAGAAAAGTTTTCTGCAAACTACAGCTTTGATATTCCTACCTTAGCACCAGTTGCACCAAATATATCAGAGGCACTGAACATCACCGGCGAAGTTGAAAAACTTAAAAGTGGATGGGAATTTAACACTAATTTTTTCGGACCCTATGGCAGCCACGGCGACCTAGTATTAATTCTGGATTCTTCAAAAAAAACAATCGCCAAATATGATTTAAGTATTACAGATTTATCTAAATTTTCACCTCAAATACCTGGCCCAATATTCGCCTCAGGTCAAATCCTGAAGAACGCCAAAGGTTGGCAGATCAACTCAGAAATCGATGCACCCTACAACAGTACAGGTCGGATACAAATCTATTTTGATAAAACAGACACACCTATATTGAATTACCATTTAAATGTACCAGACGTTTCTCAAGTTGTCCCAAAGGCTGAAGGACCCTTAGAAGTAAATGGGGATATTTCAAAAATTTCTAATGGATGGAAATTAATCGCCAATATAACAGCTCCCTACAGCATTACTGGAAACTTGACAGCAAAGCTCGAAAATGGCTTTGCTAATGCCAAATATACTATCTCTTTGCCCAACTTAAGCAGTGAAGTAATCGGTGTCACCGGTAAAACTAATGCTGAAGGTAGCTTGCAACAGACTCATGAAGGATTTGATCTTCAAGCAATTATTATTGGGCCATCCGGTACAAATGGAGTTTTAGAAGGGCGTATTGGCAATGATGGAATACTGGATATTAAAACTAAGATACAAGCACAACTCGGGCTTGCAAACCATTTCATTAGCCCACGGTCCATCGTTGGTGATGCCGACATTAACCTCACCATTAAGGGACAGCCTGCACTGTCATCCATAGCAGGAAAAATAACATTTAAGGGTGCCAGCTTGGCAACGCCCAACCTACCTTTTTCTTTTAATGACGTTAATGGATCCATAAGTCTAAACGGGTCACAGGCTAATATGGAGATACTCGCAGGCGTCACCGAAGGAGGAACAATCAGGATAAATGGTCCAATAGGTTTAAATAATAACTTATCAGCAAATTTAAGTATCGATCTAAATAATGTGAAGGCAATCGATCCACAGCTTTATACTAGCAAGAAAATTAGTGGGACACTTCGTTTTGATGGGCCCTTACTCAATGGCGCAAAAATAAGCGGGAAAGTAACTATTGGAAAAACTAAGGTTCAGATGCCATCTAGTGGGATTTCAAGTTCTGGCGAAATTCCCAAAATAAATAATATCGGGACGACGCGCCCAGTTATGCGTACTCTAGTTAATGCTGGGATTATTGACACAACCGCTGCCCCAACCACGCTGAAACCCGTATTTCCAATTGATGTTATAGTTAGTGCTCCAAAGAAAATTTTTGTAAAAGGACGTGGGGTAAATGCGGAGCTCGGCGGAAGCCTTCGACTGACGGGGACAACACAAAACTTAGTTTCAACAGGACAATTCGATTTAATCCGTGGACAAGTCGATGTGTTAACTAAGCGGCTCGCTCTGACCAAAGGGTCAATCAGCCTTCAAGGGCCATTCAAGGCTTTCTTGGTGTTTGTTGCTGAAACCGATACTCCAAATGGGTCTGCAACTATAACAATTGAGGGACCAACAGACGACTTAGTTATAAAATTTCAATCTACCCCGGAGGCACCAGAAGACGAGGTATTATCGCAAATCTTCTTTGGCAGAAGCATAAGCCAACTTTCAGCGTTTCAAGCTCTACAAATGGCAGACGCAGTTGCAGCCATTGCCGGCCGAAGTGGTGTATCATTAATTGGTCAATTACGCGACACCTTCAAGCTTGATGAACTGAACATAACAACTGATAGCCAAGGGGAAACCAATCTACGCGTCGGTAAGTATTTATCAAAAAACGTGTATTCTGATATAGTTATAGGCGGTGAAGATGGTCCTGAAGTTTCAATTAATGTTGACCTTACGCCAAGTATTACATTGCGAGGTAGCGTTGAAACAGAAACTAGTGACACAACGATCGGCATTTTTATTCAAAACGATTATTAAATTTTCATACATTTCCTGAGGATCAAAATTCGAAGCCTGTCTGTTACAACGATAAAATCAGGCATCATTTTCTTGGGTTGCTAAGAAAACATCATAAATAAAAAAATAGACTACAATCGCTAGTTACTCAGACGTATTTATTAATACTATTCCTACAAATTTTAACGTTACTTGTATAGCAAACCGAAATAGCGTTGGTTTTGAAAATGAAACAAAAAAATATATTAGTAGCTGGTGCAGGCATCGTTGGGATTTCTAGTGCAATTTGGTTACAGCGTGCAGGCCATAAAGTAACTGTAGTTGACCGTAAGGGACCAGCTTCTGGCACTAGCTACGGGAATGCAGGCGTTTTGGCTGCAGGTGCGATAGTCCCAGTAACTATTCCTAGCCTGATAACCAAAGCACCATTGATGCTTTTTGACAAGGACTCACCATTGTTCCTGAAGTGGTTCTATCTGCCTAAACTGGTATCCTTTCTCCCGAAATATATGAGCTTTGCTACAAACGCGCATGTTGATTACTATAGTCAAGCTATGAGTACTCTACTACTCGACAGTGCTGCCCAGCACCGCGCGTTAGCCTTGGGTACGGCTGCAGAGCGGTTTATCTATGAAGATGATTATTGCTTTGGTTACGCCACAAAAGCCTCGTTTGAAGCCGACAAATATAGCTGGCAAAAACGAGATGCGGTTGGGGTGCGCTATGAGGTTATTTGTGGAAGAAAATACGCTGATTTCGATCCTATCTTTGGAGATGCTTTCGAAACAGTAGTTAGGTGTAAGGATCATGGGCGAATTTCAGATCCTGGGGCTTATGTTCAGGCGCTTTCAGATCACTTTGTTGAGCAAGGTGGAGAGCTACTTATCACTTCAATAAATGATATTCAGATAAAAGGTGGTCTCATTTCTGGGCTTGAAACCGATCACGGCGTTTTGAGTGCGGATGCAATAGTTTTTGCTTTAGGTCCTTGGTCAAAAAAAATTGCCCACAAACTGGGTGTTAAAGTTCCTTTAGAAAGCGAACGCGGATATCACATTGAGTTGGTCAATCCCTCCGAGATGCCACGCGCACCAATGATGGTCGCCAAAAGTAAGTTTGTGATTACACCAATGGAAGGGCGCATTCGTGCCGCCGGTGTAATTGAATTTGGCGGATTGACGAGTGCTGTCAGCAAAGCACCATTCGAATTGCTGAAACGTCAGCTTGCTTCCTTACTACCGAGAGTAACTTATAAGCGTTTAGACGAGTGGATGGGACATCGTCCTGCACCTGCAGATAGTTTGCCCATTATAGGAGAGAATGACAAACAAGGGCGCAGTTATAGTGCATTTGGACATCAACATGTTGGCTTGACAGGAGGACCTAAAACAGGTCGTCTAATAGCTGAAATGATTTCAGGGAAGAAACCCAATATCGATCTAACCCCATTTCACCCGTCGAAACACCAGACCCGCTAACTGGTACAGTCATAAGGAGTTATCATGGCAAATTTTCTAAAAGCAGGTATTGCTTTGGCCTTAACCACAACCGCGGCTATTGCAGACGGTCACGCACAAAACTGGGATATGCCTATGGCGTATGCCGCCACAAACTATCATTCTGAGCAGGGTGTGATTTTCGCAGATCGCGTTCGCGAATATACAGATGGCGCAATTAATATCACTGTTCATCCCGGAGGCTCGCTCTTTGGTGGTGGTGATATTAAGCGAGCAGTGCAAACCGGCCAAGTTCCTATCGGTGAGCGGTTCATGTCAGCGCACGCCAATGAAGCACCATTACTTGGTTGGGATAACCTGCCATTTATTGCTACGAGCTATGCAGATAATGCAAAATTATGGGATGCTGCCCGCGACAGCGTGAATGCACAACTTGCTGATCTGAACCTTGTAGCTCTCTACACATGTCCATGGCCAGGCCAAGGGTTCTATTTTAACAAAGAAGTGGCGTCTTCAGCGGACACCCAAGGAATAAAGTTTCGCAGCTATAACTCAGCCACCGCAACATTTGCCCAAGAGTTAGGCATGATTCCTGTTCAAATTGAAGCCGCCGAGTTAAGCCAAGCGTTAGCCACTGGAGTTGCATCATCTTTCATTTCTTCTGGCTCGACCGGCTACGACAGAAAAGTATGGGAGCATCTGAGCCACTATTACAAAGTCAACGCCTGGCTTCCTAGAAATTACGTAATGGTTAATACGCAAGTCTGGGATGAACTTGACGATGCAACTAAATCCGCAATTCAAAAAGCAGCTGATGAAACAGCAGCATCCTGTGCCGCTAAGTCTGAAGATCTTGCCAATTTTTACTTCGAAGAATTGGAGAAAAATGGTATGACTGTGGAGAATGCTAGCCCCGAGTTTCTTAAGGAACTGGAAACAATTGGTGAAAAAATGACCAAAGAGTGGTTAGTCAATGCTGGAGATTCTGGCCAAGCGATCATCGACGCTTATAATGCTAACTAAATCGTTGGATGGGGCGATAAATTAGTCGCCCCTTTTTTTTCTAGGAATCCAACTAATGCATGATTGGTCCCCAATTTTAGGCCTGCCCCTATGGGTTTGGCTTTTCATTTTTCCAAGCATTGTTGCTATAATCCTCTGGTGGCTTGGGCCGAGTGCAGTCAGGTTTCTGAAGCCAGTTTGGTTAGTTTTAGATATTTTATATCTTGCATCAGGCATTACTGCAGCTTGTTTTATGGTTACAATACTTGTTCTAATCGTATCAGGTATGATTGCCCGCTGGAGTGGAGTAGCATTACCTGGCACAACCGAGTTCGCTGGTTATGCAATGGCAGCAACTTCGTTTTTTGCACTGTCATATGCCATGACAAGGGGCGCGCATATCCGCGTATCAATATTGCTAAATGCGAATGCATTTTTCAGTCGCTGGCTGGATGTCTTTGCAGTCTTCGGAGCGGCTGTGATTGCCACGTATTTTGCACGTTATGCGGTAAAAACAAATATTTTTTCTAAAATATTAAATGATCGTACTCAAGGGCAGGACCAAATCCCAGAATGGATAATTACACTAATAAGCCTACCTTCCATTTCGCCCAGAAGATGGGGAGATTCAATAGCAGACACTTCTTCAGAACTTGTTTACACACCGGTCTGGGTACCACAACTAGCTATGTCAATTGGAACAATCATATTGGCAATCGCACTTTGGGATACACTGTACAGGACGCTTACAACTAACAAAAATCCGACACGTGGGGAAGTCACGGCATGACCGAAGCTTACGCGACAATCGTTTTCCTTTTTGTTCTTTTCGCACTGCTCGGATCATCGATTTGGGTTGGCCTTGCGCTGATGGGCGTTGCATGGGTTGGAATGGAATTGTTTACTACGAGGCCCGCCGGTGATGCGATGATAACTACTATCTGGACAGGTGCAAGCAGTTGGACCCTGACCGCTCTACCATTATTCATCTGGATGGGTGAAATTCTATACCGTACTCGCCTTTCACAGGACATGTTTCGAGGACTAACACCATGGATGCGTTGGTTGCCGGGTGGCTTATTACACACGAATATAGCCGGCTGCACAATTTTCGCGGCGGTCTCAGGTTCCTCAGCCGCAACACTGACTACTGTTGGTAAAATGTCTATACCAGAACTGCGCGCACGGGGTTACCCAGAGTACATGATTATTGGCACATTAGCAGGTGCAGCTACTTTAGGCTTAATGATCCCACCTTCATTAACGCTTATAGTTTATGGTGTCTCTATAAACGAAAGCATCATTGAGCTTTTCATGGCAGGCATAATACCAGGTCTTGTCCTGGCAGCACTCTTTGCCAGCTATATTATTGGTTGGCATTTTTTTCGGCCTAATGAGCGTCCAAAAGATGAACCCTTTATGACATTTAGAACTATGCTGATCGAGAGCCGTTTTCTTGTGCCCGTCTTGCTCTTGGTTTTTGCGGTAATTGGTTCAATGTATTTTGGCTGGGCAACAGCTACTGAAGCTGCAGCAGTTGGAGTGCTAGGCTCTTTAGTTTTAGCCGCATTTCAAAGGTCATTAACTAAACAAGCTTTCTTTGCCTCACTAATGGGTGCAACACGCACCTCGGCCATGATCGCACTCATCCTCATGGGTGCTGCATTCTTGTCCCTTGCTATGGGCTTTACCGGCCTGCCAAGAGCACTGGCAACTGCAATTGAAGGATTCGATCTTTCTCCAATTACCTTAATTGCTGCATTAACAGTTTTTTATATCATTCTTGGTATGTTCCTTGATGGAATTTCATCAGTCGTACTGACCATGGCTATAGTAGAACCCATGATCCGTCAGGCTGGGATTGACGTAATATGGTTTGGCATCTTCATTGTGGTAGTAGTTGAGATGGCGCAAGTAACACCACCTATCGGCTTCAATCTTTTTGTACTACAGGGTATGACAAAACACGAAATTTCATACATCTCTAAGGTCGCCGTTCCTATGGTGGTGTTGATGTTACTGATGGTTGTTATTCTCGTAATTTGGCCAGAATTAGCAACTTGGTTGCCAGATAATATTCGGTCATCCAGAATAGAATGAGACCTGCTGTAACCGTATTACAACTTGACACGCAGTTTCCGCGCATTCCAGGAGATGTTGCTTGTCCAGAAACATACTTGGATAAAATTGAGATCATCCGGATACCCAAGGCCTCAGTTAGTCACATAGTCACAGAAGACCCTAACCAGATTGATATCCAACCCTTCATTACTGCTATGCAAGCATCAAAAGGTGACATCATCACGACATCTTGTGGTTTTCTAGCAAGTCGACAAAAAGATCTGCAATCTGTGTCCATGCGACCCGTTTTAGCTTCAGCACTCGTCTCCTTGCCTCGTTTAGCAGCAATAAAACAAAGCATATCAGTGCTTACATTTGATCATAAGAAATTAATTTCAGGACAAGTAAAGCTACTAAAGAACCACGTTAAGCAAGTAATTGGTTTACACAGTGAAACACACTTACGGAACGTTATTGAGCTGGATAGCCTCACACTAGATCAACACAAAGCTGGATCAGAAATAAAAACAATAATCGAGACCGAACTCGCACCAACCTGTAAATGTTTATTAATGGAATGTACGAATTTACCCCCCTACAAATCTGTAATCAGAGAGGCTTTCAAAGGATCAATCTCTGACATTCTTACAGAGATAGAATTCTTACGTCCTGGTACGATTAATCCTACTTTTCTCTAGTAAACACCAATTTGGATACAGACAAATTAACGAAATGGTCTTACGACATTCCGATGTAAATTTTTTCAAAGGGCAGAGATGAAATTTACATATATAGAATACGACTATTAGAGCACCGATAAGACTTTATATTTCTAAGATAGACTAAAAAAACACGCAATTTATGTTCATTATTTGTAAGTCTGATGATTAACTATATTTACATATTATTTGTGTTTTTACCAAATTAGTATGATATTAACTACTATTAGTCGTCCCATTGTATGTCAAACTGAGTGACAACGGAACGTACTTGCGTTTCAGTCAAAACCCTAGGTGATAATCCACGCGTTAACAAAGCTAATCGAGCAGTTTCTTCAAATTCTTCAATTGCATTACAGGCCGCTTCAACGTCTTTTCCTGCCACAACTGGACCATGATTTGCCAGCATGACAGCAGTACGCTTACCCGCCAATCCACGGACTGCCTCACCCATAGCGGGATCACCTGGCAGAAAAAATGGCAATAATTTCACTTTTCCAAGCTTCATAACTCCATAAGGTGTCAAAGGCGGTAGAAAATTATTTACGTCTTCATTCTGCAACATAGATAACGCCACAGAATGGCAGCTGTGAAGATGCACAACTGATCCTGCCACACTTCGTGTATCGTAAAACGCAGTATGCAAGGACATTTCTTTTGTCGGTGGATCACCATCGACAAATTCGCCTTTTTCATTAAATTGACTTAAACGCGCAGGATCTAATCGACCAAAGCTTGTTCCAGTCGGTGATACTAAGAGACCGCCATTCGACATACGCGCAGAAATATTCCCGGTGCTGCCATGGGTTAGTCCCCGATCAAAAAGAGATTTGGCCAGTAAACACATTTTTTCACGAAGATTATTCTCTGAGTTCATGAAACTGATAAAACCTTATTGGCTTTGACGAAAAAGTCTTTTCCCCCAAAATTTCCAGACTTTAGTGCAACAACTAGATTTGGTCCCGCACGTAAGGCTGGCACTCCAGGATCAATTTCTGGACCTATTTCAAGTTCAGAGATACCAAGCCCTTCGATCACTGCTCCAGATGTTTCGCCACCAGCCGTGATTATGCGAGTTACTCCACGGTCACAACACAACTTAGCAGTATCAGCAAAAAAATTTTCTATTACTGTTGAAGATCTGTCCCGCCCATATAATTCCTGCACAGCACTGACCACACTAGGATCAGCAGAACTGTAGGCCAACGGTATACCTTGCTGATCCATTAACCAATCTGTTATATCAAGTGCTGTCATTCGACCTTCTATTACATCCGCGGCAATAATTTCACGGGTTGGGTTCGCTCTAGAATGAAATAGAACCTGCTCCCGCGTGATGTTTGAGCAAGAGCCAGATAATGCAATCCCCCTACCCGCCTGCCCCTGCCAAACAACTGCTCCCACTTCACAGCCAAAATTTGCAGGTAAAGCCTGTGCAACACCTGAACCGCCAGTAATTAATGACAGATTTGAAGCCGCTTTTCCAATTTCACATAAATCTGCATCTCGAATTGCATCTATCACAATATGTCTGTGCCCAAAACTGTGTTGTGTTTCAAGCGCCTTTAAAATAGCTACACTCCCCTCAAAAACAGACTTTGAGCACACATGGCCCACGGAAAAACGTGACTGCGCAGCCATGCATCTCCGTAGATCTGGATCGGTCATTGGTGTAAGCGGATGATTTTCCATACCACTTTCATTCAGCAAGTTATCATTCACAAAAAGGTGCCCTTGATAGACTGACCGTCCAACACTTGGAAATGCTGGACAAATAATCACTCTATGAGCGCCCAGCGCTTCAGCCAGTGCGTCAGCAACCGGACCAATATTACCATCAGTTGTACTGTCAAATGTCGAACAGTATTTAAAAAAGAATTGAGTGCACCCTTGAGCTTGCAACCAATTCAAAGCCTCCAATGATTTGGCAACAGCTTCCAAACTATTGATAGAACGGGATTTTAAAGCTATTACCCCCGCTTCAACAGCAGGATCAGCATAAACTTGCGGGACACCGTTGTATTGTGTCACGCGCATTCCTCCCTTGGCCAGAGTATTGGCTAAGTCACTTGAGCCTGTAAAATCGTCCCCAATACAACCCAGTTTCATGTGCTTATTCCTTAAACCCGTATCAGAGTTGATTCATATTCATTGATGGATGACTATTTAGATATAATTTTCGAAGGGTAAATCCCAAAAGCCAGCAGCTTTAAAAATTTAACACATGATCAAATTTTGAAAAGTGCCGATACGTTTTAAAGCAGTAGAAAATAATTTAAATTAATAAACTGAAATCGTAAGTTGGAATAAATAATGGCATTTTCAGTTATTATGAACATCAATTCATCAAACATACGCAACAATGCTCAGACGCACCATTTAACATTCACTTTCTTATTATTTATAGTAAGTCCCATGGCGGATTTTTTGAGCCTAACATATGCCATGCAAGAACAAGGTTGCTGGAAAAAACAGGAATACCAAGAACTTTTACTAGCGGACCGACAGCATCTAATGTCCGTAGATTTGTGCATGAAATAAACAAAGCGTCTACCTTTATATTTTTCACTAGTTTTGTCGCAGCGGATATAATTGATGCGTTGTCGATTGACACTACGCGAGCCTCATTTGGCTCAGCAAAACTACCAAAGATTGTTGTAGAAACCCCCTGCTCCTCCAACACTTTACAAAGTTTAGTGGATACCATGGCTATATAAGGAGATAAAATCGCGAGCCTTTTTACTCTAGCAAATTTACAAACAGCAATCAATGCCGACAGCGGCTCTGTGACTCGGTTCGTTTCGGTTCCTTCCCTCACCAAGGAAGCAATTCGTTGAGCACCAATCTGGGACGTACCTGACGTGCATCCGTATCCAACAACGTCAAAACATAAACCACGGGGAAAAAGTGATGCAGCGGCAGTCAAATGTTTTGTCATCCCTTGAAGGCTTTCTAGCGAAACTTCTTGTCCTGATGGAACCCGTGAAACTAACAGGCTGACATCAGACGGAAGCAATTTACGCATATCATCTTCAATGGTCTCATCTGATTGCAAAGTAATTAAACCAAACTTGCGCCGTGTATCCGTGGTGCTTACGTACGAGAACTTTTCCATACATCAGGTTAATATCATAGCTCTGGTAAAGACACAAAGATCCGTTTCAAATAAATTTTGGAACAAATAGAATAGGGAAGTTTTAGAAAGTCTTCAGGTTTACGGAACATAATTATAGTTGATTTAAGTTTCCTTTAAATTCTCAGCATAAATTGGCCGATACCATCTTAATTAAGATTTTGGAGGCACATCAGATTTAGCTTTAATAATTATTCCACAAGCTATTATACGGTTTTGCAGCAGTTCAATGTAGCCAGTTTATTCATCCTTCCGGCCCTTCAGAAAGTATGACCAATACGCGGGCGTTTTTATTTAAATCAATTACGGTACGATCATCCAAAGTTGACGAAAACAATGCAGACAGCCCTGCTCCTCCTGATGGTGTTGTCTCATAACCAAAAGATTTAGCCTTTGCCGCCCCCGAAATACCTTCATCCTCATTGATTGTTACAAAATCATTCGCATCTCGGGCCAATCCTTTCAAAGCTATCACCGAAGGTACTTTACAATCTAAACGACCCATGGATGATACTGGGCCTGTCGTCTCAATCAACAACCCCGCTTCAATTGAAGATATGAGTCCAGGCGCTACCTCCGGCTCAACAATAAGAATCCTAGTATGATCTCCCCAATGTGAACGAGCTATTGCAGCAGCTGCTCCAGCAAGCCCCCCCACTCCCGCCTGCAGAAACAAATGTGTAGGCGGAGTGTCAATCTGTTGAAAGACCTCAGCCATCAAAGCAAGGTACCCCTCCATTACAAAATATGGACGTTCGGTATAACCAGGCCATGAACTATCCGATAGCAATGCATGGCCATCGCGCTCAGCAGCATGCATCGCCGCCTGCATACTGGCTTCATAAAAAGCCCCCTCGCGTACAACGTTAGCGCCCATTGAACGCAAACGATCCGCAAAACTTTCAGGAACCGTTGCAGCAATATAAATTATAGCGCGTGCGCCAAAGGCTGCAGCACCAGCGGCAACAGATAATCCATGATTTCCAGCGCTTGCTGTCACATATGTCTGCCCAAGCGCTTTTCCTTTTGCGGCGTCTCGGGCGATCACGTAAGCGGCTCCAAGGGATTTAAAACTACCTAACCCCATACGGGCACGCTCATCCTTCAAATAAACCTTCGCCACTCCACATGTTACCGCAATTTCCAATGCATCATGCAAAGGAGTTTGTGCCGCATGCGGGCAACGAGACAGCAATGACATAGGTGTTGCAGCGTCAATGCTAGGGTAGGGAATATCTGCAAAGGTTTCGAGACCTAAGCCCACTCCCTTGTAAGGGTTATTTAATATTTTCATGGTATTACCGTGCGAGAATACGGCCAACGGCGTCAATACCTTAGTTATGAAATTACAAAACTAATATGATTTCAGTTGCCAAAGAAGAATAGATAAAGGCCAGCCTATCTTGTATGTTTACAGTAATGGATACATAAGCAAACTCGGCCAATCTATGTATTGCCACTAATCAGTAAGAATCTAGGTGACGCTTCATCGACTGCTGCCTAATGACGCGATCTAGCTATATACTCATGAATAAAGGCCTAGACAAAATGAGCACATCCATTTTTTCACTTGTAGGGCGTCGCGCACTTATTACTGGGTCCTCGCAAGGAATTGGCTGCGCTCTCGCCTTTGGGCTTGCAAATGCAGGCGCTGAGCTGATTTTAAACGGCAGGAACGCTACTAAACTCTCCAACACCGCGTCTCAGTTGCGAGATACAGGGAAAATTGTGCATGAACTACCTTTTGACGTAACTGAACACGAAGGCGTACACAGCGCCATTACCACTTTTGAAGCGGAAAAAGGCCCAATAGATATCCTTATCAACAATGCAGGAATGCAACACCGCGGACCTCTTGAAGACTTTCCAGCAGAAGCTTTTGAGCGTTTATTACAAACGAACATTGCTTCAGTTTTTCATGTGGGGCAGGCCTGTGCCCGGCATATGATTGGTCGAGGTAAAGGAAAAATAATAAATATTGCTAGCGTTCAGAGCGCACTAGCCCGTCCGGGTATTGCACCTTACACGGCAACAAAGGGCGCTGTGACAAACTTAACTAAAGGAATGGCAACTGACTGGGCCAAGTATGGGTTGAATTGCAATGCCATTGCGCCAGGTTATTTTGATACACCATTAAATGCAGCTCTTGTTGCAGACCCGGAATTTTCATCTTGGCTTGAAAAACGCACACCCGCTGGACGTTGGGGGCAGGTCAATGAATTAATCGGAGCCGCAGTCTTTCTCGCATCCGATGGCGCGAGTTTTGTAAATGGACACACACTTTACGTAGACGGTGGGATCACCGCATCACTTTAGGCCACTGATACCAAATCAGATGTGCTTTTGACTTAAAACGCATCAAAACTTTGTCGTAGAAATACACGAAACTGCCATTGCCACAAAGACGTTAAGAAATTACTGGCTGACAGTATGGCAAAACTTTACTTTCACTATTCTACAATGAATGCTGGCAAGTCTACAGTCTTGCTCCAAGCAGCTCACAACTACCGTGAGCGTGGGATGAACCCGTACCTGCTTACTGCGCAACTTGATCATCGCTCCGGAACAGGCTGCATCGCATCACGCATTGGAATAAATGCACCAGCCGACACATTTTTTCCTTCAGATAATCTTTTTGCGAAAATTAAAAAACGTCAGAATCAAGATGCATTGGCGTGTGTTTTCATCGATGAGGCCCAATTTTTAACAGATGACCAAGTGTGGGATCTCGCCCGAGTGGTTGACGATCTAAGTCTACCAGTAATGTGTTATGGATTACGAGTGGATTTTCAAGGTAAGCTTTTTCCAGGATCTTCAACGCTACTAGCTATTGCAGACGAAATGCGCGAAGTACGGACGATATGTTTCTGCGGAAAAAAGGCTACTATGGTAATAAGACAAGATACAGACGGTAAGATTATTAAAGATGGTGAACAGGTGCAAATTGGTGGAAATGAAACCTATATATCACTTTGCAGACGTCATTGGCGCGAGGCATTAGATGCCTAAGCAGAATAATATAAATTTAGCTTCAAGCGAACCGATTTTAAACTTGTTAAATTCGGGTTGATCTAAATCCAAAGCCTATCCTGATTACTATCTTAAACTACGTTGGGTAAAACTTTGCCCGCAAAAAACGCTTTTAAGTTATCTATTGCCATTAAGCCCATTGCCGTTCGGACCTCCAAAGCTGCAGTGCCTAAATGTGGGAGTAATGTAACGTTTTCTAATTCTATCAGTTCTTTCGGTACCTTAGGTTCGTATTCATATACGTCCAGCCCAGCCCCTCCAATAGATCCAGCTTGTAAGGCCGAAATCAATGCTAACTCTTCTACAACATCGCCTCTTGATATATTTATTAAATGGGTATGGCTCTGCATCGCGGCCAATACCCTTTCATCAAAAATATGTCGCGTTTCAATCCCGCCAGGTACTGCCGCCACGAGGAAATCAACCTGTGCTGCTAAATCACACAAGTCGCCCACACGTTTAGCAGGATAGTTAAGTATCTTTTCAGATCGGCTAAAATAGAACACTTCCATTCCAAAACCGAAATGACACCTATGGGCGATTGCCTGACCAATCCGGCCCATGCCAACAACCCCAACTTTTTTGCCTGTCATATGAAGACCCAGCATTTGGGTGGGATGCCATCCAGCCCAAGCATTTGCTCTCATAAGCCTTTCACCTTCAGCTGCGCGACGCGCTGACATTAACATTAGCATAACGCCAATATCGGCCGTTGCATCAGTAACAGCACCTGGCGTATTTGTAACGGCAACGCCAGCTAAATTGGCCGCCGCAACATCAATATGATTGTAACCAACACCAAAATTAGCCAGCAATTGGCAACGCGGGCTAGACACATTTTGAAAAATATCTGCCGAATATTGGTCACCCAAAGTTGGCAGAACTGCATCATAGTCTCGAAGGCTGGCAAGCAACTCCTTTTCAATCAAAGGTAATGTATTTTGACGAACTTCTACCACATCAAATAATGAGCGAGCAGCATTTAAGACAACGTCGGGTAACGGGCGGGTAATGAAAATTCGGCTCAATGTAGTCGCCCTCCTACTGGTACATTCTTATCAGGTTGCGCTAAAACTATGTCACCATTTGAATCTGGCAAGCCCAGCACAAGCACTTCAGACCAGAAAGGTCCAATCTGCCGTGGTGGGAAATTTACTACAGCTAATACCAGTCGGCCGACCAGTTGGTCCGGCTTGTAATGCACGGTAATCTGGGCTGACGTTTTTCTCTCTCCAATGTCACCACCAAAATCAATCCACATCTTTATTGCAGGTTTTAGAGCCTCCGGAAAAGGCAATGCATGCACAATCCGTCCTACTCGGACATCAACTTTCAAAAAGTCGTCAAATCTAATTTGATCCATTAGCTAACTCTTTTGATCGGGCAGTAGCAGCTGCAACAGCCTTCGGTAACAAAGCAGGAAAACCACATTTAGCATCCATCAACACCTCAAGAGCTGCTTCAGTAGTGCCTTTTGGACTTGTCACATTCACACGTAATTTTGCAGGGCCTTCCTTAGATTGTATTGCAAGCATTCCTGCACCTGCAACGGTTGCCTTGGCTAACTGCATAGCCAGTTTTGCAGGCAGGCCCTGTGCAACACCGGCAGACGCCAATGTTTCAATCAGATGAAATACATATGCGGGGCCTGATCCACTCACACCAGTCACAGCGTCCATTTGCTGTTCGCTATCAAGCAGCACAACATCGCCTACTGCAGACATTAGTGCTTCTGCTTCACCTAAAGCCCTCCTCCCTGCCACATTGGAGCAAATAGCAGTTATGCCCTTACCTATAGATGCTGGTGTATTGGGCATAGCACGCACGATCGGTGTATCTGCACCAAACTGTCTCTCGAATGCAGAAATAGGCGTACCTGCAGCAACCGAAACAAAAACTGTTTGTCCATTCACCAAAGCTTTAATCTCTGGCAGGGCCTCACCCATCATCTGGGGTTTGACAGCAACCAAAACCACCGCAGGCATATCAGGCAAAGATACATTTACGTGTACTCCAGTTGACAGAACCCATTCTGAAGGCTGCGGATCTAAAACCCATACTTTTTCTGCTGGCAATCCATGCTCCAACCATCCAGCGAGCATGGCTGATCCCATCTTGCCACATCCCAACAGTACGAGACCCTGCTTCATAATCCGTTTTTCTTGCATTTAAGTTCCTCAACGCATCAAATAAATAGATTACGCTCGGCCATACGCCTCTGCAATGGCAACTTGCAATGCATCTATAGGGGAACGCCCACCCCAAACCAGTAATTGTAAAGCTGGATAATAACGCTCGGCACTCATCACAGCAGCGCTAATCATTGTGTCTATTTGTTCAGGTCCAGCGACCTGCCCGCCAGTTAAAACCAAACCATACCGATAAACCATAAATTTCTGATCTAACCAATATGTGAATGCGCCCGCCCAACACTGATCATTTATTAGATTTAATAATTCGTACACCTCTGGCAGCTTCTCAGTGGGCGGTTCCATCTCAAAGGTGCAAACCATCCTTAATGTTTCATCATAACCAGACCAAGCAAGCGTAATGGAATAAGTTCTCCACTGACCTTCCACAGCCATTGCTATCTGGTCGTCCGCGATACGCTCAAAATCCCAATCATGATGCTCCGCTATGTTTTCAACTATATCAATCGGATGAATTTCATCCTCTAAAAACTGTTCAGAAAGGGCCATCTCACCACCTCTTAATAGCAGTAGCGACTAGGGCTGGTAGCGCCCCAATTGCTAGGTGCTTCCTCTAGACAGCGTGGGGGTTCCACACTGAACTACAACATATGGTGCCTGTGCTGAGCCATTCTGGCAACCCTTTATTTGGTGTTAATCTCAATAAGTTGTGGAAAAAGTAGTCTGTAATACAAAATAGTGCTTTCAGCTGTTTTTAATTCAACCAAATTGGTTTGCTGTAAACAAAAAATCAGAAACAGGTTTATTAAAAAATAATCAAAATAAAACGCCCGGAAAAACCCAGGCGTTTTATATCAAATTTCCAAGATAATTAGTGACGCAGCAACAAGCCAGATTACTTTTTTTCCATATTATCAAGTCTTGATTTTAACTCATGATTCTCTTCACGAGCTTTCTGCGCCATAGCCCGAACTGCATCAAACTCTTCACGGGTCACAAAATCCCGATCCGCCAACCAACGATCAATCATAGACTTCATCGCTGTTTCAGCTTCACCCCGCGCGCCCTGCGCCACGCCCATTGCATTTGTCATTAATTGCGAAATATCATCAAAAAACTTGCCTCGTGATTGCATAAGTCAGCCTCCAAAAAAACCATTTCTTTATATATGGAGTGCCTAGACACTGCCTGCAAGGTTGACCTTGCCCCTACACAGAGGCATTCAACGAAATATGCAGGCTATTATTCCATTCCCAAACATTTCGCCTGAGATTTTTACAATCTCAATCTTTGGTATCGAGCTAGCGCTTCGCTGGTATGCGCTAGCTTATATCACAGGAATCCTTATCGGCTGGCAGTTAGTTTTACTGGCAGTGAAAACCCCCCAAATTTGGAAGAATAATCGCCCTGTAATGACCCCGAGGCAAATTGAGGATATGCTGACCTGGATTATTATAGGTATACTTATTGGAGGGCGGCTTGGATATGTCTTATTTTACCAACCAAACGACTATCTTGAAAACCCGTCTGCCATTCTGGCAATTTGGCAAGGTGGGATGGCTTTTCATGGTGGTCTAATCGGAGTAGTGCTTGCTGCTTTTATTTATACAGGCCGCCACAAAATTGATCGGCTCAGCGCAGCAGACTTAATAGCATTGGGCGTACCCCCAGGTCTTTTGCTAGGTCGTGTGGCTAATTTTGTAAACGCAGAACTGTGGGGCCGGCCTACAGACCTACCTTGGGGTGTCGCTTTTCCAGGAAGTGCTGCTCAATTTTGCCCAGATTTGATTGGTGTTTGTGCACGTCACCCCTCACAATTGTATGAAGCAATCCTAGAAGGATTTTTACTTCTTTGTCTTCTGTCTTGGGTTGTATGGAGACGCGGCGCTTTAAAACGGCCTGGCTTAGCCTGCGGGATATTTCTCACAAGCTATGGCTTTGCTCGTTTTATGGTTGAATTTGTCCGGCAACCTGACGCACAGTTTATTTCGGTCGGTAACCCACTTGGTCTAGTTTGGCATATTAATGGTTACGGACTTACAATGGGCCAGATCCTATCATTACCGATGGTAGTTCTGGGTTTTTGGCTCATTCGCTCTGCTAATCGCAGATTTAACTTGTCACAATGACACTAAAGAAAGAACTTATTGCGCGTATCAAAGCCAATGGGCCTATTTCAATTGCCGATTTTATGACTGAGGCATTATTGCATCCTACTAAAGGGTATTATACCAGTCATAACCCCTTTGGATCTCAGGGCGATTTCGTAACTGCTCCAGAAATCAGTCAGATGTTCGGCGAAATTATAGGACTTAGCCTAGCCCAAAGCTGGCTTGATCAAGGTGCACCTTCAAGTTTTGTACTTGCCGAACTGGGCCCAGGTCGCGGTACTTTAATGTCAGATATATTACGCGCAACTCACTCAATTAAAGGATTTAATCAAGCCGCAAGACTTTTCTTAGTCGAAGCCTCTGCAAGCCTTAAAAATATCCAAAAAACCATCCTCAGTCGATTCAATCCAACATGGATATCCAAAATTGACGATTTACCACAAGCACCGCTATGGCTAGTTGCCAACGAGTTTTTTGACGCACTGCCAATTCAGCAATTTGAACGTTCAAATGACGGTTGGAAAGAACGTCATATAGGACTGATAGAAGGCTCACTTTGTTTTGGCGTGTCTTTAGCAAATTCTCGCTTAGATTTAGCCCACCGTTTGGAAGACACTAAAGAAGGTGATATAGTTGAAATTTGCACAGCAGCGAAAAATATCATTAATTATGTTGGCAACCAAATCACTTCTAAGGGAGGATGCGCACTTATCTTTGATTATGGTGATTGGCGAAGTCAGGGGGATACTTTACAAGCAATTCAAAACCATAAGCATGTTAACCCGTTAGATGAGCCTGGCGCTGCAGACTTAACAGCGCATGTCGACTTCGAAGCGCTGGCCCAGTCATCTACTCCTGCTGCACATACTCGCATTACCCCACAAGGTATTTACCTTGAACGTCTGGGGATAACTGCGCGTGCCAACCAGCTTGCTGGCCGATTGTCTGGCGCTGCATTGGTTTCACATATAGCGGCACATAAGCGATTGACGCATTCTGAAGAAATGGGAACCATTTTTAAAGTTTTAGGAATTTTCCCTCCAAATTCCAAACTACCACCAGGCCTAACAAAATGACACTTGAGTTCTTAACTTCTGATACGCTTACACCAATCCGACACGGGTTTTTTACTCGGGCAGGTGGAGCATCCTTAGGGATATTTGCCGGATTAAACTGTGGTATGGGCAGTTGTGATAAAAATGAATTTGTTGCCACCAACCGCGCTCGTGTTGCGAAAGTAATGGACGTAGCAGCTAATCGGCTGATTGGAGTTCACCAAGTCCACTCCACTGATGTTGTAGTGGTAGACCGCCCATTTGATATCCCACCAAAGGCCGACGGACTAGTAACAAGAACATCCGGCATAGCGCTGTCTATATTGACCGCCGATTGTCAACCCGTTCTTTTTGCAGACGCTCAATCAGGCGTGATCGGGGCCGCACATGCTGGCTGGAAGGGTACTCAAGCCGGAATATTAGAAGCAACAATAAACAAGATGATCAAAATGGGAGCCAAGCGTGCTCAAATTCATGCTGTAATTGGACCTACTATCAGCCAAAGAGCCTATGAAGTAGGGCCTGAATTTCGTAATATCTTTTTAAAAGATAACCCAATAAACACTTGTTTTTTTGCAATTGGCAAAGGTGACCGGATGCATTTTGATCTTCCAAGCTACGGTCTCTTACGATTACGCGCTTGTGGAATTGCATCAGCTACTTGGACACAACACTGCACCTATTTTGATCCAAAACGTTTCTTTTCTTATCGCAGGTCAGTACATAACAACGATGCCGATTACGGTCGGCTGATCTCCACTATAAAGATGGACTGTTAATGAGATTAGCCCAATTTAAACACCGACGCTAAGTTTTACTCGCAGTTAACCCAGCCAATAATTGACACACACTGTTATGCTCTTTTAAGTAAGCGCTCTTCCAAAACATCAAAAGGAACGCCAGGTGAGTCTTTAGCCTGCCTAATCACCAATGACGTCTTGACAGAAGCAACATTAGGCGTAGTTAAAAGTTTCCCGGTTAGGAAACTCTGAAAGCTAGACAAATCAGGAGCAACACATTTCAGGATAAAATCCACTTCACCATTGAGCATGTGACATTCACGAACCAAAGGCCATGCTCGACATCGATTCTCAAATATACTCAGATCAGCCTCAGCTTGACTGGCCAGTCCAACATTTGCGAATACTTGAACTTCAAAACCTAATTCATGTGCATCCACGTCCGCATGATATCCGCTAATGTACCCACTTTCTTCCAAAGACCTAACGCGTCTCAAACAAGGCGGTGCAGATATTCCCACCCTTTTCGCCAATTCAACGTTGGTCATGCGACCATCCGCCTGAAGCTCCGCAAGAATTTTCCGATCTATAGGGTCGAGTCGCGTGCTAGCCATAGGCGCCTCCTTAATTTTCCAATTATTGTATCACATTTACCCATATGCGCAATAATATTTCGCCTCAGCGCAATTATTGGAAATCACTCTCTGCGTTTCACAGACTTCTTAAAGTTTTCAACTCCAATTACCTGGGTTCAAATCTTAAATAAGTATAGCTATATCAAGCTAAATAAAAGCATTTCGACCAGGAGTTATAATGACTAAGACAAAACGTACAAAAACTCTGATCATTGGGTCAGGCCCAGCAGGCTATACAGCAGGCGTATATGCCAGTCGGGCAATGCTAAAGCCAATTCTGGTTCAAGGGATTGAACCTGGCGGCCAGTTGACGACAACAACAGAAGTTGAAAATTGGCCAGGCGACACAGAAGTTCAAGGCCCTGATTTAATGATGCGAATGCAGGATCATGCTACGGCAATGGGTTGTGAAATCATCAGTGACATCATTACTTCTGTTAATTTCGCTAATAGACCATTTGTAGCGCAATCTGATAGCGGTACTAATTACATTGCAGAGTCAATTATACTTGCAACTGGCGCAAGAGCTAAATGGATTGGCCTTCAATCTGAAGAAAAATTTAAGGGATTTGGCGTCTCAGCTTGTGCAACTTGTGACGGATTCTTCTATCGTGGACAGGAAATTGTTGTAATTGGTGGCGGTAATACAGCAGTTGAGGAAGCACTATTTTTAACAAATTTTGCATCTAAAGTAACGCTTATCCACCGCCGGGATGAACTGCGCGCTGAAAAAATACTGATTAATCGATTAAACAAAAACCCAAAAATTGAACCACTTTGGTTCCACGAATTAGTTGAAGTTTATGGAACTGATAGCCCACGGGGTGTTGAAGGCGTTAAAGTTAAACATACGAAAACAGGCGAAATTAGTGAAATACCGGCTAAAGGCGTGTTTGTAGCCATTGGGCATGCCCCGGCAAACGAATTAGTCAGAGATATTCTCGAGACCCATATGGGTGGTTACGTTGTGACAAAGCCTGACAGTACCGAAACATCGATTCCTGGCGTTTTTGCTGCTGGTGATCTGACCGATTATAAATATAGGCAAGCAATTACTTCTGCCGGCATGGGTTGTATGGCGGCCCTAGAAGCAGAGAAGTTTATTGCGGATATTAATAATAAATGAGATAAAATTGTGGGTCGTGCAGTCGTAGAATAAAGCTTTTGGATTTATTCAAGTTCAGCGTATGCGTTAGGTATAATTTTTCTTTGTTAATTCTCTAAATGGTTTTTGAAATTCACCATTACTTTCAATAAGAAAGATCTGAAAATAATTTCCAGATATACTACCTCCAAATACTGTTGACCGACAAGCTTTCTAACGCCAACCTACAATTAAAAAAATACTGTTGATTGGGGGCATAATGGAAAACGTGCTATGGCGCGGCAGCTGGACAACTCGGATACGGATCGTATCCGGTCTGGTGCTTATGATTTACGTGACCATGCACCTTATAAACATTGGTGCTGAGTTGTACTCACCATCTTTTGCTAATGCGTTCCAAGAAGTGCGGCTCATGATTACAAGGAGTAACTTTGGAAAGGTAGTTATAAGCAGTGCATTAATTGCTCACCTTATGCTCTCAATTTACAAAGTCTCGATGCGCAGATCACTAAAAATGCCTTTTGTAGATGGCGTTCAAATAGCATTCGGCTTAAGCATACCTTTAATCTTAAGCAGCCATGTGATCTATACTCAAATAGCATTTCAATCTCTAGCAGTAGATACCAAATTGGGCTATGTTTCTGCATTGATATGGAATACGACAGATGGCTGGCTACAAGTCGTTTTGATGGTCATAACTTGGATACACGGAATAATTGGTATCCATATGTGGCTGAGAATGACATCTTGGTGGTCTCGTCACATACCTTGGTTAGTAAGTGTCAGCGTTCTAATACCAACGTTTGCGTTGCTTGGTTTCGTTTCATCAGGCCGCGCTGTTGATCAACTCATGCAAGACGACACCGCGCGAAAGGCAGCATTTAAAGAATGGAATTTTCCTGACAATCAGGACTTTAGCTTTTTGAGAACAATCGATACTCAGACAGACCTGATCATATGGTCTATTCTAGCAACTCTAGCCATGTTTATTTTGATCCGCTCGGTTGTAGCAAGCATTCAAAAACCAGTGCGGATTACTTATGTGAATGGCCCAACAGTCAGAGCCGCTCGCGGCCCAACCCTTTTGGAAACTTCACAGGCCACTGGAGTGGGCCATACAGCTCTTTGCGGCGGGCGTGGGCGATGCACAACTTGTCGTATAATTGTCGAAGACGGTCTCGAAGACTTACCGCCTCCCTCTGCTTCAGAACTTCGTGCATTAAACGCCGTTGGAGCTCCAAATAATACAAGACTAGCATGTCAAGTCCGACCTCAAGGCGACACAACCGTTTTTCGAGTATTTCAAAAAAACGGAAACCGCGGTCGTGCGCCTGCAAGTCAGGGGAAAGAGGCACAGCTTGCTGTTTTATTTCTTGATATCAGGAGTTTTACCGCACGAACAGATGGGCAACTACCTTATGATATTGTGTTTCTCCTGAACCGCTTTTTTGATGAAATCGTTCCACCCATCTTGGCGGCAAATGGCACCATAGATAAGTATATGGGTGATGGGCTAATGGCCGTATTTGAGACAAAAGACAAAAGCAGTTCAGCCCGTTCAGCGATCAGGGCAGTCAAAGGAGTGGGCTCGGCTCTTTTGAAATTTAATAAAACGCTTAGAACAGAAGGTAGCGCCCCTATCAAAATTGGCATTGGAGTTCATCTTGGAACAGTCGTTTTAGGTGAAATTGGTGCCGCTGGAAAAGCACCACGAACATTAATAGGGGATACCGTAAATATAGCGTCCCGGCTCGAAAGTCATACTAAAACCAACGGGGTGCAGGCACTTATTTCACTGGATACACTTGACGCAGCAGAGTTCTGGGCTCCAGATGATTATGTTGTTTCACTAAATTTGCGCGGCCGAGAAGCTCCATTGAAGGCTTTACAGCTGATAGATGCAAGCAATACCGAAATTATTCAAGCGCGTTCTTACTAAAATAATAGGCAAAACTGCGGCTTTCTAAAAGAGATATTTATGGCCAGCTCATCACAGTTTTTTCACACTTCGCTTCACAAACAACCCGCGATAGTAAAAAGTAGTCATACTTGAACAAAATTAGGAAAACGAACTGTAAAAACCTTCACAGAAAAGGTAAGGCAAGTCGCTTGTTTTTTACTTCAACTTCATCTAATGCCACTGCCTGCGCAACGTAAGCCTCTGGAATAATTTGATATATCATTTGATAAATCAAATGCATCGCTGCGGGGCATAACTCGCAACTTTTTCCATGCAAGTAAACAAGCAGAGCAAATCTACCAAACTTCGCAAGTATTACTCTAGGTAGTAAGCACGTGGTGCCATAAAAGATTGCATTTTTACCAATTTGTAAATGGTGAATTAGCAGAATAGAAGGTGGCCTGTTTAGAATTAACCTTTACAAAGCACAGTTTTAGCCTCTTAAAATTCAGGAGCAAATTAATGGTAGATAACCTCACCCCTGTTCCAGAGCTATACGCCCTCAATGACAGTGCTAAAAATCTCAAATTGAACGCAATTAATTTAGTGAGTTGGAACTTAACGCCGCGTCAAATCTGTGACTTGGAACTTCTTATGAATGGCGGATTTCATCCGCTAAGAGGTTTCCAGTCTGAAGCTGATTACAATTGCGTTATTAACGATATGCGTACAATCGACGGGCACCTCTGGCCAATCCCAATAACTCTGGACGTCAATAAAAAATTTGCAACCAAACTGAAAATTGGACAAAATATTGCTTTACGAGATCAGGAAGGCGTAATTCTCGCTACTATGGCCATAACCGATCGATGGGCACCAAACAAAGGTCTTGAAGCTGTAAAAGTATTTGGCGCGGACGATATTGCACATCCTGCTGTAAACTACCTGCACAATACGGCTGGCGACATTTATCTAGGCGGTCCAGTTACGGGTATTAAACCGCCTACACATTATGATTTCCGTGCTCGTCGAGACACACCGAATGAATTGCGTGCTTATTTTCGCAAAATGGGTTGGCGAAAAGTTGTAGCATTTCAGACCCGAAACCCACTTCATCGCGCACACCAGGAGTTGACGTTTCGTGCCTCTCGGGAAGCACAAGCAAACCTGTTGATACACCCTGTGGTTGGCCTAACGAAGCCCGGCGATGTTGATCATTTCACACGAGTGCGCTGTTATGAGGCTGTTTTGGGTCAATACCCTGCCGCAACCACGGCGATGTCTTTGTTAAACCTTGCAATGCGTATGGCCGGCCCACGCGAAGCAATTTGGCATGGTTTAATCCGGAAAAATCATGGTTGTACTCATTTTATTGTTGGCCGTGATCACGCGGGTCCAGGAAAAAACTCAGCAGGCAACGACTTTTATGGTCCGTACCAAGCGCAAGAGCTCTTTCGTAATCACGAGGAAGAAATCGGCATCAAAATGGTTGATTTCAAGCATATGGTATACGTTCAAGAACGTGCCCAATACGAGCCAGCCAACCAAATTAAAGATAACGATGACGTTACAGTGTTGAATATTTCAGGCACGGAGTTACGCCGACGTCTTGCCGAAGGCTTGGAAATTCCAGAGTGGTTTTCCTTCCCTGAAGTTGTAACTGAGTTGCGCCGAACCAGTCCTCCACGTTCCAAACAAGGCTTCACTATTTTCTTCACAGGTCTTTCTGGATCAGGGAAGTCCACAATTGCAAATGCTATAATGGTCAAACTAATGGAAATGGGTGGACGCCCTGTAACCTTGCTTGATGGTGACGTTGTACGTAAAAATTTATCGTCTGAATTAGGGTTTTCTAAAGAACATCGGGACTTGAACATTCGACGCATTGGTTATGTTGCGTCTGAAATAACCAAAAATGGTGGAATCGCCATTTGTGCGCCGATAGCACCCTATAGCGCCACACGACGTTCCGTCCGCGAGGACATCGAACCTGTTGGTGCCTTCATTGAGGTACACGTAGCAACAACGATTGAGGAGTGTGAACGAAGGGATCGTAAGGGCCTTTATAAAATGGCACGTGAGGGAAAAATCAAAGAATTCACAGGAATTTCTGATCCTTATGAAGTGCCAGATGCCCCTGAGTTAAGCATAAATACCGAAAACGTGGATGTCGATAATTGCGCACATCAGATTTTACTTCAGTTGGAATCAATGGGGTTAATATAAGAATGTAGTTAAGGTTTCGAATAACAAAGTGTTACTTACTTATTTGTCAACATCTGCGAAGACGTGTTCTTCAAAGATATAAATTACCGCTAAAAAGTACGTGAGCGCGGCCAGATACGGCTACACCAGTAATCGCATCGCGCGCTCCAAGAACCTCAACTAGAGCTTTACCTGGTCGACCCATACCGTGACCCTGTTCGGCAATAAAGGCTGGTTTCTCGATTAAACCTTCAGACCAAAGATAAGCTGCCATTGCCCCTGTTGCAGAACCAGTGAAAGGATCCTCTAAAGGTCCCGGTGGAGTCAAAAGGAGCCTAGAGTAACTGTCCCCATCCGATGTAGCTCCAAATTGAGTAATCCAAAACGGCTCCATGGCATTACCCTCTTGCAGTTCTAGGTAATCGAAATAAGCGCGTAATGCCACCGTATCAAGACGAACGGCCTCCAATGTTGCTCGATCTTTTACAACACAAACACAAAATTGCAGACCAGTAGACACGAGCCGAGGTTGATGCACTATATCCCGTACCGATATTGTACCAATTGGCGCAACGAGTGTTGCGGGAACGTAAGCTCCAAAGTTTGGTGCAATTTGTGTCATCGTTATTAGACCGTCATCGATTTTAACTGGTACAAGGCCTGCCTTAGTCTCTAGAATAACTGTGCCATCACCAATCAAACCACGATGGTGCAGAGAAGCTACAGTAGCTAAAGTTGGATGCCCTGCAAATGGGATTTCCCTATTATATAGAAAATAACGCACGCGAAAATCTGCTATGGTTGAAGGACTTGTAAAAGAGCACTCGACTAAAGATGTCTCACGCACTAGCGAAATGCATCTCTCGTCGCTTAATCCCGCACTATTATGAACAACAGCACATCCATTTCCACCAAACGGAATGTCAGTGAATGCATCTATCCAATCTATATCGTAATTCATATCCACCCATTCTTGCTATCCTTTTATGACAATTACCAGCCACAAGAAGGTTAAAAATAAGCTGGAAATTTAAAGTAAACTCACACCCCCATAACACTATAACAGACTTGGTGTTTATACAGTCGTATTCTTAAAAAACACGCCCACATCTTTGTGCTATGGAAACGATAATCTTACTATCAGTGCAAGGGTTGTGGAGCGTAATCGTTTTGCACTGCTAGCGCCAGGGCCATTTTGCGGTTTGCGACCAAAGCCAACTGTTGACCCTCTGCATCGTGCACCGCAAACAATTTTTTCAAATCACCGGCCTGCTCTTGCACTTCTTGTGGCAGCGCGTCGACCGATATTGGTTTTACATAAACCATACGGCCTACATCAGCATTCAAATCATATGTTGTATTCATGATCTATCCTTTCCGTATGTTTATCGTCTGTACAATTTTTTCAGGCTTTGCTCGGCTAAGATCCACGTGTAGCAAACCATTTCCTATAATAGCTTCACCTACTTCTACGCCATCAGCAAGAACAAAACTGCGCTGAAACTGCCGGCCTGCAATTCCTCTATGCAAAAAAATACGCCCATCGTTATCATCGATTTGCCGACCCCGGATTACCAATTGTCGATCTTCTACAGTTATAGATAAATGTTCTTCAGCAAAACCTGCAACGGCCAGCGTGATACGATAAGAATAGTCAGATGTCTGTTCTATATTAAAGGGAGGGTAGCCTTCGCTGCCCTTGGCTGTACGTTCCAATAACCGTTCAAGTTGCTCAAATCCCAGCATATGCGGATACGATGCCAAAGTCATTTTCGTCATACGACACGTCCTTTAAATACAAGCGACAGTCTATTGCTCACCCCAATAATGGCGGTATTATTAGATAATATGGGTGAAACCCATGTATTTCAAGGTCTAGGCGTGCAACAAGTAGGTGACTATACTAAAAAATTAATTGCTTGGAATCACATTATGAACGCGCTGGTTGATCTCTCAATGAAAAATGATGAGGTGCTACGCGTCGAGCTTGAAGTGTTTCGTCGCGAGCATCGTGATTTAGATGACGCAATTTGTGCATTGCAAGAGCACACTGCGGCAGATCAGTTGACCTTACGTCGTCTAAAGAAAAAAAAATTACGCCTTAAAGATATGATAGTCAATATTGAAGACCGCCTAACCCCGGATATTATAGCCTGATCGCAATATTCTATCCTTACCCGTACCATTACCAAAAAAATACCAGGGATTCGTCAACTTGAGTTATAATTCTCAGGCCAAGCCGTCGCTAATATGTATCGTTTATCTGATGCCATTTATAGTCAGCCTTTTGAGCATTAATGTGATCAGGTCGAACTAAATAGCTCCGAAAATAACATATACACATTGTTTGACATATTTGTTTGTTAAAAAGCTCATAAATGGAATCACCTGTGATGCTCTAAACTTCAGCCTGTGAGAAAAGATTGCGCTTGATCATAAAACACTTATATCTTGCTTTTCTTAGTTGCAGGAGGGCAGTATGACTGCACAGATTGGTATTATTATGGGCAGCCAATCCGACTGGTCAACCATGTCGGAAACAGCAAATATCCTAGATAGCTTAGACATATCTTATGAGAAGCGGATCGTTTCAGCCCACCGTACGCCTGACAGACTGTGGCAGTATGGCGGGAGTGCGGTAGAACGGGGTCTTCGGGTTATAATTGCGGGAGCCGGTGGGGCAGCTCACCTGCCTGGCATGATGGCATCAAAGACACGTATTCCAGTGATTGGAGTGCCAGTGCAGACCAAAGCTCTATCCGGTGTTGATTCCCTCTATTCGATCCTGCAGATGCCTCGAGGTTTTCCAGTTGCAACCATGGCAATTGGTGCCGCAGGAGCGGTCAATGCTGGACTGATGGCAGCAGCAATTCTTGCGTTACATGATCCTGAGATTGCAGTGCGACTAGATCAGTGGCGTTTAGATCTTTCAGCATCTATTAGTGAGGCCCCAACAGATGAATAAACCGTTAGAATATGGCGCAACCATTGGTATTCTTGGGGGCGGACAACTAGGCAGAATGTTGTCCGTAGCGGCATCACGATTAGGCTTTAAAAGTCACATCTTTGACCCTGCGCCGTCGCCACCAGCCAGTGATGTCGCTCACTTGTGTATCACTGCTTCATTTGAAGATAATGACGCACTAATTGCATTTGCAAAGGCTGTTGATGTAATCACCTATGAGTTTGAAAATATCCCAGCATTTGCGCTGAACATAATTAAAAACTACGCACCGGTTCGACCTGACCAAGAGGCGCTTCGCGTAAGTCAAGATCGCCTGATAGAAAAAAACTTTTTATCTAGCTTGAGGCTGAAAACAGCACCATACGCGGACACGCCAGACTTCGCTACTTTACTTGCCCAATTAAACATAATTGGTGAGCCTGCGATCCTGAAGACGCGCAGGTTTGGCTATGACGGTAAGGGCCAATACCAAATAAGAGAAAGATCAGACGCTGAAAAAGCCTTCAACGATTTGAAACACGCACCAACAATACTTGAGGGTTTTGTCGACTTTAGTCATGAAATTTCTGTGATCGCAGCAAGGGGTACAGACGGGTCTGTCGCCTGCTTCGATCCAGGCGAGAACGTGCATAAAGACGGCATTTTACGCAGTACAACACTTCCAGCGCGCCTTAGTGCAGATCAACGCACTGACGCCATCCTGACAGCTGCTTGCATCCTAAATTCTTTAGATTTTGTTGGTGTGATGGGTGTCGAAATGTTCGTCACACCGCAAGGTTTGATAGTAAACGAAATAGCTCCACGCGTTCATAACTCTGGCCATTGGACCCAAAATGGCTGCATAATTGACCAATTCGAACAACACATACGGGCAATTGTGGGCTGGCCACTGGGAGATGGCCAGCGTCATAGTGATATCATTATGGAAAATCTAATTGGTGATGATATTTTACGTTTACCAGAAATAGCCTGCGAACCAAACAGTGCAGTTCATTTGTATGGTAAGGTGGAAGCCCTCCCCGGCCGGAAGATGGGACACGTTAATAGAAAAATCTCCTGAAAATAAATCAAATATAGGGAATTAATGCATTACAGATCTTAATAGAGATAGATACACAAAGCGTTATCTAAATATAGGCATAAACCTCTCTGCAATATTACCAGACATATAACTCATACGACCACCAGAAAAAGTTGCAGCAACTTGGCCGGCTACATTTAAAATCACGATATCAGCTCGCAAACCAGATGCTAACCGCCCTCTATCAGTCAAACCAAGCATGTCAGCAGGGCCAGACGATACCAACGCCCACGCCTCCTTAAAATCCAAAACGCCACTTTGTGCTAACATTAAAGCTGCTCTGCGAGGTGACGGATAGTGGTAGTCAGATGCCAATGCATTACATTTTTCCAAAAGAACAAGTTCTAACGCAGATATATTACCTTTATGCGATCTTCCTCGCACTAAGTTAGGAGCTCCCAGAACTACCGAATCTCCAGCCACTTTTGCGGCTTTTGCCGCATCGGATGTCTCAGGAAATTCTGCGATTAAGGCGCCACGCTCATGCCAAAGATCTCTTATTTCGGTTGAATAATCATCATGACTGCCCAATCGCACACCATTAGCAATAAGTGCTGCACACAGCGGCCTTAGCCCCTTCATTACCTCATCAGATCGTGAATGGAGATCAAGCATCATCTGAAAATGAATATCTGGATCCCGCCCAGCTTTTAAAGCCTGACCAGTAATCCTTGGAGGTTTAAGCCCCTTCGCTAATCTAGCATGAGGTAAATGATCGTTAAATACGACATATCGGACACCCCATTGAGCAACGCGTTCCGGGAGACTTTCGTAAAGATCCACAAGACATGTCTCAAACCGTAACTGCGGATGTAAATCTGTTACCAACTCAGGGCCAAATTCTTTTATTGCAGAAAATACCCGATCAGCAAACTCAAGGCCACGCAACCCACCCTCCCAGCTCACAAACTGAGCTAAAACAGCCGTGGTAATACCATTTGCCCCCAATTCAGCTTCTGTGGCGCGCAACCCTTCTCCCAGTTGTTTCATAGCTCCCCGACGGGGAGCCAAATGGCGCTCAAAACCGTCCCCATGCACATCAATAATCCCTGGCAATATTCGGAAGCCGCTTAAATCAATAGGAAACCCCGTAAGAGTTGGTGATACAACACCCTCAGCTATAGATAGAGGACAATAAGAAAAACCATTGGCGTGTAAAACTTCTGCACCAATAAAATCAATCGACAGCATTTATCCCATCCAGAGTACAATTCCCATCCTGACATACCAATTGCCCCAACACAGCATCAATCCAACGTAAGTCATGATCAAATTGTCCAGTTTCCAAAAAAACCAAGACTTGCAAAATTACATTTGGATTATTCATCATAAATGTATGGGTTACAGGCAGTACAAGATGGTCGGTCATCCCAGCAACCAGTGTAGACAAAACTGAAACTTTACCATCATCGCGTCCAGGAAGAAGATAAGAAAAATATGGATTAAATGTTTGATCACCCGCAATTATACCAACGGGATAATTCACGGCAGGTAGTGACCGAGGCAAGCCTTCTGGCCCGGTTCCCAATTGTCCACCAGCGGGTCCATTCACCCATCCAAAAGCCTCAATATAACCAAGCGCATCAACTATTTCACTACCTCTGTTTGGCGGCCCAAGCATTACCACCCTTCCCAAATTTTTTGGTCGTGGATTATTTGCAAACCAATAACGCACTAAAATTCCCCCCATAGAATGAGTAACAAAATTCACTTCATCATCTCCACAAGCGTTGATGGCCTTAGGTATGACTCCAGCCGCCAATTCCTGAACTGTCCCGGAGGTTGATGGATAGCCAGGCCGCACGACAAAGTAGCCTCCAGCCTGCAAAGCTTGCTCCATAAGCACAAACGACATTTCCGTACGCGCCAGACCATGCAGTAAAATCGCGCACCTATCGCGAGCGTAGACACCACTAGCGATTAGGATCAAACAAAAGGGGAAAAAAAATTTCATATTTTTGGGAATACCTTCGAGGGGCAGCATACGTAATCAAAAATTTCAGTCAATTATAGCTGAAATAAACATATCATCAAAAACAACTCACTTTGAATTCAGCGCACTTATACTGGACTATAACACCATAATGGTGTTCACCGTAAGCTAGGTAGAAAAACCGCTATAATTTATACTTTCGTGCCAGCATTGAATTGGGCAGCAATCTGTTTGGAAAACCGCTCGCAAAATTATACAAAGAACGGCTATCAAATCACCATTGATTAACTATGGTAAGTCAATGGTGATCTAGATACGCCAAAAGCTCTCATGAGGTTAGAATAATTTTTCATTGCGCCATTTCACCACTCGGCCCACAATAAAAATTATGGAAGAATACCGTTGACACAGTAACTAGACGGCGAGAGTTAGAAGAGCTGTGTTAGCCAATATCACAAACAAAACTAATAACATAGCAACAATAACATTTAACTCTGAAGAGATTCAGAGATGATCCACTTTAATTTTTGGTGAAATAATAGCGATTAAAATTCCTCCTAAAACCAAAAATACAGATATGATAATAGTGCCCGTAACGGCTTCGTCTAATAACAATGAACCTGCTACAATGGCTATAATAGGCACACTCAATTGAACTACAGACGCCGTTACACTTTTGAGTTGCGGCAATACTGAATACCAAAGCATATAACCAAAAGCAGATGTAACTGCACCTGAAAATAATGCAGCTATGACCCCAAATTGCGTCATGAATATCTCACCATTTAGAAAAAAAACTGTAACGATTGGGGTCGCTATAACAAAAGTTGCAGTGGTCGTAACCAGCGGGTCTTTCGCGGTCTTACCAATTATAGTGTAACAAGCCCAACCTATACCAGCGATGATCATAAGCCAAACGCCTGACATATTAGAAATTTTATTGTCTGCTGGCCAAAGGGCTATCAACAATCCTATAAAGGCTAAGCCAGCTCCACAAATCTGGAGCATAGACGGGCGAGTGCCCCAAAGGGCCGACCAACCAAAAATTGAAATTTGCACAGTGCCAAATAGGATTAAAGCTCCAAGACCCGCATCCAAAGTTGCATATGCTAATGAAAAACTAATAATATAAGCAGCAAGGCTCAATGCTCCCAAAAACTGAGCTTTTTCAAAAGTTAAAGATTCTGAGCTTTTAACATTAAGAATAACCCACAGAACTAGCGCTCCTGAACCGACACGGACCATAGCAAAACTAGAGGGATCTATTATTTCACTATCCACTGCTAATCTGTTCAAAATTGAATTAACAGCAAAAGCAATCATAGTAAGGCTGGTCATAAAAATCAGGCGCATTGACATTTACTAGGCCCGTTCACCTGCAGGGTCTAGAGTTAGAGAACTAACAGTCGTTTTTGGTAAAAGAAATTAAAGATCTAATTAACGACAAAGGGGTCACGATTTGTGACCCCTTAAAATTTATAAGATATTAAAGCAGCCTTACATCATGCCGCCCATGCCACCCATGTCAGGCATGCCGCCTGGGGCACCGCCACCACCATCTTTTGATGGTTTATCAGCGACCATGGCCTCAGTGGTTACTAAAAGACCAGCAACAGATGCAGCGTCTTGTAATGCACTACGAACAACTTTGGCTGGATCAATTACACCAAATTTAAACATGTCACCATATTCTTCAGTTTGTGCATTAAAGCCAAATGTCGTGTCATCGCTTTCGCGTATTTTACCTGCGACAACCGAACCGTCTACACCGGAGTTCTCAGCGATTTGACGCAAAGGAGCTTCAATAGCCTTCCTTACGATGGTTATGCCTACGTCTTGATCAGAGTTTGCCCCTGACAGACCCTCCAAAGATTTAGCAGCTTGGATGAGAGCTACCCCACCACCCACAACAACACCTTCTTGAACGGCAGCACGAGTCGCATTCAGAGCATCGTCAACACGATCTTTACGCTCTTTAACTTCGACTTCAGACATACCACCAACACGAATAACAGCAACACCACCAGCTAATTTAGCAACACGCTCCTGCAATTTTTCACGATCATAATCGGATGTAGTCTCTTCGATTTGGCCCCGAATTTGAGCAACCCGTGCTTCAATCTCAGCTTTTTCTCCATTGCCATCTATGACAGTGGTCTCATCTTTAGTGATCTGCACTCGTTTGGCGGTTCCAAGCATGTCCATCGTCACAGATTCTAGCTTCATACCAAGATCTTCAGATATAACTTGACCACCAGTCAATATGGCAAGGTCTTGAAGCATAGCTTTGCGACGGTCACCAAAACCAGGAGCTTTGACAGCGGCGATTTTCAAACCACCCCGTAATTTATTGACTACCAAGGTCGCCAAAGCTTCGCCCTCAACATCCTCAGCGATAATCAAAAGAGGCTTTTGAGATTGAATCACTGATTCTAGCAAAGGCACCATGGGCTGTAACGATGATAATTTCTTTTCGTGCAGAAGTATCATACAATCTTCAAGCTCTGTAGTCATTTTATCAGCGTTAGTAACAAAATATGGGCTCAAATAACCCCGATCAAACTGCATACCTTCAACGACATCTGTTTCAGTTTCGAGGCCTTTATTTTCCTCTACTGTAATCACGCCTTCGTTACCAACTTTTTGCATCGCATCTGCGATTTGACGGCCAATGTCTGCTTCACCATTGGCAGATATTGTACCAACCTGTGCTACTTCGTCACTGTCAGATACAGGACGAGACGCTGTTTTGATAGATTCGACAACTTTGAGCGTAGCCAAGTCGATACCGCGTTTCAGATCCATAGGGTTCATGCCAGCAGCAACTGATTTCATACCTTCTTTGACAATGGCTTGAGCCAAAACGGTAGCAGTTGTTGTTCCATCGCCAGCCTCATCATTGGTACGGGAAGCGACTTCCTTCACCATCTGAGCGCCCATATTTTCAAACTTATCTTCCAGTTCGATTTCCTTGGCGACTGTAACACCGTCTTTGGTGATACGAGGTGCACCAAAAGATTTGTCTAAGACAACGTTGCGACCTTTAGGGCCTAGGGTAACTTTTACTGCATCAGCTAGGGTATTAACGCCTGTGAGCATACGGTTGCGGGCATCTGTGCCGAACTTGACGTCCTTAGCAGCCATGTGTTTTCTCCTTTGAGAATATTTAATAATAAGGGGAATTAAATCGGATTAAATGCTCCGATTAACGATCCAAATCGCTTAAGCGATAATCCCCATGATGTCGCCTTCTTTCATCATCAACAGTTCTTCGCCGTCGATGGTGACTTCGGTGCCAGACCATTTTCCAAACAACACCTTATCTCCAGCTTTTACACCCATTTCGATAAGCTCGCCGCTATCTTTACGGGCACCTGGCCCCGCAGATACTATTTCGCCTTCGCTGGGCTTTTCTTTTGCGCTGTCTGGTATGATTAATCCACCAGCTGTTTTTTCTTCGCTTTCCGTGCGGCGTACCAGCACGCGGTCATGAAGCGGTTTCAATGCCATCTTTGTAGCTCCTTAAAACTCAAAGTTATTACTCTGGCCTCTGAAGTAGAGGCTATCAGCACTCACCTTATGCAAGTGCTAACGATGGGTAAATAGGTAGCTCGTCAGCGCGTGTCAACGGCTACACTACCTAAATTTAAAATTTTTTTAATGTGCTAACCCAGATAATTGCTTCAAGTGACGTTTAACCCATTGTTTTAGAGTTAATAACTATCGTGAAGGGTCACTATGTTAAACCGCCACTCACATTCCTTCAAATATAGACCAAATTGATCCTTGGGAATACCGTTCAATTTGCGCATATGCCGTTTAGCTTGGTTCCAGAAATTCTCGATGCCATTGATATGGTTATGGCGGTCGGCGACTACCTTAGAATAGTTAATGGGGAGGTGGTGGAATTCTGACACATCCAGAACGTTGTAGCCTCTCCAGCAGTCTTAATATACGATGCTGTGCAGGGCATAACCTTGCGCTTGATGATCGGGATTAGAGTGGCCCCTGAAGCATCCGGTATAGACTTGGTATAAACCTTTTCACTTCTTTTGAATAAACCAAATACAGGGATTTTGTCTGCAGCACCGCGCCCGCGTTTTCCTATCCGCCTGCCACCGAAGTAGCTTTCATCAACTTCAATTTCTCCGCCAAACAAAGCTTCGCTTCCATCTTTCTGTTCATAGGCTA
>CAJQRC010000002.1 GCA_905480645.1 uncultured Tateyamaria sp.
TATAAAACTTGGACCATTACCATTTTTAAACGTAAGATCTGCACCAGATCTTTCTAGTAATGTTTTGGCAATAAAAAGACCGAGGCCCATACCTGCGTATTCAGGTCTTTGCTGATCTTCGCTAACTGATTTTCTTTGACGTATAAACGGATCACCTATCCTACCCAATAAGTGAGGCGGAAATCCACGCCCGTCATCTGTAATTTGAATAGAAATTTTATTCTCAGTCCAGTTGCATTCGATCCAGACACTTGTTCGCGCAAAATCAACAGCATTTTGAATAAGATTTCGTATACCGTGAATTATCTCAGGCTGACGTAAAATGGCTGGCTGTTCACTTTCTTGCCCAGCTTGGGGGTTATACATAAAACGCACAGTCTTTCCTCGATGTATGTGTGGTTCTGCGGCTTCTTGTATAACAGTCATTAAAGGCGCTTGCCGCAAGTGTAAGTCGTCCTTTCCAGCTTGTCCCATATCCCTCAGAATAAGCCTGCAACGTTCCGCCTGTTCATTGATTAGGGATGCGTCTTCGCGAAGCTCTGGAAAATTATCCAGCTCCTCAATTAGCTCGGCGCTTGCAAGCTTGATGGTTGCTAGAGGGGTGCCTAATTCATGTGCAGCTGCGGCTACTACGCCGCCTAAGTCTGTAAGTTTCTGCTCCCGTGATAAAGCCAGTTGGGTTGCAGATAGCGCGTCAGACATTGAGTGTATTTCTGATGTAACTCGGCGTGAATAAGCACTGATAAAGCAGATAGCGATCACTAATGCAGTCCAATTACCAAATACAAACAGATCTGGAATTTGTAAAATAAAACCCTGCTGTGTTTTAAGTGGCAAATGATATTCTGACAGCACTGTTACTAAAAAGATTGCTGTCCCGCATAATAATAAAGTTGATCGTGCAGTGAGAACTGCCGCTGATATTGTCACGGGGCCTAAAAGAAGCAATGCAAATGGATTGTTTAACCCACCCGTAAGAAATAATAAGAAGGCAAGCTGTAATAAATCAAATAAAACCATCAGTAAGTTTTCAAACTCAGCTAAACGTTTATTTTCTGGAAAAATAAAAATGGCGATAAGATTGCCAATTATTGAAATACCAACTGCAAAATAGCAAAGACCAACCTCCAATCGCAGACCATATATCTGTTGTGCAACAGCTAGAGCTATCAGCTGCCCGGCAATGGCAACCCAACGCAGCAAAATCAAAGTACGCAAACGAATCCAGTTAGATCTATGCTTTCCTGTTAACGGTCCGATATCTGTTTGTGCCATTGTTTCACTACTTCGTTTATTGCACTCAGGCGTAAGAATGTTAGCTATCAGATAATTAGTCAAATAGAGGCTTACGATGCCACGTTTCATTGCACCCATTGCAGTTATTGTCTCGGTTATTTTTTTAGGAGGGCTGTGGTGGCTTACACAGCCCAAAAAAAATGATGGACCTTTTGCTCAATGTCAAACGACTTCGATCGCTTCAGATGGTAACGGACTTGGCGGGCCATTTGAGTTAATTAATGCAAAGGGAAAGACTGTAACTGATGAAGATATTATAACTGAACCTTCATTGATATATTTTGGCTACACATTTTGTCCGGACGTATGCCCGCTTGATATATCACGAAATGTCGATGCTGTGGATATTCTTGCAGAGCGTGGAATCACCACTACACCAATTTTCATTTCTATCGATCCTGAGCGAGACACTCCTAAAATTATAGGCGATTTTTCTTATAATCTTCATGAAAAGATGATTGGTTTAACAGGATCAGAAGAGCAAGTAGCGGCTGTAAGTAAGGCATATAAGACATATTTTAAAGCGCATGACAAAAGTGATGAGTTTTATCTTGTTGATCATTCCACATTTACCTACCTCGTTTTTCCAGAATATGGGTTTATGGAGTTTTTTCGACGCGATGTGAGTGCAGAAGTCCTAGCAGATCGTGTTGCGTGCTTTGTTAAAAATATCTGATAATGCGGAAAAAATTGACGATTGCTATAGGTCGAGCCATATTCAAACGTAGTCGTAGCAAAATACGGTAAAAAATTGGAGAGCTTTATGGCTGACATTGCGCAACTTGAACTGGGTGAGGATAGGTCGTTATTGATATTAGATGACGATGAACCATTTTTGCGTAGGCTTGCAAAGGCTATGGAGAAACGTGGTTTTGACGTTGAAACGGCCAGCTCTGTCGCTGCGGGACGTGCGGTTGCTACGGCTCGGCCTCCTGCGTACGCAGTAATTGATCTCCGTTTAGAAGATGGCAACGGTCTCGATGTAGTAGAGGTGCTTCGTGATAAACGTCCTGAAGCCCGGGTCGTTGTTTTAACTGGATATGGTGCGATTGCGACGGCTGTTGCAGCAGTAAAAATTGGCGCTACAGATTACTTATCTAAACCAGCTGATGCTACAGATATTACAAATGCTCTGCTTGCTACCGGTGGTAATCTGCCTCCGCCTCCAGAAAACCCAATGAGCGCTGATCGTGTTCGGTGGGAACATATTCAACGTGTGTATGAACTTTGTGACCGAAATGTTTCAGAAACAGCACGACGATTAAATATGCACCGGCGTACGCTTCAGCGCATTTTAGCCAAACGGTCACCGAGATAATATTTTTTGCTTCAGTTATTTATTTATAGAGCTTGCCTTTCAAAAGGCGTCTTAGCATAGATGAGTAAATGTTTTTTATGAAAATTTAACTAAATTTTAATTTCAAACCGTTTTAGAATTTTGCCAACGACTTGACCATTTTCTAATGTTGCCGCTTGAATTTGTTCGTATTCGACGAATCCGAGAGATTTATAGTATATTAGACCTCCTTTATTATCTGCGCGGATATTTGCGTTAATCCATTTATAACCGATCGCTTTTGCCACCGTTTGTGTAACCTTAAATAACAAGGAGCCAATGCCTAAACCTGTTTGTCCAGTTTGAACGAAGGTTGCGATGTCAACTGCTTCATCTGGTAGGTAGTGAGCAGGTTTAACCCATTGAAAACCAACAACTGCATCATCATTATTAAGTGCGATCTGCCATGATGCCTGTTCATGGTTCTGGCACATCCATTTGATGATAGTTTCATCTGTGACACGATGTGTAAAAGCTGTTGTGCCGCCTTTTTCAATTATGGCATTCAGGATGCGCGCCATTGAAGCAGCATCTAGAGAAGTTGCAGTTCTAACTTTAATCATATGAAACCTTCAAGCAAAGATGCATGACGAGCAGTGAAGTCTGCGCGCGTTTCAATAGGGGGTCTTAGTATGATTTTAAGATTGGAAATAAGATCCGGATTAGGACTGCCAAAAAGTTTGTTTGCTTCAGGGACAGTAAAGCCAGCAATTTGAGTGGCTTCCATCCAAGCACTTGTACGGTCTGCCTTTTTAATTTGTAATTTAATGTTTTTTGGTATTTTGGCAGGTAGGCCAAAGCGGATTCTAATAGCAGCTTCTAACCTGTCATCCAGAACATGATATTCTGGTCCTATTGCATCTTTAACGGGCGAGATCATATCACCAATTACATATTCTGGTGCATCATGCAGCAGTGCAGCTAACCGCCATTTATGTGAGGCCTTTGGTGCCATTAGGGAAAAAATCGTTTCAACTAATAGGGAATGCTCAGCAACTGAATAAGCATAATCACCAAGCGTTTGACCGTTCCAGCGCGCAACAAAGGCTAGCCCATGTGCAATGTCTTCGATTTCTATGTCCATGGGCGTTGGATCAAGCAAGTCTAGTCTGCGGCCAGATAACATACGTTGCCATGCGCGGGATGATTTAACCATTTCCTGTCTTTCAATTTATTCTGTCACCAAGTTGGCTGAACAGAAGTCGCAGCACAATAGGAGCGTAAATTTATCCAGCTAGAATCCAATCTTTTGAATATTTAATTTTTCAAACACACTAATATTTTTTGTTTGAATTAAGTGGAGCTTGGCTTAAAAGTTTTTTGATGTTACCGCCCTCAAAATCTGTATTAGGTAACCAATTAAAAAAAGAAAGCCTGTATTTAAAATGTTAGATTATGTAGTGAAAGATATAAGCTTAGCTGAATATGGTCGTAAAGAGCTTGATATTGCCGAAACGGAAATGCCTGGCCTAATGGCGTTGCGTGATGAATACGGTGATAAGAAGCCGCTCGCGGGCGCACGGATTGTTGGCTCGTTGCATATGACTATACAGACGGCTGTTTTGATTGAGACATTGAATGCCTTGGGTGCTGATGTGCGCTGGGCATCGTGTAATATTTTCTCAACGCAAGACCACGCTGCTGCTGCAATTGCTGTGGGTGGTACTCCAGTTTTTGCTATAAAAGGCCAGACTTTGGAAGAACATTGGGATTATTTGGATAAATCTTTTATGTTTGATGAAGGGCCAAACTTAATTTTGGACGACGGAGGCGATGCAACCCTATATATTCTGCTGGGTGCAAGAGTTGAGAATGGTGAAGCAGATCTAATTTCGGTGCCTACATCTGAGGAAGAGATCGCTGTTTTTGCCCAAATAAAAAAGCGTATGGCAGCTAGCCCCGGATGGTTTACAAAGATGCGCGGTCAAATTGTTGGTGTTTCTGAAGAAACAACTACCGGCGTGCATCGTTTGTATGATCTTTTCAAGAATGGACAACTTCCTTTTCCTGCTATCAACGTAAATGACTCCGTAACTAAGTCTAAGTTTGACAATAAATATGGTTGCAAAGAGTCCCTAGTCGACGGCATTCGTCGTGCCACTGATACAATGATGGCAGGTAAAGTTGCCGTTGTTATGGGATACGGTGATGTGGGAAAAGGTTCTGCTGCGTCGTTAAGTGGTGCTGGCGCACGTGTGAAAATCACTGAAGTTGACCCTATATGTGCGTTGCAAGCTGCGATGGACGGTTATGAAGTTGTTTTACTTGAAGATGTAATTAATAGTGCAGATGTCTTTATTACAACAACGGGTAATAAGGACGTGATCCGGATCGAGCACATGCGTGAGATGAAGGATATGGCGATTGTGGGTAATATTGGTCACTTCGACAATGAAATCCAAGTAGCATCACTTAAAAACCACAAATGGACCAATATCAAAGAACAGGTAGATATGATTGAAATGCCATCAGGTAGTCGGATCATTCTGTTGTCTGAGGGCCGTTTGTTGAATCTTGGCAACGCAACGGGGCACCCGTCGTTTGTGATGTCAGCATCTTTCACTAACCAAGTTTTGGCTCAAATGGAGCTATGGACAAATGGTGAGGCGTATAACAACGAAGTTTATATTTTGCCCAAACATCTAGACGAAAAAGTAGCGAGGTTGCATCTTGATCGTATCGGCGTAAAGCTTACTAAGTTGGATAGCGATCAAGCAGCTTATATTGGTGTAACTCCTGAGGGCCCTTTTAAACCGGAACATTATAGGTACTGATCGGATTTTTTGAGTGATAGTTCGGACGTAATAATTTTAGGCCACAGAGATTTATCTTTGTGGCTTTTTTTAAAAATCTTGGTCGTTATCAAGCCATGGATTACTAAAAAATAGTTTTCAGACGTCTTAATTTATTTGTATATTTTAAGCATTTTTGAAAAGAACGTTATTAAACATTTACGTTCACGATCCAATTGAGTGGCTTTATTCTTCAAATTGCTTGTTCTGGTGGTTGTTTCCCGTTTCAGCGTCAATAATATTAGTATTGTCTACTGTGGTAACTAAATTTTCATTATCTGGTTTTTTATTAACTAAGAGGGGAAGCATTTCTGATCCTTTTGGCATTATAACATCACTTGCTGAAGGACGCTTCCATTCCAATGTATCAAAAGCGCTGCAATTTTCGCATGTAGGTGTCCATTCACTATGAATATTTTGGCATTTTTCGCAAATCCACTGTGGGCCACGTGGAGCAGTCAACGTTTTAGTTAACCAACCTTGTACAACAGCATCATTTGATCCTTCACCCCGTTCTATGGCAGCCATAAGAGTAATAGAACGTGTTGTTGGATCAGTATCAACAAGATTATCAAGCACGCGTCTTGCTTGCGGGAACTGCTCAGCAGCGATGTATAATTCTGCCATTAGCATTTTGGTTTCTGGGTTATCTTTATGGCTTTTTGTCAGAAAGCTGAATCGCTTTAAACGCTCACCGGGTGTTTCATTTGGCTCAATCATTGCAAATGCGGCTGCTAGATCAGGGTGTGGCTGTACAGCCCAAGCCTTTTTTAAAAGTCGAGTTGCATGTTTCTTTTGGTTTTTTTCCAAGTAGCTGTGCGCAGCCATAACTGCAGCGGGAATGAGGTCTGGCGACAGACGGTTTGCTAGAATGGCCTCTTCTCTTGCCTCAATTTTTTGGTTCTTAGCAAAAATCTGCTTTGCTTCACTTAATGCAAGCACTGCATCACGCCTTTTGTGAATGTCGCGTGGCAGGTTTCCATACTTTAGTTTAGCGCTTAGTGTTTGACGTGCGCCTGCCCAATCTTCTTTTTCGGCTTGCAATTTAAGTAAAAGGTCTTGCGTATCCTCGTGTTTGGGTTTTAGCGCGAATGCTTTTTCTGCTAACCTTAACGCAGTTTCTTTATCACCATTAGCGAGTTTTTGTTTTATAATTCCACGCACACCAACAAACCGAGTCGCTTCGTTTTTCACTAATTTGCGATAAGTCTCTTCAGCTTTACGTTTGTCGCCAGCCAACTCGGCAGCTTGAGCTTTTAATAAATTTGTCAGGTCCGGTCTGTTAAGGTAGCGATCAGCTTTTTCAGCTTTGGCCAGTGCAATAGTACCCTCTCCTGATGCGAGTGCCATCATTCCTTGCGCCAGTGCATCAAATCCACGCGCAGCTTTATTGCGAGCAAAATAACGTGTCATGGCAGTTTCATCACCGTTAAGAAATTTCCAAATCACGTGAAGCAGACTTAGAAGTTTCAGACATATCCAGATAGTAAGGACTAGAACGATGAGAGCAATTGCTGATTGTAAGGGAGCAAGGGTGTATTCTCGACCTGCAATAACCAAGCGTACTCCGCCTTCGGCTTCCAGTAGCCAGCCTGCGCCAAGCGAAAGGGCGGCAACTGAAGAAATAAAGAGGATAATTTTAATTAAAGACCAGATCATAATAGGGCCCCTTAAAAAGCTGACAGTTTTCCAGCCAATGCATTTGCTGCTGCAACGACCTCGTAACGCGCTTGAGCCTTTACAGCCCATGTATTCATTGCGTTCTGTGCAGGCAGGGGCAATGTTTTAATTTCTTTTAGTGCAGCCTCAATATTTCCAGACTGCACTGCTGCTTCTACGCGCGATAGAATTGCGTCCGGATCAGTTCCTTCACGTGATGTAATTGAACGCACGGCTAATTGACGTTCAAAAAAGCCTTTTAAACCATTATCTTGAGTAGCATTTCGCGCAACTGCAAGGCCATTTCGTGCTGCATCAGAAATTGTACTCTGTAGCATTGCAAGTGTAGAAACTCCTTGGTTTGCGAAAGCAGTAAGTGTTTTTGGAACCTCAACTAATTTAGTTTTTTTCAATTGATTGAGCTGATCAGAAAAGGGTTCCCCAGCATCAATGGCAGATTGAATTGCATTCATGGCTGTTCGTGCAAGTGTTTTTTCGGCCTTTGTTTTTGAATCTTGTACAATGTTGCGCTGATCAGCGAGTAAACGATTTATTTCATCTTGTTGTTTTGAAATATTATCGCGCAATTCACTTAATGCAGCATTTGTAGCCTCTGTTGGCGCTTCAGTTTTGACTGTTGGACTGCTTGCGATTTGAGTTATTTGGCTCTTTAGCGCTTCAATTTCATCTTTGATAATGCTTACATCTATATTGCTTCCAGATTGTATAGCTGTCTTTATCTTGGGTAAATCTGCGACGCTTGCTTCTAATGAAGTTAATCGATCAGTAACAGCGGCTAGTCTACTTACTATAATACTGTCATCATAATCTGGAGTGACCAAAGGGGCCTTAGTTTGCAATGCAGTTGGTAAGATAGGATCAAGTATTTCTGCACGTGCTCCGATAAAGCCCAAAATAGCAGCCACGATGCCACCAAAAAATAAAGGCAGAAATAAACCTGTTCTGTGCTTGTGTTTTAAGCTTGGTTTTGCCTCATCAAAATGTTCAATTTTTTTGTTTGGTAAAAGAGCTTCATTGGCAGGACTTACTAATTTGCTTTTTTCTAATAAGTTTTTATCATCTGGAATGATGGTTTTGGCGTTAAAAGGACGTTTTACTGCTTTGGGTTTCTTTTTCTCAGTTACTCCCTTCTTCGACGGAGTTTGGTCAGTTTGAGTGTTTGTTTCTGAGCTTTTGCGTTGGGCCAAGATTTTGTCTCTCTGATTCTTTTTCTGGGGAATCTGCTTATTAATACTATTACTCTTATGCAGGTTGCCCCTCAACCCAAAGACTAATTGCAGACTGCATAGCAGCAGCGGTTGGCGCTGTAACTATGATTACTCCAGCATAAGAGGTTGTATCTAAATTTTGTGCAACTGCTTGACTTAACGCTACCAATTGAAGGGATGGTGCACGTGGTACTTGAATTGAAAATTGTTTTGAAGTCCTAGGTGAGAATAAAGGAACCAACATTTGGGCTCCGCTTAAAATTAATTGATTTACATCTTTTTTTAAGTGTTGAGTAATTTGGTCATAAACAGCAACATTTTTAGTTTTTAGGCCATTTTGCATCAATTGGGATGCAATGTTGCCACGAGTGTGAATGCCTGAAAGGTGGATTAAGTCTAGGGCCGGTGGGTTGTTAATAAGATTAGAAAGGAACGCTTCTGCTGTTTCACCATACATGTGTGCTGCCCAACCATGCTCAAGGGCTATTTGCGTTGTTGCTGCGCCAACGCAATAGGCCTTTTGGCCATTTCCTTTAGGACCATGAATGACACCGTTCATTGATGTGAAAATAGCCGCTTCTGTATTTGATATAGAGACGCCATACTTAAGACTGATAATCTTAATTAGTGGGTTATAAACAGGTTTTAAGCGAGCCAATAAATTTTTGGGTAAGCTGGCCACAAATGATCTAGATGCCGCGTGAGGGCGCGTCATTAACATGGAAATTTGATTAGGTACTGCATTGTTTGGCACGATTTTGGATGTTACCCTGATGATGTGATGTTCGCAACAAAAGCAAACCAAATGAAGCAATCTGTAACTTTACTTGGTATAGAAAGTAGCTGTGATGACACAGCTGCTGCAGTTGTTTGTGGCGTACCCGGTAGTATGAAAATTTTATCATCAGTAGTTTTTGGTCAGAATGATTTGCATGCCTCTTTTGGCGGTGTTGTTCCAGAAATTGCAGCACGTGCCCATGCTGAGCGTCTCGATAGCACTATTCAAAAAGCTTTAGATGCAGGGGGCGTGTGTCTGAAAGATCTCAGTGGTATTGCGGTCACATGTGGGCCGGGTCTGATTGGCGGCGTTGTATCCGGTGTTATGATGGCAAAAGGGTTATCGATTGCGTCAGGTAAACCTCTGTATGGAATTAATCATCTTGCTGGTCACGCTTTAACCCCGCGTTTATCTGATGGTATAGTGTTTCCCTATCTTATGCTTCTTGTATCGGGTGGGCATTGTCAGTTTCTGATTGTGCATGGGCCTATACATTTTGAACGTTTGGGCGGTACAATTGATGATGCTCCTGGTGAAGCTTTTGATAAAGTGGCACGATTGATAGGGCTAAAGCAGCCAGGTGGACCTGCCATTGAGACATTAGCAGAACGGGGCGATGCTGCTCGTTTCGCTTTCCCGCGTCCATTGCGAAACAAGCCTGACTGTAATTTAAGCTTTTCCGGATTAAAAACTGCTGTTCTTCGTGCAAGAGACTTACTAGTATCTGAGCATGGTGGTTTACGTATTTCAGATCAGACAAGTTTAGCTGCTTCGTTTCAGATGGCTGTAGCCGAGAGCTTGGCTGGAAAAAGTGCAACAGCTTTAAAGCAATATTTGTCGCTTTCGCCAAAAAACCCTACTTTTTGCGTCGCAGGGGGTGTGGCAGCAAATATGAAAATTCGAGAGATGCTGGAGAAAGTCGCAGCCTCAGTCAACGTTACATTTCTTGCGCCACCACTGGGGCTATGTACAGATAATGCCGCAATGATTGCGGCAGCTGGGATTGAACAAATGTCACATAGGTCACCTGATGATATGACGTTATCAGCGAGACCAAGAATGCCTTTAGACATGCAAAGTCCGATAATGTTGGGCTCTGGAAAAAAAGGTGCTAAAGCATGAGTGTTGCCGTCATCGGTGGTGATGCTTTTGGAACTGCCTTGGCAATTGTATCGCAAAGACTCAGTGTGTCACACTGTGGGCAAGAAGTGCTTCCCATGTCGCCGAATTAAAAATAAGCCAAGAGAATAACTACCGATTGCCAGGCGTTAAATTTCCTTAATTACTAAAGGTAACGTCTGAATTAAAAGATGTTTTTGATGTTGACATTACTTTGTTTGCTATCCCAACGCAGGCTCTGGCCGACTTTGTAAAGCAATATGATATAGTTGGAAAAACAGTTATTGCTTGCTGTAAAGGTATTGATTTAGAAACAGGACAGAGCCCTAGCGTCATATTAAATGCCACTGCGTGTACTGCTGTTTTAACTGGTCCAAGTTTTGCAAGGGATATAGCGCGCGGCCTGCCTACAGCTTTAACATTAGCTTGTGATAACCCGGTTGCTGCAGTAAACCTTTAAGTTTCGTTATCTACACCAAAACTGCGTTTTTACCGTATAACTGATATTGTGGGGGCAGAAATAGGGGGCGCACTAAAAAATGTAATTTCTATTGGTTGTGGGGCTGTTACTGGTGCAGGCCTTGGTGAGAGCGCCAGAGCCGCTCTTATGGCTCGGGGGTTTATAGAAATGGTGAGAGTTGCGTCGGTTTTGGGAGCGCAGGCAGAGACAATGATGGGCTTAAGTGGCTTAGGTGATCTTACTCTAACTTGTACATCAACGCAGTCGCGAAACTACCAGTATGGTTTTTCGATTGGTGCAGGAATAGAATTTGACAGAAATCTTACAGTTGAGGGAGTTTCGACTGCTCGAGCTTTGCGGAACTTAACAACCAAGTTGAATGTAGCTTTACCAGTATGTATGTCAGTTGTAGATCTTGTGGATAATAAAGTTGATATAAATAGCGTGGTAGACCGGCTTTAACGCGCCCATTAAAGGAAGAATAAGATGCTTTTTGCCCTTATGGCATGGGACAAGGAAGGTGCGTTGAGCGTACGAATGCAAAATAGACCTGACCACCTTACGTATCTCGAAAATTCGAATCTTGTTAGGCAGGCAGGCCCATTTATTGATAAAGGTGGTGAACCTTGCGGATCGTTGATTATTTTAGAGACTGATAGCATGGCTGCCGCGCAAGAGTGGGTTAAAAATGACCCTTATGCTAAAGCCGGTTTGTTTCGTGATTTCAAAATTATTGAATGGAAGCGAGTGATTGATGCGTAAATGTGGTCCATCTATCCATCAATACGATAAATTGGAACTTTCAATATGACGTAAATAAGTGAAGTAGATTTAGTGAAAAATAGGGAATAGTAATTTCAGTCTGATTTGCCGTGAGAAAACTATCTATTTTTACAAAGTGCTTAACAAGAAAGAGCCTCTTTCAAAAATAATGAAATACAGGCCAACAGTTTTTAAAGCTTTGTCAAAATTTCATTTAAAGGTTTTTTAATTTTCGCAACGGCAGGTATTGTTGCATCCGGTTTTGGATGTCCTGCTGTTATGATCATGGTCGCCTTTTCACTGTCGGGTCTATTGAGCAGGTTTCCTAAAAATTTCATTGGATTTGGTGTGTGGGTAAGTGTTGCCAATCCGGCCACATGGAGCGCTGTTAACAATATTCCTGTGGCAATACCTACGCTCTCTGGAACATAATAATTTTTATATCGTGTTCCATCATCGAATTTTCCGTAGCGTTGTGCGAATACGACAATCAACCAAGGGGCGTCTTCCAAATGTGGTTTGTGAGCGTTTGTGCCTATTGGCTCTAACGCTTTGATCCACTCATCGCTAGCGCCTCCAGCGTAAAACCTTCGTTCTTCTTCCTCAGCGGCACTGCGAATTTGTTTTTTAATAGTTGGATCACTTATTGCCACGAAATGCCAAGGTTGGTGGTTTGCACCTGAGGGTGCTGTTCCGGCGGCGGCAACACAAGCTTCGATGACTTTGTGTGCAACTGGTTGAGTGGTGTAATCACGTACCGTATGTCTTGTGGACATAGTCTTGAAATATTTTTGTGCGCGCAGGAGCATTTCACTGTCATCTAAGTTCTGCCGGTCAGGTAATGGCAGTTGAGAGTATTCAAGTTTTTCTTTTGAGAACATAATAGAATTCCGTTATTATCTCTCTTTTTTGCCACTCAACCCGCTTGCTTAAGTGGCTTAAGTGTAATGATTATTGCGTACAGTTTTAGTTATTCCTATTTTTTAATGATGGTCAAATTATATGAGTTTTTATTACTCAGGGTAATTTATTTTGGCCATTAATTGCTGAAATTTCATTAGATTTGACTGACTTCGGTCATGTTAAGACTGTTTGTGTCCTTCATACTAATAGCACAAAGACTATGGCCAACTTACCTTTAGCAAATTACTAGGTTTTTGATTGATCGACTTATCTCATTATTTACACGTTAGGGATTGAACATGAAAGCCATTGTAGTGCATGCGGCTAAAGACCTGCGGCTAGAAGATCGAAAGCGTCCGGAGCCTAGTTCTGGTCAGGTTCTTCTTCGAATGCAGGCTGGAGGAATTTGTGGGTCTGATTTGCACTATTATCAGCATGGAGGATTTGGCGCTGTTCGGTTGAAAGAACCAATGATATTGGGCCATGAGGTTTCTGGTATTATTGAAAAAGTTGGCCCCGATGTTACCGAACTGCAGGTGGGGCAACTTGTTGCGGTTTCGCCATCACGCCCTTGCTACAAATGCGAATACTGTCACATTGGTAATCATAACCATTGTTTGAAAATGCAATTTTATGGGTCGGCCATGCCGTTCCCTCATATTCAAGGGGCGTTTCGGGAATGGCTGGTTGTGGATGTTAATCAGTGTGCCGTTGCTGACGGACTCACAGCAGCAGAAGCTGCGATGGCAGAGCCACTATCTGTTGTTTTACACGCTGCTCGTAATGCTGGCGATTTATTGGGTAAACGCATATTGGTAACGGGCTGTGGGCCAATTGGAATGCTCGCCGTTTTAATTGCGCGTGCCGCTGGTGCAGCGCAGATAGTAGTGACTGACATTCAAGATTTTACTATCAATATGGCTGGCATGCTGGGTGCGGATGAGGTGCATAATGTAACAAATCACCCATCGGCGCTCTTAAAATATTCAGGAGACAAAGGACATTTTGATGTTCTGTTCGAATGTACTGGGCTTGGGGCAGTTGTATCTTCCACAGTAGCGGCACTTCGTCCTGGTGCAACAATGATGCAGCTTGGTTTTGGTGGTGATATGACGTTACCTATGCAAGCTATGACAGCTAAAGAGCTGGTATTAAAAGGCTCTTTTCGCTTCCACGCTGAGTTTTTTACGGCAGTCAGTTTGATGCGGAAAGGCCGTTTGGATGTCAAACCGGTGGTGACGCATAGTATGCCTTTAGACAATTTGAATGCTGCCTTTGACCTTGCGTCTGATAGGAGCCAAGCCGTAAAAGTACAGCTTAATTTTGCGCCCTGAGTTTTAGCTGAAAAAGAGCCCAAACCTCTATGGATGGACCCTTTAATTTCCTGAGATTGTGGTTTTTAAATCTTTAAGATTTTTTTCCTCGTCCGGACATACCTCCTGAAACTTCGTCAGTTGCTTCATCCGTTAGTTCTTCAGGTAAGATAAGATTCAACACAATAGCGATTATAGCAGCGGGCAAAAGACCTGAGGTTGTCAGTATTCGTAAAGTATCTGGTAGATACTGAACTGCTTTTGGGTCAAGTTGCAGACCTAATCCAATTGATAAAGCTATTGCGAAGATCACCATATTTCGACGGTTCCATTTTACGTCTGACAACATTGATATTCCTGCTGCCACAACCATTCCAAACATTACAATTACGCCACCCCCTAAAACTTCAATTGGTATTGTTCTTATAACGGCCCCGACCTTTGGAATTAGACCGCAGATGATCAAGAAAATGGCTCCGATAGTCACAACATGGCGGCTCATTACTCCAGTCATGGCAATGAGACCTACATTTTGGCTGAATGATGTGTTTGGAAATCCACCAAAAATACCCGCAATGGATGACCCAAAGCCATCAGCAAATGTTGCGCCCTTAATTTCTTCGTCGGTAGCTTCGCGCCCGGCACCACCTTTCGTAATTCCTGAGACGTCACCGACAGTCTCAACAGCAGATACAAACGCCATAAGGCAGAAACCGACAATTGCTGCGGTGCTTATTTCAAATCCATATTTGAATGGAATTGGGAAAGCCACTGGTGCAGCGCGATCCCAACTTGTGGATATTCCATCAAATGTTACCATTCCAACTGTCATGGAATAAAGATAGCCTACAATTATACCTATTATGACTGCAGAGATTGCTAAAATCCCCTTAGTGTAAAATTTAAGTCCTAAAGTGACTAAAATTACTATCAAGGCAGCGGACCAATTAAGAAGGCTTCCATACTCAGGTTTGTCAATCGCTGGGATACCACCGGCAGCATATTGGATGCCAACTTTGACAAGGGCTAAACCAATCATTGTGACAACCAAGCCAGTAACAAGTGGTGGTAAAGCAAATCGGATCTTGCCTATGAAAGTTGCTATGAAAGCATGGAACAACCCACCAATAATTACGCCACCAAAAAGGGCAGGTAATGCTTCGACACCTTTGCCGGCAACAAGTGGGATCATAATTGGAATAAAAGCAAAACTGGTACCCTGCACTATTGGTAAACGCGCCCCAACTGGGCCAAACCCGATTGTTTGAAAGAGTGTCGCAATTCCAGCAAATAACATAGACATCTGTATCAGATATGTCATGTCGGGAAACCCTTGCGCGCCTGCATCAGACCCAAATCCAAAGCCTGCTGCACCGGCAATGATTATGGCTGGCGTGACGTTTGAAACAAACATAGCCAGCACATGCTGGATTCCAAGTGGTACGGCGCGATGAAGCGCTGGCGTGTAGTTTGGATCACGAAGTTGTTCTTGAGTTCCTATTAAATTGTTGGCCATTGTTAGGTTCCTTACTTACGTAGCCTTTACTAGCCCCGCACTAGTGATATCATTGTTTTAGTTCGATTAAATACGGGGTATCGAACCAATATTCTTCTAAATTTTTGCCGGATCCTATTCGATCGACAACTGCGAATAAACCGGGCTCTGAAAGAGGTGTTAAAACACCATGCCAGATCCCACGAAAAAAATTAACTGCCTGTCCAGGGTGCGTTAAAAATGCGCGTGGTGAAGTGGGTAAGCCGTTTTCATTATGAGCGACAATAACAAGAAAACCATTTTCCGACATAGGGATAAAGATTTGTGAACCGTCTGGATGACGTTCAACCATTTGCAGTTCAAATGGGAGAGTACGAGGCTCTGCTTTAAAGAGACTTACGCCAGCCCGACCATCTGAAAAATCAAGTGTTGCTCGGTCATGGTATCGTCCACAAAGGCCTTGATTAATGATTTTGTCCGGTTTGCCAGATATGTCTATTACATCGCCAAAGACTTTAAATGCAGAACTGCTAATTTCTTCTATCTGGATTGTTTGGCTCATGTTTTGAATTTTTCTTGTAATCGTATTTCTGCAATACGTTCTACCTGGTGGCAAGCTTCAGAAAACTCTTCAGTATGGCTGCTTTTAATCCGACGCTTGAATGAGTCCATGATTGTGGCTTTGGTGTGATCGCGCACAGCTATAATGAATGGGAACCCATACCGTTCAATATATTGAGAGTTTAAATCTTGAAATGTAGTTCGTTCATCATCTGTAAGTAGATCAAGCCCAGCGCCTGCTTGTTCAGACGTACTTTCTGCCGTTAATTTGCCTGCTGCGGCTAATTTACCTGCTAAATCGGGATGTGCTTTTAACACACAAAGACGTTTCTCATTAGAGGCTAAACGGAATACGCGTGATAAAGCTTGGTGAATTCCCTTTGCAGTATCGTGTGTTGGGCCAAGTTCAAGTTCATATGCATTTTCTGCTATCCAGGGACTATGTTCAAAAACACCACCAAACTTGGATACAAAATCAGCTTTCAGCATATTAGACGGACGAATTATTTGTTGAGGGGGATGCTCTTTGGTCCAATGCCTAGCAATTTCAAGACGTGTTGCAAACCAGACGCCATCATATGATTTCATATGGTTTATAATTCGACGTAATGCGGATGCACGCCCGGGTCGTCCAATTAAGCGGCAGTGTAAACCGATAGAGAGCATCTTGGGTGTGCCTGCCGCCCCTTCTTCATACAAAATGTCGAAGCTGTCTTTAATATAACTTTCAAACTGATCCCCATTGGTAAAGCCAGCCTGGATAGCAAACCGCATATCGTTGCAGTCCATAGTATAGGGCACGATCAATTGATCTTTGCTTTCGAACTGCATCCAGTAGGGTAAATCATCAGCATAGCTATCAGCAACATATTCGAACTGGTCTGTTTCTGCAGCAAGCCGCACAGTATTATTTGAGCAGCGTCCAGTGTACCATCCGTGGGGAGCTTCGCCTGTTGCTTCAGTGTGTATTTCTATAGCCTGAGCAATCTGGGCGCGCTCTTCATCTTCGCTCATGTCTTTATGCTCGATCCATTTTAAGCCATGGCTAGCTATTTCCCAACCGGAGGATTTCATGGCCGCAACTTGTTCAGGTGCACGTAAGAGTGCTGTGGAAACGCCATAGACTGTGACTGGAATATCGTTCAGGATTCTGTGTACACGCCAAAATCCAGCTCGAGACCCATATTCATAGATTGATTCCATATTCCAGTGACGTTGTCCTGACCAAGGCTGGGCGCCAGTAATTTCGGATAAAAACGCTTCAGATGCAGCATCGCCGTGTAGTATATTGTTTTCGCCACCTTCTTCGTAATTAAGAACAATTTGAACTGCTATTTTGGCGCCGTTTGGCCAGTTGGCTTTGGGTGGGTTAGCCCCATACCCGGTCATATCACGTGGATAACGGTTCACAGGTATAATCCTTTTTTGTTTTGTTTTGTTTAATACAGAAATTTGGATTCTTTTTCAAAAAAAACATTAAACACTATATCTAATAAGATTTTTGCTTTTAAGCTGAGTATCTAATTATAAACGGGTTCTTATTCTTGGAGATGACTTATGGCTGGATATTTAACAACCCATGTGCTTGATACTGCGCTTGGCCGTCCTGCAGAAGGTCTTGAGGTTAAGCTTTTTAAAATTGAGGGTGATAAAAATAGGCATCTCAAAACGCTTATTACGAACGAAGACGGCAGGATGGGCGAAAAAATTCTTCCAGAGGAAGTGTTTGAAATAGGCCTATACGAGTTAATTTTTTACGCTGGACATTATTTCAACAAGTCGAACTTTCCATTGGAAACGCCACGGTTTCTGGATATAATTCCGATACGGTTTGGCATGTCGGAGCCATTGCATTACCATGTTCCGCTTTTGCTTTCGCCATTTGGGTATTCAACTTATCGTGGTAGTTGAGTTTCAATAGCGTTAACGCGTAATGCGCTACCAATTCGGTTAATAATAAACTCCATGAATAGACGTGTTTTTGGGTCTTGTCGTTTTCGATGAGTGAATAGACAGGCCATTTGAATTGGCTCTGGTGGTGTTTTTATCGCCACAGGGATTAAGCGCCCTTCTGCGATATGATTAGCCACTTCAAAAATTGGTTTCATTATAATTCCGTGCCCCGCAAGCGCCCAATCTGTAAGCACATCCCCATCGTCAGATTCATATCGTCCTGCGACACTAAATTTTTTTGGCCCATTTTGTGTTATTAATGGCCATTGAAATTCAGGGGCTCCTGGAAATCTGAGGTTTAAACATTCGTGCTTCCCAGATATTAAGTCCTCACCAGACATTGGATTACCATGCTTTAAAATATAGTCAGGCGTGGCACAAAGCACACGCTTAATGTCAGAAATTTTTCGAATTCGTAGATTGCTGTCCTTTGGCTGACCAAGGAAAAAAGCAAGATCAAGTCCTTCAGTCGTTAGGTCTACTTTGCGATCTGTTAAGCGCAATCGGACTTTAACTTCTGGGTATTTTGAAAGAAATTTTGGCACTAAAGGAGCAATTAAACGCCGTCCAATCCCTAAAGGGGCCGCGACAATTAAAGATCCTTTTGGGTTATCAGTAATTTTTACAACTTGTGCTTCAGCTTGTTCAACAGATTCTAGTATTTGGCAAGCACCTCCATAAAACGCTTGACCTTGTTCGGTAGGAGTTAGGCTGCGGGTTGTGCGCTGAAATAATCGGATACTTAGGTGTTCCTCAAGCTGTGAAATTCGTGATGATGTTACTGCTGGAGAAATACGTAAATCGCGCCCTGCTGCGGACATGCTACCCAATTCGTAGACACGGATAAATGTTTGGATATTCTTAAGATAAGACATTATTCGGTTTTTTTTGATGCTGCTTGATGTTTATAGATAATACCAGAACAATCAAACTTCGCCTAGTCTGATTTAAAAACAAAATGTAAGGGTGGGACGATGTATGATTTAGCTGTCATATGGGAGTGGATTTCTTTTTCTGTCCGCTGGTTGCACGTTGTCACTGCGATGGCATGGATTGGCGCCTCATTTTTTTTCATTGCTTTGGACTTAGGGCTGAAAAAATCTCCTGATACGCTAGCAGGGGTTGCTGGTGAAGAGTGGCAAGTTCATGGGGGAGGTTTTTATCACATCCAGAAATATATTATTGCACCAGAAAACATGCCTGAACATTTAATTTGGCATAAATGGCAAAGTTATATCACTTGGGTATCAGGGGCAGCACTTTTGATAATTATCTATTGGGTGAGTGGTGAGTTATTTCTGCTTGACCCTACAAAAGTAAATTTGTCGCTATGGCAAGGAATTTTAATTTCTGGTGGCTCATTGACGATCGGTTGGTTGGCTTATGATTATATGTGTAAATCTAGGCTAAGTGCTTATCCTACCGCTTTAATGTTAATTTTATTCTTTATTATTCTGGCGATGTCTTGGGGATATAATCAGATTTTTACAGGCCGTGCTGCGTTGCTGCATTTGGGAGCTTTCACAGCAACGATTATGACTGCAAATGTATTCTTTCAGATCATGCCAAACCAGCGCATCGTAGTTGCAGACCTTAAAGCTGGACGGTCGCCTGATGCTAAATACGGTAAAATTGCTAAGGTCCGTTCTACCCATAATAATTACTTAACACTGCCAGTCGTATTTCTTATGTTATCAAATCATTATCCAATGTCGTTTGGTACAGAATATGCCTGGATTATAGCGAGCCTGATATTCTTAACTGGAGTAACAATACGGCACTATTTTAATTCGTTGCATTCCAAAGGTGTTGGCCCACATTGGACTTGGGGTGTGACTGTACTGCTTATGGTTTTAATTGCATGGCTGTCGTCAGTACGTCCGACTAAAACACGTGAAGACGCTGAGTCTCGTAGTTTAACGCGCTATGAACAAAGATTTGTTGCTGCGGAACATTTTGATGAAGCTTACGACGTTGTGATTGGAAACTGCTCAATGTGTCATGCCCGAGAACCGGCATGGTATAACATGAAATGGGCGCCAAAAGGCGTTTACTTGGAAACTAAAGGTGATATCGCGCAAAATGCGGATCAAATCTATCTTCACGCAGGCATTAGCCATGCAATGCCGCCACCAAATGCCATTCAGATGCCCCAACAAGCTCGTGAAATACTGATTGCTTGGGTGCAGGATGCGTATTCCGATTCGAGATAGATTTCTTATTTTTTTTTGGTGGTAAGGAAACAAATTATGTGATGTTATCACATAATTAAATGATATTTTAGTTTGCTATATTTTATATAAAATATTGTAAACAAACATAAAAATCGCCTTATATTTCCAATATGATTTAGAAAGAAAAATAATATCAATTTTGTAAAATTGGCGCGAAATGGTAAGTTTTTTGTTCTCATTTTGGTAATCTATAGGTCTCAGAATTCAGACGTGGGTCTCTTCAGAATAGATTTCAATAATTATATGTGCGTAAAAAAGTTTTAGAACCGTATCCAATTTTGGAATCACCCTGACAGTTTATTCACCATAGGAAATTTAAGGAAGGAAACATATGTCTAAGAACAATTTTAATGACGCTGTTATACGGTCGGTTGTTGCCGGTGTGATAGCAATAGGAGCTGGCACAGTAGTCTCAGCGCAAGATGCAGGAGCACCTGCATTAGAAATTTTGCAAGATATTTACCCTGGTAAAGCTTATTCACCATATGCCGGAAGATCTTTTCCTAACAACGTCTATTGGGGTGAATCGCATGTGCATACGGGCTATTCTCTTGATGCGGGTCTGTTTGGAGCCACGACAGGTCCAGATGATGCTTTTCGCTTAGCACGTGGTGAAGAAATTATGTCGTCGACCGGTCAACCCGTGAAGCTCAGCAGGCCTCTAGATTTTCTTGTTGTTACCGATCACTCTGATTTAATGGGTATTGCTACTGACATTCAAAATGGAACTCCAAACATTGTTGAAGATCCGAAAGGTAAAGAATGGGCTGATGGTTTTGCCCAAGGTGGTGCAGCTGCTGGTGAAGCGGCATTTGACCTAATTACTGCTTTTGGAGCGGGCACAATCCCAAAGCAAATGCTTGAAGATTACAGCCCTGGATCTCCAATTTATACAAGCGTTTGGGAAAAAACGGTTGATTTTGCTGATTACTACAATGAACCAAATAGGTTTACAGCATTTATCGGTTTTGAGTGGACATCAGTTCCAAAAGGTATGAACCTTCACCGCAATGTTATTTTACGCGACAGCGGCCTTCGGGCCAAACAAGTTGTTCCATTAACTACACAGGAGCCGGACGGTACGGTAGATCCGTTGGATCTGTACCAGTGGCTGGAGGATTATGAAAAAAATACTGGTGGTCATGCATTGGCTATTTCTCACAACGGTAATCTATCAAATGGTTGGATGTTTCCAATGGAAACAAGATATTCTGGCGCAAACGTAGATAAAGACTATGTAGAACTTAGATCAAAGTGGGAGCCACTGTATGAAGCTACGCAGATGAAAGGCGATGGTGAAACGCATCCTGCACTATCACCAGATGATGAGTTTGCCGATTATGGAACTTGGGATACTGGTAACCTTGATCTTACCGAACTAAAAACGCCGGATATGATAAAGCAGGAATACGCTCGTGAAGCGTTAAAAAACGGTCTGTTACTTGAAAAAAGATACGGCACCAACCCTTACAAATTCGGTATGGTCGGTGGGACTGATACACATACAGGACTATCAACTGCGGAAGAGGACAATTTCTTCAGTAAATCTACCTCCGTCGAGCCATCTAAAACCCGTGTTTCTCATCCGTTCGTTGAGTCAAAACTCGGTGCCATTGAAGGTGATACGTTGGTGGCCTCTGGTTACCAAGGAATTTGGGCAACCGAAAATACGCGTGGTGCACTCTTTGATGCAATGGAACGTAAAGAGACTTACGCAACTACTGGACCACGTATGACTGTCCGTTTCTTTGGCGGTTGGGATTTTAACGAAGATGATATTCGTAGCCGTCAACTTGCATTTGTTGGATACAGCAAAGGCGTTCCAATGGGTGGCGATATGTCAGACGCTCCTGCTGGCAAGGCACCATCATTTATGACGTATGCTTTACGTGATCCAATTGGTGCTAACCTTGATCGTATTCAGATTGTAAAAGGCTGGATGGATGCCGATGGTGTCACTCAAGAGAAGGTATACGATGTCGCCTGGTCTGGAGATCGTGAACCTGACTCAAATGGAAAAGTGGGTGCAGTCGGGAATACGGTTGACGTTGCGACAGCAAACTGGACAAACACTATTGGTGCATCCGAGCTTGTTTCAGTTTGGACAGACCCTGATTTTGATGCAAGTGAAAGCGCATTTTACTATGTTCGTGTCATTGAAATTCCAACGCCGCGCTGGATATTGTACGATCAACTTCGCTTGGGCGCTGAACTTCCCGAGGGAGCAGAATTGATCCATCAGGAGCGTGCGTACACATCACCAATCTGGTATTCACCGTCATAAAATATATCTGAGCGGGGTAACTGGTGTTACCCCGCTCTAGCAACTAAACAGTATGATGTATAAAATTAACCTCAGCTTAAGTTAACTTCTTTCTAATGCTATATTTTTAACATCAGATTATGGATATTTCTAAATATGTTTCTTTCTTTTTTGCGGCAACCTTTGCTGCATTTCTTCGTAATCGGAGCAGGGTTATTTACGCTTTATTCATTTGTAGATGATACACCGGCTCAAACGTCGAACCGGCCAAGTATAATTGTTTCTATCCAAGATGCTCAATGGCTTGTGTCGCAGTATGAATCAATGCGCAACCGGCTTCCGTCTGAAGAAGAGTTGCAAGTGCTTGTTGATGCTTTTATCCGTCAAGAAATTTATGTTCGCGAAGCGTTATTACTGGGACTGGATCAAGGTGACAGTATTGTAAGAAAAAGGCTTAGCCAGAAAATGGAGTTTTTAACTGAAGCTGGGGCAGAGGCGTCTTTGGTAGATGACGCCATGTTAAAGGTGTATTTTGAAGAAAATTTGGAAAGATACCGTAGCGTGCCGCGCGTAGCATTCTCACAAATTTTACTACCTGAACCGGCAACAGGTTCTATTTCTGAAATTCTAACAGATTTGGACGCTGGTGAAGATTTTCAAATGCTTGGTGCGAAAACTCTTCTACCTGCATTTGTATCCCCCGTAACCGAGCAAGTAGTTGACGGTTCATTTGGGCAAGGTGTATTCCAACAAATTGCAGAATTAGAACCTGGTATTTGGAGCGGCCCTGTTAAATCCGGATTTGGTAACCATTTGGTTCGTCTTGATTCACTAGTGCCAGGAATCGTTCCAGATTTTGAGTCTCTGCGTGACGGTATTGAGCAAGAGTGGCGTCGTGATAAAGCAGTGGAACTACGGTTAGAGCGTCTTGAAGAGCTTCGTAGTCAATATGATATTGAAACGCCAAACTTGTCTTTGGCGCTCTCGCAATGAAATCGTTTTTAATTACTATCTTTGCAAGCTTATTTAGTTTTGTGCTGGCTACTTCGTGTTCCGGGCATGCGCTAGAACCCGGATATCTTGAGATTATTCCAATTGAAAATGAGCAGTGGCAAGTTACTTGGCGCAAACCTCAGGTTAGTGGCAAAGCAATGGAAATTGATGCAGTACTTCCCAAAAATTGCGCTCCACGTCGAGCTCCAAGCTCCAGATTTGACGGTCGAGCATATGTAAGTGGTTGGATTGCAAGTTGCACGGAAAATATCTGGGATAATGAGATTTTTATTGAGGGTTTGAACAGTACTGCGACAGATGTTCTTGTCCGTTTTATTGCAGGACCTGGCGAGACTGCTACAAGTCTTAGGCTAACGCCAAGTTACCCGTCTGCCCTTTTGCCAGCAGTGCAAACCACTTGGACAATTTTGTCGACCTATATAACTCTGGGGTTTGATCATATCTTGGGCGGTATTGATCATTTACTGTTTGTATTTGCCTTGTTTCTTTTGGTGCCTAACCGCCGAAGCCTAATTTGGGCAATCACTGCTTTTACAATTTCGCACAGTATTACTCTGGCCCTGGCCGCAGTAGGCTGGTTGTCTGTTCCTACGCCTCCAGTCGAAGCAATTATTGCTCTCTCAATCGCTTTTTTAGCAGTTGAAATTGTGACAAAAAATAATGATCAGAAAACTATGATGCAGCGTTATCCATGGCTAGTGGCTTTTGCATTTGGTCTTTTACATGGGTTGGGTTTTGCAAGTGCTTTAAAGGAAATTGGACTTCCAAATAGTGAAATCCCGATTGCACTTCTTGCATTTAATTTAGGAATTGAAGCAGGACAGCTTATGTTTGTTACTTGCCTGATTGTAATCACATTTATCATAAAAAAAATGAGGTCTGTGAAAGTCTTTCCTGAAGCAATAATTGGCCAAACTGGGAATTCATTAGCAGGCTATATGATCGGTAGTATTGCTGCTTATTGGACTATTGAGCGTGTTGCTACTTTTTTTATCTAAATTGGCTGCTTCGCAATGATTGAATGAATAATGCTGGCAACGTCTATAGGTTGTTCTTCATGTGCTAGGTGCCCTGAGCCTAGGATATAATGTACTTTTGCATTTGGTATAATTTCAGCTGCGTCTTCTGAAACATGCGGTAACACGGTTCTATCTCTGTCCCCAACGATGAAATATGCGTCACCTTTATGTTTTGGTAGTTGGTTAAGCAATGGTCTGAGTTGCCACTGTGCCATCATCAGCAACGCCCCATCAACATGGTTTTGATCTGCGATCAATTTACGATAAAGTTCGAGGCCTTGTGCATTAAGAATAGAGCCGGTTGAGTTAATGAGTGCTTCGACCCGGGCCGGGTTTGATGATGCACCGGAAAATAACCGAGCAGTAAATGGAAGAGCAGCCAATGTCTTGGCCATGGTTGGAAAGAGCAGTCCAGCAATTCCTTTAAATTCACTTAAAGCTGCATTGATCCCAATCACTATATGCGGGTACTCCCGTTGAAGTAAGTCAGGCGCTGCTAGCTGAAAAGCAACAGCTGCTCCCGCTGAATGTCCAACAATTACATCAGGTGCCCAGCCTTCCTGAATACAGAGCGCTGCAATATCTTTCGCCATTAAATCTAAGCCAGATCGATGGCGTGCACCAAGTTGCGTGAAGCCATGACCTGGTAGGTCAAGCGCAATAACATGATATTGGGTTGATAGCTGTAGAAGCAGATCCCGAAAACTGTGTGTAGACCCACCGGCCCCATGCAGTAATAATACTGTTTTTCCAACACCTACTTCTTGAACGTGCCACCGATGTATTGGCCCATTGATACGGCGGGACAATGAAGCATTGGGCCAATCAGCTATTTTATTCCAATGCATTTCTTATGATACCAGAGCGGACGTGACGGCAGCTGTTAATCGTTCTGCATTTGCACGCGGTAGTGGGACATAAGGTGCACCAAGTATATTTCCAAGTTCTTGGAGAGCAGGTTGTGGCCTATTTGACATATCAATAACCAGTGAGGTGATCCTAGAACTGCGTAACACGCGAGCCATTTTTTCAGCATCTATTCCGGCTTGTAAACGGTTTGGACTGCCATCCAGCGCAATATTTGCGCGGCCGTCTGTCATTAGGATTATGGTGGGTGTTAAACCTTTCGCTTGTGATTTCTGTGCAAGAATTAACGAATTTTGAAGCCCTGATGCTAGTGGTGTTCCTCCACCTCCCGGCAGTGCTGACAGGCGCCGCTTTGTTTGTACGAGAGAGCGCGTCGGTGGCAATAATACTTCAGCTTCAGTGCCGCGAAACGCAATTAATGCAACATGATCACGACTTGCATAGGCCTCTGCAAGTAGAAGTTCGACAGCACCTTTTGCTTCACCAAGACGAGAAACAGCGGCAGAACCAGAAGCGTCTACGCAAAAAATTAAAAGTCGATCTGATTGTTCGGCGTAACGTTTAAGACGGATATCAGATGTTCTTATCAATAGGCCTGCACGGTTTGGTTGCTGTTTTTGACGCAATGGTTGCCAGGGAGCGGCTGCCCGAAGTGTGGCAATAAGATCGACGCGGACACTACTATTTATCCGACCCGAGCGGGAAGGTACCGGGCGGCCTTTTCTGTTTCCTGACCGTACCTGGCCTGCTCCTGTTCCACTGGATTTCTGCGTTTTCTCATTATGAATAAGTTTATCTATCAGGCTAGGTGGCAACATAGCCTTGACCGATTCGATTAGCATACTGCCATCTGGTAGTATCTGCTGATCTTTAGATTCTACTTCGTTTGAAGGATCCCTCTCTGGGTTTACCTCCTCTTCTGATTTGGCTGCTTGTTCAGGTTCTTCTTGGGGGATTACTGTTGCGCGTTGTGGGTAAACCAATGTGGCAGCTACCTCGATGTCCTTCTGGGACAGTATAGCGTGGCCAGTGAGTTTGGCATGTGCTCGAGCAGCACAAAGTGCTAATGTTGGCGCTCGTAAAGAAAATATGCCAAATTTTGCTGCTAATATCGTAAGCTGAACTATGGCCTCTGACAGGGTAACTGGCGGGCTAGTTTCTTCAAACTTTATGTCTACCCAACTTTGGGGACATCTGCCAATTGGCTCAATATAAAAAGCGAATCTATCAGCAAGTGCTAAAGAAAGGTGCTCATCATCTTCAACGCCCTCATCAAGAGCTAAAAACCCATGTGTTTGGGATTTATCTATTAAAATTGCTAATTTGGCAGCCAGTTCGGAAGGACATCGCTCTGCCATTGGAATTATGGTCATGCCAGTTTTTTCAAAAAACCCACCTTTCCTGATTATTTGAGACGTTGTGAGCGCCGTGGTTAAATCAATTCCGCCTAATAGCTGATCATCAGATATTGTAAGGGGTATCTTCCGAAGGGGTAAATTGGCAGCAAAGTTACTGATAATAGCTTCCCGATCGGGGCTTGCGCGCATTTTTATAATTGCACCACTCAGGCCCTTGGGATCAATTGCAAGGAGTTTGAGAGCTAAAGCTGCCATATGCCAACTTTGTTCACTCATGAAATAAACGAGTTCTGTTGGATTACTTGCTGCATAAGAACAGACAAATAATCTTTATTATGTGCATGGATCATACCCCAAGTACTGATTCTACAGTCCGGGCTACCCTGATTGCACTGCCAGCTTCGTCCAGTGGGTCGCGTCGCAAGCGGTGGCTGAGTGCGATGGGTGCGATGGCCTTAAGGTGTTTACGTGTCAGTGCTTCTTCTTTTTGATAGGCGGCTAATGCGCGTGCTGCTCGTAAAAGGGTCAATTCCCCGCGTAATCCATCACTACCAAGCGCTATGCATAGTTCTGCGCAATCATGTAGAATTGCGTCCGAAGTTTGGATCTTTGGCAGTGCTTTGCGAGCTTTCAATATAGCGCTGCGAATTTTAGCATCTTTTTTCGAGTAGATTTTCAAGAAGTTGTCAAAATCTGTTTCAAATGCATCTCGTCGTTTAATGACTTCAATTCTCTCAGAAACATCGTTAGGGCTACGCACTTCGACGGAGAGGCCAAATCTATCTAACAACTGTGGCCGTAACTCTCCTTCTTCCGGGTTCCCAGAGCCAACCAATACAAAGCGAGCAGCGTGACGGATAGACAGGCCTTCGCGCTCTACTACATTCTCACCAGATTGGGCGACATCAAGTAGTAAATCAACAATGTGATCCTCAAGTAGATTCACTTCGTCAATGTAAAGGTATCCGCGATTTGCACGTGCCAGAAGTCCTGGCTCGAATGCTTTTTCACCGCGTGTTAAGGCCCGTTCAATATCTAGGGCGCCAATTACACGGTCTTCAGTTGCACCAAGAGGTAGGTCTATCACCGGGGTAGGTTTGTTACCTGTTTTACTTGTTTCCAAATTAGCCCAATCAGGACATTCTGACGGTGCTGCTGCATTAATTGGGCAGCCTAAGACCGCCTTAATGGGCGGTAAAAGAGCAGCAAGAGCTCTGACTGCGGTTGATTTACCAGTGCCACGGTCTCCAAAGACCAAAACACCACCAATACCGGGGTCGATGGCGGTTAAGATCATGGCTTGCTTCATGTCTTTTTGGCCAACTATGGCTGAGAATGGAAACGGTGTTTTAATCATAGTAATTTTAGTCCTTGTAGAGGGCTGGTGCCGCCCCACGTCCCTGAGTCACCAAGAATGGCGAAGCGTGCGTATAGCTCTTCTTTAAACCACGCACCATCGCGTACTGCTCTTACAGCTTCCGCATGGGGGCCATTTGTGCGGGCGAATGAAGCCATTTTTTGAGCACTGGGCCAGATTGAGAAAGTGACCTGATGAAGCATCGGAATCTCACCAATTCCAATTTTGAATATGACATTTGGATCCGCTGCAATCATTGCGGATATGTTAGGCACGCGACCCCAGAATTTTGGCAATATACTTGGTTTTAGAGTGGCGCGGGTAAGAGCTGCTAAAGGGCCTGATTTTTCCTCTAAAGCTGGATAAAATGGTTTAGAGCCGTTCCAATGACCTCGAACGGAAGTAGGTTTGAGGAAAATTGTCCAGTTTTCAATAGCGCGGTCGCGGTATGACTGAAAAATAGATTTGTTTTCAAGGCGATCTTGAGCAATCTCGTCGTTTGGCCAGCTACATAAAATAGCATATACTGCGGTATTAGGTATCGGTTTAAATCCCTCACCAGAACCAGAGCCACAAAGTTTCCAGAAATTGAGATCTGGCACTTGCGCCATGGATCTACGCGCCACGCCCATCATGGCAAGTGCCCATGCACGGTCTTGCCACCGTTCAAAGCGGAAGAGAGAAAGTGTCGTCGTTTGTTTCATATCTTTGCACTGTTTTCGCGCTTTATAGCACTTAACTTTAACCTATCGGTCGAAAATAAATTGTCAACTAAACTAGACACATCTAGTGTAGTAAAAGAATGACACGCATTGAACACATAGAATCAGCAGACAGCACGTCAGGAAACCGTGCTATTATTATTGGTGCAGGCTTGGGCGGCTTGGCTTCTGCAATGCGGCTTGGTGCTAGAGGTTATGATGTCACTGTTATCGACAAATTGGATGTACCAGGCGGTCGTGGCTCTGCAATTTGGCAAGATGGTTTTCGCTTTGACCTAGGTCCGACCATCGTCACAGTACCGCAGCTTTACAGAGAGCTTTGGGCGGCATGCGGTAGAGAATTTGATGAGGACGTGGAATTAAGGGCTCTTGACCCTTTCTATGAAATTCGCTGGCCAGATGGTACTAAATTTGTTGCTCAACAAGATACTGATAAAATGCGAGCTGAGGTTGCCAAGATTGAACCTCGTGACGTCAAAGGATTCGAAAAGTTTCTTAAAGACAGCGAGCGTCGATATTGGTTTGGCTTTGAAGATTTAGGTCGCCGTTCCATGCATAAGTTGTGGGACCTTATTAAGGTTTTGCCAACCTTTGTGCGTTTGCGAGCGGATCGATCTGTGTATGCGCATGCAAGCAGACGGTTCCGCAATGAAAAGCTTCGCATGGCATTTTCATTCCACCCGTTATTTATCGGTGGTGATCCCTGTCATGTCACGTCCATGTATATTTTGGTTAATTACCTCGAAAAAGAATTTGGGGTCCATTACGCTATGGGAGGCTTGGTTGGTATGGCTGAGAAAATGGCAAAGGTTATCAAGGATCAGGGCGGCACTTTTCTTATGCAAACTGAGGTTGACGAGATAGTTGTCCGAAATGGAAAAGCACAAGGTGTACGTCTAGCATCTGGTCTTGAGTTGGGTGCTGACATTGTAGTGAGTAATGCTGATGCGGGCTACACCTATGATAATCTGATGCGTGCTGCGCCTAAAAAACGTTGGGTGTCTAAGCGACTAAGGCGTACGCGTTACTCTATGAGCCTCTTTGTTTGGTATTTTGGAACAAAAGGTACGCGTAATGAATGGACAGATGTTGGTCATCACACCATTTTAAATGCCCCCCGTTATACAGGCTTACTAAATGATATCTTTATTAAGGGCAAACTTGCGGATGATATGAGTTTGTATGTGCATCGTCCTTCCGTCACTGACCGCACAGTGGCCCCCGAAGGCGATGATGCATTTTATGTACTAAGTCCAGTACCGCATTTAGGCCACCAAAAGGTAGATTGGGCAGCTCAGGAGGAAGTGTACAAAGCTAAAATGCTTAAAGTGCTCGAAGATCAGCTTTTGCCGGGTTTGGGATCCAAAATTGTGAGTGAATGTGTTTTCACACCACAAACTTTCCGAGACCGATATCTTTCACCTCATGGATCTGGTTTTTCAATTGAGCCCCGAATTTTCCAAAGTGCATGGTTCCGTCCGCACAATATTTCTGAAGAGGCTGAAGGTCTTTATCTTGTAGGAGCTGGCACCCATCCAGGTGCAGGCGTTCCAGGAGTGATATCAACGGCTGAGGTTCTCAGTCAGCTTGTTCCGGATGCAGTGACATGATTGACCCTCGTGATCTTGAAGCTTGTACAGAAGCAATACGCCATGGCTCATTGTCATTTCACGCGGCATCAAAATTATTACCTAAAAATGTCAGAGATCCAGTGTTGGCCCTCTATGCCTTTTGTCGCCTTGCTGATGATGAAGTCGACTTGAAGTCAGAGAAAATTGAGGCAGTCCTGCGTCTCCGGGATCGACTGGAACTCGTCTATGATGGGCGACCTGAAAATGCTGCACCTGATCGGGCTTTTGCTGCAGTTGTTGAAGAGTTTGATATGCCACGCATCTTGCCTGATGCTTTGTTGGAAGGGTTGGCTTGGGATGCTGGTGGGCGAACCTATGAGACGCTGAGTGGTATTCGTGACTATTCAGCGCGTGTGGCGTCTGCAGTTGGTGCGATGATGTGTGTTTTGATGGGGGTGAGAGATGCTGATGCACTGGCCCGCGCTTGTGATCTTGGCGTTGCAATGCAATTAACAAATATAGCGCGTGATGTAGGTGAAGACGCCTTAGAAGGGCGGCTTTATCTACCAACGGAATGGTTAGACGAAGTAGGAATCGATCAAGAACAGTTTTTTCGCAATCCTGAGGCGAACGATGCAGTCAGGCTTATGGTCAAGCGCTTGGTTATGGAGGCCAATCGGCTCTATTACCGGTCTGAAGCAGGTATAGCCTCCCTTCCCAAAAAATGCCGCCCTGGAATTTATGGAGCAAGGCTCATTTATGCTGGAATTGCGGGTCGATTGACTTCAATGGGATATGATAGCGTAACTACGCGAGCGCGGACTACAAAGGTACAAAAAATTGGCTGGCTTGCTCAATCTGTTGTTCAGAGCGGAATTAGCATGGTGATGCCTCAATCTGCAGTTTTGTTTGCGAAGCCTCTATCTGAAGTAGCATTTTTAGTTGATGCCGCTGCACTAAATTCTGTTCCAGATCGCAGTGATACTCTTTTTGAAGCGTTGGCGGCTTTAGAGTTACGACGGCAATCTGAGCGGTCTAGCTTGCTAAGAGGCTAGATAACTCTATTCTACTATAATGTTTTGGTTTCTTTTCTCCGTTTTCTTTTTAGCTTGTCTAGGCGCTGGCGCATCAGGTGGCCTTTTCCCACCAGGAACTTGGTACCAGTCGCTTTCCAAACCTAACTGGACACCTCCCAACTGGGCATTTCCTGTTGTCTGGATTATTGCTTACACCTGTATTGCATTAGCTGGTGCGCGAGCAGCACTGGCACCTGAAAACAGCGTTGCTATGGCTTTTTGGGCTATGCAAATTGCTTTCAATGGACTTTGGACACCTGTATTTTTTGGGCTTAAAAATATCCGTTTAGCCATGGGTGTGCTTGTAGTCTTGTGGTTTTCCGTGCTTGGTGCAATGTTGACGCTGTGGCAAGTAGACGCTGTCGCAGGAGTTCTTTTTTTACCATACTTGCTTTGGGTGAGTGTTGCTGGAGCCCTAAATGCGTCTGTTTGGCGGCTTAACCCTGAAGAGGCTTTTGCAAGAAATGAGCAATCAGACTAACCTTAAATTCTTGTAAGTTAAGCTCATTAAATAGAATATTTTGCATGAATGAAATTTATTATTGCGCAAAAATAATCATAGAGAGCCTCTGAAACGATTTTAAAAGATAAAGTTAAAAGATAAAGTATAGATTATTTAAATTTCCATTTAGCACGTCGAGGAACCCGGAAAGCGAGTATTGGCTTTAAAATGCGTGAACGAAAGCGGGTTAGATCAAGTGCCTCATGTATGCCGACAACGGTTTCTCCATTCAACGTCGTTTTCACTGCAGAACGAGAATAGAACGGTGCGTCCAGCATATTTTGTACTTGTTGGGCACTGGTTCCCTGATCACTACGGGTTTCACGTCTTACAGCCCAAAGTGAACGTTTCATTGATGTCTTGGGTGGAAGGGCAATAACTTCAGCGTTTCCATTGATGTCAAAATTAAAGCCAGAAGCCAGTTCTGTACCATCAAGTCGTGTAGCATCGTAGAAGCAAGTTGCGCCTTGTGTTGTTGGATAACGACCCCACGTCCAATAGGAAAAATCTTCTTCCAGCGCTCGTGTTCCAAAATTTGCATCAAAATAACCGTCACCAGACCATTGCCAGCCTGGACGATCAATGTTTACGCTTATGTGCGATATTGGAGCAAAAGGTCGCCAGATATGTGCACCGTCTTTTGTTAGGGGGAGCTCTACATTCGTAATCGCCGACGGTGTTACTCTGATTTGGCCTTTAATTCGATTAATAAGAGGTGGAGAAGACACCTCGTTAATATCGATTATCAATTGCTTGTTTTCCCAACGCATAGAAGATGGTCCAACTTCGAATTTAGTTTCACTCTGTTTAAGAGCAGATTTACCACGATCTGTCATTGTGAATCTGCCACCCTGTCCGTATGTCGCAACATTGATACAAACGTGGTTTTGCGGGTTTTTTCGACCTGACCACCGGTACCAAGGTGAAAAGACTGATCCAATAAATCCAATGACAGAAACTGCCTTTGTTCCACAATTGCTTAAACCGTCGACATACCACCATGCATAGCCGTTTGGTCCGACAGAGATGTCGAAGTTTGGTCGCTGACGATCGCCGCGGCCGCGTGCTGTGCGGAGAGTGTCGCCATTGGGAGACCTGCTCCGGGATGGGTTCCCCCACCCGCTAGGTAAAGATTCGCAATTTTTGTGCGGGCTGTCGGCCTTTTTAGGGCTGCGGTTAGTCCGTGTGGGCTCTGTCCGTACAGGGCGCCCTGACTGGCTGGGAACATCTGTCCGAAAGCTTGTGCTGTCGTCACTGATGTCTTGGTCGGAGCCGGGTTGAAATGAATTCCGTATTCCGCCATCTGCTGCGTGATCTGATGAAGCCATGGGCCTATGTCCTCGGGGTCTGTTATTTGATTTGTTGCAGGCGCATTGGTTATGATTTCAAATCTTTCAAGATCTGGAGAAGGGACCTGTTGTCCCCGATCCAATGCACAAATGTAAAAGCTTGGATTTTTTGGAATCTGTCCTGCCATAAGATCGTGGAATTCACTTTTGGCATTGTGGCTAAAGAATACGTTGTGATGGGCAAGCCTTGGGCCATTAAAGTTAGCCGCAAAACTCAGTACTCGGGCTGAAAAGCTGCGTTGCGCACTGACTGTTTGCCGAGCTACACCTTTGGTTTCTGGACCTAATGCACCCGTAGCGAGTGCTCGTGGATCACCAGAATGTACAAGTGCATCACAACTGAGCCGCCTACCATTGCTCAAGTGCACGGCGACAGCTCGATTGCCGTTGGTTTCTATCCGCTCAACATGGGAGTTAGTGTGAATTTCAGTACCGTTGGCATTCAAGATGTGCTGCAGTGCTTTCGTAAGTTTGTGCATACCACCTTTTACGACCCATACGCCAGATGCCTCCGCCTGCCATATCAACGATAGAAGCGCGGGTACGTGTATTGGACTGCCACCAACATAAGTTGCGTACCGCCCAAAGAGTTGCTGTAAACGTTTGTCATCAAACGAAGATTTAAGCAAGGATGCTAGCGTCGATAGAGGGGCCATCGCTGCAATGAGGTGTGGTCTTTTAAAAACATGAGTGGTTAATGTGCTTAGCTTTGGTGTTGGTGCTTGCATCATTGGAGTGTCAAAAGCTTCAAACAGTGATCTGGTACGTGCACAGAATTTTGTAAACTGTCGCGCACTCTTGGCTCCTGAAAATTCTGCAATTGCTGTTGTGCTGAGAGCTTCATCAGCAAACAGATCTAATGAACTGCCGTCTGGCCAAAAGTGTCGTGCTAAAGTATCTTGGCGTATTAACGTTACATGATCATCGAGATTTTCTCCCGCACAGTTAAAAAGATCATCAAACACCTGCCGCATTGTTAAAACAGTAGGCCCCGCGTCGATTAGACCAGCTTCTGATGGAATCGTTCGTATCTTACCACCAACTTCTGCGTGTCGTTCTAATAACGTAACTTGCAGTCCGGCCGCGCGAAGTCGTACAGCACAGGCAAGCCCTGCTATTCCTGCGCCTATTATTATGGCACGTTTGGGAGTAGAGGTGTTATTCGGTGTCATGCAAATCTTTCAATAAGCGTTAGTATTTGTGATCGTTGACTTGAGCCGCCAATGTGTCCAGTATGGTTTACACTTAAGTGTCATGCAAGTATTACACTTCAACCTGCCTAGGAGGCTTTAATGGGTCTGAATACACGGATCGAAGCAGCAATTTCAAAAGCCGTTGCGGTAGGGAGGGGCGATGTAGTGACGCCGCCAAAATTGGCCAGTGCTCTTGAGTATGCTACGGCGCCTGGTGGCGCACGAATCCGTCCAACAATACTAATGTCAGTGGCAATTGCATGTGGTGACAATAAACCTGAAATTTCTGATGCTGCCGCTGCTGCGCTTGAATTAATTCATTGCGCTAGTCTTGTTCATGACGACTTGCCTTGCTTTGATAATGCGGATGTCCGTCGTGGTAAGCCTTCAGTACATCGTGCTTACTCAAAGCCACTAGCGATTTTAACTGGAGATAGTTTAATTGTCTTGGCTTTTGAGGTTCTTGCTCGGCAGTCATCTTTAGCACCTGACAGGGTAGCGCAGTTAATATTGACACTGGCTCAACGGACAGGGATGCCGGGCGGTATTTGTGCTGGACAGGGGTGGGAAAGCGAAGATGAGATTGATTTAAGTGCGTATCATCAGGCTAAAACAGGTGCACTTTTTATTGCAGCGACCCAAATGGGAGCGCTAGCTGCTGGTCAAGAGGCCGAACCTTGGTTAGAGCTTGGTGCGCGCATTGGAGAGGCTTTTCAGGTCGCTGATGATTTGAGAGATGCACTGTATGATGTTGAAACTCTTGGTAAGCCGACTGGTCAAGATGATTTGCATGGCCGACCTAATGCGGTGACGGAGCTGGGTGTGCAAGGTGCGATAAGCCGTTTGAAGGATATTCTTGGAGGAGCTATTGCCTCGATCCCGTCTTGTGCTGGTGAGGCACAGTTGGCGGAAATGGTTCGAATGTATGCAGAGCGGTTGACCCCAGTTGTTGCCCCTACTGGTGTTCCTGGCGAGTGATTTCTGATGATAATGACCTGCCTTTTTGGCGTGGTGGCTGGTTAAACCGCCTGGTAGCTAGGCCTGACTTTCAAAGTTGGGCTAGTTGGTTTCCTATTATTCGAAGGCAGGCGCGGTCAGATGGGGCTGCGCTTTTTGATATTGTTCAAGGGTTTGTTCAAAGCCAAGTGTTGATGGCCTTAGTGGAGTTAAAAGTTTTTCAAAGGCTTAAGGCAGGCCCATTATCGGCTAAAGATCTTGGACATACATTAGACATATCTACTGATCGAATGCACGTTATTTTGCAAGCCGGTGCGGCTCTTGGGTTGCTAAAACGTAAGAAAAATAATCGATTTGTATTAGCACGTAAAGGAGCAGCTCTGATGGGTGTGCCAGGTTTAGAAGCCATGATCCGTCACCATCGTGCTTTTTACGACGACTTGCGCGATCCTGTAAATTTATTACGGGGTCCAACTGAGACCGAACTGTCAAAATTCTGGCCATATGTTTTTGGTTCAGATGTGCCAGCTCCTGAGGCGTTGATCTATTCTGATTTAATGGCACAGTCACAGCGGCTTGTTGCTGAAGATACGCTTCGGGCTGTATCCTTTAAAGATGCATTTCATATCTTGGACGTTGGGGGTGGAACGGGAGCTTTTCTGGAGGCAGTTGGCGTGGCGGCGCCAAAAATACATATGACGTTATTTGATTTACCGCCAGTAGTTTCAGATGCAGAAGACCGGTTTGCTCGTGTTGGAATGACGAATCGTGTTAACATCGTACCGGGATCTTTTTTTAATGATGCCTTCCCTGAGGGCCCTGATACCATCTCTTTAGTGCGTGTTTTATATGATCACGCGGATGACACCGTAAATGCTCTATTGGCGAAAGTATATGCAGCGCTGCCTGTTGGTGGTCGTTTAATTATTTCAGAACCAATGGGTGGCGGCACGCGGCCTGAGCGAGCTGGCGATGTCTATTTTGCCCTCTATACTATGGCTATGCAGACTGGGCGCACTCGATCTTCTGAAGAAATTTCCAATTTTTTATCTGATGCAGGATTCGAAGAAATTGCAGTTGTTAAGTCAGCACGACCTTACATTACGCAGGTAATTATAGCCACGCGTACAAATTGAATTTACACCAATGTGTCAATTTTAATTGACACATTGAAATGTCTAACTAATATGACACATAGTGATTAGTGTTTGGTGGTGTGTCTTCTTCTTGGGGTCGAGCGCCATAACCAGAGTTTGGGAGATCATATTGGAAACTGCAGCCGTCCTTTTGAAAGGTCCCAGAGATCTGGATATGGATACCCTTGCATTGCACGCGCCAGGGCCGTCGGACTTAGTGGTTAATGTAACTCATTCAGGTATTTCCACAGGTACAGAAAAACTATTTTGGTCAGGTGAGATGCCGCCTTTCCCAGGAATGGGGTATCCTTTAGTGCCCGGATACGAGGCCGCTGGCGAGGTGGTAGAAGCTGGTTCGCTAACAGGATTTAAGTCGGGTGACCGCGTGTTTGTTCCTGGTGCTAATTGTTATGAGAGTGCTTTTGGTTTATTTGGGGGTTCAGCTGCCCGTGTAGTAACGGACGCAGAGCGCGTTACTCGAATTGATTCTGGTTTTGGTGCCGAAGGGGCGTTGTTGGCTTTGGCTGCCACAGCCCGTCATGCTATGGCCGGAATGAATAAAGCTGTGCCTGACCTTATTGTGGGTCATGGCGTGTTGGGCCGGTTGCTAGCCCGTTTAACAATCGCTGCTGGTGCGCCCGCACCTGTTGTTTGGGAAATTGATCCAGCCCGTCGTGATGGTGGAATGGGCTATGAAGTTATCGATCCAGCGCTTGATGAGCGTCGTAATTATAAATCGGTGTATGATGCATCAGGGAAGTCTGGATTGCTTAATGACCTTGTTGGGCGGATCGCTAAGGGTGGTGAAATTGTTTTGGCTGGGTTTTATACTGAGCCCTTATCTTTTGCTTTTCCACCAGCCTTCATGAAAGAGGCCCGGCTTCGCGTTGCTGCAGAGTGGACACGTGAAGATTTATCGGCAACGCGTGCGTTGGTTGAGGCTGGTGCGCTCAGCCTTAGTGGTTTGATTACACATACCGAGCCTGCAGCTAATGCGCGCAAGGCATATGAGCAGGCGTTTACTGATACGTCCTGCCTGAAAATGATGTTGGACTGGGAGCATTAAGATGAAGGATGAGGTTCCAAACCTGAAGGAATTTGATCAGCGATTGCGCGATGAGGCCCACGAAGATTTGGCGGATATCGTTGCTGAAGAACCAACTTCAAAAACCCAAATTATTGCGATATATGGGAAAGGTGGGATTGGTAAGTCGTTTACGCTGGCCAATCTCAGCCACATGATGGCGGAGCAAGGCAAGCGCGTGTTGCTGATCGGCTGTGATCCGAAGTCTGACACAACGTCACTGCTATTTGGTGGTAAGGCATGTCCGACCATTATCGAAACATCTACTAAGAAAAAGTTAGCAGGCGAAGAGGTAAAAATCGGTGATGTTTGCTTTAAGCGTGGCGGTGTATTTGCCATGGAGCTTGGCGGCCCAGAAGTGGGACGTGGTTGTGGTGGACGTGGAATCATCCATGGCTTTGAATTGCTTGAAAAGCTAGGTTTCCACGATTGGGACTTTGATTACGTACTTCTGGATTTTCTCGGTGACGTAGTTTGTGGTGGTTTTGGTTTGCCAATTGCCCGCGATATGGCGCAAAAAGTAATACTGGTTGCGTCAAACGATTTGCAGTCTTTGTATGTTGCGAACAATGTTTGTTCGGCAGTTGAGTATTTCCGAAAGCTGGGCGGTAACGTAGGCGTCGCTGGATTGGTCATCAACAAGGATGACGGCACAGGTGAAGCGGCCGCCTTTGCAGAAGCTGTGGATATTCCGGTTCTGGCAGCTATTCCGCAGGATGACGATCTTCGTAAGAAATCTGCAAACTATCAGATTGTTGGTACGAGCAAATCTCAATGGGGAGGCCTTTTTGAAGCTTTGGGTGAAAACGTTGCAGTGGCACCTCCAGTGCGTCCTGCTCCGCTAGATCAGGATGGGCTACTTGGTTTGTTTGATGCATCTCAAACTGGTGGTGACGTAGTTTTAGAGCCCGCAACTGATATTGATATGCGCGGTAAAAATGCTGAGCCAAGACCTTCTCTGGAGGTTGTTTATGACGACGCTTAATATGAAGTCAGATAATTTTTCTCGACTTAACAAGTTGATTTATAATGCCAAAAATATGAATAAATTTTTGTTTAAGAGAAAGTTTGTACACTTTGAGTGATGAGGTGACATATGACGATACCGCGCAAGTGGAGATCACCTCGGGGCATGCAGGTGAGGCAGAAGTGACTGCACCAGCTGGCGTAGACGGGCTTGGCTGCCATTCTGGATCAGAAATGAAAAAAGCAGCCCGTATGGCTGGGAATTCTGAAATGCTCGATCAGTTTGCTGCTGATTATCCACAAGGTCCGCATGACAAGCCGCAATCAATGTGTCCGGCCTTTGGTTCATTGCGGGTGGGTTTAAGAATGCGGCGTACTGCTACCGTTTTAAGTGGTTCAGCGTGCTGTGTTTATGGTCTTACCTTTGTAAGTCATTTTTATGGAGCGCGACGGTCAGTTGGCTATGTGCCTTTTAATTCGGAGACGTTAGTGACTGGTAAGCTTTTTGAGGATATCCGTGAGAGTGTCCATGATTTAGCTGATCCTGAGAAATACGATGCTATCGTAGTTACGAACCTATGTGTGCCTACGGCTTCTGGAGTACCACTGCGGCTGTTGCCAGATGAGATCAATGGTGTTCGTATTATAGGTATTGATGTACCTGGGTTTGGTATTCCCACCCATGCTGAAGCCAAAGATGTGTTGGCGGGCGCGATGTTGAAATACGCGCGTGAAGAAATTGAGGCGGGTCCTGTTGCGGCTCCTGTGGGTGGTAAATCTGATCGTCCCACAGTTGCTATGCTGGGAGAAATGTTTCCTGCTGATCCAATAATGATTGGTCAGATGTTATCACCCCTCGGTTTAGCAGCTGGGCCGGTTGTTCCTTGCCGTGAATGGCGCGAACTTTATGCAGCTTTAAACAGTTCTATAGTAGCAGCTATCCACCCGTTTTATACTGCATCAGTGCGGGAATTTGAGGTCGCTGGGCGATCCGTTGTTGGCTCTGCTCCTGTGGGTCAACATGGGACTGCAGCTTGGCTTCAAAATATTGGTGAAATGTTTGGATGTTCTGCCAATCAAATCGCTGAAGCGAAAAATGCAGTTTTGCCTGCAATAACTGGTGCTCTAGCGGCAACACCTATCGTAGGTACTATTACCTTGTCGGGCTATGAAGGCTCTGAATTACTGGTTGCCCGTTTATTAATCGAAAGTGGTGCAGATGTATCCTACGTAGGTACCGCATGTCCTAGTACCCCATGGAATTCAGATGATAAGGAATGGCTAGAAGCACATGGTGTTAAGGTCAAATTCCGTGCGTCTCTTGAAGATGACTGTGCTGCGATGGAAGCTGTTCAGCCTGACTTGGCAATTGGAACGACCCCTGTGGTGCAAAAGGCTAAAGAGCTGGGGATTCCCGGTTTGTATTTTACAAACCTAATTTCTGCACGACCCCTGATGGGTGTGGCTGGGGCTGGGTCGTTAGCTACGGTAATCAATGCAGCCATAGGTAACAAAGACAGAATGAGCCATATGAAATCTTTCTTTGAAGGCATTGGCAAAGGTGATACAGCAGGTGTCTGGGAAGGCATGCCAAATATTCGTGAGGACTTCCGAGCGCAGAATGTTAAAAAGCTTGAGCGCCAAGCTAAAGCGGCGAAGGCCGCTGAGATGATATGATACAGCCATTTTCATATTCATTGATTGCGATCCCCTTTCAATATCTTAGGTATCCCGTTTGTCAGAAAAAGCTGGGGGCGCGTTCATGTTGATTATCGATCATGATCGGGCTGGTGGTTACTGGGGGGCAGTTTATGCATTCTGTGCCGTGAAAGGCTTGCAATGCGTGATTGACGGTCCTGTAGGATGTGAAAATCTACCAGTAACCTCTGTGCTGCATTATACGGATGCTTTGCCGCCTCATGAGTTACCTATCGTAACAACTGGTCTTGGTGAAGAAGAGTTGGGTCGTGATGGAACTGAGGGGGCAATGAGGCGTGCTTGGGGTACCCTTGATCCAGCTTTGCCAGCGGTTGTTGTAACAGGCTCTATCGCTGAGATGATTGGCGGGGGTGTGACCCCAATGGGTACTAATATTCAACGATTTTTGCCACGAACTATTGATGAGGATCAGTGGCAAACTGCAGATCGCGCCATGACTTGGATTTTTACTGAGTTTGGGATGACAAAAGGGCGCATGCCGCCTGAAAAGAAACGTGATGTAGATGCGCGACCTCGTGTAAATATCCTTGGTCCAATGTATGGCACCTTTAATATGCCATCAGATTTGGCTGAGATCCGACGTCTTATTGAAGGAATCGGTTGTGAGGTCAACATGGTGCATCCTTTGGGTGCGCACGTGGCAGAAATGCGAAATTTGGTTAATGCAGATGTAAATATCTGCATGTACCGAGAGTTTGGGCGTGGATTGTGTGAGCTTCTTGCCAAGCCATACTTGCAAGCCCCGATAGGGGTCGAGAGTACTACCAAGTTCCTGCGCGCACTGGGGACCTTGGTGGATCTCGACCCCGAACCTTTTATCGAATGTGAAAAGCACTCTACTTTAAAGCCGATATGGGATCTTTGGCGTTCTGTTACCCAAGATTTTTTTGCTACTGCATCCTTTGCTATTGTTGCAAACGAGACATACACGCGCGGTATTAGGCAGTTCCTTGAAGATGATATGGGTTTGCCTTGTGCTTTCGCAGTGGCCCGCGTTGCGGGTAAGAAGACCAATAACGAAGAGGTTCGCGCCTGGATGGGTCAGAAGCGTCCCTTGGTAGTCTTTGGATCAATTAACGAAAAAATATACCTAGCTGAATTAAATGCTGGATTTGGTCCAGCCCCGACCTTCATCCCCGCTTCATTTCCGGGCGCAGCAATTCGTCGTCATACTGGTACGCCAATGATGGGCTATGCTGGTGCCACCTATCTTATTCAGGAAGTCTGTAACGGACTGTTTGATTCACTGTTCCATATTTTACCTCTGGCGTCTGAAATGGATGCTGCTGAGGCCACTCCAACGACCCTGCGCCGTGATTTCCCTTGGGATACTGATGCACAGGCCTTGCTCAATAAAATTGTTGAGCAGCACCCCATTTTAACCCAAATTTCTGCAGCAAAAACTTTGCGTGATGCGGCTGAGCAAGCGGCTCTCGCTTCTGGGGCAGACCGGGTTGTGATTGAAACTTTGCGTGATCTTGATCCGATTTTAGCTGGATTGCCAGAGACAGTTTCCAAGGAGGAACACTATGACTGACATGACTTCTAATGTGGCAACACATAACCATGCAGCTTCGAAACGTAAGGCATATAAGACTGAATTTATGGTCTATTTTGCAATAATATTTCTAGCAACTTTACCGTTAGCGTGTCTGACATGGATGCTGGCTGCTCTTAAATCTCGCAGTTTTACGGAAAAGGGCCCTATGGCGCGTGCGTGGTCTCAAGCGCAAATCATCACACCAATGATTTTTAACGCATGATCACAAGCCCGATCATATTAGAATTTCTCAGCAAGTGTACGTTTGTTGAGATACGAGACTGGACACCTGGTTACAGGTGGACAGAGCCCGGAGGGGGTTTCCCCAAAGGACCCGGCCGCGGGGAGCGCGGCGTCAGCATAAAATTCCGGAGGAATCCTTATGGCTGATAACAACCTGTCTTTCACAGGTCTGACAGACGAGCAGGCGCAAGAGCTGCACGGTGTCTATATGAGCGGGCTCTGGCTGTTTGCAGCCGTTGCCGTTGTCGCTCACTTGGCAACGTTCATCTGGCGTCCGTGGTTCTGAGGAGGGATTAGTAAATGGCAAAGTTCTACAAGATCTGGCTCATCTTTGATCCCCGTCGTGTGTTTGTTGCACAAGGCGTTTTCCTATTCCTGCTTGCAGCGATGATTCACCTCGTCCTGTTGAGCACGGACCACTTCAACTGGTTTGAACTAGCTGCGAAAAGCGCTCAGTAAGAACCCGCTTGATGCGGACAATATCAAAGTTGCGGGCAGGGCCTTCAGTACGCCCTGACCTGCCCGCAACAAATAAACCAATTTAAAAGACGGTTGTTGATCCTTTGTGGATCTGACCGCCAATTGCGGAGTTTGAGAGATGGCCTTGCTATCCTTCGAGAGAAAATATCGTGTCCGAGGTGGAACGCTGATCGGTGGTGATTTATTCGATTTCTGGGTAGGCCCCTTCTTTGTGGGCTTTTTTGGAGTCACAACTGCTTTTTTTGCTCTTCTTGGAACTATTTTAATTTTTTGGGGCGCATCGCAGCAGGGAACCTTCAATCCTTGGCTGATAAATATTGCGCCTCCTGATTTGAGTTACGGATTGGGGATGGCGCCCTTGCTCGAAGGTGGTCTGTGGCAAATTATTACATTCTGTGCGACTGGCGCTTTTATTAGTTGGGCGCTGCGGGAAGTAGAGATATGCCGTAAACTAGGTATGGGATATCATGTGCCAGTTGGTTTTGCATTCGCGATCTTAGCATATGTGACGCTGGTTATCTTTCGTCCGTTGCTGATGGGCGCTTGGGGTCATGGCTTTCCTTATGGCATTTTTAGTCACCTCGATTGGGTAAGTAACACTGGATATGCTTACCTCCACTTTCATTATAACCCAGCACATATGTTGGCGGTGACGCTCTTTTTCACGACTACAATTGCGCTGGCTTTGCATGGTGGTCTGATACTATCGGCAGCCAACCCCGAAAAGGGTGAGGAAGCTAAAACACCTGATCATGAGGATACATTTTTTCGAGATTACATTGGTTATTCGGTTGGAACGTTAGGCATTCATCGTGTGGGTTACTTGCTTGCGCTGAATGCAGTCTTTTTCTCGGCAGTTTGTATCATTATTTCTGGTCCAGTCTGGACAGCGGGTTGGCCAGAGTGGTGGAATTGGTGGCTTGATCTGCCAATCTGGGGCGCAAATCCAATGTCGGTGGGGATGTAATCATGATTGAGTATCAAAATATTTTCACGCAAGTCCAAGTGCAGGGTAAACCTGAATGGGGTATGGATGATTCAGATGGGGAGCTGACCGCAGAGCGAGCAGGCAAACCATTCTTTTCCAAATTTTTAGGCCTCTTTGGCAACGCGCAAGTGGGACCAATAAACGCTGGTATGCTTGGTATTATTTCTGCTGTATGTTTTATGATCTGGTTCAATATTGTTGGCTTTTCAATGTTGGCACAGGTAGGCTGGTCTGTGCCTGAATTCTTACGGCAATTGTTTTGGTTGGCCCTTGAGCCTCCTGGCCCGGAACACGGCCTAAGCATGCCGCCTCTGAATGATGGTGGGGCATTTATAATTGCGGGTATGTTTTTTCTCGTTGGCTGCGTAACTTGGTGGCTGCGCACTTATCAGTTGGCGCAACAACACAAGATGGGAAAACACCTAGCTTGGGCATTTGCTGCACTTCTGTGGCTGATCTTGGTTTTGGGCTTGTTTCGTCCCGTACTGATGGGATCATGGAGTGAGGCAGTGCCTTATGGAATATTCCCACATTTGGATTGGACTACCGCTTTTTCTATTCGGTACGGTAACCTCTATTATAATCCTTTCCACTGTCTTTCGATCGTTTTTTTATATGGCTCTGTGCTGTTGTTTGCGATGCATGGTGGAACAATCCTGGCGGTAACACGCTACGGTGGTGACCGTGAATTGGAGCAGATCTATGATCGCGGCACTGCCACCGAACGAGCTGCCTTGTTCTGGCGTTGGACTATGGGCTTTAACGCGACCATGGAAGGAATTCATAGATGGGCTTGGTGGTTTGCAGTTTTGACGCCTATTACTGGTGGCATCGGAATTCTGCTTACTGGCACTGTTGTTGATAACTGGTTCATCTGGGCACAAGAGCATAATTTTGCGCCTATGTATGATGGAGCTTATGGCTACGAAGACTACGGGTCATACGAAGCCTTCATTGGGAAGGAGAACTAAAATGTTACCTAAGTGGTTCGATAAATGGAATGCTGATAATCCCACTAACGTTTTTGGTCCGGCTATTCTCGTAGGTGTTTTAGGTGGTGCGATCTTTGTTGCGGTTTTATTGGTTACATGGGGTAATCCTGCTCAGACGGCCTCCATGCAAACTGGTCCACGTGGCACCGGTATGTCAGTACCGGAGTTTGACGTAGCCCGACTGGCACCTGACCCCACAATTGATGCATACTACACTGAAGCTGCCTATAAACCTAACGGGGATGAGGAACTTGCAAAGGACATTTACAAGAATGTCCAAGTGTTGGGTGATCTCACTGAGGATAATTTTAATCGTGTCATGAATGCTATGACGCAGTGGGTTTCACCAGAAGAGGGCTGCGCTTATTGCCATGGTGATGTGGATTTAGAAGAATATGGATCAGACAAAATTTATACTAAGGTTGTTGCACGACGTATGATTCAAATGACCCAATCGATTAATGAAGACTGGAGTGGTCACGTGAATGCCGTCGCCGAGGTAGGAGTTAATTGCTATACATGTCATAGGGGTGAAAATGTTCCGAGTGATATTTGGTTCCGCATCAGCCCTGTTAATGAGAATGTAGAAGGCTGGTCAGCAAACCAGAACCGCGCTACGTCTCTTAGCCAATCAACCTCGTTGCCTTCGGATGCATTGGCAAAGTATCTTGAAGATGCTGAGGTAATTGCAGTGCACTCATTGGAAAGTCGTGAGGATGGAGTTCCAGGGCAAGATGGCTATGCGAGCATCCAACAGACTGAACGAACATATTCTTTAATGAACTATTTTTCTAACAGTCTTGGAGTGAATTGTGTGTTTTGTCATAATAGCCGCGCATTCTATGATGGTGGTCAGAATACCCCACAGTGGTCGACGGCAAGTTTAGGCATAGCGATGGTTCAGTCCCTAAATACCGACTATTTGGTTCCGCTGAAAGACACATACCCGCCGGAACGACTTGGTCCTGTTTATGCAGATGCTCCAAAAGCTGCTTGTCGGACTTGTCACAAAGGGTACCAGCGTCCTCTCCAAGGTATGAACATGACTGCCGATTGGCCGGAATTGGCTGTATCTGGAACGCCAGTCTACAAATAAACTGTAATAGGTGAGGGCTAAGGCCCCCACCCTTTTGAGGGAATAATTGCTGTGCTGCACGGATCATTGACTTCCTTGGTCTGGGCGTGGAACTGAAAAGTTCTTGTTCTCTTCCTGTTGGTTACAGGAACTTGGCGCTGTGCTTGTGTTAATGGCAGTACGACTATCAATTTGCCTCTTGAAACCGCAGGCAAGGCGGTGAGGCCGAAACGAGAAAGGATTGCGCAATGTCTCAGACCCCTTTACTGGATCGCATTTCTGGTCCCTCTGATCTTACAAATTTGTCTGATAGTGATTTATCGCAACTGGCTCGTGAGTTACGTCTGGATGTAATAGAAGCAGTTAGTCGAACGGGGGGTCACTTGGGATCGTCTCTCGGTGTAGTGGAACTGACAGTGGGTATCCATGCTGTTTTTGACACCCCTCGGGACAAGTTGATCTGGGATGTTGGCCACCAATGTTATCCACATAAAATTCTGACAGGTAGACGTAGTCGAATGGATACCTTGCGCCAAAAGGATGGCCTAAGTGGCTTTACTAAACGCAGTGAAAGCGACTTTGACCCATTTGGCGCAGCGCACTCTTCGACTTCGATTTCTGCAGCGCTTGGATTTACTGTTGGTCGCGATATGGGAATGCCAACGGGTGATGCAATTGCTGTAATTGGTGATGGGTCAATAAGTGCAGGTATGGCCTATGAGGCACTTAACAACGCAGGACATGAAGGTCGTAGGTTGTTTGTAATCTTAAATGATAATGAAATGTCAATTGCTCCGCCGACTGGGGCAATGAGTACTTATTTATCCAATCTGAGCCGTAATTCTCCTTTTGCCCCATTGCATGCAATTGCTGAAGAGGTGGAGGCTGTTTTGCCTAAACCTGTCCGAGACGGTGCTCGACGTGCTCGGGAAATGGTCACAGGCGTTGAAAGTAAGGGAACTTTTTTTGAGGAATTAGGTTTTGATTATATTGGTCCAATTGATGGTCATGATATGGGTCAGGTTTTGTCTGTTTTGCGGGCTGCACGAACGCGGGCAACAGGTCCGGTTCTTATCCATGCCTGTACTGTTAAAGGAAAAGGCTATGCTCCTGCAGAGGGATCTGCGGATAAGTATCACGGTGTTTCACGTTTTGATATAGAAACGGGTACACAGACAAAAAGTATAAGCAATGCTCCGTCTTACACGTCAGTTTTTGGCACAACACTAGTAAACCTTGCTGCTGACGATCCTACAATTGTAGCTGTTACAGCAGCAATGCCTGGGGGCACAGGTCTTGATAAGATGAAGGGCCTCTTTCCAGCGCGTGTCTTTGACGTAGGTATTGCGGAACAGCATGGTGTGACTTTTGCTGCTGGAATGGCTGCTTCTGGATTGAAACCATTTTGTGCGATTTACTCAACTTTTTTGCAACGAGGTTATGACCAAGTCGTGCATGATGTTGCTTTACAGGGATTACCAGTGCGTTTTGCAATTGATAGAGCGGGCCTAGTAGGCGCGGATGGTGCAACCCATGCAGGCTCATTTGATATTGGCTTTCTTGCGGCGTTGCCTGGAATGGTTGTAATGGCTGCCTCAGATGAAGCAGAGCTCGCGCATATGGTTACTACGGCTGCTGCATACAATTCTGGCCCAATTGCGTTTCGTTATCCGCGTGGGAACGGGCGTGGTGTAGACATGCCTGAGAAAGGTGAAGTGCTTGAGATTGGCAAAGGACGAATGATTCAGAGTGGAACAGATGTTGCTCTGTTATCGTTGGGTACTCATTTAGATGAATGCGAAAAAGCAGCTCTAGTGCTTGAAGCAAGTGGTTTGTCTGTAAGTATTGCTGATGCTCGTTTTGCCAAGCCGCTTGATATGGAAATGATCCGTAATCTTGCTACAAACCATACAGTGCTGGTTACTGTTGAACAGGGCGCTATAGGTGGTTTTGGCGCAATGGTTTTGCAAGCAATGTCGGCTGAAGGACTTTTGGATAATGGTTTAAAAGTACGTAGTATGCATTTACCAGATGTTTTTATTGATCAGGCAGCACCTGATGAAATGTACGAAGCTGCAGGACTTAACTCTGATGGAATTGTGCAAATGGTCCAGCGCGCCCTTGAGCTGAATATCAATAATATCATTGATTTAAAACTTGGTGCGTAATTATGCTGCCATGACCTTGTATATTGATAGAAATTCTTATTTTGGCATATTACTTCAGAGTAAAGTCAGAGGTGAAGTATCAGGCTTTGGAATTAAGTTCACTCCAAGTTGGTAGTAGATCGTTTGTTGCAGCTGTTGCAGCATAGACGCCGCGTGCAATTGCCCGTGTTAAGCAAAGCGAAGCTGCATGGCCAATAATTGTAAGATCGTGGTTGGAGCTAAGGGATTTTTCGCCAGTTGCTAACGAAAAAATAAGATCTCCGTCGCTGGGAGTATGAGCTGGAATACAGGCGCGCCCGATTCCATCATGAGCTGCCCACGCAACTCTTTGGCATTGTGCTTTATCGAGCAGTGCATTGGTGGCCACAATAGCAATTGTGGTATTGGAGCGCTCAGCCATCCCAGTCCGTTTTCGGCTGTTAAGGCTGCGTCCAAGGCCAGTGGCTGGGTCTGGTCCTAAGCCACCATACTCATTATTAATTTCAAATGGCGCAGCCCAAAAATACTTTTCGCCTGGGGTTGTGACGCTACCTACTGGGTTTGCTACGACAATTACACCTACTGTAATGCCATTTTCACTAGTAAGAGAGGCAGTGCCAAGCCCACCTTTCATCATTGCAGTTGTAGCTCCTGTGCCGGCTCCAACGGTACCAATGGGAGTTGAAGTTGTGATGGCATCAAAAGCTGCGCGGCCAAGTTCGGGGAATGGGTTCTCAAACCAGCTATGATTGCCACCTGCAAGTAGATCAAAAATAATTGCTCCCGGTACCAATGGAATGATTGCATTTCCTATCTGGAATCCGCGATTTTGATCACGCATACCGGCAACGACGCCTGAACAGGAATCGAGCCCATAGGCGGAGCCGCCTGACAGAACTAATGCGTCTACCTTGGCAACTGATTTATCTGGGGCAAGCAGATCAGTTTCGCGTGTACCTGGAGCCCCCCCCATGACTGCCACAGAGGTAGTAAAAGGCGCATCTGCGGTCACAACTGTTACACCAGATTTGAGCGTGTTATCTTGTGCATGTCCTACTTTCAGGCCAGGAACATCTGTGATTGCATTTTGTGGGCCAGGTATCATTTTAATGCTTTCAGTGGAATAATTCTTGGAACTTTGAGATGCTTGGTTTTGGAGCAGCTGTTTTGGAATCTCCCGTGTTTGGTTCGCCTTTAGGTTTAATTAGCAGCACTCTGCATTCTTTGTCTGTACTTGGCTGATGGGTGACACCTTTTGGGACTACAAACAACTTTCTTGATTTGACAGCATGGCTTTCACTATCGAGGTCTAAAGTCATTACTCCATCTGCTATGAAAAAGAAGTCATCAGTGTCTTGATGTAGGTGAAAGGGAAATTCCCCTTGAAACTTGATCGCGATGATATCGTTTTCATTATAGTTAGCTATTATATGACAGCACCGATGCGTGTTAAATTGACCAAATTTTTCGTTAAGATTGACAGTTGTCATATACAGCGCCCCCCATCTACTTCCATTGCAACCCCAGTTATCATTGACGCTGCGTCGGAACAAAGGAACGTTGCTGCTGCTCCCATATCCTCGGCAGTGGAAAAGCGTCCTAGCGGGATCGTGGAAAGGAATTTGGCACGAATTTCCGGTGTATCCTCACCCATAAAGCTTTTGAGTAGTGGAGTTTCGCCAGCAACTGGATTGATAGCATTTACACGTATGCCATTGGGAGCAAGTTCGATTGCCATGGTTTTGGTAGCGGTGATCATCCAGCCTTTCGAAGCATTGTACCAGTTCAACCGGGGTCGCGGGGATACGCCTGCAGTGGAAGCGATGTTAAGGATAGCCCCTGATTTACGGGATTTAAAGTGGGGTACAAAACTGCGTGCTGTTAGATAAACCGACTTTGCATTAACTGCGAGTACGTGGTCAAATTCATCCTCGCTTACCTCTTCAAGGGCTTGTGGTAAATGCGTGATGCCTGCATTGTTTACCAAGATGTCAATATGGCCAAGCTTTTCAAGTGCTAAATCCGCCAAGTTTTGAACAGAGACAGCGTTTGCTACGTCGACTTGTACTGCAAAGCCACCGATTTCCTGAGCAACGGCTTTAGCTCCATCTTCGTTTAAATCTGCTATAATGACTTTTGCTCCAGCATCAGCAAAGGCTCGGGCTATGCCATGGCCAAACCCACTAGCCCCCCCAGTGACGATGGCAGTTTTGCTGTTAAGTTGCATCGTTATTCTCCGCTGGAAATTATTGCGAGCAAAAAAGTCTTCAACATTTTGTTATCCGCAATTTGCAGATTTTTTTCGTATATATACCATAGCGCCTGTGGTAATCATTTTTTAATTTTGCAAAAACCACAAAACACATGATCTGATCACTTATTTATCCGTGATGTGCAGCAATGGTTTTTAGGGTAGAGAATCCGTATAGTGCTTCAAACCCTTTTTCTCGCCCATGCCCAGATTTCCCAATGCCACCAAAGGGCAGCTCAACTCCCCCGCCTGCACCATAATTATTAATAAAAATCTGACCAGCCCGTAGTGATTTGGCTAGTCGCATTTGGCGTGCACCATCAGCAGTCCAGATACCAGCGACAAGACCATAATCCGTGTTATTTGCAATCGCCACAGCTTCTTCTTCGGTTTCGAAAGGAATTAGGACTTGCACAGGACCAAAAATCTCATCCTGAGCTAGGGGGTGATCTGCTGTAACATTTTCAAAAAGGGTTGGAAGTACATAAGCACCGTTGTTTGGCGCGTCATGTAATTTTCCTTGTGCAGCGATAGTCAGATCACTTCCTTTAGCAAGGAATTCTAAGACAAGCGCTTTTTGCCTTTCTGAAATCAGTGGACCAATATGCATATCAGCCATTGCCGGTCCTACAGTTAGATTGCAGTAAGCTTCAGCCATTCGGTCGCGAACTGAGTTGTATATGCCTCTTTGAATTAGAATACGCGATGAGGCCGAACAAGTCTGTCCAGCATTTTGTATCCCAGCGTTTACAAGAAATGGTAGCGCAGCTGTTAGATTGGCGTCATTAAAAACTAGTTGTGGGGACTTGCCGCCTAATTCGAGAGTAACTGGAACAACGTTTACACCTGCTGCTCGTTGTACGAGGGCTCCTGTATGAACTGAACCGGTAAAGCTGATGTGTTGTACATTTGGGTTTCCGGCTAATGCTGCGCCAGCTTCGATACCTGAGCCTGGTACGACATTTAGTGCACCATCTGGCAAACCTGCTTCACCACAAATACGGGCAAAAGCGAGAGCTGTTAAACAGGCTTCTTCTGCAGGTTTTAAAACGCATGCATTTCCCATAGCTAAAGCTGCACCTACCGAACGCCCAATAATTTGCATGGGGTAATTCCATGGTATAATGTGGCCTGTCACACCATGCGGTTCGCGTAAAGTGTAGACGGTGTAGCCGTTTAGATAGGGAATGGTTTCACCCATTAGTTTGTCAGCCGCACCGCCGTAGAATTCCATATATCGCGCTAAGGCAACTGCATCTGCACGCGCTTGTGCCAGGGGTTTCCCAACGTCATAGGCCTCAATTTCAGCTAGATCATCAACACGCTCAAGTACTTTTTGGCCAATTTTGGTCAAAATGCGACCACGTTCTGTTGCACTTAGCTGACCCCATTTCCCATTACGTGCCACCTGAGCGGCAGTTACTGCTTCATCAATGTTGATGGCTGACCCATTTGCAATCTCTGCTAATAAAGAGCCGTCTGAAGGATTGAAAAGTGGCAGGTTAGATACCGCGGTTTTCCAAGTTCCTCCAATTAACATTTCGTTCGGGTTGAACCATAGGGCATCAAGCATGATAAGTCCTTTTGGATAATTGAGGGGCGGCAGAGATAAGGCTTTTAGTATAAGTGTCTTGTGGATTGGAAAATACTTCTTCTGTGCTACCTCTTTCAACAATTTTTCCAGACTTCATTACCAGAACGTGATCGGTAATGTTGCGTACTACGCTTAAATCATGTGAAATAAACAGATATGTGAGATTATACTGGCGGCAAAGCTCAGTAATTAGATCAAGAATTTGAGCCCTAACTGATACATCCAAAGCACTCACAGCTTCGTCGAATATGATTAGATCTGGACGGATGATTATAGCGCGGGCAATAGCTATTCGTTGGCGTTGCCCACCTGAGAACTGGTGTGGGTACTTTTGTGCGTCACTAGGTAATAACCCAACTGAGGTAAGAGATTTGGCGATCCTATCCATGCTTTCTGTAGCAGTGGGCTTTTTATCGAGAAGGTTAAAGGGTTCGGTAATAAGTCTTGCTACCCTGTGTCTCGGGTTAAAGCTGCCATATGGATCTTGAAATACAACCTGCATGCGGCGGCGGACAGCAAGGTTTGGACGGCCTGCGGAAAATACGTGCTCGCCGTCAAGTGTGATTGCCCCACTTTTTACAGGCTCTAATCCGAGAATAGATCTGGTTAGAGTTGATTTTCCACAACCACTTTCACCTACTAGCCCAAGACGTATACCTTTTGGAATATCAAAGCTTACATCGTTGACTGCATACACTTTTCCTGGTGCCGTGAAGATGCTTCTTCGGGGCAATGCATACGATTGGACGACATTCCGAACTCGAAGTAGAGGTGCCTCTTGTCTTAGTCGTGGTAAGGTAGCACGATGGGCTGAAGTGGCAATAAGTGCCTTAGTATAAGGATGTTTTGGAGTATTTAGTAAGTTGGAAGGTCTTGCCTTTTCTACAATATGGCCATTTTTCATAATAATGATCTGATCTGCCATCTGGGTGACTACGGCTAAATCATGCGTTATCATCATCAAGCCCATACTGTCTTCAGTGGTTAATTTCTGTAGTAAATGCAATATCTGTGCCTGTGTCGTAACATCAAGCGCTGTGGTTGGTTCATCTGCTATTAACAGCTTTGGGCTACAAGCAATTGCTATAGCGATTATTACTCTTTGACGTTGTCCGCCGGACAAGGTGTGTGGAAAGCGTGATAGGGATACCAGTTCGGGTGATAGGCCTACGCGTGTTAGAACTTCGGCAGCGCGAGCCATTGGATCAAGGTCTGGGCGATGAAGACGTACTGATTCTGCAACCTGGGCTCCAATAGTCTGGACTGGATTAAGTGCAGTCATTGGTTCCTGAAATACCATGCCCACAGTATTCCCGCGCAGTCTGCACATTTCTGTTTCGCTTAGCAGCATAGTGTCCCGATCGTTAATTAGGATCTGGCCTTTAGTTTTGCTACCTTCGGGCAACAATTGCATCGTGGCGAGTGCAGTCATGGATTTCCCAGACCCACTTTCGCCTGTGATTGCAACGATTTCACCAGGAGAAATATCCATAGAAATATCATGCAGAATTTTTAATCTATTAATGCAAAGTGAAAGATTACGTATTTGAAGAAGGCTCATTTTTGAACTTGTTGTAATTTGGGATCAAGTAAATCACGGAGCCCATCACCTAGCAGGTTAAGACCTAATACTGTTAAAATGATTGAAAATCCTGGTACTAACGCCATGTGAGGTGCAATACTTACAAGAGTTTGTGCGTCTGCTAGCATTCGCCCCCAGCTAGGTGTTGGCGGTTGCGCGCCAAGGCCAACATAGGACAGCGCGGCCTCGGCTAAAATGCCTAATGAAAACTGGATAGTCGCTTGCACAATTAGTAAATTGGCTAGGTTGGGCAGAATGTGTTCAATACTGATCCGAATGGCTCCTTTTCCTGCCACTCGTGCGGCGAGAATAAATTCTCTTGTCCAAAGCTGGAGGGCACCTCCTCTCGTTACGCGTGCAAAGACAGGAATATTAAAAATTCCAATTGCGATTATTGCATTTACCGCTCCTGGTCCAAAAACTGCTGTTATAAGGATGGCTATCACTAGCGATGGAAAAGCAAAAATGAGATCATTGCCGCGCATAATTATCTCGTCAGTCCAACCGCCTTGTCGCGCTGTGGCCCAGAGGCCCAGTGGCACGCCTAAACCTAAGCCTATCCCTACTGCCACGAACGCCACGGTAATAGAGGTTCTTGCACCAACCATAATCATGGAAAACATGTCGCGTCCAAAGTGGTCAGTACCCAACCAGTGAGTTCCATTAGGTGCCTGTAACTTGTTGGGAATATTCAAAGAAGTGTGGTCAAATGGGGTCCAGGCAAAAGAGACTATTGCTGCCAACATAATTAGTGCTGAAAGTAAGATGCCAGTGAACAGACTTTTATTCACGATCGCGCTCTTAACCGAGGATCAACAATGGCATAGGCCAAGTCTATGATAAAATTTATTATTATTACTGCAAAGACAAGCAACATGGTTACTGACTCTACTACAATTAAATCACGTGCTGAAATTGACTGGAAGATGAGTCGGCCAAGTCCTGGTAGGTAAAACACTTGCTCGATGATTATGCCGCCAGCTAATAGGAATGATAATTGTAAACCAAGAATGGTTAACACAGGTATCATAGCATTACGTAGACCATGATATTGGAGCGTTTGACGGCGGGAAAGTCCTTTTGCACGGGCAGTTCTGATAAAATCTTCGCTTAAGACATCTAATAGGGCAGAGCGCATTACACGAGCCAGAATAGCGGCTTGAGGCAATGCAAGTGCAAGTGCTGGCAAAGTCAAAGATTTTAGAGCAGAAAAAACTCCTTTGTCCCAACTGGTAAATCCGCCAGCAGAAAACCAGCGTAAATTGATTGCAAAAATAAGAACTAGCATCATAGCAAACCAAAAATTTGGGATAGCAAGGCCAAACTGAGTGGCCCCCATAACTATTAAGTCGCCTTTCTTGCCGCGTTTGGTGGCTGCGTAGATGCCTACTGGAAAGGCTATCAGAACGGATATAACCAAAGCATAAAGTGCTAAAGGTAGCGAAACCCAAAGTCTTGCACTGATCATCCCAGATATGGGCGTTCGATATTGGTAGGATGTACCAAAATCACCGTGAATCATGCCTGTAATCCATGCCCAGTAGCGTTGCGGTTTTGATTTATCTAGCCCTAATTCTACCCTGAGGGCCGCTAATGTATCCTCTTGCGCGTTTATCCCTAACATGAAGAAAGCTGGATCTCCTGGTGCCACCTCGATTGTCGCAAAAATCACCAGCGAAGCGATTGCAAGGCTGATTAAAAGGGATAATAACCGTTTCAATGTATAACGTAGCATCGCGTTTACGTTATGCGGGTAATTCGAAGCAAGCAAGCGCGTCTGTCAATAGACCTATAACTTACATAACTAATCCTATATTGCAGCCAACTGTGTATTACTAAGCATCGATTTTTAAACCCCATGGACCCTTGGCGGAGCTGATGTGTTATTTAAGTATTGGAATTTATGGGCTCCATATAATAAATGCGCTATCAGGAAAAACGACAGTAAAAATTCTGCTCTGCTTCCATAAATTAAAATAAAAAATGTGGAAGTGTTGAGATTAATCACTAAAATGGTAAGGCTGAAAGTTATAAAAGAAGTGGGCTTATGGTTTTCTACTAAATTTGTTTAAATTACCTAAAAGAGTATATTTGAAAAGTGGGCAGAATACTTAACGTATAACTTTATCTGGTTGAACCAGTAGTCTTTTGCAAATCTTCTATTTGTAATTAACTCTCGTCATAGTCTTAAAAGCAGTTAAATAAGTCACTATGAAACCACCTGTTTTTATTGGATCTGAAATTTACCGTCACTCAAGCTATGGGAGGTGGCATCCATTACGCGTACCACGTGTCTCGACTGTGATGGATTTGAGCCGCTCAATGGGATGGCTTCCATCTGATCGCTTCATTTCTAGTCCTTGCGTTAAGCCAGTAGCTTTAACTGCTTGGCATACGCCCGAATATGTTGCTGCCTTGTATGCTGCCGAAGCTGCGCAAAAAGTAAGTGATCGGGTTAAGTCTCAGCATGCATTGGGCACACCCTCAAACCCAATTTTTCCAGAAATGTATCGCCGTCCTGCAACTGCTGCAGGAGGATCAATTTTGGCCGGTGAATTGCTGGCTGATGGTGGTATCGTTTACCATCCAGCTGGCGGTACTCACCATGGGATGCCAGATAAAGCTGGTGGGTTCTGCTATGTTAATGACCCAGTTTTAGCAATCTTGTCGTTGCAGAGATCTGGTGCGAATCGCATAGCTTATATAGATATAGACGCTCACCATCCTGATGGTGTTGAGGTGGCTTTTGCTCATAAAACAGATGTTTTGATGATTTCAGTACACGAAAATGGGCTTTGGCCTCGGACTGGTACATTAGGAGTTACGGGTCAGGGTAGTACGGTGAATCTTCCTGTACCTCGTGGTTTGAATGATGACGAAATGGCCTTAATTCGTGATGAGGTTATTTTGCCACGCGTGGAAATGCATCAGCCAGATGCGATTATACTGCAATGTGGAGCAGATGGAGTCGAAGAAGATCCTCTGGCGCATCTCTCATTATCCAATCAGGCGCATTGGTCGATAGTTAAAGCACTCATGGGAATGGCCCCGCGTTTGCTTGTTTTAGGTGGTGGTGGATACAACCCTTGGTCCGTTGGTAGGCTTTGGACAGGTGTATGGGCCATTTTAAATGGTTTTGTGGTACCTGAAAGGTTAGATGCAAAGTCGGAAGCGGTGCTTCGGGAACTGCGCTTTGATGGTAATAGACGCGGTCGTAACCCACCAGATCATTGGTTCACCACTCTTGCGGATGTCCCTCGAACAGGTTTAATTCGATCTGAATTACGTGGGTTACTTCAAGCTTTATAGTCTTGGTCCGTTACATGTTCGAGCCACATTGCAGCGCTACCTTCTTGGGTCTCTTGTATCGCGATATGGGTCATGTGTGTTGTTGGTCCTGCTCCATGCCAATGTTCGACATTGGCTGGAATCCACACGCTGTCTCCTGCTTGGATTTTTTGTGGTTTTTCTCCACGTTTACAAATTAGGCCGCTCCCTTGAGTGATATGGAGTGTTTGGCCTAGTGGGTGGGTATGCCATGCAGTTCGTGCACTAGGCTCAAAATGCACTATGAGAGCGTTAAGGCGAGCAGGCTCGGGAGCCATTGTAATCAGATCTTGCCATACTGTGCCTGCAAAGTAGTCTGGACTAGCACGTTGGCTGGGACGGCTACCAACCGGATATATTTGCATGCGTTTTTTTGCCTCTTTGTTTTATCATCGATGCATGGCAATTTGTGCATCCGACTGTTTGCATTTGGTTTGATAAATATTGTGTCTGTCTGGCCAATAGGAATGGCTATTCTTAGTGATATTAACTGCGTGTGGCACAGCATCCGCAGTTAATATTAATTATTCGCCCCAACTAACATTTGTTAGGTCTGTAGCTTGAGTGGGTGCGTTGCTCCATAGCCCCTTTATTTCCGCCTTGGCCACGGAGAGTTGTGCCAACTGGAATAGATATCCGTTTACTGCATCCTCTGAGATAATCCGTTGGGCATCGCCCATAAGAGTAGCACGCGTTTTGGGGTCTGTTGTCTTATTAAGTGTTTTTATTAGATCTTGGAAATTCGGGTTATCATATTGAAAATAGTAGTCTGGATTTGCATAGATGCCAATGTCCATTGGTTCTGTATGACTTACAATTGTTAAGCCAAAGTTTTTACCACGGAACACGGTCTCTAACCATTGAGCCCATTCAACGTTAATAATCTGAGCTTTAATGCCTACTTCTGCCAATTGAGCCGCAATAATTTCCCCACCGCGACGGGCGTATGATGGAGGTGGCAAGTGTAGTGTGGTTTCAAATCCGTCCGGCATTCCTGCTTCGGTTAAAAGGGAGCGCGCCTTGTCCAGGTTAAAAGAGGAATCATTTGTTAGATCTATGTATGCTGGGTTGTGCGGTGCGAAATGGGTTCCGATAGGAGTTCCATAACCAAACATTGCTCCATCAATGATTTCTTCACGGTTTATGGCATGTGCCAGTGCCTGACGCACACGAACATCATTGAATGGTGCTTGTTTATTGTTTGTTGACAGAATTGTTTCACCTTCGGTTGAGCCAACAAGTACTTGAAAGCGTGGGTCTGCTTCGAATTGAGGGAGGTTTTCTGGTGCGGGGAATCCGCTAAAAACATCTATATCTTCGGCCATCATAGCAGCAAATGCAGCTGTTGGATCGGAAATGAATTTGAATGTCGCTTTGTTTAGGGCAGGGGTTTTACCCCAATAGCCTCCATAAGCACTTAATTCGATGCGGTCACCCTGGTTCCAGAGGTCAAATTTAAAGGGACCTGTGCCGATAGGTGTTTGCTTTATATTCTCAATACTTTCAGGTGCTACGATGACGGCATCCCCCCAAGCTAGATTAAATAGCAAGTTTCCATTGGCCTCTGACAATGTGACTTTGACAGTATCTGGATCAACCACTTCCACACTGGTGATTGCTGAATAAAGTGCTTTTTGTGCGTTTGCACTGTCTTCGGCAAGAATTCGGATTAATGAGAACTTTACGTCCTCTGCATCCATTGTTGTGCCATCATGAAATGTGACGCCATTTCTTAAGGTAAACGTGTAAGATAACCCATCATCTGAAATTACCCATGATGAGGCGAGCCCTGGAACAATGGCGCCGTCACTGGTAAATCGGGTCAGGCCTTCAAAAACGTTTGAATAAAGAACGGAATCAATAGCTCCGGCAGCAGCCGATGTGGGATCGAGATGTGGTGGCTCAAGTTGCAGAGCAACTGTAATATCTGTTTTGGCCCATAGGTTACCAGTGCTGAGCACTAATATGGCGGTGGTCATGATCAGTTTTTTAAGCATTTTGATCTCCTATTGGATAGATTTTGTCGTTTAGTTTTCCTTTTACCACGCTCTCTGTAAGTCTGGCATTGAAAATGCGCGATGTACTTTCTGAGCTCATAGATAGTTTTGACACCAGCTTAATTTGTTTTCAGTCCTTGAAAGTGAGCACTAAGATTTTAGCAATAAAGTCTCTAAAGCATTACCCATAACTTTTGCACTGTCTAGCATATCAGTTATGCCGACCCATTCGTCTGGTTTGTGTGCTAATTCCAATTCGCCTGGCCCGTAAGCAATACAATTGTGCAATTTGCCAATTCGGTCGATATGCTTTTGATCATATGACCCAGGTGAGGCGACATATGTTGGCTCAACGCCAAGGATGCTTTCGATTGCGGCGTGCACAGTTTCAACCACAGGGGCTGAACGATCTGTCATGGAGGGCAAAACAACATTTAATTCGCGCATTTCGTACTCAAAATTGTCACGTGATGTCTTTAGGTTTTCCAACAAGTTAACAATTTCGCCGCGCACATCTTCGATATTTTCTTCAACCAAGAAACGTCGATCTAGGACGATTCTGCAGCTGTCGGCTACACAGTGTGCAGGCAGACCGTCATAGTTGATGGGTTGTTCTGCTTGACCTCCATGAACTGAATTGATGTTCATTGTAGAATTTCTTGCGCCTTTGGGTACAACAGGCATTTCTGTGTAGCGAGCAGCCATTGCAGGAAACAAATCTGTTTCAAACTTATTGAGAACAGCTCCCATATGGCGTACTGCGCAATCACCAAGAAAAGGCATGGAGCCGTGTGCAATTTCACCCTTGGTTTCTATCTCTGCCCACCATCCGCCTCTGTGACCAAGGCAAATCCGGTCTTTGTTTAGAGGTTCTGGAATGATGACGTGCTGGACGCGATCTGGAGAAAAATAGCCTTTTTCCGCTAAATAAGCTACACCGCCGTACCCACCCGATTCTTCATCTGCTGTTGCGCTGATTTCGATAGCGCCGTAAAAACTGTGGAATTCCTCGGCAAATGCTTCAGCTGCAATAATGGATGAAGCCAACCCGCCTTTCATATCACAAGCGCCTCGTCCATAGATCTTATCATCTTCGATCTCTGCGCCAAAAGGATCCCGCGTCCATCCTTGTCCCACCTCGACGACATCGTGGTGGCTATTGAAATGTACACAATCACCGTCATGTGAGCCCATACGTCTGGCAACAAGGTTCCAACGTGGATAGGTGTCACTGTCACCAGGCGTACCATGCGCACGGATCATTTGAGTTTCGAAACCGTGCGTTTTTAACCGTTTATCGAGTAAGGTACATATCTCATGATAGTTTTTGCCAGGAGGGTTCAGTGTTGGAATTCGAATGAGTGCCTGTGTTAAAGCAATTAGGTCGTCTTTTTTGGTTTCAATTCGGTTTATGAGTGACATTGTTATATCTTTGGTCTGTATGCACGGATTGGCAAGGGCAGTGTTCAATTTTAATTTATTTTGACGGTACCGTTTTAAACCAGACGAGGGGATAAGTTTGTTTACAGTTTTCCCAAAGGAACTTTAAGTGCCATGTCACCAGTATTGTCTCGTGGGATTTCTCCAGCGCGCATGTTTACTTGTAAAGCAGGAATGATGAGGCTTGGCATAGCCAGTTGCGCATCTCGTTCTGTACGGAACTTTATAAAATCTTCGCGGGTTTTTCCATTACCGACATGTATGTTTTTCTCTCGCTCTTCAGCAACAGTAGTTTCCCACGCAATGGCCCGTCCACCGGGCCCATAATCATGGCAAATGAATAATCGCATGTTATCTGGAAGCGCCAACACACGCATGATGCTGTCATACAGTTCTCCTGCGTCACCTCCCGGAAAGTCTGCCCGGGCAGACCCACCATCAGGCATAAACAACGTATCTCCAACGAAAGCGGCATTACCCATTACATGCACCATACAAGCGGGCGTATGCCCAGGTGTATGCATGGTGAAACATTTCATGGTGCCAATTTCGTAGGTATCATTGTCTTCAAACAAGGCATTAAATTGAGATCCGTCACGTTGAAAATCCGTGCCTTCATTAAACACTTTACCAAAAGTATTTTGAATCTCTGTAATTTTGGAGCCAATGCCAATTTTGCCGTTTAGCTTTTGTTGAATGTAAGGTGCAGCTGAAAGGTGGTCGGCGTGGACGTGGGTTTCAATGATCCATTCTAAGGTTAAGTCGTTTTTCCGAATGTAGTTAATAATTGCATCTGCGCCATCGAAGTTTAAAGCGCCTGCGGCGTAGTTAATGTCCATTACTGCATCGATAACAGCACATGCCGGCCCATTTGGCTCTTGCACCACGTATGAAATGGTATTGGACCGATTATCAAAAAATGGTTCTATGGTGGGATGTTGCGATATGTCTACCCTCATTTGGTTTCTCCACTATTTGGTATGTCATGCTCTGTCAGTCCACCCTTGGCAGTCCAATTTGAGAAACCGTCGCGAATGTGAGCTGCCTGAAAACCCATATCTTGAAGCGTCGCTACTGTTAGAGCAGAGCGCCAGCCAGAGGCGCAGTGGAATTTTTTTTTATCAGATTTTCTACAAGTCTTTTTAAATAACGGGCTATCAGGATCGACCCAAGGCTCAATCATACCTCGAGGAGCATGAAAAGAGCCAGGTATATATCCACTGCGCTGACGTTCACGAATATCCCTGATGTCTACGATAATTACATCTGGATCATTCATCATATTAATTGCTTCGCTTGTTTCGATCCCTTCGATCCGCGCGTGGGCATTTTCCACTAGTGTGGCGGCAGAATTTTTAAGGCTCATCGTGTATCCTATCCATACGATAGTTAAGTGTGCCATTCATGTTTAAATTCAGCAAGATAATTTGGGATCAATGATAATTGGGCATGGGCTTGAAATGGTAGTGATACTTTTATTTTATTTTTATATTGGGGGTGGGAAAGCATGTAGACTTCTGTTCTGTTGCTTCTTGCCAGCGTCCAATAGAACGCCGAGTTTTAAAGCCAATCAAGCCGTCCACTCCGCCAACATCGTGTCCAAGTGATTCTAAAGAGTACTGCATTTCTGCAATATTTGATCGATGTAGCTTTGTTGAAGTATCCCAATGAACTGTGAAATCACTGACGCCATACTGAATTCTATCTCCGATATGACCAACAAAAAGAGCATATAAATCGCTTTTATTATACTTTTTTAAAACATAAAAATTAGGTGTTACGATAAACGATGGACCATGCCTGCCCGCAGGCATCATTAAAAACCCCTCGCCATTTAATTCATGATCAGGAAATGGTCGACCAGATACACGGCGTATGCCCATTCCCTGCCATTTAGAGATCTGTCTTCCTTGATCAGGACCCTCAAGCGTGCATGAAACTGATGGTGGAACTGTTACCTCAAATCCCCAATCACGGCCTATTATCCATCCATGTTGTTGAAGGTATGTGCCAATTGACGCAATTGTGTCTGCTTCTGATGTCCAAATATCTACCTGACCGTCACTATTTCCATCTGTTCCATATTTAAAAAAATTCGTTGGCATAAATTGAGGTTGGCCAAGCGCACCAGCCCAACTACTTTTTAGCTGCCCGTTAGGTGCGAGCTTAGCCTGTGCTATCTGTAGGGCTGCTATAAGCTCACCCTCAAAATAATTTTTTCGCGTACTCATAAAAGCTTTGGTTCCAAGCACTTCAAAAGCATCATAGGATATGTTGGCACGCCCATAAGCACTCTCACGTCCCCAAATTGCCAAGATTATGCGTTTAGGAACGCCAGTTTTTATCTCCACAGCATTAAGTGTTTTCGCATATTTTTTCGCTATTTGACGGCCTACAGAGGTGGCGTTATTCACAGAATTATGCCTGAAGTATTTTTTTGGCCCACTAAATTCTGCTTGTTTATGGTCCTTAGGTACTAATTTTTTAGTGCCGGACGGAGCAAGATTGGGAAGCTCCCAATTTAGCGTAACACCCAAGAATGCCGTGTCGAATGTATCGCGTGATATACCTTTTGATTGGGCCTGAGGCCAGATGTGTTGTATCAACCAGCGCTTATACTCTTTTTCGATAGCAGCTTTATTTTGCGCTTGCGCGTTTGTTGCTAGAAAAAAAATAAATGTGATTAAAACGATAAATAGTTTCATCGAGGTTATATCAGATAGTTGGTTTGAATTAAGTACACAGCTGGCTTTCTGATTTCAGCGTTACAAACAAAATATTCATGGTGAAATTAATATTCGGATTGTAAATGCAACAATCCCAAGTGCTATGATACTTGCGGCCCAAATTATGATAAACCAACCAATTTTTTGCATTGTTGGTATTATCATTAATGGAATCCTTCTTCAGGTCCAACCTTGCCACGAAAAACCCAATACGCATAAGCCGTATAAGTAAGGATCATGGGAACCAAAACCACTGTACCAACTAGAGCAAAACGCAGGCTTTCGTCCGGTGCGGCTGCTTCTACTATGGTTAGATTGGGTGGTAAAATATTGGGATAAAAACTGATGCCAATTCCTATGAAGCATAATATAAATAGGGATAACGCTGCAAAAAACGGCTGCCCGTCTTTTCTAGCTCGCAATCCTGCAAACAAAGCCCATGCAGCTATCAAAACTGCGCTAGGTACTAAAACAGTAAGAATACCGGTCGGTAGGCTGAACCAACGTTGAAAGTAAATTGGGTCTTGAAACGGTGTAAAAATGCTTATCACACCAATAAAAAACAGAGTGGCAGTAGCGAGCCATCGCGTATAGTGTTTCATCTGTTGCTGTAAACTATTTTCAGTTTTCAAAATTAACCATGTTGATCCCAGTAGAGCATAGCCGATAACAACTGCGCAACCTGTTAGGACTGAAAACGGAGTGAGCCAATCCCACCAGCCTCCTGCGTAAGATCTATCAGTAATTTCTATTCCTTGTACTAAAGAACCGAGTGCTATGCCCTGCATGGCAGCTGCGACAAGTGATCCACCACAGAATGCCACGTCCCAAACTTTTTTCCACCTCTTCGTACGCCAGCGGTACTCAAAAGCTACACCTCGAAATATTAACGCCAAAAGCATTAAAATTATGGGCATGTAGAGTGCTGGCATTATGATAGAGTAGGCAAGTGGGAAAACTGCAAATAATCCCCCTCCTCCCAAAACAAGCCATGTTTCATTGCCATCCCAGATGGGAGCAATGGAGTTCATCATTGTGGCTTTATCCTGCTCATTTTTGGCAAATGGAAATAAGATACCCACACCTAGATCAAATCCGTCCAGCAGCACGTAAGTTAGAACCGCAAATGCTATGATCCCAGCCCAAATGAAAGAAAGTTCAAACACTTAGTCGCTCCTATGCATTAGGTATTGCGTTTGCGTTAGTCTGTCTAATTGATGTATTTCCAATTCTATTAGGCTGCCCGACTTCAAGGTCCAATTGTGGTGATGTAGCTGACTTATTCATCATCCGTAGCAAATAAAAAGTTCCAGTACCAAAGATAAAAAAGTATACAATAATGAAGGCTATTAAGGATGTGGCAACAGCGGGCGCTGATATAGGTGCGAGACTGTCACTGGTTCGCAATAAGCCGTAGACGGTAAAAGGCTGGCGACCAACCTCGGTGGTAACCCAGCCTGCGAGTACAGCAAAAAATCCCATAGGACCCATCAGAACAGAGGCCCAGTGTAACAGGTTTTGGTCATAAAGCTTCTTGCGGACACGAGCCCAAAGGCCCCAAGCCCCCAGTCCTAACATAGCAAATCCAATGCCGACCATTATTCGAAAACTCCAGAATACTATTGCTACAGGCGGCTCGTCTTCATCAGGTACTGTATCTAGCCCCTTAAGCGGAGCATCCCATTGATGTTTGAGGATCAGGCTGGATAAATTCGGGATTTCAATAGCATAATCGACCCGCTTCTCTTTAGAATTAGGAAATCCAAATAAAATTAATGGCGCACCATCAGTATAGCTTTTGTAGTGACCTTCCATAGCCATAATCTTTACTGGCTGGTGTTCAAGCGTGTTCAAACCATGCTGATCACCTGCAAAAATCTGCAAGGGAGCGACAAAGATAAGCATCCACATTGCCATAGAAAACATTTTTTTTGCTGGAGCATCCTTTCTGTTTCGTAGGAGGTGTAACGCCCCAACACCGCCAACTACTAAAGCGGTTGTAAGATACGCAGCCATAACCATATGCGCTAGACGATAAGGAAAAGAAGGGTTGAAGATTATTTCCCACCAGTTTTCGGGAATGAATTGGCCTACGTCATTGATGCTGTAGCCTGCAGGTGTTTGCATCCAGCTGTTTACTGATAAAATCCAAGTGGCTGACATTAGGGTGCCAAACGCCACCATGGCTGTTGCAAACATATGTAGCTTAGCACCAACGCGCGCTCTACCGAACAACATAATGCCTAGGAAACCAGCCTCTAAAAAAAATGCTGAGAGTACCTCATAGGCCATTAAAGGTCCTAGCACTGGGCCCGTTTTGTCCGCAAAGACTGACCAATTAGTGCCAAACTGGTAAGACATTACGATGCCTGAGACGACACCCATACCAAAAGCTACCGCAAAGATCTTTTTCCAATAATTAAATAGATCTCGATATGTTTCATTCTTTGTTCGAAGCCAAAGAGCATTTAGGACAGCGAGATAACTGGCTAGCCCAATCGAAAATGCGGGAAAAACTATATGAAAGGACACGGTGAACGCAAATTGCATTCGCGCTAAAGTCTCTGCTGTGAAGCCATCAAACATCATAACCCTTACTTAAAAAAACCACTTGACTATAAAGTCATTATCCATGCGACGCAAAGCTGGATTTCTGTTCAAGCGGATTTACAAACTGCTTCTTTTTGTTTCTTTCATTAGACTGTGTATGTAGCGTTTTTTGTTATCTTTGCGAATTTTAAGAAAACGGTCTGCAAAGGAGTGTTAAGAGATTCAGACAATAGTGGCTTGTGTCGCTGCTCTCAGTTTATCTCCTGATACACCTTCAGCAGTTTCGACAATTTTTAGGCCACCTTTAACCACATCTAAAACGCCAAGATTTGTAATAATCCGATCCACTACTGCTTTGCCGGTTAAGGGCAGTGTGCAAGCTCGCAATATTTTGCTGTCTCCGTGTTTATTTGTATGGTCCATGACCACTACCACACGCCCGACTCCAGCAACTAAATCCATGGCTCCACCCATTCCTTTGACAAGCTTTCCTGGTATCATCCAGTTAGCGAGGTCACCATTTTCAGCAACCTCCATTGCACCAAGGATTGCCATTGCGATTTTTCCACCGCGGATCATACCAAAGCTTTGAGCGCTGTCAAAATAGGCGGTTTGTGGTAATTCTGTGATAGTTTGTTTTCCGGCATTTATAAGATCAGCGTCTATTTCGTCTTCTGTAGGAAATGGGCCCATTCCAAGCATGCCGTTCTCAGACTGTAATGTTACCTCGATACCTTCCGGTATATAGTTAGAAACTAATGTTGGAATACCAATCCCAAGATTTACGTACCAACCGTCTTGCAACTCTTGTGCTGCACGTGCTGCCATTTGATTGCGATCCCACATATTAAGCACTCCTGACTGTACGTTGTTCAATACGCTTTTCATGATTTCCTTGGATGATACGATGGACATAGATGCCAGGTAGGTGGATGCTGTCTGGGTCCAAGCTGCCAGTAGGCACAATCTCTTCTACTTCAACAACGCAAGTTTTACCGCACATCGCAGCTGGTGGATTGAAATTTCTAGCCGTTTTACGAAAAACAAGGTTGCCAGTAGCGTCTGCTTTCCACGCTTTCACGATGGCAAGGTCGGCAAAAATTCCTTCCTCCATGATGAAGGTTTCACCATTAAAGTCTTTATGCTCTTTTCCTTCAGCAATTACTGTTCCCACGCCAGTTTTTGTATAAAAGCCTGGGATCCCGCAGCCACCAGCACGCATACGTTCCGCCAAAGTTCCTTGTGGGTTGAATTCTAGTTCAAGTTCTCCTGATAGATACTGACGCATGAATTCTGCGTTTTCGCCCACATATGAGCTAATCATCTTTCTTACTTGTTTTGTTTGCAGCAAGATACCGATGCCAAAGTCGTCCACACCTGCATTATTTGAAGCAAATATAAGATTTTTGGTGCCTGCACTTTTAATAGCATCTAGCAAAAGTTCAGGAATGCCACACAGCCCAAAGCCACCTGATGCAACAAACATTCCGTCAAATAACAAACCACTGAGAGCTTCTTGCGCACTTCCATAGATTTTTTTCATCAGGCTGCCTTCCTTAATCCAAGAATATTGCGTGCCTGTTTAGCACTAGCGACTGTTCTATGATATTGACCACAAATCTCAACTGCCAGTTTAACTAATGCAGCGTTTGATGGCGCTAATGTGGTTCGATTTAAACGCACATTGTCTTCTAATCCCGTTCGCACATGACCACCTGACGAAATTGACCATTCATTCAACACGATTTGGTTTGCACCAATTCCGGCAGCACACCAAGGCGTATTTTTTCCAAAAAGTCGATGAACTGTCTCGATATAAAAATTAAAAATCGAACGATCTGCAGGCATTGCGTTTTTGACGCCCATTACAAATTGTATATAGGGATTTATTGTTAAATTCCCCTTATTTACCATTTCTTTAGCTTTCAAAATATGACTTAGATCAAATGCTTCAATTTCGGGTTTTATATCATAAGATAACATTTCTGCCGCTAACCAATCTACAAGATTGGGGGGATTTTCATAGACTCTCGTAGGGAAATTATTTGACCCAACAGATAGAGATGCCATGTCTGGTCGTAAGGATAGCATCCCACCACGTTCTCGTCCTGCACCAGATCGTCCCCCTGTTGACAGTTGTATAATCATGCCTGGGCAATAACTTTCTATTCCTTCTTTCAGAAGGCTGAAGGTTTCAGGGTCACTGGTTGGCGTTTCATCCTCATTACGAACGTGGCAATGAGCGATACTTGCTCCCGCCTCAAATGCTTCTTGCGTACTTTCGATTTGTTCTGAAACAGAAATGGGAACAGCAGGGTTATCTGCTTTCCTCGGCACTGATCCTGTAATCGCAACGCATATGATACATGGATTATTCATTTTATTCCCTTAAATATCGAAAAAAATAGTTTCGTGAGGGCCTTGAAGATGAATATCAAACTGGTAACGTCCCACGCCTTTTTTCAAGGCTAATAGTGTTTCCACTCGTTTTTGATTTTTAATTTGGCTTAATATTGGATCTAGAGAGTTAGCAATGGTTTCATCGTTGAAATAAATTCGAGTGTGTAATCCAATGTTAATACCGCGTGCGACCACCCATACTGTAATATGTGGTGCCTGCATGACGCCATCAGGCCCAGGAACTGTCCCAGGTTTAACAGTTTCAAAAATGAATTCTCCAGTATTCATATCACTTGTTGATCTCCCCCAACCCATAAAGTTTGGGTCTGCAATACCGCGTGTTTCATTTGTTGCTGGAAATAGACCTGCGGCATCCGGTTGCCAGATTTCAATCATTGCATCGCATAGTGGTGCGCCTGCACCGTCGAAAACATAGCCGACAATAGTGATTTCCTCACCAAGGACTGGCCCTATTTTCATTGTTTTCCCTAGATCGTAACTATATGAGCTTTTGCTTGAAAAATTTGGGGTGCAGCCGATATGCACATAAGGACCGGCAGTCTGACTTGGGCTCTCTTTGAGGTTATTAAGGCGCTCTGTCATTACAATCCCTCCTTCCGATTCTCGAAATAGGTCTGGTGGCGCCCTCGCAGTACTATGTTGAATTTAAAAGCGCGACAATTCATTGGGATGGTTCGTTTCATGTCAAGTGGGGCAGTTAAAGCATCCACAGCTTCTTTACTTGTGAGGCTGTTTACAATTGGACAAAGTTTAATGTGAGGATCGCCTTCAAAATACATTTGCGTAATAAGTCGCTGTACAAATCCGTACCCAAAAATTGAGAAGTGTATATGTGCCGGGCGCCAGTCATTCCCGCCGTTGGGCCAGGGATATGGACCTGGTTGAATAGTTCTAAACTCATAAAACCCGTTTTCGGCTGTAATTGTACGGCCGCAGCCACCAAAATTTGGATCAAGGTTCGCGAGATAACGATCGTTTTTGTGACGATACCGCCCACCTGCGTTTGCCTGCCAAAATTCAACTAGAGTATCTGGAATTCCAATTCCATTTTCATCTAAAATCTGACCGTGGACAATAATACGGGCCCCAATCGCACTTTCGCCTGGCTTGGCATGGTTAAAAATGAGGTCATTATCTAACGGCCCTAATATATTATTATTAAATATAGGTGAGGTTTCTTCACTGAGGGTTGATGGAAAAGATAATAAAGCGGCTTGTGGGCTACGTTTAACGCTAGATTTATATGCTGGGGTCAATGCTTCTGGTTGCCATTCACGGTCCCGCGGAATAAATTTGCCCTTTTGCACACTTAAACTCATAGGTCTAAGCCCATCTCACGGAATGTCTGTTTGGCCAGCTTGATAGCGTGGTTTGCTTTGGGTAAGCCCGCGTAGATGGCAACGTGCATAAAAGCCTGAATAATATCATCTGGACTGGCTCCTGTACGTTCCGTAGCCCGCACATGCATAGGAATTTCCTCAAAGTTTCCAGTGGCTGCCAATAAAGCAAGCGTCAACATGGACCGCTCTCTTTTGGAAATTGAATTATCAGCCCAAACGGTGCCCCATGCCCCTTCAACGATTAAAGTTTGGAAGGGTTGATCTAAATCTGATTTTGCTGCCTCTGCACTATCGACGTGCGTATTGCCTAACACACTTCTTCGAATTTTCATACCAGCCGCAAACTTATCGTCCATCTATTTATTCCCTTACAAGTCACCTGTTTAATATTGAGCTAGTTCATAGCTATTGATGAAGAACATAACAGATAACTAAATTGCACTATCATTTTTCTGCCGCTGCTGTTTTCAATTATAGGGAACAGTCATAAGCATTAATATGGTAGGCCAACATAATTTTCAGCCATGACTTGCTGTGCTGCACTACTGGAACGCAAAAACTCCAGCTCTGCATTTTGTATTTTCAGATCAAAATGAGACTGATTAGGGGCGCGGTGCATGAGTGAAGTAAACCACCAACTGAAACGTTCTGATTTCCACACGCGCTGAAGCGCTTTTTCAGAATAGAGATTGAGGTGTTTTGAAGACCCTGTTTCGTAAAATTCCTTCAAGCCATTGTATAGATAATGAACATCAGAAGCAGCAGTGTTCAGACCTTTTGCTCCCGTCGGTGGTACTATATGTGCCGCATCCCCGCATAAGAAGAGTCGCCCCCATTGCATAGGTTCTGTCACAAAAGAACGTAACGGCGTTATTGATTTTTCAATAGATGGTCCGGTTATCAACTGATCAGCATAAACCTTTGGAATTCGTCGCTTAAGCTCTCGCCAGAACGCCGCATCCGTCCAATTATCAGGGTGATCATTGAGAGAGCACTGTATGTAAAATCGGCTGAGATTCGCATTTCGCATAGAACATAAAGCAAACCCATGAGCTGAATTAGTATAGATTAGCTCATGATTTACTGGTGGAGTTTCACTCAATATACCGAGCCATCCAAATGGATAAATCTTCTCATATTCGCGCCGGTTTTTTCTGGGGATTGTTCTGCGGCTGACACCATGAAAACCGTCACACCCTGCAACATAATCACAATTAATTCTGTGGCGTGTACCTGCAATGGTGTATTCTACAAATGGAGTCGCTGACTTTACGTCTTGCACTGACACATTTTCAACATTGAATTCAATTTTACCACCTGTCTTTTCACGGGCTTCATAAAGATCACGAGTTATTTCATTTTGTCCATAAAGCATTACATCGGCATTCGTATGTTTTGAAAAATTTATACGGAAGATTTCTTTATCATATGAGACCAGAGTTCCATTGTGGACGAACCCTTCAGCATGCATGCGGTTGGAGCAGCCTGCCTCCTCAATTAGATTGACCAAGCCCCGTTCGAGTATCCCAGCTCGTATACGTCCTAGCACATACGCTTTTGTTTTTTGCTCTAAGATTATACTTTCAATGTCACGCGTGTGCAGCAGTTGTGAAAGTAAAAGGCCAGCTGGCCCACCACCGATTATTACTACCTTGGTTTTCAATCGTATCAAATCTAACGTCCATAATTTAACTGCTTGACATAGGCACCAACAACCACTTTTAACTTAAATAGTAGACATTGTTTAAACCACTCTTACAGAGAAGAAACTACATTACTTTAATCAATATACTATCAATCAATCGTTTCAGCTGTCTATATATCGTGTGGATTAGGGTGGTTATTGCGCAGCAGGTCTAAGGCATTCGTCCAGGTTTTTAGATAATTATCCATATGGCTCTTTTGGGATGCCATATGGATATCGTGTGCTGTACTAATTCAATATATTTTGCATGAAAACTTAGTACTTTGCCTTTTAGAGAAGTGCGGCAGTGGAGTACCCTACTAGAAATTGACAAATCTGGCAGCGGTTTTTTTTAAAGTAGATTTTGGATATTTTAATTAGAAAATCAGCATGTGTCTCACAAATAACCAGCATCTTGTATCAATGACGAATTTCAATACCTATTCAGCAGCTTCCTGTGGCGCTACTGCCTCGACCCTTACAGCCGAGAACTTGAATTCGGGAATTTTTCCATATGGATCCACAGCGGGGTTTGTAAGTAAGTTTGCTGCGGCCTCGACATATGCGAATGGAACAAAAACCATATCCTCAGAGACAGCACGATCCGCACGTGCCATGATCTCAATAGACCCACGCCTTGTAGTAAGGCGCAACATGTCGCCAGGCTCAACTCCAAGTGCACGCAGGGTCTTGGGATTCAGCGAGCAGTTTGCCTCGGGCTCAACAGCGTCCAATACTCGAGCACGACGGGTCATTGATCCGGTGTGCCAATGCTCAAGTTGCCTACCTGTAGTCATAATCATCGGATAATTAACGTCTGGAGCTTCATCGGGCGGTATTACAGAAGCTGGTGTAAAACGAGCGCGTCCATCTGGTCGAGGAAACCCATCTCCAAATACAACTGCTTGACCTGGATCTTTAGAACTAAGAGATGGATAAGTTACTGTTTCAGTCTCTAATCGCTCCCAGGTGATGTTATCTAGAGATCCCATAACCTTCTTCATTTCGGCAAAGACTTCAGAAACATCCTTATAATTCCAATCCAATCCAAGCCTCTGACCCAGTTCCACAGTAATCTTCCAGTCAATGCGTGCCTCACCTGGAGGTGGCACGGCCGGGCGTACCCTTTGTACTTGCCGGTTGGTATTACTAACCGTGCCGTCCTTTTCATAAAGCGCAGAGGCGGGTAGAATTACATCCGCAAAGCAAGCTGTTTCAGTTAAAAAGATATCCTGCACCACAAGGTGTTGAAGATTAGCGAAGGCATCACGAGCGTGTTCAACATCGGGGTCTGACATAGCCGGATTTTCACCCTGAATATACATTCCCTTGATATTACCAGCATAGGCTTGGTCTACAATTTCTGTGACTGTTAGCCCTTTTTGATTGGACCAGTCTTCATCTCTGCCCCAGACGCTGAAGATATTTTCGCGCACAGCATCATCTGTGACCGAACGATAATCTGGAACAAACATCGGAATGAGGCCTGCGTCCGACGCCCCTTGCACGTTGTTTTGTCCACGTAGTGGATGCAACCCTGATCCAGGTCGGCCCACTTGACCTGTCATAAGCGCCAGACTAATCAGGCATCGTGAGTTATCAGTGCCATGAATGTGCTGGCTAATCCCCATACCCCAAAAAATCATTGCGGCCTTAGCACCCGCGAATGTGCGGGCCACATCACGAATTACGTCAGGTTCAATCCCGCAAATCGGTTCCATTGCTTCAGGTGTAAAGGCCTCAAGATGCTTCTTCTCCGCATCCCAATTCTCAGTGTAAGCATCAATATACTGCTTATCGTATAAGCCCTCTTCAACAATCACGTTCATGATCGCATTCAGCATTGAGACATCTGCACCAGGCCTAAATTGCAACATCTGATAGGCAAACCGTTTAAGGCCTTGCCCTCGAGGATCCATAACAATCAGTTTGCCGCCGTTCTTAACAAATTGCTTGAAGTAGGTGGCAGCTACAGGGTGATTTTCAACGGGATTAGCCCCAATAACAATTGCAACGTCAGCATTCTCTATTTCGTTAAATGTAGCTGTAACTGCACCTGAGCCAATATTTTCAATTAAGGCACTAACAGAAGATGCATGACAAAGACGCGTACAGTGATCAACATTGTTATGTTTAAAACCCTGTCTGATAAGTTTTTGGAATAGATACGCCTCTTCATTAGTGCATTTGGCAGAACCAAAGCCTGCAACTGATTGACCACCGTGCGCTTGACGCAATTTTGCCAAACCTCCTGCAGCAGCTATCATAGCCTCTTCCCAGCTCGCCTCACGAAAGTGGGTAAGCACATTCCCCGGATCCACATTAAGACCCTTTGCAGGCGCATCTTCACGACGGATCAACGGCTTGGTAAGTCGGTGCTCATGATGGATGTAGTCAAATCCAAAGCGACCCTTAACACATAAACGCCCCTGATTTGCAGGACCGTTTATACCTTCAACGTATTTAACCTTATTATTTTTAACCTTGAGTGAGACCTTGCAGCCCACCCCACAAAAAGGACAAACGCTTTCAGTCTCACTATCAAAGTCCTGACTGTCTCCGATCTGATTATCATCAACCACAGTGGCAGGCATTAGCGCACCAGTCGGGCAAGCTTGAACACATTCGCCGCAAGCAACGCAAGTACTCTCACCCATAGGATCCGCAAAGTCAAAAGTCGGGTAGGAATTATGGCCACGACCAGCCATTCCTATTACATCGTTAACCTGAACCTCACGGCAAGCGCGTACACATAATCCACATTGGATGCAGGCATCAAGATTAACACTCATAGCCACATGACTGTCATCCAGCAGAGGAATACGACCGTCCTCCATTTTGGGAAAACGGCTTTGATCAATGCCATTAATTTTAGCCATATTCCAAAGGTGGCTGGACTTATCATGCGATTCAACACGCCTAGGCTGATCTGCCAGAAGCATCTCAAAAACCATTTTACGCGCGCCTTCTGCCCGTGCCGAGTTAGTCGTGACCACCATGCCTTCGCTGGGCTCTCGAATGCAGGAAGCCGCAAGCGTTCGCTCCCCTTCAATCTCAACCATACAAGCACGGCAATTCCCATCAGGACGATAGCCAGGCGCAGGTTTGTGGCAAAGATGCGGAATAATCAAACCACGGCCATTTGCCACTTCCCAAATTGTCAAATCTGCAGGCGCTGTGACAGTTTGACCGTCTAACGTGAAGGTGACTTGATCACTCATGGCCTAAACCTCATCCGCAAAATGTTTGATGGTAAGACGTATTGGATTAGGGGCTGCCTGGCCAAGGCCACAGATCGATGCATCAACCATTGCCTGGCTCAATTCCTCCAGCAAAGGTTGATCCCACTTATTACTCTGCATCAATTTAACAGCTTTCTCACAACCCACACGACACGGCGTGCATTGCCCACAGCTCTCATCTTCAAAAAATCGTAGCATGTTCAATGCAGCATCACGCGCTTTGTCATGATCACTCAAAATAACGATAGCCGCCGATCCAATAAAAGTACCGTGGGCCTGAAGAGTATCAAAATCCATCGGCACATCATTTAAAGACGCCGGTAATAACCCTGCAGAAGGACCACCAGGCTGATAGGCTTTGAAAGTATGCCCTTTAAGCATTCCACCAGCGGCCTCTATTAAGTCGGTTATGGTTGAGCCCGCAGGAAGTAAATAAACACCTGGTGCAACCACGCGCCCGGAAACAGAATAACTACGCAAACCGGTACGCCCGTTCTTTTCTACCGAATTTAGAACCTCCGGTCCTTCACGACACACCCGCGCGACCCACAACAAAGTCTCAATATTGTGCACAAGAGTGGGTTGGTTAAAAATACCCACTTGCGCCACAAATGGTGGCCGGTGACGTGGCAAGCCCCGCTTGCCCTCTATACTTTCAATCATAGCACTTTCTTCACCACAGATATATGCACCTGCACCACGGCGAAGATCGATATATCCGCGCTCGATAATACCTGCACCCTCAAGGGCCAAGATTTCCTGAGCTAGTATTTGAAGCACAGCCGGATATTCGTCACGCATATAGATATAGCAAGTTTCAGCCTCAACTGCCCACGCAGCTATCAGCATGCCTTCTAAAAATAAATGCGGGGTCCGTTCAAGATAATAGCGATCTTTAAATGTGCCCGGCTCACCTTCGTCACCATTAACAGCTAAATAACGTGAACCGGCATTCGCACGAACAAATCCCCATTTTTTTCCGGAAGGAAACCCAGCCCCCCCCAAACCGCGCAGGCCAGAGCTTAAAATCTTATCCTGAACATCTTCCCAGTTTCCTGATTTGCGCAAACTTTTCAGGGTCTCATAGCCGCCAAGAGCCTTATAAGCTTCAAAGCCTTCAAATTCTGGTATATCTGCATGCGTATGATTTGCCTTGATTGCCGCTTGCACTTTTTCAGGCGTGGCATGGTCTATATGATAATGGCCAAGCTCCAAAACAGGCGCAGTATCACAACGCCCCATACAAGGGGCACGCAATACCCGTACCTTAGATGCGTCAAGACCCTCCTCAAGTGCAGCTTTCAACTGTTGAGCGCCCGCAAGTTCGCAAGAGAGTGAATCACAAACACGTATAGTCAAGGAAGGTGGTGGTGTCTCACCTTCCTTAACAGGGTCAAAGTGCGCATAAAATGTCGCTACCTCCCAAACTTCCGCCATAGAAATACGCATCTCTTCCGCTAATGCACGAAGGTGGGCAGCAGAAAGATGTCCATAAGCGTCCTGAATGAGATGCAGAAACTCAATTAGCAAATCGCGGTGAAGAGGACGATTCCCAATTAATTCAATAACCTCACTCTGAGCATCATCATCCAGTTGACGACCCTTCGGCGTATGACGACCTCGACCCTTACCAGATTTCCAAATACCTAGCTTAGTATCTTGAACATTCATACGCAGCACTCCTTTAAACTGGAGGTATTGCAGGAAGCTGTTATAGCTTCCAATACAAATTTTATAATACGTAATAGTATTTAGCTATAATGAGGCTTTAACTGCTTGCCGCAACGCTTTTATCATCGGCAGGACTGGTGATTGATCTTTGATAGACATCCCAATTGTGTGAGTAACTTCTGGTTTGACAAGATTAAATTGAACAGTCGAGGGTAGTGCAAGAAAGGTTTCTGCCACGCCGACGGGTGCAATTGTTGCTGCATTTCCACTTGCTACTTGAGCCAGAACGGCGGTAAAGCCAGTTGCCTCCATTACAACAGTTGGGATGACAGATGCTGCAGAAAACACTGCATCAATAAACTGACGGTTCCGCATGTTAGGTGTCAATAGACACAGCGGAAGCAGTGCAGCTTCAGACCATGTTACTTGCTGTTGAGACTTTAACTTTAATGCCATTGAATCAGGCGCGATCAGGACATAGCGTTCCTCATATAGTTTGACAGTCGTCTCGGGGTCAGCGTCTTCATAATACATAATCCCTGCATCTAGTGAGAAATCATCTAGACGAATTTCTATCTGCCGAGTGGAAAGTGAGTGAATTTCAATAGACAGATTCGGATGTTTTTGCCGTAATTGTGAGGAAATGTGAGCAGCAAAAGGCATGGCAGTTGGGATCACGCCAAAGGTAAGCTTTCCGTTAAGGTTGTTGCTAAGCGCGCTAATCTCTTGTCGTAGCCCCTCGGCGTCAGCAAGAATTTTACGTGCCCATTTCAGGACGACTTCACCTTCTCGCGTGAACCCTAAAAAAGTGTTGCCACGGCGCACGAGAGGAAGTGCAAAGCGATCCTCCATCTTGCGAATTCGATTTGAGAAAGCTGGTTGGGAAATATTGCAATCAGCGGCGGCGTGCGAAAAGTTGCGGTGACGCCACAACGAAACGAATAATTGTAAATCGCGCAGATCTGCATCCGACCCTCTGGACTTTATGTTTGTCATTTGTGTTCGCCTTAAATAGCCTTAACTTAAACTAAGTTTAGACAGACGCTTTCACCAGAAAATTCGCTTAGGGGGGATGTATTTGCGCCAGAATATGAAAACTATTGAGATGCGACAGGCCGGCAGAGCAGATGTGTTGGAAATTGGTAATCGACCTCTACCTGACCTGCGAGTTCATGAAGTTCTGATTCGGGTCATTGCTGCAGGCGTTAATGGACCTGATCTGGTGCAACGACGAGGGCATTACCCACCACCCAAGGGCGCATCAGATCTTTTGGGTTTGGAGGTATCGGGAGAGATAGTCTCCTGTGGCTCTGGGGTAAAAGACTGGGCAGTCGGTGACAAAATTTGTGCTCTGACTAATGGTGGTGGGTATGCAGAATTTGTTGCGGTTGATGCAGCCCAATGCCTTCCAATTCCAGAAGGTGTATCCCTTGTTGATGCTGCTGGCCTATGCGAAACCTATTTCACAGTTTGGAGCAATCTGTTCTTCAACCAAAAGATTATTTCAAGCCATAATCTCCTTGTTCATGGTGGGGCAGGTGGCATTGGCTCAACTGCAATACAACTTGGCAGTCAGCTAGGTTATCAGGTTTTTGCTACCTGTGCGACAGTTACCGATTGTGAATATGCCGAGGGGCTTGGTGCTAAACGGGCAATCAACTATAAAGAGGAAGATTTTGTCGATATTTTGCGCGCCGAGGGTGGTGCCAACCTGATCCTCGATATCATTGGTGGTGAATATGTTGCGCGCAATATTAAGGCGGCAAGCGCAGATGCTCGCATTATACAACTGGCTTTTAATGCGGGATCCAAAGTTGAAATAAATCTTATGCCAGTCATGCTCAAAAGATTGATTTATACAGGCTCAACGCTGCGGTCCCGTTCGGATGCTTTCAAAGCTGAAGTAGCTGCGGATCTAAAGGCTAAAATCTGGCCGCTATTTAGTCAGAGTAAACTCGCCACACAAACGTACCATATTTTTTCTTTTGAGGAGGCAACTGAGGCGCATCAGATGATGGAAACAGCCACCCATAGGGGGAAAATACTGCTATCTCCGAAAACTTAAAGCCTGAACAAATCAAGATAATGTAAAAAGTTGAAAAGCTTGACGCATCTCAATCGATTTAACTTATTATTTTTATAATACGCCAGTTGTCTAAAAACCTGCTTTACTACTGGTCCTCAATAATTCCATTGGCATTTTTTAGCTCAAATACTGCACAAATTTGGAAAGTATTGAATAATCCATAAAACTGATGTTGACACTTTAATGCTACATTTATCTACGTTTCAACGCGTGTTGGATGAGCAGAATTAAACCTATTTTGCATGCTAGCGTACGCGGAACCTCATACATTTCCCCACATGCCGATTGTGAAGCCCTTCTCAAATTCACTGTCAAATTTTGACATTAACAACTCATTATTTTCTCTGGTGGATTGAGAAATATCCGCATCTGGAGCGCAGATTACTGTTTCAAGGTCGTTGTCTTTAAGAAAACCCTCAGTTTCAAAAATGCATTTACCATCGCGAATTTGAGCATTTATTTTCAAAGAAAGTGAATCAAGAAAAGTAATGTTTAATTTTCTTTCAACAAAAGTCTGAAGTAAATCTTCATCTTTATCAGAAGCCTCCTGATACACGTCTTCAGGTCGCATCGCATCGATATTAATTTTCCTATAGCTGTTCAATCGGCGAATACAATCTGGGTCCAGTATTGTGATTTTTCCGTTCCAGCCAAATGCAACAGTCTTTGGGCGGTTACCATGAGGAACGTCGTTATCAAGAAACTCGAAATGGACTTTCTGCTTATACTTGTTCACCCACTTTAGAAAAAGTTGTGGCATTCCAGAATAGGCCTCGACATTATGAAATAAAAGATCATCAACTGCCTTATAGCGGCCGGTGATTTGGCCCCGCTTCCAGGCTCTCTCCACTGTTTCCGTTGGTGGCGTGATGATAAAGAACATAAAGACTGTGTGACCGAAACGGCTAAGTAATCGTTCGTCCGTTTTTTCAGTGCCTGATGACTCGAAACTATCAAACCGAAACCTGTCGATCAATAGGTGCGGCATTTGCCCTCGTTTGGCCTTTTGGGCCATATAGCCATCAAGTTTTTTGTCTATGATCTCCAGTTCCTGACCGGTCAGCATCGCGGCATATTTGAATTGGTTCCCGAGACTGTCGTAGTCCAGCATATACTTGCGCCAATAGTCAGGGCTGACTAATGCGAAGTCTTCCCATCGAACACCTAACCTAGATGCAAGTTCGCGCTGAAGGGGTCGTATCGTACTTTTTCCAGCGGCGGATGCCCCTTTAACATTCATGACAAAGGGTTCGGTTTGATATGGCAGCAATTGGTAACCTTCCAGCTCAGCTGCTTCATTGATAATAGGATCAATTAAGTCTCCAAGGAAACGGCTTCCATATGAATTACAAACTAAAGTTGAGGCCAGTCGAACAATAATATCTTTATCGGCCAACAAACTGCCATGTTGTCCGACAATCCCACCAACAACAGCAATCAGCCCTTTATAACAGGCTAGGTCAAAGGGATTATCAGTTTTGTTTAAATTATCCTCCCACTGCGCAAGTGCAAGTAGTTCCGGTAGTTTTTGTTCGACTTGAACAGTGGTTTTTTGGCTTAAAAGTCTGTTGAATAGAGATGGTTTTTTGTTTTCTTCAAGCGCATTTTTTTTACAATAAACATCATTCTCGAGCTGCGTTTGAAGTGCTTTAGTAATATCTGAACGGAGACTAGAAAATGCCACCTCCAGTTCTTGAATTTTTGGATGCACATGATTGGTTAATATCTTGTCTACCATGCTTCGCAGGTTCAGACCTAATTCCTCATAATTAGGTCCGTCAAGCACGTGAAAATCTGCAGTAACGCGGATCAAAACCTCATGTAGAGCTAAACGGCTAACTTTGAAAACTGTCATATCCTGTGGTTTTAATCCGCAGTAACCAGCTGCTTCCAATGCGGTCGGGTAGTCAGTGTCGGAGTTTTCCACATTGTAAAGTGTCACGCGCGGCAAAAGGTCAGCGGGAATTTCAGAGCGAAGTCCAGGGTTCCATGCATCAAATTTAGGCATTGTTTTGGGCATGCATTTGTAGCTCTCGCTAAGTGAGTAGATGTACTTCTGTAAATCAGCCGGCAGGCTTATACTGGTGACTTTACAAATCTATCTTTTTGGCCAGATTTGATTGGGGGCGGCCTTGCCCGGTCAAGTGTCGCTGTTTTGCTGCTTTCGGAACTTATCGCTTATTGCCTTGAACAAAGGCAGTAAAATGAGAATAATGGCAATGACTGTGATCGGCCCGGCAATTGGACGGTTCAAAAAGATCATTGGATCACCTGAAGATAGTAACAGTGATTGGCGTAAAGTTGGCTCTGCGATTGGTCCAAGCACAATGGCAAGAACCGCAGGTGCAAGTGGATAGTCGAACTTGCGAAGAAAGAATGCGCTCAAACCAAAGGCAAGCATCAGCCACACATCGTGCATGTCTCTAGTTGCTGCATAACCGCCCACGATAGACAAAACGAAAATCATTGGTGCTAGGATTGTGAAGGGCATGCGAAGCATCCAGATGAATAGTGGGATGAACGACAGGTTCACTACTAAGGCAAAGAAATTTGAGACATAGAATGATCCGATCAGACCCCACACAAACTCAGGTTGATCAGTAAATAACCGAGGTCCTGGCGTCAGCCCCCAGATTACCATGCCGCCGAGCAAGATTGCTGTGGTTGGCGATCCTGGAATACCAAGGGTTAGCATCGGTAACATTGATCCCGTAGATGCAGAGTTATTGGCCGCTTCGGGTGCTGCAACTCCATTTGGGTTGCCTTTGCCGTACGAGCTTGGATTTTTTGATGCAAGTTTGGCTACACCATACGACATTAAAGAGCCTGGCGTAGCGCCTGCTGCAGGAAGAATTCCAACAAAAAAACCAAGGAAAGAACCGATGGACATTCCTGTCCAACCCTTCTGCAAAGATTCCTTGGTATCAGATACTACGCCTTTGAAGCTCATTTTTGCTTCTGTAGAAGTGATTTTACCGCGCGTACTATCGATGGTCCAAAGCATCTCGCCAATGCCATAAACGCCGATTGCTAGTACTAAGAAATTAATTCCGTGTAAAAAGCCTGAGATATCAAAAAATACTAACCGTGGCGCTCCTGAAATTTCATCAAAACCAACGGCTGCAAAAACTAGACCTAGGCAAATTGAAAGAATTGTCTTGGGGATGTCGTCACCACCCAATCCGACAAATGTTGCAAAGGCCAACAACATTAACGCGAAGACTTCAGGCGACCCAAAGCTAAGCGCAACAGATGCTAAAAGTGGTGCGAACATGGTGAACAGAATGATCGAGACAGTGCCACCAACGAAGGATGCAATTCCAGCCGTCACCAGCGCAAGGCTGGCGCGTCCTTTCATTGCTAAAGGTCTACCATCAAAGGTCGTCGCCACTGCCGTGGATGCTCCGGGTATGCCAAGAGTGATTGAGCTGATTGCACCCCCGTACATGGCACCATAATAAATGGCAGCAAGAAAAATAATGGCTGAAGCTGGTGGTACCAGAAATGTAATCGGCAACAGGATCGCCACACCGTTGACTGATCCAAGACCAGGCATCATGCCGATGAATAGACCCAATGTGACACCGAGTATGATCAGCAAAAGGTTAATTGGCTGCAATGCTTCAAGCAGACCAGATGAGAGAAGTCCCAGAATTTCCATAAATTTTGTCCCACTTCTTCGCCCTTTAACGGGCAGTCATAACCAGTCAGTCGGTCAGTAAATGATGGTGTTTAGCCAGTTGAACAACGGCTCCGTAAATTTCATACCTTTGGGCATTGTCACTCGCATTAGGGCTTCAAAGAAAAAGAAAAAAACTATTGGCGTAAGTACAGATATTATCAGTGATAACCGGAGCGTGTGTCGACCTAAAAACCACAAGTAATAAAATAGGAATAACAGCATCGCACCGTACATAGAGATGATGCCCACAAGTGCGACGAAAACAAATATTCCACCAAATACCTGTATAAGCATTTTACGACCTTCTGTATCAAGTACAGGTTCGGTGGATTGGGAAGGCGGAGATTTCCGCCTCACCGCGTTGTATGCAATCATGCCTGTACAGATCAGCATGATCCCCGAGAGCCAGAACGGCCATGCTCCGCCTCCCGGACCTTCATCAGAACGATAGCCAATTTCCAATTCGGTACTTTTCCACATCATGTAAATGGATAGGGCGGCCAATACACCAGCTGTAATAAACTCACCACGTCGCATATTGAACTCCCTAAATACTCGGAATGTATTGGCTAAATTACTTATTCGCCCATTGCAGCAAGAAGCGCCTTGTGGTTTTCAATTTGAACCTGCCAGTAAGCTTTTTGCTCGTCTGGGCTCATCCAGAGAGGTGAAAGGCTTTCAGAGGCCATATAACCCTGCCATTCAGGAGTATCGTATATAGTCTGGAAGAGATCTTGGTAGTAAGCCGCTGCTTCTGCAGATTGACCGGGCGCACCAACAACTGCACGCTGATTGTAGTAGCTAAAGTCAAAACCCTTTTCTTTCGCAGTTGGAACATCAGGAAATGCTTCCATGCGTTCGTCTGAGAACGAAAGCAAAGGAACCACGTCGCCAGATGCATAAAAACCTTTGGTTTCAGCGGGGTTGTTCACTGTCGCCATGATCTGCTTGCCAGCAAGGTCTTTAGCAACCGCGCCACCACCACTGTAGGGGATATACTTGATATCCACGCCAAAGTTTTCCTCCATGAAGGCCACAACGATTGAGTCTTCTTGGCCTTTTCCAGTTCCACCCATGACGTAATCATCAGATGCTTTTACGGTCTCGACCCATTCTTCAAAAGTCGTTATGCCGCTATCTTTGTGAACCCAGAGAACAAACGGATCAACCCCCATCATCGCGACGGGTGTAAAGGTTGAAACATCGATGCCAAGGTTTTCTTGACGCATTGGCGTCGTGAAGAACGAGTTCAGTGTCACGAGGATGGTATGATCCGGATCAGACGCAGAGTTCAAAGCTAGCAATGCTTCTGCACCGGAGCCACCACCTTTATTGTTTGGAACAAGAGGACGATTTGTAAGCCCCTTTTTTTCAGCAACCGCCTGCAAGAAGCGTGCGATTTGATCAGCGCCACCACCAGCACCGGCCATGATTACGAAATCAACTGGTTTATTGGGCTCCCAAGCTTGAGCTGCTCCAGAAAGCGACATTAGGCCGATCGCTGCTACGCCGGCAATCTTAGATAGAAATTTTGATGTACATGCCATTATTTGGTTCCTCCCATAGGGCATTTCATTTAATTGCGAAGTAACTCTTCGCGGTCTTGAGATCTTTCTATTGAGATCCTTATAACTGCTCTCACTCCTCCTAGTGTTGCTCCTCAATGGTTGAGGAGCACTGGTAATTCTGCATTATCTACAACCGCTTGGGTATTCCCCCCAAAAATAGTTTCCCGTTCATGGCTGTCGCCATAGGCTCCCATGATCATCATATCGGCACCAAGGTTGGTGCTTGCGCTTAGCAATTCTTTTCCAATATTTTTGCTAGACGTAAACTTCTCTAACCTTGCAGAAATGCCGTGCAGGTCAAGATAGTAAATAAGATCGTCAGTTGATGTCCCTGGGCCGGAATCAGCACCGTTACTCAGGATCCAAACAGTATCAGCAGCACGCAAAACGCTTTTGCACTGTGACAATGCGCGTGCAGCTTCGGAGCTCCCATTCCAAGCAATTGTAACTTTGACACCCAATTTTTTCAGAGAAATCGGTGTTGGTGGGCACATTAAAACTGGCCGCCCTGAATGAAAAAGGGCTGCCTTTAGCGTATTATGACCGAGGTTTCTATCACGATCAGGCTTGGCCACTATTATCATATCGGCTAATCGGCCGTGCTGCTTTATTACATCAATTTGCCGTCCCGCTTGTTCAACAAAAGAAACGGTTTCAGCTTTGCCAATAGCATCCTCAGATACATTGAGATTAAGCTCGGCAGCCAGCACTTTAAGTTCTGCCCTTAGCCCGGCCTCTTCCTGATCAGCAACTTTATAGGACTGCTCCACAATCTGCTTACGCAAATATTCTGGTAGGTGAACACCAAACGGCATTAAATCTTGAGGTCGAGATCGGCAATGGACGACCTCAATATGAGCTTTGTGATGGCGAGCGACTGCTGCAGCATGCGCCAGAACGCCATCACCCTTACCGTCACCCCGAACTGGAACAAGCACTTTGCGTATCATGTCGCTTTCCTCTCAGAACAAACCGTCAATTAAGCCATCTTCGTTGATGCAGATCGCTTCTGCTGAGGGAGCCCGTGGTAACCCTGGCATGGTCATAATCTCTCCACAGATCACCACGATGAATCCGGCACCTGCTGCTAGACGAACTTCCCGAATGGGCAAATTAAAACCTGTTGGTGCCCCGCGGCGTGCCGGGTCGGTCGTAAATGAGTATTGTGTTTTCGCCATGCAAACTGGCAAATTGCCGTATCCCTGAATTTCCCACTGTTTCAACTGGTCGAGGATTTTTTCATCTGCCAGCACTGCGTCTGCGCGGTAAATCTTCTTTGCGATTGTTTCGATCTTTTCGAATAAAGGCATGTCATCTGGATAAAGCGGTGCGAACTGGGCACTATCTTCCTCAACAATTTGAACTACGCGGTTTGCAAGATCTTTGGTGCCTTCACTGCCCTTTGCCCAATGCTGACATAGGATTGCTTCGGAGCCTTGTGAAGTTGCATATGCTCTAATTGTTTCAACCTCAGCATCGGTATCCGTGACAAAGTGGTTAACCGCAACCACCACGGGCACACCAAACTGTTTTAAGTTTTCAATGTGGCGGCCAAGGTTGGCACATCCCTTATCTACAGCTCCAACGTTTTCATTATTTAAATCAGCTTTGCTGATCCCACCGTTCATTTTCATTGCACGAACAGTTGCCACCAGTACTACAGCTTTGGGTGAAAGACCTGCCTTACGGCATTTAATATTCATAAATTTTTCGGCCCCAAGGTCCGCACCAAACCCAGCTTCGGTTACGACATAATCGGCTAGTTTTAAAGCCGTTCTAGTCGCAACAACTGAGTTACAACCGTGTGCAATGTTGGCAAATGGTCCGCCATGTACGAATGCTGGATTATTTTCTAGAGTTTGCACGAGGTTGGGCTGCATAGCTTGTTGCAATAGCACCGTCATTGCGCCATCCGCTTTTATGTCACGCGCATAAACCGGTGTTCGGTCGCGGCGATACGCCACAATAATGTCTCCAAGACGCTTTTCCAGATCAGCAAGATCACTTGCAAGACATAGGATCGCCATGACCTCGGACGCTACAGTAATGTCAAAACCGGCCTCGCGTGGAAATCCGTTGGCTACGCCTCCTAGATTACAAACGATCTGCCGCAGGGCGCGGTCGTTCATATCAAGAACCCGACGGTAGACAACTCGACGGATATCAATTTCCAGCGCGTTACCCCAATAAATGTGGTTATCTAACATCGCCGCCAGCAGATTATGTGCTGATGTGATTGCGTGAAAATCGCCAGTAAAGTGCAGATTCATTTCTTCCATAGGGACGACCTGCGCATAACCGCCTCCAGCAGCGCCACCCTTCATGCCAAAGCATGGACCCAATGAAGCTTCGCGGATACAAACTGCTGCTTTCTTACCGATCGCGTTCAGTCCGTCCCCTAAACCCACAGTTGTCGTTGTCTTACCTTCACCTGCAGGTGTTGGATTGATAGCAGTTACAAGGATTAAATTGCCGTCCTTGTTTCTACTCAATGATTTGATAAATTCCTCTGAAACCTTTGCCTTATCGTGGCCAAAAGGCAGTAAATGTTCTGTGGGAATACCAAGCTTGCCGCCAATCTCTTGGATGGGCTTTTTATTGGCTGCGCGAGCTATTTTGATATCAGACATATTATAAACCTATAAGTTTGTATTATTTTCGGAACCGAGCAGATCGCCAACCGAAAGGCTGACAGTTGCAGCCCATTCAGACGCCGTTATTTTACCGCTTCCGGAGGGCCGAACACGCTTGATAAGAATACGACCTCCAATGCACTGGACGGTGATGCCCTCACCATTGATGTCAATGATTTTGCTTGAAACTCCGTCGCCAGGTACGCGCATTGAGTCGAAAATCTGCACTTCCTCGCCATTAAGAGTAGTCCAAGCACCGGGTGCAGGATTGGTGCCGCGGATCAGATTATAGACTTGTCCAACTGGTTTGTTCCAATCAATCCGCGCATGTTTCTTGATGCAGCGGCGCTCATATGTTGCCTTTGCTTCATCGGGTATTATGCGCGGTGGATTCCCAGCGCGAAAGAGATTGCAAACTTGCAAAACAGAATCAACAGCAGGCTGGTAAATCTTTTTGAAATATAAATTGATCACTGTATCATCTTCGTCGATTGGGCATTCCCATTGTAAAAGACTATCGCCTTCATCCAGCCCGTCTGATGGGTAAAACCAGCAAAATCCTGATTTATTTGATCCCATAATAATGGGCCAGTTGACGGCACTTGGTCCGCGATGCAGCGGTAGGAGCGATGGATGAAAACAGATTGAGCCATGGGTTGGCGTATTGCGGGCGGCCTCCGGGACAAAAACGTTTACGAAGGCCATTATCATAAGATCGGCTTTGATCGATGACAGCGTGTTTAATGTACTTTGATCGTTGAAATTTGCGGGCTGGTGAACAGGCAGTCCCTTTTCAAGCGCAAACTCTTTAATCGGGTCGATAGGCTTACCTTCGCGATCAGGTTCGCAATAGACAGCAACAACTTCGTCACGACCTTTTTCTAGAAGTTTAGCAAGGGCATCTTTGCCAAAGGCCTGCTGGCCCATAACAATTAGGCGCATTTTGTCGCTCATTTATGTTGCTCCTTTGGCAGTACCAACCGCACCTGATTCAACAACTCGGGCCAGATTTTCGCCTTTGTATCCGAGTACCTCAGAAAGAATTTCAGCTGTATGTTCGCCTAACAGTGGTGAACGCGTCACTTCAACGGGGCTATCGCTTAGCTTGATTGGACAGCCAACACTGGTGTACTTACCTCGCTCTGGGTGATCCACATCAACAATTGTTCCTGTTGCGCGCAGACCATCATCTTCCATTATCTCTTTGGTTGATAGGATTGGACCAACTGGAATGTCATGGGGGTTACAAATGTCCATGACCTCAAATTTTGTCTTGGTCATTGTCCATTCTTCGATAGCGCCGAAGATTTCATTCAGCTTGTCCAACCTTTCTGGTGGGGTTGCATACCCAGGTGCATCTTTCCACTCTGGCTTTCCAATTAAATCACAGACTTTGCCCCAAACAGCGGCTTGTGTGATGAAATAGGTGTAGGCATTGGGATCATTTTCCCAGCCCTTACATTTAAGAATACGGCCTGGTTGGCCCCCTCCTGAATCATTACCTGCGCGTGGCGTCGCGTCGCCAAAGGGAATACCTTCACCAAATTGAGAGTATTCGTTCAATGGGCCTTTTTCGAGACGCTGCTGATCGCGCAATTTAACGCGGCAAAGATTTAAGACTCCATCTTGCATGGCAGTTGTAACTTTTTGGCCGCGCCCACTTTTTTCCCGCTGGAACAGGGCTGTCACGATCCCAAGGCAAAGGTGTAATCCGGTTCCACTATCGCCGATCTGTGCGCCGGTCACTAAAGGTGGTCCATCACGGAAACCAGTTGTTGAGGCCGCACCACCTGCGCATTGCGCAACGTTCTCGTAAACTTTGCAATCTTCATAATTCCCTGGTCCAAAACCTTTGATTGAGGCTAAAATCATTCGGGGATTTATCTCTTGCACCCGCTCCCAAGAAAAGCCCATCCGGTCCAGTGCTCCTGGCGCAAAATTTTCGACCATTACGTCACATTTTTCGATCAGTCGCGTTAGTACCTCTTTGCCGGTCTCATCTTTTGAGTTAAGTTCGATCGAGCGTTTGTTGTGATTAAGCATGGTAAAGTAAAGGCTATCAGCGCCAGGAACATCAATAAGCTGTTTGCGGGTCGCATCACCCACTCCGGGCCTTTCAACTTTTATCACATCCGCGCCAAACCATCCTAAGAGCTGAGTACAGGTTGGTCCTGACTGAACGTGTGTGAAATCAAGGATTTTAACGCCTTCAAGAGCTTTCATTGTTTCTTCTTTCTTCGCGACCCTACGGGTTAGATAGGGATCTCATGTTGCTAAATGCCTCGGGAAGAGCCCGAAGCGGGTTTTACTTTTTTGCCTGCGGATAAATATGCTGCGCGACTACTGAGGTTGGGTTTAGATTACCGATGTTACCACTTTCACGACCGGCATCTTCTGCAATAATGGCATTTATCAATGTGGGTTTGCGGCTCTTGAAGGCTTCAGAGATCGTACGGCGCAAATCATCAGGATTATTTGCAACCACACCGACGCCACCAAAGGCCTGCATCATCATTTCGTATTTGGAATCTTTCACAAAAACTGTGGGTGATGGATCTTCACCACCACTCCAATTTTCGCCATCGCCTCTGTAAATTCCATTGTTATTGAAGATCACGATACAAATTGGCAAATTATAGCGGCAGATAGTCTCGACCTCCATACCACTAAAGCCAAAGGCGCTGTCGCCCTCTACACAGAGAACCTGATTTCCAGTTTCAACAGCGCCTGCGACAGCAGAACCCATGCCAATGCCCATTATTCCCCAAGTACCAACGTCAAGACGTTTGCGGGGTTTATGGATGTCCACGATTGAACGGCATTGATCAAGCGCGTTGGCACCTTCGTTAACCAGAATAGTATCCTGATGTTCGGCCATTACGTCTTTGATGACACCCATTGCACCTTGGTAATCCATAGGTGAATTATTATTGCGCAGTTTGGGTGCCATTCGAGCCACGTTGGCTTCAACTTTAGCGCGTACAGCACCAGTCCAGCCTTTGGACGGTTTTTCCCAATTGCCACCAATAGCATCCAAAAGTGCGTCAGCGCAGCTTTCAATATCACCTATTAAAGGTGCAGAAATCGTCTGGTTTGAATCTATCTCAGTTGGTTCAATATCGATTTGTACGAACTTTTTAGCATATTTTTCACCCCAAGCCGGGCCTTGACCTTGACCTAGTAGCCAGTTCAGTCGCGCACCGATGAGGAACACGCAATCACTTTCTTTTAAAACTAGTGATCGCGCTGCGGAGGCGCATTGTACATGGTTATCAGGCATAAGACCCTTGGCCATTGACATCGGTAAATAAGGAAAGCCAAGTGTTTCTACCAATTGGCGGACTTTTTCATCACACTGTGCATATGCGGCACCTTTACCGATGATTAGCAGTGGTTTTTTGGCTGATTTCAGAACTTCAAGCGCACGGGCTATGGCCGCTGGAGCTGGAATTGACGCTGCGTTCAGGTCAATAACTTGGCGCAGTGATTTTTTGCCCTCAACTTCATCCATTACTTGACCAAGCAGCGACCCTGGAACATCTAAGTACACCCCGCCTGGACGGCCCGTTGTTGCTGCGCGGAATGCCCTAGCAACGCCCAGACCGATGTCTTCGGCGAGCAGAATACGGTATGATGCTTTGGCATGTGGGCGAGAAACAGCCAGCTGGTCCATTTCTTCGTAGTCACCGCGTTGTAGGTCCACGATTTCACGTTCTGAAGACCCAGAAATTAGGATCATCGGCCAGCAGTTGGTGGTCGCATGTGCAAGTGCAGTTAAACCATTTAAAAAACCGGGCGCCGAAACTGTCATGCAAATACCTGGTCTTTTATTCAAAAAACCTGCAGCTGCAGCGGCATAACCTGCATGCTGTTCATGGCGAAACGACAAAACTCGGATTCCTTGGGCTTGCGCATAGCGGCCTAAATCAGTGATCGGAATGCCTGGCACATTATAGATTGTTTTGACGCCATTTAACTTCAAAGCATCTATGAGCAAGTGAAAGCCGTCTGTCAGGTCACTAGTTGCGTTTTCAAGGTTCTTGGCATTCATGTTTTGTACTGGTTCGGATTGGCTCATTTACGTCCTCGTGATATTTTTTAGCTAGTCGTAGTTTTTGACGAGCCAATTGTTTCAATTCTTGTCCAAGTTTTCCTGATGTGGTCATGCAAACGCATCGTGTGTTCTCGTACGCGCCGCGCCGCCAGATTTGGATTTCGGGCCAAAAGTGCTTCTATTATTTCCATATGATCAACTACTGATTTAAGGGCTCTGTCACTTTCACCCATGGTACGACGACGGATGGCTTGCATATGAATTAATAACCCTTCAGCGGTAGAACCTAATAGTGCACAACCAGACAATTCGAGGATCATCTGATGGAACTTGATATTAGCGTCTGAATATTCTTCGATGTCTGCGCGCACTGCATCACTACTATGCTTCATCGCAAATTTTCGAAGTGCAGCCAGATCGGCATCGGTCGCATTTTCCGTCGCTAGACGGGCCGCCATACTTTCAAGCGCCGCCCAAGTGATGATCATTTCTAAGATTTCTTGTCTTGTTTTGCGACAGACAAAAACACCCTTCCGGGGTATGATTTGAACAAGGTCCTCTTGTGCCAGTCGTGCAAGTGCCTCGCGGATGGGTGTACGGGAAATCCCCAGTTTATCAGCTAGCTTCCGTTCATCTAAACGCAAATCTGCGTTAGGACTGTAAATATCCATATCGAGTATAGCCGCACGCAACACTGCGAAGGTGTGATCCTTCAATGTGAAGCTTTCGGCTATCGGCGTAAGTTTGTCGCCAATCGACATGTGAACTTCCCCCTCATGGGCAAACCGCTCTGAAATACTTAAATTCTACCAGCATTTGGTGTGTGGTATACCATACACCTAGATCAATATCAGTCAAACAGTTTATTCGTTGTATGTTTAAAACTCTTGACTTTGATATCGGTGGTATACCACATACCGGCTCGGGTTTATGTTTTTGGAGGGTGTAAATTGTTAATTAGGGCCCATGATTCTGTACTGGTTGTTATTGACATGCAGGAACGTCTGGTACCTGCCATGATGGCACCTGCTCGTACTATAAGAAATGCGCGAACTCTGCTGCAGGCAGCTGAAAAAATTGGCATTCCCACCCTACTGACTGAACAATATCCTAGGGGGCTTGGGGCCACCATTCCAGAGATTAAATCAGTCGCTGGCACATCTGAGATATTGCCGAAGATGCACTTTTCCTGCATGGAAGATTCTGGCTTTGCTAAGGCATTTAAATCACTGAATCGCAGGCAGGTTGTTCTGACGGGAATGGAAGCACATATTTGTGTTGTTCAAACTGCTGTTGGTCTTGTTGAGGAAGGTTTCGAAGTTTTTTTTGTATCTGATGCAACTGCATCAAGAACATTAGAAAATGAGGCGGCCTGTTTGGTCCGTTTAAGTGCGATCGGGGTGAGTATTGTCACCACAGAGATGGTGATTTTTGAATGGCTTGGAAATGCCAGTGCTGACGCTTTCAAAGATATATTGACATTAATCAAATGATTTCCAACATGAGGAGAAATAAATGAACATCCATGAGCATCAAGCCAAGGAAGTTTTAAAAACCTTTGGCGCACCTGTCGCGAATGGTGTCACAATTACTAATCAGGATGAAATAGAGGCAGCAGTTGGTACACTTTCGGGGCCAGTCTGGGTTGTAAAAAGCCAAATTCATGCTGGAGGACGCGGAAAAGGTAAATTCAAAGAGCTTGGTGAAAACGCTAAAGGTGGCGTACGCGTATCCTTTTCTGCGGAAGAAGCATTGGCCAATGCCAGTGAAATGCTGGGTAAAACACTTGTAACCAAACAAACTGGTCCAGCGGGCAAGCAAGTTAATCGTATTTTCATCGAGGACGGTGCTGATATTGAACGTGAGCTTTACCTTTCGATCCTTGTTGATCGTGAAACAGGTAAAGTTTCGTTTGTGGCTTCGACTGAAGGTGGCATGGATATAGAAACAGTTGCAGAAGAGACACCAAATAAAATCCATACTATCAATATAACACAGTCTACTGGCGTTACGGATGAAGACACTGAGAAATTGGCGGACGCCTATAAACTGGCTGGTAATTCTCGTGATCAGGGTAAGAAACTGTTTAAGGCATTATATAAAGCGTTTACTGACAAAGATATGAGTATGCTTGAGATCAATCCATTGATCGTCACTAAGTCGAACGAAATTCAGGTCCTTGATGCAAAAATTTCTTTTGATGGGAATGCGCTTTTTCGTCATCCAGACCTGATGGCGTACCGAGACGAGAGCGAAGAAGATGCTAAAGAACTTGAAGCCTCGAAGTACGACCTTGCCTATATCGCGCTGGATGGTGAGATTGGCTGTATGGTCAATGGTGCTGGTCTGGCGATGGCTACAATGGACATCATTAAACTCTATGGTGCAGCACCGGCAAATTTTCTAGATGTTGGTGGAGGTGCTACAACGGAAAAGGTGACAGCAGCATTCAAAATCATCACCTCGGATCCAAACGTAAAAGGTATTTTGGTTAATATTTTCGGTGGGATCATGCGCTGCGACGTAATTGCACAGGGCGTTGTACAAGCCGTTAAAGATGTTGGGCTACAAGTACCGTTGGTTGTACGCCTCGAAGGAACTAAAGTTGAAGAAGGCAAATCCATTATCAATGAAAGCGGCCTGAACGTAATTGCCGCAGACGATCTGGACGACGCAGCTCGGAAAATCGTTAAAGCCGTTAAAGGGTAAGTAGATGTCAATTCTCATCAATAAAGATACAAAAATCATCGTTCAGGGTCTCACTGGAAAAACCGGATCTTTTCATACCGAACAAGCCCTAGCATACCACGGTACAAAAATGGTCGCTGGCACTCATCCTCAGAAAGGTGGAACAGATTGGACCAGCGCAACTGGTGTGTCCTTGCCTGTGTACGCTAGTGTCGCCGAAGCTAAAGAAGCAACTGGTGCTACTTCCAGTATTATTTATATTCCACCAGCAGGCGCTGCGGCAGCGATTGAAGAGTCAATTGATGCTGGCATAGAGCTCATTACCTGTATTACTGAAGGTGTCCCGGTTCAGGACATGGTTCGTGTTAAAGAAAAACTTGATGTATCTAGCAGTCGATTAATTGGCCCTAATTGTCCTGGTTTGATGACACCTGACGAATGTAAAATTGGCATTATGCCGGGGTCTATTTTTAAAAGGGGATCGGTTGGAGTTTTGTCACGCTCTGGAACATTGACCTATGAGGCTGTATATCAAACTACCGTAGCGGGCTTGGGCCAAACAACTGCTGTCGGTATTGGTGGAGACCCAGTTAAAGGCACTGAATTTATTGATATTATGGAGCTGTTCTTGGCTGACCCGGACACCCAGTCGATTATCATGATTGGCGAAATAGGTGGCTCGGCCGAAGAGGACGCAGCACAATTCCTAATAGATGAAGCTAAGCGAGGCCGCTCGAAACCTGTTGTTGGTTTTATAGCTGGCCGAACCGCACCACCGGGGCGTACAATGGGCCATGCTGGAGCTGTAATCTCAGGTGGGAAAGGTGGAGCAGAGGATAAGATTGACGCCCTTAAATCTGCAGGAGTTCGGGTCTCCCCATCACCCGCTAAGCTTGGGGAAACTTTGGTTGATCTGCTCAGTTAAAAAATCGCTGGCTATAAGCGCCCGTTGCGGTTGGACGCTCTTTCAATGAAAATTAATAAAGTCCTAGAGATGGAAATATTTTGATCAGAAAATTCTGAGTTTGTGATACCATTTATAAGAGAGATTGATTCCCGCTTGATGAATGCAAAGGAACAAACGGAAATGGTATATAAAATTCTTATCCTTGGGGCTTCCTATGGCTCATTACTTGCTACAAAATTTGCTGCCGCAGGCCATTATGTTACGTTGGTCTGTCGTGAAGAAACAGCGGCACTTATCAATTCAGAAGGGACTGAAGTTCGAATCAAATTAAAAGGTGAAGAAGCACATCGTAGCTTTTTTTCAAATAATCTGGCTGGCGTAGTGAATGCAGTAACCCCAGAAAACGCTAGTCCGCAAGATTACGATCTTGTTTGCCTCGCTATGCAAGAACCACAGTACTCGCACCCTACCATCAGTAATCTGCTTGGGCAAATTGCCAAAAGCAAAGTACCGTGTATGTCAATCATGAATATGCCGCCATTGCCCTACTTAAAGCGCATTCCCAATTTCGATACATCCAATCTGAGGGATGCGTTTCTAGATGCTGAAATATGGGATCAATTCGATCCTGAGTTAGTGACCCTGTGTTCCCCGGACCCTCAGGCGTTTCGTCCACCAGAAGAAAAACCTAATGTTCTTTTTGTAGGCCTTCCAACAAACTTCAAAGTTTCTAAATTTAGAGACCCCTCCCATAATTTGATACTTACGACCCTGGAGGCAGACGTAGAAAACTATCAGATTGACGGCAAAGATGTTCCTGTCAAACTTCGTGTTTTTGACTCTATATTTGTACCTTTTGCAAAATGGGCCATGCTGGCAACCGGGAACTACCGTTGCATCACTCGTGAAGGTCCTCGCTCAATTAATGACGCCGTTCACAGTGACATCGATAAATCCAAAGAGATCTATGACTTTGTAAATGGTGTCGTTGAACGCCTTGGTGCTGACCCTTCAGATATGGTTCCCTTTGGAAAATATGCGGCTGCAGCCAAAAACCTCTTAAAACCCTCATCCGCCGCACGCGCTGTTTTTGCCGGAGCAGCGAACATCGAGCGCGTTGATAAGGTCATTAAGCTTTCTGCTGATGAACTTCAAATGTCTAACCCGACAATTTCTGAAACTATCATAATTGTTGACGAAAGCCTTTCCAATAACAATATGAGCTAAATTATTGGTTATTATAGTCACATTTGGATAGATTGAGAACCTCGCAGGTCATTATCTTCGTTCTATTTAGTGGTGTAAATAATTAGGGATAAATCGTTGTTATCTATTGTAATAAGTTATCATGGCTATTCATCATTGGCAGTGATCTTCCCAAGTCGAGTTAGTGTGATATCTGCCATTGTGATGAGTATTTATCTCATTGGTCTCCAAGTATTCGCGGGTAAGCGGCACTTTGGCCCAGTACGCATTGCAGGTGTACTTTTCCAATTTCCAACTGACCATTTTAAATTTTATATGCAGTAATGGGAGCATCTATAATTATAGTTTTGGATTTTCTGTATAATTTTTACTTATCACTAAGAAAGTGATTATTGGGATCTGTTTTAGGGGGCTAAGATAGGCTTGGAGCGCAAGATTTTATGGCTGCACCGGATTTATCTAAAAGCACATACATAAATTTTGATGAGCTGGCGACAGAATTTAATTTTCAAGATGCAGGGCATTTATGTGAGACCCATATTATGGGAACATCTTCGTTAAATAGTATCGTCAACAAGCATCAAAAAAGCTGGGATCAAAATAATCTATATATAACTGAATGTGGCTCTGTGCCTTCAATAGGGACTCAGAATCCAACCCTATCCATGACTGCATTAACCTTAATCTCCTTTGAAGCGATTCTTGCAGATATTAGTTAAGGTTTTACGGAAATCTACCATGTCTGAAGTTGTCATTTTTAATATGGCGTTGAACAAATCGGTTAATAGCCGAGTGTACTGTTTACTTTTATAGCAGGTTATTCTTTGGTACTGAGGCCTTTTGTTACACTTGATAAAAGAAACGCTAAAGCTGCCACGCAAACAATGGATGGACCTGCAGGAGTATCTATTATGTAAGCTACACGTAGTCCCACTAATACGGAAAGAGTGCCAATCGCACCAGCAACCAGCACCATTCTTTCTGGCGTTTTTGAGAATACCCGTGCTGCAGCTGCTGGAATTATCAACATCGCGGCAATCAATAAAACCCCGACCACTTTGATTGAAACTGCCACAGTAATAGCCAACGCACACGTAAGGACTATTTTCTCACGTTTCGGGTCTATGCCTCCAGCATGTGCCAAATCTTCATTAAGCGTTGACGTTAGTAGAGCCGTCCATCGCCAAGCGACTAATGCAACAACAAGACCTGCGCCAATCCATATAACTCCTAAATCGCTTCGTGATACAGCGAGAATGTCTCCGAAAAGGTAAGCCATGAGATCTATTCGGATGCCTGATAAAAATGAAACTGCAACCAGTCCAAAGGCAAGTGTGGAGTGAGCGAGTACACCTAATAGCGTATCCATCGCATAACCGCGGTCTGAAAGTAGGCTGACCGTAAAAGCCATAAGCAAAGCAACTATTACGGTACCAATGAAAATTGAAAGTGAAAATGCAAGAGAAAGGGCAACTCCCAAAATTGCTGCGTGTGCTGTTGCATCTCCAAAGTAGGCCATGCGTCTCCAAACCACAAAACAGCCTAATGGAGCTGCAGCGAAGGCTACACCGATTCCAGCTAAGTTGGCACGCACCAAGAAATCATCAAGCATTAGTGCTTAGTCTCCGATTGGTATTGGCGCTCGTGATCATCATCATGGCTATGATCATGATGATGTTGATAAAGGGCTAAAGCACCGCCCGTATCCGCACCAAAGAGTGCACGATATTCTGGAGCTGAGGCGACAACTGCAGGAGTACCTTCGCAACAAACGTGGCCGTTTAAGCAGATTACCCGATCAGATGCACTCATCACCACATGTAATTCGTGGCTTATCATAAGAACTGCGCAACCTGTTTCTTGCCTGACCTTTTCAATCTGCTTGTAAAACGAAGCAGATCCGCGCTGATCTAAACCCTGGGTCGCTTCATCCAACAGTAAGATATCAGGTTTGTCGATTAGAGCCCGCGCCAGCAATACACGCTGAAACTGTCCCCCTGATAAATGTGACATTTGTACTTTTGCCAAATCTGGCAGACCCGCTTGCAATAAAGCTGCATCAATAGCTGATCCGTTAACATTTCTTGGTAGCCTTAGAAATCGGGACACCGTGATAGGAAGGGTTTCATCTATATGCAGCTTTTGAGGAACGTAACCAAAACGTATATCACTTTTTAGTAAAACCCGCCCCCGCGAAGGTTTTAAAGCTCCAATTATAGCGCGTAACAAACTTGTTTTGCCAGATCCGTTGGGGCCAACTATGGTTACAATTTCACCCGAGGAAACTTCGAAAGAAACATTCGATAGCACCATGCGTTTGCTATACTTAAGGCTCAAGTTGTCAATTTGAACGAGGGTCATATGTCTCCCTTAGTTATGCAAGACGGACACACACCCTTAGCCTCAACTACTGTTTGTTCAATATGGAACCCTGCAGTTTGTGCTGCGCTCTCAAGCGCACCGCGATCTGGAACATACTGTGCTTCAGCAACTGTATTACATAAGTGGCAAATCATAAAAAAAGGCGTATGAGTATAACCTAGGTGGGAGCAAGCGATGAATGCATTTAAACGTTCTATTTTGTGGGCCAGCCCATTTAATACTAGAAAATCAAGAGCACGATACGCGATAGGTGGTTGCGAACCGAATCCACTTTCACGCAGTCGGTCCAGTATAGCGTAAGCACCGAGGGCGCGGTGCTCCTGAGATAGTATTTCTAAAACTTTACGGCGCACAGGTGTGAACCTTAGTTCTTTTTCAGCACAGTATGTTTCGGCTGCGGTTAGCGTATCAATTACACAATTAGTGTGATCATGATGCGCAAATCCTAGTGGGAGTGCAGGATTAAGCATTTTTTACCTAACTAACTTGTTATAGTATTACGTCTGTATCTTATAATACAGCATTATAAAATCCTATAAATAAATGATGCTAAAAACGTGAATAATATTTGTACTGATGGCAAGAACATAAATTGCTCAGTCTTTTTATTATGTATTGTGACGTCGGCCTATAGATGCCGGCCTGTCTAAAATTGAAAGCATTGCGTCTGGCCTTGGCGTTTGGCTTATTATCTTACCATTTGCAACTACTTGGAGGCGAGCTGCGCGGAGACGTATGGCCTCAATTGCAGACCCTGCATCCAGTACTACCAACGAGGCCCTTGCACCCACATGCAAGCCATAGTCAGTAAGGCCCATTGTTTTAGCATTGTTTGTTGTAACCATATCAAAACAGGTTTGCATTTCTGATGGACTAGTCATTTGCGCAACATGCAACCCCATAAAAGCTACATCCAACATATCGGCGGTTCCAAGAGAATACCACGGATCTAGTACGCAATCCTGTCCCCATCCAATGTTGATGCCATGCGCTAGCATTTCTTTGACCCGCGTGAGGCCACGCCTTTTGGGAAAGGTATCGTGTCGCCCCTGCAAAACAATATTGATTAATGGATTTGGAATTACGTTGATCTCAGCTTCTGCGATTAGAGGCAGCAACTTTGAGACGTAGTAGTTATCCATTGAATGCATGGATGTCAGGTGTGACCCTGCGACCCGATTTTGCAGGTCCAACCGCTGTGTTTCGTAGGCCAGAGTTTCGATGTGACGTGACAGTGGATCGTCAGTTTCGTCGCAGTGCATGTCAACTTGTAAACCGCGCTTGGCTGCAATTTCACAAAGCTCAGTTACGGACGCAGTGCCATCTACCATTGTTCGTTCAAAATGTGGGATCCCACCGACGACGTCAACGCCCATATCAAGTGCACGGATAGTATTTTCACGGGCCGTGGGGTCGCGATAAAACCCGTCTTGTGGAAAGGCAACCAGTTGTAGGTCGATATAGTCTTTGACTTTGTTACGAACTTCCAACAAAGCCTCAACGCCTAATAAGCGGTCATCACAAGTATCTACATGGCTGCGGATTGCGAGCAAACCCATACTGGCTGCCCAGTCACAATAAGTAAGTGCGCGTTGAACAACTTCGTCTTGCGTCATGACTTGCTTGAGTTCACCCCACAGTCCAATTCCTTCGAGCAATGTTCCAGACGCATTGATGCGCGGCAGTCCGTAAGACAGTGTTGCGTCCATGTGAAAATGAGGATCCACAAAGGGTGGGCTAATGAGGTTACCCGATGCCTCGATTACTTGCTCTGCCTCAGCCGAACCGAGTTGATCCATCGCTATGATTTTTGAACCTTTTATTCCGATATCGGTTACCCGCCCATCTGGCAGAGTACCACCTCTGACGATCAAATCGAACATCAGCGCTCTCCTTTATTAAATGGAATCATGAGCGCCGCTGGCACCTCGGCTCGGCGGGACATTATTATGAGTGCAAGGATTGAAAGAATATATGGCATCATTAAGAAAAATTGATACGGAATTTGAGTGCCAAAGCTAGTCTGTTGCACACGAATTTGTAGTGCATCAAAAGCAGCAAATAAAACGGCGCCTAGGAGTGCCTTGCCTGGTTGCCATGACCCAAAGACTACCAGCGCGATACAGATCCAGCCACGTCCATTCACCATTTCAAAAAAGAAGCTGTCAAAGGCTGACATTGTTAGAAATGCACCGCCAACGGCCATTAAGCCACTGCCTACAATTACTGCACCCATCCGAATTGCAGTCACTGACAACCCTTGTGCAGCCACGGCTGCTGGATTCTCACCGGCGGCGCGTACTGCCAATCCTAGTGGGGTCCGATAGAGTATAACTGCTACTAACACCACGAGAACAAGAGCCAGATACGTTAGTGGGGTTTGTGAGAAAAGTGCTGTTCCAATTAATGGGATATCGACTAATATGGGGACTTCATACGGTTGAAATGCTTCGATTTTGGGTGGGCTGGTAACCTCTGGTAGAGCCAATCGGTAGGCATAATAAGTTGATGATGTTGCCAGTAATGTGACGCCAAGGCCTACAACATGCTGAGAGAGGCCGAAGGGCACAGTCAGTGTGCTGTGCAAGAGGCCAAATAGCATGCCTACCAACATAGCAATGCATACACCGCTCCAAAGGCCTGTACCGGAATAAACAGCCATCCAGCCCGCAAATGCGCCTGATACCATAATACCTTCAATTCCTAGGTTGAGAACACCTGCGCGTTCACAAATTAACTCACCTAAGGTTGCAAAAATTAGAGGACTTGCAATACGAATTGCTGCGGCCCAAAAACTGGCAGTGAACAGGATTTCGATAATCTCCATCGAGTTAATCCCTAATTACACGAAAACGAGTTAGCATTATGGCAAGAACCATTAATAAAAGTGCTACTGCCAGCATAATGTCTGCTAAATAAGTCGGAACGCCTGCAGCACGGCTCATGCTGTCAGCACCTACGAAAATGCCTGCTACAAATAGGGCAGCGACAACTACACCCAGCGGGTTAAGCAGAGCTAGCATTGCTACGATAATCCCTGTGTAGCCAAAGCCAGGCGATAGATCGAGTGTCAAGCTACCTTTTAGTCCAGCGACTTCTGAAAAGCCTGCAAGTGCGGCCAATCCGCCAGATATTAAAGCTGTTTTGATTAATACCAGGTTGACTGAAATACCTGCAAAAGCTGCAGCTTTTTTATTTAGGCCAACTGCGCGCATTTCATAACCGAGAGTACTCTTTGTCTGAATTACCCAGACAATAATGGATGAAAAAATTGCAAGGCCAAATCCCCAATGGAGACGTAGCCCTTCAAATAGTCGGGGTAAACGCGCTTCGGGGATTAGACGTGCTGATTTGGGCCAACCCATGCCCATTGGGTCCTTGAGTGGTCCCTCTAAGAGCATTGAAACAAACAATAAGAAAATAAAATTAAACAAGAGCGTTGTTACAACCTCGTCAACGCCAAATCTTGTTTTAAGCAACGCAGGCACCAGGAGAAGTATGGCTCCTGCAATAATACTGGCAACAATAATAAATGGTAAAAGTATAGCTGCGGGCCATTGTAAAATTCCTATGCCTAATAATACTGTTATTAAAGCACCTGCATAAAGCTGCGCCTCAGCTCCTATATTCCAAAATTTAGCGCGGAATGCGACTGCAACTGCCAGACCCGTAAAAATGAGAGGTGTTGCACGGTTCAATGTTTCAAGCAAAGCAAACTGTGATCCAAAGGCTCCCTCTAAAATGAGCCCAAACACAGAAAATGGATTAGCACCAGCTAGCATTGCCAACACAGATGTAATCAATATTGTAGTCAGTAAGGCAATGGCTGGTGGGACAGACTTACGCGCAATATTTGGATTATTGATTGGCTCAAGACGCATTTGAAACCTCACCATCGAAACCTGATCCTGCCATCCAGAGCCCCAACTGAGTTGGTGTCATTTGGCCACGATCAAACGCAGGTGATAGTCTGCCGCTAGAAATAACATGGATTACGTCAGACAGTGCCATGATCTCGTCCAAGTCTTCAGATATAATTAAGATTGCAGCGCCGCGGTTACGGGCATTTAGCAATTGATTATGCACATAATTTACTGCCCCGATATCAAGACCACGCACGGGTTGGTTGGCAAGAATAACACGTGGTTGGCCCTCTAAGACTCGGCCAAGAATTAGCTTTTGCATGTTTCCGCCGGATAGCAAACGGATCGGCGTATCAATTCCGGGACAGCGTACGTCATATTTTTTAACAATGGCACTCGCAAAAGTCCTTGATTTACGCCAGTTTAGCCAGCCGCAGGTACTAAAGTTGCTAGATTTGTAATGCTCAAGTATTGCGTTTTCAGTGAGGTTGAAATCGGCGATTGTCCCAGTTTTATGCCGATCTTCGGGGATACGAGCGATACCACTTTTAACGGCATTGTGTGGTGTCCAGCCCTGGATCGGGGTACCTGATAACAAAATCTGACCACTAACTGGATACATTGATCCACCAATTAAATCAGCTATTGCAGCTTGTCCGTTGCCAGATACACCAGCAAGGCCAATTATTTGACCCTCTCGTAACGTCAATGAAACGTCGCGTAGGCCTGGTTTATTTCCAATGTCTAGCGTACTGGTTTTGCGCAACTCAAGCAATGCGGCACCTGGGGTGGAATTGGCCACTTCTGGGGGGCTAGCCTCCGTGCCCATCATCATTTTAGCAAGCGCCTCTTTACTTGTATTTTTAATCTCAACCTTACCAGCTATTTTACCGTGTCGCAGGACGACAACTCGGTCGGCAATGGTCATTACTTCATGGAGCTTGTGGGATATAAAAATGATCGCCAGCCCATCTGAAATTGCATGACGCAGGGTAGCAAAGAGGTCATCAGTTTCTTGTGGCGTAAGGACTGCAGTCGGTTCATCGAGGATTAAAATGCGTACATTACGGTATAGTGCTTTTAGAATTTCAACTCTTTGTCGCTCACCTACAGTTAATGTTCCAACGCGCGCATTCGGAGAAACTGCAAGTTGATATTTGTTTGATAAAGCTATAATGTGAGCCTTCGCTCCAGCACTGTTTGAACTGTAACTAAGTAGTGATTGGGTGCCTAGCGTAATATTTTCTTGAACGGTTAGGTTATCGGCAAGAGTAAAGTGCTGATGCACCATGCCGACACCGGCATTTAATGCTGCGCGCGAATTTCCTGGCGGCAATTTTTCACCGAACACACGAACAGTCCCACTATCAGCTGTATACTGACCAAAAAGAATATTCATAAGCGTAGTTTTACCAGCGCCATTTTCACCGAGTAATGCAATAGCTTCGCCTTGGTTTAAAGAAAGGCTGACTGCATCATTTGCAGTCAGCTCTCCAAAGCGTTTAGTTATTGCGTCGAGGGATAGAGCCTCAACGAGAGTATCTGTCATTCTGGATTACGACGAACCTGGCTCTTCATCATTAATGATGACTGTAAAAGAACCTGACTTTATGTCAGCTTCACGTTTTTTGACGAGTTTCATTGCAGCGCTTGGGACTTTTCCGTCAAAGCTTCCTAGCGGCGCTAAAGAAGTGCCACCAGCCTTCATAAACGAATAAACTCCGTAGTCCGCTGCTTTGAATTTGCCTGCTTGCAACTCGGCAATGGCCTTGTTTAGGGTTGGCTCAAAGTGCCAGATTGCTGAAGCTACGACTGTGTTAGGATATTCGGCCTGAGTATCGATTACATTCCCAATCGCCAAGATATCTTTTTCTTTTGCTGCATCGGAAACACCAAAGCGCTCAGCATAAAGGATATCCGCACCATTCTCGATCATTGCGAAGGCAGTTTCTTTAGCTTTTGGTGGATCAAACCAGCTACCAATAAAGCTGACTTGAAATTTAATGTCTGGATTCATTTCTAGTGCCCCAGCCATAAAGGCATGCATTAGTCGATTTACTTCCGGAATTGGGAAGCCACCAACCATGCCTATATTTCCAGATTTTGTCATTGCGCCTGCAATGATGCCTGAAAGGTAAGAGCCATCCTGAATGTAATTATCGAAGACCGCAAAATTTGGTAAGGCTGCATCTTCTTTAAAGCTCGATCCCATTAGAAAGGCGACGTCTGGATATTCTGCCGCAACTTCGCGCGCTTCAGCTTCAGCACCAAACACCTCGCCGATTATAAGCTTGTTGCCCGCTTCTGCATACTCGCGAATAACGCGGGCATAGTCGGTATTGCTTACATTTTCAGAGAAAGTGTATTCAATATCACCACGATCTTGTGCGGCAAGTGCTGCAATATGAATACGGCTTACCCATTGCTGCTCCACCGGGACAGTATAAATCCCTGCAGTTTTAATCGGTTCTGCTGCAAAGGTTGGGCCAGCACCAAGAATTAATGATGATGCTGCAGTAGTCATCATAAAGTGGCGGCGGTTAAAAGAATTAAATTTTGTCATATCAGTCCCCAGATTAGATACTGTTAAGTAACACGTTTTTTTATCGCTTGGTCAAGAATTTATCTGATCTAAGACTTTTGTCGTACTATTGGTGG
>CAJQRC010000003.1 GCA_905480645.1 uncultured Tateyamaria sp.
TAATGGTGCGTTTAGTCGGTGGGGGTACTTACTCGCCTGGACGCTTGATGTTTGACGATCGAGCACAATTGTGGAGTGGTCAGAACTGGATGCCAGGATCACAGTCTGGTTTGGAAAAAGCGATTGGTGGTGGTGTTACGCGCCTTGACGCTTCGGGCCGAGCATTGTCGCCTCCTCTTACCGGCTATAATGATCAGGGCCTTGACGGGATTGGTTGGGGTACAACGGTTTCGTCTGACAAGGTTTGGGTTGGTACCTTCAACAAAAAAATTGGTGTTTTTGATCTCGATGGTAAAGCACTGGGTCCTGCACAGGTGAATGGAGAGATTGGTGGCATTCAAGGGCTCGCTACCGCGCCAAATGGTGATGTATGGGCTTGTGATAATCAGTTAAACCAGATGATCCGTTTCCCGGGTGGAGATCACACAAAAGGCGAAATCATTAAACTTGATGGTTTAAATCGTCCTTTTGCTGTCGCTGTTGATAATGACAATTTTGTCTGGGTGTCAAATAACGGTGGGATGACGGTAACGCGCTTTAACGGCAATACTCCAGAAAAGGTTTCGCAAATCAGCGTTGGGACTGCTCCGCGTGGCATTGGCATCGATTCCAAGGGGAATGTGTGGGTTGGAGCCAATATGTCGCCGGGCTATCCTGTTCCAAAGATCCCTGCAGGTGCAAGCATCATTGATGAGTTCAGAATTTCTTTAGCGAACATGAAGAAAAATGAGAAAAAGTATCCGAACGGTAGTGGTAACCTAACAATGCTTTCCTCGAAAGGTGATGTTCTCAAGGCTAATCTACTCAACGGACAAATTAGTGCGGGATGGGGAGTTTCTATAGATGGTCAAGATACTGTTTTTATTGGAAATTTCTTCGGTACAGGGTTCATGCAGGTATGTGGGCAAGACCAAAAAGTTTGCCCAGATGGAGTTGGGACAGGCCAGTTGATCCATGCCTACAAAAGCGGTGTACTCGAAAAGACTACTGATATCATGGTTGATGATGCTGGTAATGTTTGGAATGCAAACAACTGGAATGTTGTATCTGCTTTAGTCGAAGATAATCCTAACCGGGTTACTGCCACAATGGGTGGAGGTGATGGGATTGTTGTGATTTATGGAATTGCGAAGCCTGTAACAAACCCATTGATAGGTGCCGTCAGGTCACCCGGTTAACTGTGACAAGATTGCCTTTCTGCAGGAATTTTACTGCGGAAAGGCTTAACGTCATAATCTTAGAGATTTTCGATTAAAGCCGTCGCATTTACTCTGGACCCAATATGGTGAGCTAATCGTATTACTGGGTGGTTAGATTACCATGAAACTTGGGTAATGTGTATTGTTTGGGCCTATTTTCATTGAATTTATAAACTAATGTAACTGCTTGCTATGACGCAACGTTGGCCAGATTATGACCATTTAAAATGGTTTAAATTTGGTATGCTCGATGGCCCTACATCGGTAATTTTACATGCGTCTATATTTTGTGCCTCCAGTGGAGGCACAAAATATACCAGTAGTATCGATTAGCCTATCTGATTGCATTGTTGCTAGACGCCAATTAGATTTTTCATGGCAAAAGCGCATTGCTTGGTCATATGAATAGCACTTAGGTGGCTTTTAATAATTTCTGCGCTGGGCGGGGTAAATTATCCAGTAACGTAGTGACCAATGCGCGACAGTCATGCCCATGCCAACTGGCGGAATGTGCAGTGCGTGGTAGCGTTGGATGCTTAAGTGTTAGCCTTCGCCAAACATGTACAATTAATATGCGAACTACTGCTATTTGAAGAGGGCTAAACGTTTCTACATTAAAGCTAATATTTGACAGAACTTGAAACAGATTATCATAGCCCTGTCGTAGGTAGTCTGATTCAATTTGTTTGCTCAGCCAGATCGGTAAGTGCGTGGGTTCAAGGATTATAGCTTCCGGTGGGCATACTGTACTGATTTCACAAACGAATATTCTTGATGTGATTTGCGTGTAAGATGCTGGATCAAGAGAATTATCGCTTGTTTTGGTTATAAAAAATTGCATTTTTTCTTCTGTTTTTTGGGGTCGACCATAAATACGTGGACGGGCAGCAGCGCTATCGTGCGCTCCTTTGGCAGTAAGTTTATATTGACTTATACGGCCTAATCTTTGTGAGGTTATCCAGCCATCATTGCGTAAACGATGTAATGCCACACGGGTTGCTTCAGGCTTAATGCCAATTTCTCTCATAATTGAAGTAAGCACCGGTCCGTCTACCGCATTTTCTCCTGATAACTCACCAAAAACTGTTACTAACAAAGACCAAGCGCGAATTGGTCCTAGCTGTGTTAACAGTCGGACTGATTTGTTGTAAGAACTAAAAAGCATTCATCGTCAGCAGTTCATATTCGGCAACTGGTTCATCACTCTGATTAGTCAAAGCAACATGCCATTTTACCTCCCCATATTGGTCATTTCGAGGTGCTTTAGATTTAACTGTAAGTTGGACCTTAATACTGTCATTTGCCTCAACAGGTTTTAGGAAATGGAGTTTTTCGAGGCCAATATTTGCAAGAACTGGACCGGGTTCTGGGTGTACAAATAACCCTGCCGCAAAACTCAGCAATAGGTAGCCATGCGCAACACGGCCAGGAAAAAATGGATTTGCGCGTGCTTGTTCCTCGTTCATATGCGCATAGAATTTATCGCCAGTGAAATCAGCGAACTTTTCGATATCCTCCAGTGTGATTTGTCGAGATACGGTATGTAGGGTATCTCCGGTCTTCAGATCATTAAAATGACGAGTGAAGGGATGAGAGCCTCCAGTTACTTCAGTAGCGCCCGGCACCCACTTCCTACCAATTGCTGAGAGAATGTCAGGACTGCCTTGTATTGCAGTTCGCTGCATGTATTTAGTCACTGCTCGGATGCCACCTAGTTCCTCGCCACCACCTGCTCGACCCGGGCCACCATGGGTCATATGAGGCATTGGTGCGCCATGTCCTGTCGCATCACTCATACTATCACGATTGTTAAAATATAACCTTCCATGAAACGCAGCTGAACTGACTGTGATATCTTTTGCTACGTCTGTATCGTGTGTGATCACTGATGCCACAAGCGATCCCTTGCCCCGGTTCAGTAATTCTGATGCATGTTCAATGTTACGATAAGGCATTATCGTGGACACAGGTCCAAAAGCTTCAACTTTATGTAGGTTTGAAGCGCCATCTGGGTTGGCGCAATAGAACAACATTGGGGGTAAGAACGCGCCTTTACTTTTCATCATAGTGAAGTCGTCAGGATTGCCAAAAACTCGCTCTGCCTCTGCTCCAATCAAAGCAGTTTTAGCCAGCACGTCACTTTTTTGTTCATTTGAGACCAGTGCGCCCATGTTTGTTTTGGGGTCACGGGGATCTCCAATGCGAGTACGTGTTAGCCGATTACTGAGCGCTTTGATTGTTTCATCAACCCTGTTGGATGGCACCATAATGCGACGTATTGCAGTGCATTTTTGTCCGGCTTTTGCAGTTATTTCACGCTCAATTTCGTCAATAAATAGATCAAACTCTGGCATCTTTTTAGTTACGTCCGGGCCTAAAACAATTGCATTTAGGCTGTCTTGCTCTGCGGTAAACCGGATAGAGTTCGCAAGTAAATTAGGGTTGCTCCGCAGCATTAGACCTGTTTTTTCCGATCCAGTAAATGTAACTACATCCTGACAGTCTAAATGGTTGAGTAAATCGCCAATATTTCCAGAAATCAGTTGTAATGCCCCTTTTGGCAATAGGCCACTTTCGATGATCAGACGCACGCAGCATTCGGTTACATAAGAAGTGGATGTGGCTGGTTTTATTATTGCAGGCATTCCGGCCAAGAGAGTTGGAGCAAGCTTTTCTAACATGCCCCAAACTGGGAAATTATAGGCGTTGATATGTAATGCTGCGCCTTGCAATGGCGTACAAACATGCTGCCCCATAAAATTAGATAAGCGTCCTAATTGTTCTGGTGGGCCATCAAGGTAAACGCAAGTGTCAGGCATCTCACGCCGTCCTTTAGATGCATAGACCAGCATCGTACCGATGCCTCCATCAATATCCATCAAATGATCGGATTGTGTGGCGCCAGTATCAAAACTTATTTCATATAGTATTTTGCGGTATTTCTTGAGATGCAAAGCAATTGCTTTCAACATTCGCGCTCTGTCGTGAAATGTCAAAGTGCGCAAACTGGGACCGCCAACATCTCGAGCATAGTCCTGCATGGACTGAACATTTAGTGCATCATTACCTACCTCGGCAATCACGTTGCCAGTGATAGCACTAGAAATGGGTTTTGCGCCTGCACCCGGGCCTAACCACTCGCCAGTAGCGAAGCTAGATATCTGACGCATAGCCACTACTCCTAGTGTTGATCGTAATCCACAATAAGCGTATCGCTCAGTGGATAGCATTGGCAGGTTAACACATACCCAGCTTCAACTTCATAGTCTTCAAGCGAATGGTTAGTTAGCATTTGGAACTCACCCTCGATTATTTTAGCCTTACAAGTGCTGCATACGCCTGCACGGCAAGCATGGGGCACATCGAGATTATGATATAGTGCCGTTTCGAGTACGGATTGGTCTTTAGCTATTTCAATACTGTGTGTTGCGCCATCAAGTGTAATTTTTGCTCTGGTGCTCAGAGAATCTTTTAATTTTTTGCTACTTGATTTTTGAGGTATCAACCCACCTTGGCTTATTCCAAATAACTCAAATTTGATTTGATTTTTACGTAATCCGTGCTGTCTAAGCGCTTTAGTGGCGGCTATCATCATAGGCTCAGGTCCGCAGATATAGGCAATGTTGATATTTTCTATGTTGATCCATGATTTAAACAAAGCCTCACATTTATTTTGGTCAATGCGACCTGAAAAAAGATCGATATCTTGCCCAGATTCTAAGATGTGTATTACTGCAAGGCGATCCATGAAATGGCTTTTCAGATCTTCTAATTCTTCTCGGAACATTATTGTGTGAACGGCTTGGTTCGCGTAAATCAATGTAAAATCACTTTTTGGTTCTTCGGAAAGTACTGATCGAAGTAGGGATAAAATCGGAGTAATGCCGGACCCGCCTGCGAAACTAAGATAAGAATTTACATTTTTTGATGCCTTGCCGGCATAGAAGTCGCCCATTGGAGGCATAGCCTCGAGTTGATCCCCAACTTTTAGATTAGTATTCGCATATGTGGAGAACGCTCCCCCATCAACTTGTTTGATTCCGACTTGTAAAACGCCATCATCAACTCCGGAACAGATTGAGTAGTTGCGACGCAACTCTATTTCTCCAAAATTTTTGCGGAATGTCAGGTATTGGCCTTGGGTGAATTTGAATATTTCAGGGTCATTAGGTTTGAGTGTCAGCACAACAGCTTTGCGAATAGTGCGATGAATTCGGGTGACAGTAAGGGGATAAAACTGTGGCATTATATGCACTTAAAATAGTCAAACGGTTCTAGGCAATCTTTACAACGCCACTGCGCCTTACACGGAGTTGATCCAAACTCACTTATCTCTTCCAAAGAATTTGATTTACAACGTGGGCATTGTTTGGGGCTGCCTGTGGAGCGAGGGGGAGCAATGCCATAGGCTTCCAATTTTTTACATCCCGCGTCTGACATCCAATCTGTAGTCCATGGAGGAGCAATTTGACGTTTCAGGGTTAGCTTTTGGATTCCTCGTGCGCTCAAGGCTGCTTCAATTTGAAAGTTAATGAGAGAGGTTGCTGGGCAGCCAGAATAGGTTGGTGTTACTGTAACTTCGAGTGTATCAGCCCGCCATTGAATGTCGCGTATGACGCCTAGATCCAGCAGAGAAATTGCTGGAATTTCTGGATCTGGTACGTCAGCCAGCCATTTCCAAACTACACTGGTTGACGGGCGCCCTTCTACCATTTGGCCTCTGGGTAACTACGTGGTAGGGATTGCATTGTTGCAAGGATATGACTGAGATGTTCAGAATGCTGGGTGCCAGTTTTACCTCCTTTATGATAAAATTCACTTTCTGGCTTTGTTAATGTTGCCTTATTTAATGTTGCCGACAGGTGTGCGTCAAACCTTGGCCGTAATGCTGCCATATCGATAAGGTCGTCTTTGTCTGTCATGAACATCTCGCCCACGTAAGGGTACAGCCTGTTTAAAGCGCTTTGCATGCGTAACTGGCTTTTCTCAGTTCCGTCGCCCAAAGCAATTACTATATTTGTAGAACGTGCGCGGTGGTAAGTGACCTCTTTAGATGATTTCTGCGCAATACCTCGGACATCTTTATCGGTGTGGTGGCTGAGTATTCTAAGCGTTTCCAGATGCCATGTATCAAACAAAAATTGACGCATCATGGTTACACCAAAATCTCGGTTTGGCTGTTCGACAAGCAGTAAATTTTTAAAATCCCAAGGATTGCGGTGGTAGGCCAACATATCAGAGTCACGACCAAGCCCCTCACGATTGCCGGCTAAATCTAGCCAGAGCCTTGTTTGTCCAATTAGATCAAGAGCGATATTAGCTAGTGCGATATCCTCCTCAGGTGCTGGGCCGTGACCACACCATTCTGACAAGCGTTGCCCTAAAACCAACGTGTTGTCGCCCATTCTGAGAATACTAGTGAAACTCACATCGCCTCGACATCATCTGGAATTTGGAAAAAAGATGGGTGGCGGTAAATCTTATCTTCTGACGGCTCAAAAAGCGCGTCTTTATCACTCGGACAAGAAGCTACGATTTGCATTGAAGGTATTACCCAAATGCTGACGCCTTCATTGCGCCGTGTGTAGACGTCGCGTGCGTTTTGAATCGCATGTTGCGAGTCTGTTGCATGAACGGAACCAACGTGGCGATGTGATAGGCCATGTTTACCCCGAATAAAAACTTCGTAGAGAGGCCATTCATTGTTCACTTGTTCACTCCGCTGCAAGTATTGCCATATTCTTTTTTTCCGCATGAGCAATGCGGGCCTCCCGAACCCAAGCACCATCTTCCCATGCGGCTTGTCTTGCTTCAATTCGATCAACTGATGCGGGACCATTACCTTCCAGAACATCAAAAAATTCAGACCAGTCTGGTTGGCTAAAATCATAGCTCTGCTTTCTTTCGTTCCAGTTTAAATTTATATCTGGTATCGAAAGGCCAAGATATTCGGCTTGTGGCACTGTCTGATTCACGAACTTTTGACGCAATTCATCATTTGAATTAATCTTTATTTTCCAGCGCATTGATTGCTCTGAATGCACACTTTCTGCGTCAGGCGGGCCAAACATCATGAGAGAAGGATACCAAAGACGATTGAGTGCGTCTTGCGCCATGTGCTTTTGCTCAGCGGTGCCATTTACCATTTTTATCATAATATCAAAACCCTGGCGCTGATGAAAAGATTCCTCTTTGCAGATGCGGACCATGGCACGGGCATAAGGCCCATAACTAGTTCGTTGAAGAGGAACTTGATTAAGGATTGCTGCTCCATCGATTAACCAACCGATCACCCCCATATCGGCCCAAGTAAGAGCTGGATATGAAAAGATTGAGGAATATTTCATCTGCCCGTTTAGGAGCATTTCTGTTAGCTCATCACGGCTAACTCCAAGTGTTTCAGCGGCACAATATAAATATAGACCATGTCCAGCTTCATCCTGTACTTTAGCTAATAAGATGGCCTTACGTTCCAAAGATGGTGCACGCGTAATCCAATTGCCTTCAGGCAGTTGACCAACTATTTCACTGTGCGCGTGTTGACCTATCTGGCGGATGAGTGTTTTGCGATATCCCTTAGGCATCCAGTCTTTTGGCTCAATGCGGTCGCCGTCGTCTATGCGTGCCTGAAATGCCATGAGTTTTTTAGGGTCTTCGTAAGTTTCTTCAGATTTTATCATTTGTGCATACATTTTATAGATCCTTTTGTAGGAAGGCGTCTGCTTAACTGGCGCGTTCTAAAACAAGTGCAACTCCTTGACCAACTCCTACACACATTGTGCAAAGTGCATATCGTTTATCAATTTGCTGGAGTTGATAGGCAGCAGAGATAACCAACCTTGCGCCGGACATACCCAAAGGATGGCCGAGGGCAATAGCACCGCCTCTTGCATTCACGCGTGAATCGTCATCAGCTATTCCCATGCTGCGTAATGTGGCCAGTCCTTGAGATGCAAAGGCTTCGTTCAGTTCTATTATATCCATTTGATTCAAAGTCAGTCCCGCTCGATGAAGTACTTTTTGGCATGCCGGTACAGGACCAATTCCCATAATACGAGGCTCAACACCTGCAGCACTCATTCCAACAATTCTTGCCATTGGGGTAAGTCCATTTGCCTCTGCCGCTTTGGTCGACGCTATCAGCAAGGCAGCGGAGCCATCATTTAAGCCGGAAGCATTTCCCGCAGTTACTGTTTTGTCTAATCCGTTTATACTTTTTAGCTGACCGAGAGTATCCAAATTAGTATCTGGGCGCGGATGTTCATCTTCTGTGATAGTTACATGGCCGACTTTGCTTTGAGGGATAATGACAGGAGTAATTTCATTTTTAAACTCCCCATTTTCGTGTGCATTTTTCCATCTTTCTTGTGATCTTGCTGCGAACGCATCCTGATCAGCACGGCTAATGTTCCAGTCCTTGGCAACATTTTCTGCCGTTTCAGGCATGGAATCGATGCCATATTGTTTTTTTATTTTTGGGTTCACAAATCGCCAACCGATGGTTGTATCGTAGATCTGATTGGTACGACTAAATGGCGCTTCAGCTTTTGGTAAAACAAAAGGAGCGCGACTCATATTCTCGATACCACCAGCGATGGCTATGTCTATCTCACCTGATTTTATACCACGCGCTATGATACCAACAGCATCCATACCAGAAGCGCACAAGCGATTAATTGTAGCGCCTGGTACACCGGTTGGAAGACCAGCTAAAAGGGCTGCCATCCGAGCTACGTTGCGGTTATCTTCACCTGCTTGATTTGCACAACCGAGTATGATGTCGTCTAGGTTTGACCAATCTACATTTGGGTTACGGGATATCAGCGAAGCGATAGGTATGGCTGCTAGATCATCTGTTCGTATGGTAGACAAGCTTCCACCATACCTACCAATAGGTGTGCGTTGCGCGTCACAGATAAATGCGTCCATAGCAAAACCCTCCAGTATAAAATAAATGCTTTTTATGTAATACGCAATTAAAATGTTACATATATGGGAGATTTTCTATTTTTTTGTAACATTTGGTGGTAAGCGACAGTTGGCGTAAAACATTATTTTGCACGTTGATGGAAATATAAGTGCTATAATTATGACAAACAAAACACAGATCGTTTTACTTTTAAAGCACGAGTCTCGGCTGGGCTTTCAGTAATTATTACACAATGTGCGGTGTCTTTGTTTTACTGAAATGCTGGGTACAACCCAAAAAAATGTAAGCTTGGTTGTTCACTAAGATATAACGGCTTTAATACGGCGTACACCTGCTGAACTGCTTTCTTCTTTCAGGACTTTAAAACTTCCAAGCTGTGTAAGGTTGCCAGTGTTATTTACATGAGGACCGCCGCAGAGCTCGCGGCTGAAAACAGTACCTTTGGAATCTTTCATTTCATAGATTGTGACACGTTCAGGATATTTTTCCCAAAAACTACCTTCAATTCCGGCTTTGCGCGCTTCTGCTTTATCCATCTCATATGATTTAACTTCGGCACCTGCCTTGATGGCAGTATTAACGAAGGTAACTACTTGCTGTAGTTCTTCTGCTGTGATTTTTTGCGGGTGAGATACGTCAAAGCGAATACGCTCTGGCGTAATATTGCTGCCGCGTTGATGTACGTGATCGCCAAGAACTTCTCTCAGCCCCGCTAAAAGCAGATGTGTTGCTGTATGGAAAGAAACGGTTGTTTCGCTTTTGTCACCTAAACCACCAGAAAACTTGGCTGTCGAAGCTGATTTGCTAGCTATAGAGTGTTCCTTTGCCGCTAAATCAAATCCTTCAGGACCTTGAATATCCATGCCTTCTTCCTCAAGCAACTCTTTAGTTAACTCTAGGGGAAAGCCGTAAGTCTCGTAAAACTGGAACGCAATTTTACCTGTTATGTTACCAGTTTTCATGAATCTCCGAATCTCACGCTCACCATTCCGAAGAGTTTTGAGAAACAGTGTTTCCTCCTGTTCAAGGGCATTTAAAATCTGCTCGCGTGCATCTTGTACAAATGTATATGTTTCCGATTCGTTGATGAAAACCTGTGCTAAATTAGAAAGCAATGCGCCTTCGTAACCAAGTGTTTTTCCAACACGTGCAGCCCTGCGAATTAATCTTCGCACGACATAACCGGCGTCTTTATTGCTTGGGTAAACACCGCTGGCTAGCAAAAAGACCGTCGCTCTAGTGTGGTCAAGAATAATACGAAAAGCTTTCTCATTTTTAGAGTATTCTTTGTTGGATTGCTTTTCTAAATATTGCATAGGACCCGCAAAAAATGGCGATTTGTAGACGTCAACTTCGCCATTCGCTGCTGAAAGGATACGCTCCAGCCCACCACCGTAGTCAATATTTGGCCGTTCGAACAGAACAAATCCGTTCTCTGTACGTTTGTGCGACATAAAAACATTATTACCAATTTCGACAAATCGCGCACCGCCGTCTGCTGGGTGCGCCATTGGATCTCCTTCGGGATCATGATCAAAAAACATTTCACTATCGGGACCGCCAGGCTCGCCGACTGGCATATTGCTAGGCACGCCTGCACGTGACCACCAGTTTTCTGAGTCATCGTATACAAAAATTCTTCCACCGCGTGAGGCGCCATAAGTGAAAGGTTCCTCTTCAACTGGTGCCTCAATATTATGGCTCGCGAAAAATTCCTGCCATACTTTTAAGCTGGCATCATCATAATTAATGCCAAGATCCGAATTTCCAGAATGAATCGTGACACTTAAACGTTTCGGATCAAGTCCGAGTACATTGACCTGCCAATCCATAACTCGCCTAATTTGTTCGGCTTTGTATGTTTTGGGATCAGCACCTAATTCCCAACGCCCAATCATCTCAAAAAATGTAAGGTGAGTAAGGTCTCCTACTTCTTCAATATCTCCGGTCCGAATGCATGGTTGGACGTTTACTAGGTCTTGGCCCATAGGGTGATCTAGCCCAAGAAGGTATGGCACCATAGGCTGCATGCCGCTGCCAACAAAAAGTGTACTTGGATCATTTTCTGGCACTACGCTTGCCGAAGGAATGGCAATTGATCCTTGCCGCGTCATTTCACTTAAAAAGCTGTTCCGAATTTCATCAGGCGTCATATTTCACACAGTTCGTTGGTTTTGCAATTTGGACGTTGGTGGTTGCTATTGGATGAGCAGTGTAATGTCCAACGTCGTGCAAGAACCTAGTGTCCTGTGTCAAAAGTGTCTAGCAATAATGGCTGAAAAATAGTGGAAAATAGTCTACTTTCCATCAATTTATTTAAATTAAAAAGTTGTCATGATTGCTTTGCTGGCCATTTTTTAAAAAAGTAGAAAACTTTTATAAAACATTTTCAGTGCTTGAACATAGATTGCATACAGTTGCTTAGACTAACTTTTCTCGCGTATGGAGAAACATGTTTTGACGAATGTTTTGTTTTTCTTTATCCATAATTCTACTGAGATTGAAGCACTTTTGATCAAAGATGCTAGTTACTGCAATCTCTACTGTTATTCGTAGTAACTTATTGAGCTAATTTTTAAACATAAACGGATAAATTTCTCCTGTAAGATAAAGTACTAAGGGGAGAACGTCGTGCAATTCCATGCTATGCCATCTCGTATTTGAAAAACTGTGACGTCAGCTTTTATCCATAAGCTTGCTCTGACGTCGTCGGTTTGGCTTTGGTATTTCACGCCTGACGCTGTTGGGACCTGTGAAAGTACAAAAATATAGCTGCCGCCTATAACTGTCGCAAAACGCTCGTTGGTATGCAGTTGCGTAATCCAAAATTGTTCTTTTGTTCCCTCACAGGTAAGTCCAATCGGACCATAGCTGAGGTTAGTTTCTTTTATTTCCCGCGCATCTACGTAACCGATCCGGAGTTCACTTATGCGCACCACGTAAGAACTGAGAATACAAGTTAATTCACTTACCGACTTCCAACAGTCATTGCGACCTTTGATCCAGCCCCTCTGGCTTGCTTTCAGAATTTTTTTGTCCGCTATGGATGCGTTCTTCCCGTGCATGATGAGACGGTAGATACGTCCAAGCTCTCCATCAAGATCGGACAAGGTTTTGTTGCCACACACTAACTTTTCAGCGGTCACTTTAGCTGTCCGGCAATCAAACGAAACGTCTGCTTTTGCTCCAATTGGATCGAGAGAGCAAATTAATAGGAAGAAATAGATTACTTTGCGTAGAATTATGGACTCCAAATGATGAATGCAGCGTATCTAAGTACTTTAGTTGTTCGAATTACTGCTACGGTCTTTAATTGAGTTCGACCACACCAATTTCAGTGACCTCGTAATAGATTACTAAATATTTAGAAGTCTAAATTTTCTACGTTTAGTGCGTTTTTCTGGATGAATTCTCGTCGAGGCTCAACAACATCTCCCATCAATTTAGTGAAAAGATCGTCTGCATCAGCCATATCTTCAATTCTTACCTGCAGCAAGGTGCGGGCATCAGGGTCAAGTGTCGTTTCCCAAAGTTGGCCGGGATTCATTTCACCTAGACCCTTATAGCGTTGAAGGGAAAGTCCTTTCTCGCCTTCTTTTAAGATTGCATCAAGAAGGTCCATTGGGCCCATTATCATTTGGGAGTGGTCTTTACGATTTAATGTTGCTGGAGTGTTGTAGACGTCTTGTAATAATTGGGTGAAGCTTCCCGTTTTGCGGATCTCGCCAGAGCGAAGCATTGGACCATCAAGGGTACGTACCTCTTCAACGCCACGTAAAATTCGTGCAAGTCGAATACCCTGATCTTGAGTGATGCGCCCGGTCCAACCTTTTTCATACTCAACTGCGATTAGATTCAATCGATCTGCGACACGGTCCGCAACTCCTTGCAAGTCACTATCTATGGCTCCAGGCACAAAGGCACCAGCTATTGCGGCCTGCTCTAAAATATGGCGTGGGTAATGTGTTGGAAAGGCTTGTAGCACGCGCTGCAATTGCCGTGCCTCATCAACGACACGGATTAGGTCCTGACCAATTATTTCTTCTCCATTGCCTTGCCTGAGCATGGCCCCCTCAATACCCTGTTGAATCAAATAATCTTGCATTTCAGATTCGTCTTTTAGGTAAACCTCCGATTTTCCGCGAGCCACTTTATACAGTGGTGGCTGTGCAATATAGAGATAACCGCCCTCAATCAGTTCTGGCATTTGACGATAGAAGAACGTCAATAACAGGGTGCGAATATGTGCCCCGTCCACGTCTGCATCGGTCATGATGACAATTTTATGATACCGAAGCTTTTCGATATTGAATTCATCTCGTCCAATGCCCGTTCCAAGAGCCATCACCATGTTACCAATTTCTTGAGAACCAAGCATCCGATCAAATCTTGCCCGTTCAACGTTCAGAATTTTTCCTTTGAGCGGTAAAATGGCCTGAGTTTTGCGATCTCGCCCGGTTTGAGCAGAACCCCCAGCGCTGTCTCCCTCCACAAGGAATACCTCAGTATTTGCAGGGTTCTTGTCCGAACAATCCTTAAGTTTGGAACTCAGAAAATTCATATCCATTGGATTCTTGCGGCGTGTCAGATCACGCGCTTTTCGTGCGGCTTCACGCGCAAGCGCAGCTTCGACAATTTTCCCAACAATAATTTTAGCCTCGTTGGGATTTTCCTCAAACCATTCCGCTAGCTTTTCGTTTACTAAGCCCTCGACTGCAGGTCTAACTTCGGAGCTGACAAGCTTGTCTTTCGTTTGACTGCTAAATTTTGGGTCCGGTACTTTGACTGATAGCACACAGGTCAAGCCTTCGCGAGCATCGTCACCGGTAAAGTTGATCTTTTCCCGTTTTGCGATTCCGCTGGTTTGTGCATAATTATTGATTGTCCGCGTTAGTGCGCCTCGAAAGCCTGCCATATGGGCGCCGCCATCTCGTTGCGGAATATTATTGGTGAATGGCAGTACCATCTCATTGTAGCTATCATTCCACCACATAGCCACTTCGACACCGATGTCGTCTTTTTCGCCAGTTATGAAAATTGGTTCAGGCATAATTGATGATTTGGAACGGTCCAGATATTTCACGAACTCTTTGACGCCACCCTCATAGTACAACTCGGACCGCAAAGGTTCTATCGGGCGTTCGTCACAAAGAATTATTCGCACGCCAGAATTTAAGAATGCGAGTTCGCGCAGTCTTTTTTCCAGGGTTTCAAAGGAATATTCAAGATTTGAAAACGTATCAGTTGAAGCCAGAAACCGTACTTCTGTTCCAGTTCGTCCCTGAGCATCAGCCACGATCTCTAGGTGTTTGTTGGTGAACCCTCCCTCGAAGCGGGCTACGTGTTCCTTACCTTCGCGCCATATCCGCAACTCTAACCAATCTGAAAGTGCGTTGACAACGGAGACGCCTACACCGTGTAAACCTCCAGACACCTTATAGGAGTTGCTGTCAAACTTACCACCGGCATGAAGCTGGGTCATAATAACTTCAGCCGCTGATACGCCTTCTTCTTCATGGATACCTACTGGAATTCCACGGCCGTTGTCGCTGACAGAAACAGAAGAATCCGCATGGATTGTGACGGTTACCGCATCTGCATGGCCGGCCAAAGCTTCATCGATGCCATTATCCACGACTTCGTACACCATGTGGTGAAGACCTGAGCCATCATCAGTATCACCAATATACATTCCAGGGCGCTTTCTGACAGCTTCTAACCCTTTGAGAACTTTAATAGAATCTGCGCCATACTCTTCTGGAATTTTCTCAATATCAGCCATTTACAGGACCCTTCGTATTTCGCACTATATATACGATTTTTGATACAGGTTGTCACGCAGATGACACAATATTTTGTGTCTCAAGTCAGTGGAATGATCAGGCCCACACCAATTAGTAAAATACCTGATAATTTGTTCATAAGTTTTAACGAATTTGGATTTGCCAATAGCTTGCGCACTTTATCTATGAAAACAGCCATAACTAAATTCCCAAACAGGGGAACAACCATAGACAGAGTTACGATCACAGCAATATCAACAGCCGTTAATTTTGTGAGATCAAAGAAGCCCGGGAGGATTCCTGCATAAAATAGGATTGCTTTGGGATTTCCCAAGATTACGATCAGTCCGGCAATAAAGCCGGCTAACATGCCAGGGGAAGTTAAGCGCTTGTCAATATTGATGATTTTGTTTGCGTTATAGATTAATAATAGTCCCATAGTAAGAAACATGCCTGATGCTACCCACTTTAGTGCCTCAATAAAAGTTCCATAAATTGACAAAACCCAGGTAACGCCAAATATTGCTAATAAAGACCAAAGGACGTCACCAACTGCCACCCCCAATGCCAAAGGCCATGCTGACTGAAACCCGCCTGATAAACTGCGCGCAATTAGTCCAACCCATACTGGGCCAGGCGTTAAAAATAATACTAACAATGCGCCTGCGTAAAGGAGGACGTCCCAAAACCACAATGTCATGATAAATTAATTGGATTAGTGCCTTCTAACTCTGAAACATGGAAATATTGTGCACGATCGCCTAAATGATCAAAAAGTTCTGGCCCTGTTCCCGTCATCCACGCTTGAGTGCCAAGTACGCTGATCTCGTTATAAAGAGCTTTACGGCGATTAGCGTCAAGGTGGGCAGCTACTTCATCTAATAGTAATAGTGGCGGAGCACCAAAACGTGTTGTCAGGGCACGTGCGTTTGCAAGAATAAGTGATACAAGTAGTGCTTTTTGTTCGCCGGTTGAGCAATCTTTAGCTGGAAAATTTTTAGCGGCATATACTCCATAAAGATCCGCGCGATGTGGACCTCTTAGTGTACGCCCAGCGGCAAGATCATGAGTTCTGTTTTCGGCCAATGCCTGCTGAAATTCAACAGGATCATCAGGCATTGCGAAGTCGCCCTGTAGCAATGTTAGTGTTGCTTTAGGAAAAGATGTTTCTGCGATAGCTTGTGCTTGTTCTAATTCAGCCAGTGCGTCCAGACGATTAGCGTGAATCTTTGTACCAGATTCTGCCATGCAAGCTTCTAGCGCTGAATACCAATGTGGATCACGTATCATTTCCTTGAGTAGGCGGTTTCTTTCACGCATGGCCTTATCATAATCTAGTGATGCTTGTGCGTGGTCTGGCATAAAACTGAGCGTCATTCTGTCCAAGAAACGTCGTCTACCTTCAGCACCCTCAATCCACAGTCTATCCATAGATGGAATCAGCCAAAGTACTCGGGCTATCTGTCCTAAAGCCGTTTGTGCTTTAGACTTACCATCAATCTTAACCTGGCGTGTTGCGCCCTTTTCTGATTCGATTTCGATTTCATGCATCTGCCGGAATGAATGAAGGACGCTAGTTAATTTCCAGCCTAACGCCTCTGGCCGCCGTGCCATATCAAAGGCAGATGCTCTTCTAAGTCCGCGGCCAGGTGACAACAGAGACACCGCTTCAAGAATGTTTGTCTTGCCGGTTCCATTGGATCCAAAAATGGCAACTGGCCGTTCATCAAGTGAGATACGCATTAATTTATGTGATCTAAAATGCGAGAGTGTCAAATCAGACAAGTACACTGGCAGGTCTGTTCCTTTTTCACTTTATAACGTCAATGTCGGTGGTTGGGTCTTTGACTGAAAGTCCGTTAAACTCGCATTGGCATTACGACATATATGGCTGACTGATCATTGCCTTCGCGCATGAGGGTTGGGTCACCGGATGAATTAAACATAAATACAGCGTTTTCACGATCAACTTGACTGGCAATTTCTAATAAGTACTTTGCATTAAACCCAATTTCTAACCGTTCATCCCCATAAGCCACTACCAGTTCTTCTTCAGCAGCACCGCTGTCAGGTGCATTTACAGAAAGAACCAAGCGGTCTTCATCTAGCTGTAGTTTGACAGCGCGAGATCGTTCAGAGCTTACTGTGGCGACGCGGTCCACGGCTTTGGCAAAGTCGCTTGCATCAACTTCCATTCTTCGAGTGTTTCCAGTCGGTATAACTCTTGTATAATCTGGAAAAGTTCCGTCAATAACCTTTGAAGTCAGTGTGATATCAGGCGTTGCGAAACGGATTTTGCTTTCAGATACGGATACTGCAATTTGCATTTCGTCCTCTTCTAATAACTTACGCAATTCGCCCACAGTTTTGCGAGGGACAATTACACCTGGCATATCAGTAGCACCTTGGGGTAAATCACTATCAATTCGTGCAAGGCGGTGTCCGTCTGTAGCAACGCAGCGTAATGCTACCCCGTCGTCACCTTTTGCAATATGCATATAAACGCCGTTCAGATAATACCTTGTTTCTTCAGTCGAAATGGCAAATTTAGATTTGTCGAATAACCGTCTTAATTTGGATGCAGCAATTGAAAAGTTAGAGGCATATTCAGATGATGCCATTACAGGAAAATCTTCTTTTGGAAGGGTGGCCAGTGAAAAATTGGAACGTCCTGCCTCAACGGTAAGACGTCCTGCAGCATTGTCTGCAGTCAGTGTGACGAGTGCTCCATCTGGTAACTTGCGAACGATTTCATGCAATGTTGTGGCTGAGACAGTGGTGGCTCCAGCGCGCTCAACCTGTGCAGGCGCTTTATCAACAACTTCAATGTCCAGATCTGTTGCTCGGAAAGTAACGTCAGATCCTTCAGCTTCTATCAAAACATTGGCAAGGATGGGGATTGTGTTACGTCGTTCAACGACTGATTGGGCTTGGCTTACCGCTTTAAGCAGCGCGGCGCGCTCAACACTGATTTTCATGTTCTACCTCTCACCAGATAACCGGGAAGGAAACGCTATCCTAAACCCGGCGCTTCTTAAACAATTATTTGTTTTGTCCGTTGTATCGTCGTGGGCGTCAAGTCAACGTTGTGTTTTCCGATGCGAAAAGACACATAATTAAGCGCATGAAGCAAGGTTAGGCTTTATAAAATTACGGCTAAAGTTGAAAAGTTTTTAAAACATGATCAAAGCTAAGCCATTTTAGGCTTCTAATGAGCGCCTAAGCAGTTCCAGATCTTCTGCAATCTGTCCGTCCTGTAGCTTAAGTTCTTCGATTCGTTTTACGCCGTGCATAACCGTCGTATGGTCACGACCACCAAACCGTCTGCCAATGTCAGGAAGTGAGCGAGATGTCAGATGTTTGCATAGATACATTGCTACTTGGCGCGGGCGGGCATAACTGCGCAGTCGTTTAGGACCGACCATATCACTTAGGCGGATGTTATAGTGTTCTGATACGCGGCGCTGAATTTCCTCCACTGTAATCTTGCGTTCTGAAGCGCGCAGTACATCAGCTAGACAGTCTTGTGTGAGTTCTAGATTTATTGGACGACCAACGAGAGAGGCGAAGGCGAATAAACGTGTAAGCGCGCCTTCAAGAACACGTACATTGGTTGAAATCCGTTGGGCAAGAAATTCTAGGACTCCAGATTCTACATTGAGATTTGGGTAATTTTCTTGCTGCTGTTCGACTTTGCTTTGTAAAATACCTAAGCGTAGTTCGTAGTCCGTAGGGTGTAGATCAACGACTAAACCGCATTGCAGACGCGATTTCACGCGGTCTTCAAGATCTTTAATCTCACCTGGTGCTCGATCAGCAGAAATGATGATTTGTTTATTCTGATCAACTAGCGCATTAAAAGTGTGAAAGAACTCTTCTTGAGTACTGTCTTTTCCAGCAATAAATTGCACATCGTCGACCATAAGAACATCAACTGACCGAAAAATAGATTTGAAATCCATCATCTTGCGATCACGAAGTGCTTGAACAAACCGGTACATGAATTGTTCTGCAGATAAATAGAGTACATTTAAATCTGGGCGGCGTTTTTGGAGTTCCCATGCTATAGCATGCATTAAATGTGTTTTACCAAGTCCGACGCCACCATAAAGAAAAAGTGGGTTAAAAGTGACCGCGCCGCCTTCGGAAACACGTCGCGCAGCAGCATGAGCCAGTTCATTAGGTTTGCCCACCACAAAGCTGTTAAAAGTGAAACGGCGGTCTAGAGGGGCGGTGGCTAATGTAGTTCTTGCTGTCTTATGAGATTCTGGCTTTTCTAAATTGGCGGAGGTATCAACGGCACTTAAACCGCCTTTTGCATGAGTAGAAACCATAAATCTGAGCCGACGAATATCGCTGTTTTGATTTTTAATTTCATACAAAATCAGATCAGAGAAATTTTGGCTAACGTAGTTACCCATGAAATTTGTTGGAACTTCAAAAGCTGCAATCCCGTCTTTTAGATCACGGAAATTCAGTGGTTCGATCCATGTTTTATAATTATTTTGACCAACTGTTTTGAGCAACCTGTGTTTCAGTTGTTCCCACTCTTCGTGCGTCATAATCACCCCACCGTATCTTCTGCCTTCTTTTGCTTTTGCAACCAATTTCAATGGTCACAAGCGCTTGCGCAGTCGTCTTAACCAATTTTTTTCCATCCCGCTGCAAGCGGTTGGAAGAAATGGGGCTTAAGTAATATAGACGGATTTGGCTATTTTATATATGCAAAACGCTTATTTGCGTATATTCAATGCCATCCCGTATACCAAAACTGCAGGACAGGTCTGAGCTTCGAAAGTGTTCGATCCCAGATGTAGAGCTGACTAAAATAGACAGCACTCTTCTAAGCCCAGCCGTAAATAAAGACGGTGCAGCTTAGCCTGTCTCCCCCCCCCGGCGAAAACGAGTCACTTGCTATGAATACCAACTTCGTAAGCGGCCCGTCCATAGAACTTACAACTTGACACGATAAGAATCATATTAGTGTTATTTTTAGGTTAATAAAAACAAAAAGCGCCGCAAAATTGCCGCGCTTTTTGTTAATAGTGTCTATAAGTTAGGAGAGTGTTTTAACTCTAGCTGACAATCGAGACATTTTCCGTGATGCCGTGTTTTTATGATAGACGCCTTTGGTTACGCCGCGCATTAGCTCCGGTTGAGCAGTTTTCAGCGCAAGTTCTGCGGCTGCTTTGTCGCCCGATTCGATTGCCTCCTCGACAGTGCGAAGGTAAGTCCGAATACGCGAACGGCGTGCTTTATTAATTGCGAAACGTTTTTCGTTTTGGCGGGCCCGCTTCTTGGCCTGTGGTGAGTTTGCCATATTATCTCGTCCCAATCTATTGGTGCGGTAGTTTCTGAAGATGTTGCATTAGGGGTGCGGTTGCACTGTGTCAAGAGTGTAGCTGTTCTTATTCATTTTCAGGAACAACCATACCACCGTATGATTGTTTCTGAAGCTTCATTGGTAGCATAAAAAGGTACTAGCACTATTTATCGCGAAACTGTGCTTGTCGCTTTTCAAGAAAAGCTGCCATGCCTTCTTCTTGGTCTTCAGTCGCGAAAAGCGAATGGAAGACACGACGTTCGAATAAAAGACCTTCCCGCAAGGATACTTCGAAAGATCGATTAACAGCTTCTTTTACTGCCATAGTAGAAATCGTCGATTTTTCAGCAATTTTTGCAGCCGCGTCCATTGCCTCTTCAAGAAGTTTTTTAGTTGGCACAATTCTGCTAACTAGTCCTGCCATTTCTGCTTCTTTGGCATCCATGAACCTACCAGTCAGGTTCATGTCCATTGCTTTTGCCTTTCCGACAGCACGAGCTAGACGTTGCGTACCTCCTATTCCAGCCATAACGCCAAGATTAATCTCGGGCTGACCAAATTTGGCGCTGTCGGCTGCAATAATAAAATCGCACATCATTGCTAGCTCACAGCCACCGCCTAATGCGTAACCTGAAACGGCTGCAATGATTGGTTTTCGTACACTAGAGACAGTGGTAATTTCCGAGCCAAACAGATCTTCTGAAAAGACTTCAACGTACGATTTATCTTTCATCATGGCAATATCAGCACCCGCGGCGAATGCTTTTTCGGAGCCTGTTAAAACTATACAGCGCACTTTATCGTTAGATTGGGCCGAGCTCATTGCGTCAGCTAGCTCAGTAAGTAGTTGAGCGTTGAGTGCATTGAGTGCGTCGGGTCTGTTTAGCGTGATTTTGGCGATGTGGTCTTCTAGGTCGATGATAATCGTCTCATAGGCCATGGGATTACTTTCATCTGTTGTCATTAAGGTGGAGCATTACCACGGAGCCACGCTGTTTCAAGCTATGATTGGCAGGTGGCGCAATAGAAAGAGGAGCGGCTTGATTGTACAATTCGGACAATCTGCGCTTTGCATCCCGGTGTTCGACAAGGCTCGCCTTCCCGCCCGTATACGTCAAAGCTATGCTGAAAATATCCAAGTTCTCCATTGGCTTGGCGGAAATCTCGGAGTGAGGATCCACCGGCTTTTATGGCATCTGTAAGGACATTCCGGATAACTGGTACAAGGTTAAAAATTCTGGATTCAGTGATTTGACTAGTCTTTTGAGTTGGAGAAATTTTTGCACGGAATAATACCTCACAAACATAAATATTGCCTAATCCAGCTATGATTCGCTGGTCAAGGAGAGCGGACTTAACAGCTGTATTCCTGCCATTTAAAACCTGCGCTAGATAATTTTCATGAAAATCATTTCCTAGTGGCTCTGGTCCCAAGGAGCGAAGCAGCTTGTGCTGATCCGCAAATGGAGTTTTTACAAGATCCATTGCTCCAAAGCGGCGGGGATCATTGAAAGTTATTCTGCTATCATTAGCCATGTGAAAGATAACGTGATCGTGTTTTGCAACAGCGGGATGAGCACGGGAAAATTGTCCTAAGGGGTCGCCTGATATCAACATCCGGCCTGACATTCCGAGATGGACAAGAAGAGTTTCTTCCGAACTAAGGTCAGCTAATATATACTTTGCGCGCCTGCGCAACTTCAGCACCGTCTGTCCGGTTAGGCGTTCGGCCATAGCGGATGGAAAAGGCCATCTTAGGTCAGGTCGGTTCACGTCTGCACGACTGATTTTAACGCCTTCCATGGCTGGCGTCAGGCCCTGAAGAACAGTTTCAACTTCGGGCAGTTCGGGCATGCTTAGCCTCCTGCGGCAAAAGGGCTACGTTGTATATCCCGTATGCGCTCTATAAAAAGATCTGACAGTTCAGAAAGACACATCTAATGACTGACCACCAGACTACGCATTTTGGCTTTGAGACCGTACCTGAACATGAAAAAGCAGAACGTGTACAGGGCGTTTTCAACTCAGTTGCATCAAAATATGATATTATGAACGATGTTATGAGTGTTGGAATCCATCGCATATGGAAAGAAGCAATGATGGATTGGCTGGCACCCCATAGTGGGCAAAAGCTTTTAGATGTGGCAGGCGGGACTGGTGATGTATCTTTTAAATTTCTTAAGCGGGCTGGTTTTGGTAATGCCACTGTGCTTGATTTAACTGAACCAATGTTAATTGAAGGCCAAAAACGAGCTGAAGCAGAGAAATTGGCCCAAAGCTTGGATTGGGTAGTGGGTGATGCCATGGCTTTGCCTTTTGAAAACAACAGCTTTGATGTTTACACCATCAGCTTTGGAATTCGAAATGTGACCCATCCGCAAAAAGCTTTGGCTGAAGCGTATCGAGTTTTAAAACCAGGTGGACGACTGATGGTTTTAGAGTTTAGCCAAATACCGGTTGAGGGAATGCAAAAGTTATATGATTTATATAGCTTTAATGTAATTCCAAGTATGGGAGAATTAATTGCGGGTGATCGCGATAGTTATCAATACCTTGTAGAGTCGATCCGTAAATTTCCTGACCAAGAAACGTTTTTGAGCATGATCCAAAATGCGGGATTTGAAAATACAAAATACCGAAATCTGACGATGGGAATAGCCTCCCTACACTCCGGCTGGAAAATCTAAAGTGCGTGGGCCTCATAATATTATTCGATTAATCCGTACTGGTGCTACGCTTGAGCGTACTGGTGCAATGAATGTTGTTCTAGATGCATTTGAGGCGCCACCGGCTCTACGTTTTATAGCAAAAGCATTGGGTAAACCATTTCAGTTTTTGGGTTACAAAGGTGATCCAACAATGCCGCCTGCTACGCGTGCATTAACTGCTTTGGGGCCGGCTTATATCAAGTTTGGTCAAATTTTATCTACTAGGCCCGATGTCGTTGGAAATGAATTGGCAGAGCAACTACGTGTCCTTCAAGATAAATTGCCGCCGTTCCCAGTGGAGATTGCCAAGGCTGAGGTCCAAAAAGAGCTTGGTCAAGCTACCGATACGATTTTTCTGGAATTTAGTGAATCTGTCGCGGCGGCTTCAATTGCACAGGTTCATAAAGCCAAACTAGCTGAAACAGGAGAGAATGTTGCTATTAAAGTGCTTCGACCTGGAATTGAGCGCGCGTTCACTAAGGATGTTGATGCGTTTTACCTTGCGGCTCGGATTATTGAAATTTTTGCTCCAGGTGCACGAAGACTACGCCCAATTGAAGTAATTGAGCACTTTGACGGAGTTGTTCAGGGCGAATTAGACTTACGGCTGGAATCTTCGGCTGCGGGTGAATTTGCAGCAAATACGAAGGATGACGCAGGTTTTGCTTTGCCTTCAATCCGGTGGGAGTATTCGGCTCGCCGTGTTATGACTTTGGAATGGGTAGATGGGGCGCCTATGGGAGACAATGCGGCAATTGATGCCGCTGGACATGATCGAGTTGATTTAAGTGAACGGGTATTAAAACTTTTTCTTATGCATGCGCTGCGCGATGGGTTTTTTCATGCAGATATGCACCAAGGCAATCTAAAAGTTTCTCCAAATGGTGATATTATTGCTTATGATTTTGGCATCATGGGTCATATTGATGAATATACGCGGCGCGTATACGCTGAGATTATATTTGGATTTATACGCAAGGACTATAAGCGGGTAGCTGAGGTCCATTTTGAAGCAGGATATGTGCCTGCGGACAAAGATGTAGATGAATTTGCCCGTGCTTTGCGCGCTGTGGGTGAACCAATCTTTGGAATGGATGCATCAAAAATCTCGATGGGACGCTTACTAAGTTATTTGTTTGAAGTGACTGAGCGGTTTGGTATGGAAACCAGAACTGAGCTTATCTTGTTGCAGCGGACTATGGTTGTTGTTGAGGGTGTAGCCCGCTCTCTTAATCCTAAGATTAATATTTGGCAGGTTGCTGCTCCAGTCGTCACAGATTACATCCAGCAAGCTATTGGTCCCAAAGCCATTCTTAGAGATTTATATAAAACAGCCCGAGTTTTGACGCGTTTTGGTCCTCGCTTGCCTGATTTGGTAGAGGCCGCACTCATAGCGCAATCCAACCCTCAAGTATCTCCTAGACGCAGCTTCTGGCGTTGGATAATTGTTGCGGCAATAAGTGGTTTGCTTGTTGGTTGTGGTTTTATAATATTGATTGAAGTGCTGACTTAGTTGCCCGAACCGTTTTATACAGTTCAATAAATACCAAAGGTGAGGATTTGACGCATGCTTTATGGAGCTAGTGTCCTACGACCATTTTCAGTTAATACCCAAGCCTGTCCAGCCTCAAAAACAGCGGCTGTTAAAGGTTTTCCGTAACCAGCTCCCGTATCTAAATTTACGCGGTTGCCATAGTGCGCTGCCTTATTGACCGGTGTGTGACCATGCACAATTAGTTTTGGGTGTGGGCTTCGATATTCGTGAAATTCATGGCGGATCCAAATCAAATCCTCTTCTGACTGATTGGAAATGGGAACCATGGGCCGAATACCTGCATGCACGAACAGTATCCCATCTTTTTCATGGGTAAGAGGCATCTGGGCAATGAAGTCAATATGAGCTTGAGGTACAGCTGAAAGGGCATCATTATGAACGTCCTTTTCTCGCCGTGAGCCAGAAGCATCCACCCCGTAAGAGGCCATAGTCGTGTTGCCTCCAAGGCGTTTGTGTAGCCAATACAGTTCTACCATGAGATATGGATCATGCCGTAAAGGTTGGCCCATGAACCATTCAAACATTCGGTCATGGTTACCCTTTAAAAATTTCCAGTTGTTATTTTTTAGCTGCCCATCAATCAGTGTATTCAAAACAGTTTGGCTATCTGGTCCTCGATCCATGTAATCGCCTAAAAAAACAACGCTTGCATTAGAACCACCATCTTTTTTAATGAGCTCTAAGACCCGGTCGAGTTCCTGCATTTGGCCATGAATATCGCCAATGGCGTAGATGGGTACAGACATAGGTTAAAGCCCCTCGAGTTTGTTACCAAATATTGATCCATATAGGCTGACCCAAGTTAGGTAATTAAAGATTATTTGTTTAAATAGAACAAAGTATGCAGTGATGCTCCAGCTATAGTTGGAACATCTTTTATATTTACGAAAATCATAACTGATTAAATTGTGGGGAGATATTTTATTCCTTCCCCTTGTATAGGTTAGTCTTCTTGGGTGACATCAAAAGCTAATGGCTTGACCTGAGTGAACTGGCCAGTACATTCAAGTGTTCTTATAACATCACGGGGAATTGGTGCATCTACGTATAACAGAGCGATTGCTTCACCTCCAATAGCGCTTCTTCCCAAAGTAAAATTTGCGATGTTTACATCGTTTTTACCCATAGTATTTCCTAAAAGGCCTATGATCCCTGGAACATCAACATTTGTCGTATACAGCATATTTGAGCCAATCTCTGCATCAATATTGATGCCTTTAATTTGAATAAAGCGTGGTTTTCCGTCACTAAATACTGTGCCAGCAACAGATCTTTCGTGTTTGCTGGTAACAACTGTGATTTTGATATAACCATCGAATATACCAGATTTATCTTGGTTAGTGGTCGAGATCTGAATGCCACGTTCTTTTGCAACTACTGGTGCTGACACCATATTTACATCTGGGTTGGCTCTTTTCATAATGCCTGCAATTACAGCGCAGTTAAGCGCATCCAGATTCATTTTGGCGACGGTGCCGTCATAAAGTATGTTAATGGCTTTAATCGGCTCATCTGTCATTTGACCAGTGAAACTTCCCAAATAACCAGCAAGCTTTATCCAAGGCCCCATTACTTTCGCTTCTTCAGCCGTCATAGATGGCATGTTCAGCGCATTTTCTACAGCACCTGTAAGCAGGTAGTTCGCCATTTGCTCGGCGACTTGAATAGCTACGTTTTCTTGAGCTTCAGTAGTGGCGGCACCGAGATGTGGGGTAACTACGACATTTGGTAAGTTGAAAAGTGCGTTTTCTTTGGCAGGCTCCTCAGCAAAAACATCGAATGCTGCTCCGGCTACGTGACCAGATTTAAGTGCCTCTGCCAGCGCTTCCTCATCCACCAATCCACCGCGTGCACAATTGATAACACGCACACCGGGCTTCATTAATGCTATCCGCTCTGCAGTTATCATATTTGCTGTTTGTTCGGTTTTGGGGACGTGTAAAGTAATGAAGTCAGAGCGGGCTAATAGGTTTTCTAGCTCTACTTTTTCTATACCTATTTTATCAGCTTTTTCTTCACTCAAAAAAGGATCAAATGCTATCACTTTCATCTTGAGGCCTCGTGCTCGCTCACATACGATACCACCGATGTTCCCGGCACCAATTACGCCCAAAATTTTGTTAGTTAACTCGGTACCCATAAAACGAGACTTTTCCCATTTTCCTGCATGTGTTGATGCTGACGCTTCGGGAATTTGACGTGCTACAGCAAACATCATAGCGATAGTATGCTCTGCTGTGGTAATCATATTACCGTAGGGTGTATTCATGACGATTACACCCTTTTTAGAGGATGCATCTTTGTCGATGTTATCAGTACCAATACCTGCTCGGCCAATAATTTTGAGATTTATAGCATTCTTAAGGATAGTTGGCGTAACGCGTGTAGCAGAACGGATTGCCAGCCCGTCATATTGACTAATTACCTTAGCGAGTTTTTCTTTATCTTTTCCGAGATCGGGTTCAAAATCCACATGAATGCCACGATCTCTGAATATTTGTAATGCTGCATCTGAAAGATTGTCGGAAATAAGTACTTTGGGGGCCATTAAGGTGGTCCTTTTTAAGAGCTATTGCTTTATATCATTGCACCTTCAAAACCTTTTTAGTTTTGTTTGGTACGTAATCGGTTTGTATGGAATATCATTTATGTGTTGATCTCTGTTTCAAAGGCCCAGCTCAGCCATGGTAACATTGCTGCAATATCTGAAGTTTCAACAGTGCCTCCGCACCAAATGCGGAGACCGGGAGGAGCGTCGCGATAAGAACCAATATCTAGTGCAATATTTTCTTCTTCTAATCGCTTGGCGATTGCCTTCGCAAAAGATGCACCATCTGTGATCCGGTCATCAGTAAATTTGAGGCAGACTGATGTTGTGGATCGAATGGCCGGGTTAATGGCAAGGTGGTCAATCCATTCATGCTTATCGACAAAGCGGGCAATTAATTTTGCATTTGCTTCAGACCTATTAATTAGGCCTTTGAGGCCGCCGACGGACCGCGCCCAATCTAACGTAAAAAGATAGTCTTCAACTGCCAGCATTGAGGGCGTATTTATTGTTTCACCACAAAAAATACTTTCAATTAATTTTCCACCTTTCGTCAGTCGGAAGATTTTGGGCAAAGGCCAGGCGGGTGTGTATTGTTCTAATCGTTTTACTGCATTTGGGCTAAGTATCAGCATCCCATGGGCGGCCTCCCCACCAAGAACTTTTTGCCAGCTAAATGTGACCACATCAAGTTTGTTCCAAGGTAATTCCATCGCAAAAGCTGCTGAAGTCGCATCGCAGAGTGTAAGTCCACCTCTATTAGCGGGGATCATATTTCCGTCTGGTAGGCGCACGCCAGATGTTGTGCCATTCCAAGTGAAACAAACGTCGTTGTCATAGTTAAGTTCTGCCATATCAACAATCTCACCATACTGGGCGGTGTGAACGCTGTGCTCAATCTTCAATTGTTGCGCCACGTCGGTGATCCAGCCGGCGCCAAAGCTTTCCCAAGCCACCATTTCGACATGCCGTTCACCTAGTAAAGACCATATGGCCATCTCGAATGCGCCTGTGTCTGAGGCGGGTACAATTCCAATGCGGTAGTCATCAGGAATGCCTAGAATTTCGCGAGTTTCATCAATTACTTTTTTAAGCTTTGCCTTACCCATCGGAGCGCGATGCGAGCGGCCTAAGGCTGCGCCAGACAGAGCTTTTAATTTGTATGTGGGTGGTTTGGTGCATGGACCAGAAGAAAAACGCGGGTTAGCCGGCCGCGTCGCCGGTTGTTTCATATCCATTTGTGCTATCCTTACAGATAATCGCCCTTCGTTGGGGAAGGGTGTCCCACCGCCGGACATACGGATCCCCAGTTAAAACAGCAATAGACAAAAGGCGTTGCGTTGTAGGTAAATGCAGCACTTTGCAGAACGATGCAGGAACGCATGTTTCCTATTGGCACAAATCTGACACAAGGAAATCTGGTTTTGTTCCACAACACCGAGCCGCAGAATCAGGTGGCAGGCTTCATGCAATTGGCCCATTTCTTCCGGGTCAGGTGGCGTCATGAGTGGCATGGCGTTGATCTGGGCGGCGAATGTCAAAGGCCTGAAACCCGCCGCCAAGATTGTGCTGATCCAACTGGCGGACTTCCACAACAAAGAGACGGGCCAGTGCAACCCAAGCGCCCAACGGTTGGCGGATGAATGCGAGATGGGGCGGGCCACGCTGTTTCGGCATATGACCACCTTGGAGGAATGCGGCCTTGTCACACGCCATGCCCGGGGGGATGGCGATGGTGGACGTGGGTCCAATCAGTATGAGTTGCACCTTGATATTACTCTTGGTCCCAGTTCGCGCTCGAAGGGGGGGCAGTGGTCCCAACGGAGTTTAGTCTCAAAATGATACGGAGGGAAACGTCTCAATAAAGCGGGGCAAAAGTCTCAAGGGTGAGACGGGGGTAGTCTCAAATCGGGACACGAACCTTACCATTGAACCTGTAAAAGAACCTCCTTCGCGCGAGCGCGAGACGGGGGAGGCTGAGAAGATTTTGGGAGCCTATCCGCCTGATCGATTGCGGGGCAAAGCCGCTTGCACGGCCCAGATCGAAGTGGCCGTGAAGGAAGGGATCGCGCCGGAAGACTTGCTTCAGGCCGTCCAAGCCTACGCCACCGACAGCGCTGGTTTCACCCGCTCCAAGGTCTGTTTCTCGGACAACTGGTTTCAGTCGCGGCGGTGGCTGGCCTATGTTGAGAAGCAAACGAAAGACCGAGAGAAAACGGCAGCATTGCAGGCTGACCACCATGCGCGGTTGGCCTGTTGGATCAGTGATCGCAGTCTGATGTGCAAACACATCACGGCCCCACAGGTGACGGCATTGCTGGCTTCAAGACTGGTCACACTGTCGCAAATCCAAGCCGCAGGCCTCAGATCATGACCGCCACCGATCCCACCGAAGAGCAAACAGCAAGGCGACCCATGTCATACGCTGGCGCTGCTGACACGGGACCTTGCGAGGGGCGGCACGCCTCCCCTTCGAACCCCACCGGCGCGGGAAAAGCCCGCACCAAAGAGCCGCTGACCGAGACCTTCGTCTTCCGGTGCACAGCGGCAGAGAAGGCCGAGCTGCGCGCCAAGGCCGACGCCGCAGGCCTGCCTGCAGCGACCTTGCTGCGCGAGGCGCTTGGCCTGACTGAAGCCTGCCGTCGCAAGCCGATCCCCCGCGTCGATCCGGCGCTCGTGCTGGCCGTCGGGCGGATTGGCGGCAACCTCAACCAGATCGCTCGCTGGCTGAACCGGTCGATGTTGGTGGGCCGCGTTGACCTCGACTCGCTCACCGTCGCTCGCAACCTGCTGACCATCGAACGCCAGCTTGCCCAGATAGTCGAGGCGTCGCGCCGATGCTGATCAAGTTCTTCCGCAACGGTAAAGGTGCGGGCTCTGGTCCCGTCGGCTATCTCGTCGCGGACAAGGTGTTGGCCTACGACGACAATCGCGACCTGATCCGCGATGCAGACGGCCAACCGATGACCGTCACGCGGGAACCCTTGCCGGAGGTCTTGCGCGGCAATCCCGACCGCACCGAAGCCCTGATCGATGCCAGCCGTCACCAGTGGACCTACCGCACAGGCGTGATCAGCTTTGCCGCCAAGGATGCCCCGACCGAAGAGCAGCAAGCCGAGGTCATGGACCAATTCGAGCGTCTGGCCTTCGCGGGGCTGGACCCGACGCAATATGACGTGCTTTGGGTCCGACATACCCACGAAGACCGCGTCGAGCTCCACTTCTGCACCCCGCGCCTGGAACTGACCTCGGGGCGCAGCCTGAACATAGCGCCGCCGGGCTATGAGAAGGCCTTCGACAGCCTGCGCGATGTGATGAACCAGCGCCACGACTGGGCCGACCCAATGGAGCTGGCACGAGTCCAAGAGGTCCGCGACACCATCGAGACGCCAACCCGCGCCCAAGGCCGCGACGAGCTGCACGCGTGCTGCAAGACCAGATCAGCGTCGGCCTGATCACCGACCGCGCCAGCATGGTCGATGCACTCGCCGACGCAGGCTTCGATCTGCCTCGCGTCGGCAAAGCTTACCTAACCGCCCAAGACCCCGACACCGGCGAGCGCTGGCGTTTGAAAGGAGAAATTTTCCATGAAGACTGGCAAGCCGACACGGCTGAGCGAGAAACTGAACGCGGAGCTGGACACGATCCGGCAGGATTACGCCGCCTCGATGGCATCCCAGATGGAGAGCTTCAGGAGCGATTTGAGCAAAATTGCAACCATCGCGCACCGTACAATCGAGAGCGATACCCAAACATTTCTGCGACAGAACAAGAGCTGGCTGACGATCTCGCCCTGGCTGATCACGGGGACGTTCTTGGCGGGGATCGTCTCGATGATGGCCGCGAGCTTGCTTTGGACGCTGATGCTAGCGAGCTCAGAGATGACCGACTTGGGCCTGACGCGGATCGACAGGGAGGACGGGACATGGCTGGTGCTGGACCCGACGAAGACACGTCTGAGGACCTGCACACTGGGCGGCAGATCAGTGACCTGCATCAAGATCGAGGAGGACTAGATGGCGACACCCCTGACAGCATTGGAACGCGACTTGCTCGCCTGCGTCGAGCGGTTGGTGACGGCCTGCGAGGTCTCAGCAAAGGAATTGAGCGGGTTAGAGGAACACTCGACGACCAAGATGCAGAGCCAGATGGATGGATTGGCCGCCTGCGTGTCGGTGCTCATTCAATCGCAAACGGCGTCCGTGGCTGCGTTGCACGGCTTGTTGAGCGAGGGCTCGAACTACGGGAAGCTGCGCACGCAACTCGAGACCAGCTTGAAATTAGTGAAAGCCGCCGAAGAGAGGTTGAGACGGAGTTAGAAGAGCGGGAGGTCGATATGGATCGGGGGATGACACATTGATACGGCAAGACCGATTGACAAATGGTAACGTATATGTCACCAATAACCCCAATGAATAAGCTTGTTGTCTATGTCACCGAAGCGGGAAAAACGCCGTTTGAGGATTGGTTCAATGGTCTGGATACGGCGGCGGCATTGAAGGTGCGAACGGCGCTTGCACGGATCGAAACCGGGAACCTTGGCGACGTGAAGCCAGTTGGGCAAGGCGTGTCAGAGCGGCGCATCACCTTCGGCCCAGGCTACCGCGTCTATTTTGGCCAAGACGGCGATACGCTTGTGATCCTGCTTTGCGGCGGCACCAAGAAGCGCCAGTCAAAGGACATCGAACAGGCCAAAGCATTTTGGGACGATTACAAAACCCGAAAACAGAAAGGAGACTGACATGCCACTGACAAAAGACTTCAAAGACACGATCAAAGCGCGTGCCGAGCGCGACCCTGAGTTTCGTGCGGGCCTGTTCCGCGAAGCCATCGAAGCGATGCTCAGCGACGATTTGGAGACGGGTAAGGTGCTGTTGCGCGACTACGTGAATGCCACAGTGGGGTTTGAGGCCTTGGCGCAAGACATGGACAAGGACCCTAAGAGCTTGATGCGAATGCTCAGCGCCAAGGGAAACCCACGCGCGGACAATCTTCTGGCCATGGTGTCGCGGTTGAAGCAGCGCGAAGGCGTATCTTTGTCTTTGACCCAAGGCAATCAGCTACACGCGTAATCTTCATTCTGCCCATTTGTGCGAGATCTAGCCCCGTAATCTGCTTCGAGAGTTGAAGCCTACTTGCGAACGGGCAAAACCGGATATTCGCTGCGCTCTTCCTGAACTGACACAACGCGGACAAAACAGTCATTACTCAATTCATCCATTTTGCACGGCTTTGCCGTAAAGCAGACCTCCACCGCTTCACAGTTGGTGAGCAACGTGAGTCTGATTTACCTGTTTGTTTGTTCTTGTTTAAGACGTGCGAAAAAGCTCACTTGCAAAGGACTAAGCAGGTCGCGGCTGCAGCGGCAATGCAACTGTTTCGTCATTCACTGATAGATTTGCGATGCAGCGCACGATACTTGGACGGCGATTGTCCGACGGATTTTACAAACGCGCGTGAAAAATTCGACGGGTCTGAATACCCCAGATCAAAAGCAATATCTTCGGCACTTCGATCTGATTTCTCCAAGATATTTCGAGCGTATTCTATTTTGGCTGCCAGTACTTCCTTTGCCGTTGTCGTTCCAAACTTTGCAAGTCGGCGGGAAAGTGTTCTGCTATTCAAATGAACCAACCCAGCCGCATCTTCTGCGCTTATACCGCCCATCGGAACATGCTGGCGCAAAAGCATTCGAAAGCTCACCAAAAAACTGGGATTAGAAACTTTAGCGTGGTTGGTCGCCGATTTTTCGACAATTCCAGATGCTGAGAGCTGGGTATTCAACCACTCTGACGGAAACTGGATTTTTGACCCCATTTCGTCACCTTTTAACACCTGAAAACGCTTCATCGTCTCCGGCAGGACACTCGGATCACTCACCACGAGTGAAACGCTGGAATCATCCAACAGCGCCCCAATGGCTTTTTCGATCAGCGAAAACTTCAGGCCGATCATAAATCCATCATTTTGTGCAGGAATAATCAGTGGCTTGAATTTCCGACGCTCCCCAAACACAGCCACATGGCCTCTGATATCAAGGAACGCCATAACGGATGACGCAACCTGAGAGGTGAGTGTGACATAGATGGTCAGAAACTCACCAAGCGTTCTCGCGTCAGTCATCGCTTTTTGAATCATCGGCCAGCCAGTTATATCCTGGCTGGAACCGACCTCGGAGCAGAAGGTTTTGTCATTGGTTGCGGCCGCGCAGTTCTCGAGGAATTGGTGGATCACCATCACATGAACTGATGATCCCGGTTGTTCCACAGCAGAGAGCGTCAGGCCAACGCTTTCGAGAACGCTCTCAGGGTCGATGCCCCGTGCTTTCAAAGCGGTCAAAAGCGGCACAATGAGTTGCAATTGAACCAGTGGAAGCGAGTCGGTCACTTGGTGCGGATCTCCTTTATTGGACAATAACAGCAGCCGTTAAATCTTTAGGTCAATAAAAATTAACTGTTTCCGATCACTAAGCGCCATTTAATTTGGAACTTGTCCGAAAATGACCGGAGCCTCTCAAGTTTCTGTGATCAGGTAGGGCATCTGTCCTGAGGGACAAAATGACGATCTGGGAGTATCACATGAAAAACTGCAATTTTCTCGCTGGCGCAATCGCCAGCGTCGTATTGGCGTTCGCGCCCCAAGCTGGCATGGCGCAAAAAGATGACGCTCCGCCACCCATCCTGTTCACCAATGTTAACGTGTTCGACGGGTTTAATCCCAATCTGATCATGAACGCCAATGTTCTGGTCGAGGGCAATGTGATCACGCAAGTATCGACTGATCCGATTGAGATTGACGGTGCGTTTGAAGTCGATGGTACTGGTAAAACAATGACACCCGGCTTGATCGACATGCACCAGCACGTCATGCTGAACCCTCCCGAGGGCACAGCCGCATATCAGACGCGATGGGACGAGGCATCAGGCGGCGCGATCGCACAGCATCATCTTGTAAACAACATTCTGATGAAGGGTATTACCTCTGTTAGGGATATTGCAGGAGATCCGCTGGACATTGCCAAGGCCATTGACATGGGACTAATTCCCGGACCGCGGATCGTCTCTTCTGGTGGCGCTATCTCACAAACAGGTGGTCATGGTGATTGGGCCGGTCGCAACGTCCCTCCTGGGATTATCGCGGAACATGCCGACGTGACTCAAGCTTCGCAAAATTCGTGGACTGTTGATGGGCCTGACGAGGTGACCAAGGCGGTACGCCTGAACCTGCGGCGCGGCGCAGGGTTCATCAAGGTCATGGGCGGTGGCGGTGTCGCCAGCGAATTTGACCCGCTCGACATCATGGGCCTGTCCGAAGAAGAAGTGGCTAAAGCTGTGGAAATCGCGGCCGACAACGGCACCTATGTCGCCGTGCATGCCTATCACGACAAAAGTTATGACCGGCACCTGCGCCTTGGCACGCGATCCTTTGAACACGGCTTCCTCATCTCCGAGGATATGGTCAAACGTATGGTGGCCAAATACGAAGAGACCGAGGATATCGTCTGGAGCTTCCAGTGCTTTATGAGTGTTAACTCCTTCGGCAGCTACGAATCCATGCCCGCATTCTTTACGCATGAGCAAAAGCTGAAGGGTGTCCGGGTCGGCGAAGGTGTTCGGGCGATGTCCAAATGGATGAACGAATACGATATGTTTACCATCGGCGGTTCTGACATGTTCAGCCCCGGTCTGGTCGAGAAGATTAAGGAAGACATCACCTGCAATGTCGACGCTGGCTATACACCTGCACAAGCTTTGAAGCACTGGACTGGAAATGCCGGAATCGTGATGGCCTGGTCTGGTCCGAAAAATCCATATCCGAGCTTCCACCTTGGCCGGATTGCCCCGGAGAGCTACGCAGACATTTTGCTTTGGGACGGCAACCCGTTGGAGGACATCAATCTGATCCTCGACGAAAGCAAGCTGCAAATGGTGATGAAGGACGGTCTTGCCTACAAGAACACATTGGCAGATAGCGACAGCATCATGTACCGGCCTGCAGTTTCAGCGCCAAAAATTTACCCCTGATCCTATGATCTGGGATTCGTCACGACAGTTGTGACACAGCGGGGCGGTTTGTTTACCTCGGCCGCCCCGCAAAAAATTTGAGACCGGGGACGATCAAAATGAATGTGTTTTCAGTTTTTAGCCATGCGGTTGCTTTCACTCTGGTCACGTCTGTGGCTGTGCAGGCGAGCGAAAGCGATCCTGTCGCATGGGCCGATCTTGTCGATCCATCGACGCAGACCTTCGAAGATCCTTTTCGAAACCTGAGCAGTTGGCAGATCGAAGCCTTAAGGACGATTGTCCAGAACCGCGCCGGGCTCAATGATCCCACGCTCAGCGAGGCGCAGATGGCTGACAGTACCGCAAAAATTAATGCGGCGTTTGCAGAACTGGCTGAAGACGGGATTGATGCAGATTGGCTGATCGACCAACGCTGGCTCGTTGCCGACCTGCGCGAGAAAGCCGCAATTGCGGCCAATCCTAACCTTGATGGACAATCCGTTACATTAGCGGGTTACGCTATCCCGGCACCAGTCGATGCGGACGGAACCACGGTCGTCTACCTCGTGCCTGAACGTGGGATGTGCAGTCATATGCCCCCGCCAAATGCCAATCAGATGATCCGGGCACGTGTAAATAGCGATTGGAGCCCCAGCACCATCCATGAACCTGTGCGACTGACGGGCAAATTGTCGATTGAGGAAACAAATCACACTTTTCGCATCGTAGACGGTGATGTGCCCATGCGCTCCAGCTATATATTGGAGGTCTCGCACACTGAAACGATGCAAGACCTGATGGCCAGCACGCCTAAAACGAATGATTGGGCGGCATCCATTGCAGAAAAACTGCGTGCATCCGGGGAATTGCCAAGTCAGCAACGGGGCGCGACCGAGTGAAGTTTCTTATCTCGACTTTGTTCGCCATCACAATCGCATTCCCGGCTCTGGCCCAAGTCGGGCCCAATATCGACGAACTGGCCAAAGAACTTGCGAACCCCGGTGCGGCGAATGCGACTCTGAACTTCAAACTGGAGTACCGGACTTTCGATGGTGACCTGCCGGATGCAGACGATCAGGACAGCCTGACAGCCATATTCCAACCTGCGCTTCCGTTTGTATTGGGCAACGGGAACAACCTGATCTTCCGCCCTGCTTTTTCTTATGTCGTGGATCAACCCATTGCCTCGGCGTCAGGTTTTTCAAGCGTAAGTCAGTTCGGCGACATTCCTTATGATCTGCTGTATTCTTGTAACAGCAGTGGCTGGACGTTCGGCGCTGGTGTTGTCGGTGCAATACCGACAGGGAGCGGCATATCGTCAGACAACTGGCTGCTTGGGCCCAGTTTTCTGGCCGTCAAACCAACTGACTGGGGCATCTGGGGGCTCTTCCCGTTCCACAATGAGAAGGTTGGTGGCAGCGGTGATTATACGTCGATCACGTCGTTGCAATATTTCTTGTTCTTCAGTCTCAAGGACGGTTGGCAGATCGGGACAGGACCCACCATCACCTACGACTGGAACGCCGACAGCGACAATGACTGGACCTTGCCCTTCGGAGTTCAGGTCGCAAAGACAACCGCGATAGGTAATCAGATTGTAAAATTAAATGCGGGTATCGAGAAGAACGTTGTCGCGCCTGATGATTTTGCATCGGACTGGAAGTTCACCCTTTCATTCAGCCCGGTCATCGGGAATCCGTTTCAACCAAACCCGCCGTCACCACCGGTGGACGCGGTAACGCGCGCCTCTGTCCTTGCGCCAATCAGATAAGGTTCGCATGCTTAGAAAAACACTCTCCGCAGCTTCTGTTCTGGTCTGTCTTGCAGGTGCAGCCTTTGCGCAAGGCCTCGGCGGGCCGTCGTCTGTACAGGCCGATTTGCAGCCCGGCGACGGGCTCACCGACCCTCAGTTCCGGTCAGATTTTCCAGTAAACATTGCACCTGGCTATTTCCGATGGAAGGAAGGCTTGGCCGAGAATGGCTTCAGCTTCAATTTTGACTACCTGTCACTAGGGCAGTGGTCGGACTCTGATCTGGGCGAGGGGAACGCATCAGGTGGCATCTTCAGATTTTACGGGAACTGGAAGGCAACTGAGAATGGCTCCCTGACGTTTAAACTGGAAAACCGCCATGCCTACGGAAACGTTGCGCCGCAAAACTTCGGGTTCGATGGTGGCGCGCTGTCAATTACAGGTACCGCCTTCAACGACAACGGCACGCTGTTGACGAACCTCTTCTGGACGCAAAGGGCGGACGATGGTGCGTGGTCGTTCCAGATTGGACAAATTGATGTGACAGATTTTGTCGATGTTTACGGTCTGGTTAGTCCGTACACTGCTTTTCAAAACCTCGCTTTCAATACCAACCCTACAATTAACGCTCCTAATCCCGGACTCGCTATCGCGGGCGGCGCTAGACTTGGGTCAAATTTCTACGTGACTGGCGCTATTGCAGACGCAAACGCGGACCCGTCAAGCCCGGATTTGGATGTCTTCTCCGATGGCGAGCTCTTCAAGAGTGTAGAAATCGGCTATACGAGCGGCTTTGATCGCATCTACTTTGACAATATTCACTTCACGTTCTGGCATGCGGATAAAGCAGGCGATGGAAGCCGCCGCGAAGACTACGGCGCGACGTTCTCCGCCGCGTGGTTTCTTGAGAACAAGTGGATGCCCTTCTTTCGCGCGGGTACGTCCAAAGGTCGAGCCGCACTCTACGAGAAGTCCGTTTCGGCCGGACTAGGCTACTATGCACGCAATACAGATTTGGCGGGCATCGGCCTTAATTGGGCTGAAGCAGATGGTATCTCGGGGGATCAGAAAACGATTGAGGCCTTTTACCGCTTCTCAATTTCGCCCAACCTGCAGATCACGCCTTCGGTCCAGCATATCAAGGACCCGCTGCTGACTTCGGATAAATCAAGCATAACGCTGTTCGGATTACGAGCGCGAATTGTCTTTTAATTGAACCATTCGCAATGACCGCTTCAAGCAGACGACTCCACAGTCTACAGCCATTTTATTCGGTGGCTCTGGGCGCTGCCGTCATTCGCTGCGCCAGTCACGAACATCAGGTTCAGAATTTGCGGACTTTCGCCGCGCCGGGCACGAACTGGCATATTGCGGACAGAACAGCCGGTCGGCTTCCTTTTGTGAACGGCTGGTATCCGCGGTTCGCGACCAAGACGCACATCGATTGAAGCGGTGGTTGATAGTTTGCTGCGGGCGCGAACGGGAGCACGGGAAAAAGCTGACATTCAGGCCCGAGATAACCGACTGAATTACTCAGGTGACCGAGCCGAGCCCCAAAGCGGCAATCAATTATTTACAATTTGAGCAACGTGCGACAGCCTAGGCCAAGCTCAATCACAGGCAGGCAACGTTATGTCCACTTCTCGCATCTCCGGTTTCGCTAGGAACTTTGTAATCAGGCTATAACTCCCATCACCCAAGCTGACAGGCCAACAGTTTAATGATAGCCTGATTACAAAGTTACAGCTTCGAAGGCTGGCTATTATTGAGGCTCATTCAATTATTGATCGCATCCTGCACCAAACAGTGCGCTGCCACACCCCCCTCTGCCGTCAACAAATAACGATGCCCCTGCCTGTTGGCCATTGAATAAGTCCCTGATTCCCCCTTTCACTTCATAAGCAATCGTCCTGCCATAATTCTCCACAGTAGCATCTGTAATTATGATCTCAGCTTCTTTAACATCATCTCCATCCATCCAAGTTAAAACTGCATTCGGCGGGTCAGTTTTGAACGTATCGCCTTCACCCCATGCTGACACCCATTCATGGGCATTCATGTATCCGTGCTTACGATTAGGTCTATCCGTGAATGCAAAGATGTCTCTTGTTACTGGCATCACTAGTGTCGTGTCAGAGGTTAACTCGGCAATGGGTGCTGTATGTACGAATAGCCATTCTACTGGTTTGTTATCTTCAGCAACAGCACTGGTAGCAAATGAGATAGCTGTGATGGCAGCAAGGGATTGTATTATTTTCATTATAGTTATTCCTTATTCAGCATTCACAATTCTGTAATTGTAGTATCGGCTGCTTCCTAGTGCAGTACATAAGGTTTAGTATCAAGGTGATAGCAATGCTAGTCACAAGGACGTCAAGTTGTTAACTACAAATGTCTAAAGTTAATATGGGCTAGATGATTACACATCAGTTTTTAAGATTTTATAGAGAGTTATCTATCCGATTGAATTTAAATATTTAATTCTGACAACGATAATGTTGCCGCCAATTTAATGATTAAGTCGACCATTTTTAGCACAAAAGATAGTTTTTACAGGGTATCTAAATTGATGGTTCTGTAGCAATATTTTCGTGGATGATATGAACATCTCGCTGTGGAAACGGGATAGATATGCCCTCTTGGTCAAAACGTTCCTTTGCTTGCGCCATTATATCCCAGTAAACAACCCAATAGTCTTCTGTTTTCGACCATGGTCTACAAAAAATATTGACTGAGTTATCACCTAATTCTCCCACAAATACTTTATATTCGGGTGAAGGGAGGCATTTAGGGTGGGCTTCTAGCAAATCGCTCAACACGCGAATTGCGAACTTGGCATCATCAGAATAACTAATGCCGAAAACCAGATCAACTCGACGTTCTGCCGATGCACTAACATTTGTGATAACATCACCCCAAATTTTCGAATTTGGAACAATAATGACCTGATTATCATGTGTACGTATTTTTGTAGAAACAACGGTCATGTCATCAACTATGCCAGACGTACCACTCACTCGGATAAAATCACCCGTGTCAAATGGTTTGAGTAGCATTATCATCAAGCCGCTTGCCAAATTTCCCAGAGTATCTTGCAGCGCAAATCCCAGAATAAATGACACACCTCCAAAAACAGCAAATAATGGAGTAACATTGACCCCAAACAAAGCTAGTACGACTATTAAACCTATCGCAAATGAAATCCAATACACTGTTTTGCTGATAAAATTTTTCAGTAGCCGCGATAATGTTGGTACTTTTCCCAGACTGCGCACGGTGGCGCTTTTGGTGATGCGCGCAAAAAGCATTAAAACCCAAATTGCAAAAGCAAAGATAATTAACTTCAAAATCACGCCAATGCCGCCATTCCAAGATATCACCCAGTCTTTTGCGAAATCAAATGCCGAATATGCATCGGCTAGCTGTAATGCATTTAGGGTAACTGCTAATATGTATGTTCTGTGTTGATTTAATTCTTCTGGAGTTGCGCCTTTGGCTTCCCACCCATCTAAAACTGCAGCGTAATTGTCAATAATCGCCTGTCTTGCAACTCGATTTTCAGAAATAAGCTTGTGAGTATCAGTAGCATTCGATGCATTCTCAGTGTTGAGTAAAAGAAATAGCTCGGCTGTTATTGTTAAAGATTTTTGCAAATGCGTCTGCCAAATTCCTGCTAAGCTGGCCAATTCGTTAGCTGTCAAAGGTACAATCATGATTTGTAAGTTACGAAATTTTACGTCTACTTGATCAGCGGCAAGTGAAATTGGTGCACTAGTATCGGCCGCGTCTTGTGCCGAAAGAGGCCCACTACCTCCTACTAATAGTGCCAATATAAGTCCAAAGATCCGCATTTGAGATAGTTTACTTACATGACGACGGGCCATAGTTTTTTCCTTGCTCTTATTGCGGGCTATGTCTTACTTTCAGTGTGCTTCAAGCTGCCGTCTGATAATTAATAATATTGCGTCGCCTTGTCGACATATTATGAGTATTTAGCCATAATAGTTTTTATTGGTAGCAAAACAATTAGCTCGAGAGAAAGCTATCTTAATGTTGGTTTTGTCGAAATGCTGGGGTGGTGTAAGTCAGGGTTAGAGGCGATGTTACTTTTTATACTACTTACTTTAAAGCCCTTGACTATTTGCGGAAATAATTTTGTTTGTTTGTAATCTGATTACTGATCCTACGGCTCCTAGATTGGGGGTCTCATTAGTTGAAAGTTTGCGTAGTGCTTGGTGTGGTGGACATGTCAAATGGTTGTCGCCGAACGAGGCAGCTGAATTCCAAGTATCTACCATGCCAGAAAATTTTTGGGATGTTTGGGCAGAATTTCAGATATTAGGAGTTGACCTCATAATTCAACCCTTAGCAGGTCGTCGTAAAGCAATACTTTTGGCAGATATGGATAGCACGATGATCCAGCAGGAGTGTATTGACGAATTAGCGATTATGGCTGGTGTTGGTAATAGGGTTGAGCGTATCACAGCCAGAGCCATGAACGGTGAGTTGGATTTTGAAATGTCCGTTGTCGAGCGAGTTGCTTTGCTGAAAGGTTTGCCAGAAAGTATTATTTCTGAAGTACTGGCCAGCAGGATATCGTTTATGCCTGGCGGTTTGACACTCTTGGCTACAATGAAAGCAAATGGCGCTTATGCAGCTTTAGTCTCGGGTGGTTTTACTGCATTTACTGCTTCGGTTTCAAATCGCCTAGGTTTTGATGAACACCGTGCTAACATACTACAAGTAAATAGAGGATTGTTGACGGGTGAGGTTGAGATGCCTGTTTTAGGAAAACAGTCTAAGGTTGATGCGCTGGAAGAGATAACATTACGTCTAGGGTTAGATGACGCAGCTGTTCTTGCGGTTGGTGATGGGGCTAATGATCTTGCTATGTTGCACCGGGCAGGCACGGGGGTAGCTTTACATGCTAAGCCAGCCGTTTCAGAACAATGCAAAGTGCGAGTGAATTTTGGAGATCTGACAGCTTTATTATATTTGCAAGGTTATTTTTGTTCAGAATTTAAGCGAGTGCCGTAATTCTACTTCAAGCTCATGATGTGCTTTACTGGAGAATCCAATGAAAATGGACATTAATGAGCCTACATTGTGAAGAAAAAGATCCAAATGCAAAATGTGTCCAAGGTGTTTACATTTGCAGTTGAGAATACGCCGTGGAAGTGTCGAATTTCAACAAACCAATTTATAGTAGGTTTCAGAATTGATTAAATTACTATTTTTATTGAGTTAAAGTAAGCTTGGCGCAGCCCTTAAATAGCCTGTTTCAACATTTCGCCAATTTAAAATTGGGCCATTTGTGAAAGCTAATGCTTCAGGATGATTTGGATCTAATGCACCCAGTTTTACAAGAATTTGCGCTATTGCACATTCGCTTGCACGTGTCGCGCCATCAGAAATTTTAAGTGCAACTCCCAAACGTTGCTCTGGTAAAATAGCAGTAAAGAAACCCTCAGCGCCTGTTTTGATGGCAGCTTTAGCGCCCATTGCCCGTATAAGGCGGGTACAAGCTCGCCCCTCTCCTGCAAGGAGATCGGGATGCAGCATCATTGCAGTGCGTAGCTGTCCTTTTGCACTTTCGGCCTTGGCACTGGCAAACCTTGCCATCGCCCGTGCAATGCCCTTAAGCGTACAGGCGTAATTGGGAGCAGAGCATCCGTCTATTCCAAAACCTGGAGAAGTTTCGCCAGTTGTTCTCTCAAAAGCTTCAAGACAAGCTTGCTGGATCGCATGTGCTGGATCAATGTAGTTGGCACCGGCATTGAGGTGGTTGGCTAGCGTCAAAAACCCTATGTGTTTTCCAGAACAGTTGTTATGTATTTGACAAGGTTTTTTTCCTAACTTGATCAACGAGTTTTTGGTATCGTTATCATTTGGCATTTGAGGCCCACATAAGAAATCTTCATCTGACTTTCCAATATTTTCGAGCCATATTTTTAGAAGGTTTGTGTGAATAGCAGCTCCATTATGTGATGCACAGGTTAAAGCCAGTTGTTCGCAGGTTAATCCATATGCCGCCGCAGCTCCACTTTCGATGAGTGGCAAAGCTTGGATCATCTTTGATGATGAGCGAGCTAGTACAATCGCGTCGGGATTTCCCCAAGATTGAATGATTTCTCCCTTGGCATCGCAGATGACCGCATGCCCATAATGTACACTCTCTAGGAAGGGGCCGCGCCAAACCTCGGCCATAGGTACTGCTGTTGTCATAATTTACCTCATTTATGAGCAAAAAGTTGCCATTTTGTCTTTCATGCATCGCGGGTTTCGCGCTATTGTGCCAGTTGTCGAGAACAATTACCCACCTTGCAAGTACATGAATTAAGAATCATGTACCTAGGGAACAGTGATGTGTGTTGAAGTTTGAATAGCTTGGAGACTGTGACATGAGATTTTTGTCAAATATATTGCTTGCGGTTTTTGCAGCTTCGTTTGTGGCTCAGGCTGTTACTGCACAAGAAAAAAGTAACAACTTAGTTAGTTCTAAAACTGATTGGAGCGTTTTCGTTGAAGATAATCCTACTGAGTGTTGGAGTGTAACAACACCAAAAGAGACTGTTAATACGCGTGATGGCCGAGTGGTGGCAGCAACCCGTGGGGATATTCTTCTAATGGTCTTTTACCAACCAAGTTCGAATGTCAAAGCGCAGGTAACCTTTACTGGAGGTTACCCATTCAGAAAAGATTCAACCGTAAACGTAAATATCAGTGGTAAAGAATTTAAGTTTTTCACTGAAGGCGAATGGGCTTGGCCAGCATCGCCGGCCGAAGATGCTAAAATTGTTACAGCAATGAAGCGTGGTGCGAATGCTATTGTTACGGGTATTTCGAGCCGTGGCACCACTACAGAAGATAAATTTTCATTGTTAGGTTTTACTGCCGCCGTTGAAGATGCAGAGAAGCGTTGCGGTAGCTAAGAAGCTTAAGAAAATCTCAAGTGAGAATATTTTTTACGTTTTAGGTTACATTTGTCATTAAGTTAGGAACTTATAACGTCCTATATTTTTATTTTGCAAAATGAACTTCGAAAAGATTAAAACCCGAGCTAATTCTACAAATTTTGTGGTTTGAATGAAAGTAATGTAGCTCCTTTGTCGACCTCCTCATTTTTGGTTGATGAAGTTATGTCAATCTCACTTGAATGGAAGATGTTATGGCTGGTGCGCCAATTGTTCAGAATGTAATGACTGTTCCTCGGAGTAAGCCAGAGGGGCCCATGAACCTTGTTGGTTTAACTCGGCAGGCAATGTGGGATGAACTTATTGCTATTGGGACACCTGAAAAACAGGCCAAGATGCGGGTAAGGCAGATATGGCAATGGATTTATCAGTGGGGTGTGCGTAATTTTGATGATATGACAAACTTGTCTAAGTCATTTCGTGCAGAGCTGGCTGAAAAATTCATTATTAAAATCCCTGAGGTAATATCCAAAAAGATTAGTTCTGATGGAACGCGTAAATGGTTGGTAAGAATTTCGGGAAGCCATGAAGTTGAGGTGGTATATATCCCAGAAGAAGGACGCGGTACTCTTTGTGTATCATCGCAGGTTGGATGCACTCTGACTTGTTCCTTTTGTCATACTGGGACACAAAGGCTAGTACGTAATCTGACAGCAGGTGAAATTGTTGGGCAGGTGATGGTGGCTCGTGATGATCTTGAAGAATGGCCGGTACCCGGTAACCCGAACAGTGAAACCCGCCAATTATCAAATATTGTACTGATGGGCATGGGTGAACCACTCTACAATTTTGAAAATGTGCGGGATGCAATTAAAATTGCTATGGATCCTGAGGGAATTCAACTTTCGCGACGTCGGATTACTCTGTCGACTTCGGGCGTAGTGCCTGAGATAGCTCGCACAGCTGAAGAGATTGGTTGCCAATTAGCTATATCGTTCCATGCAACGACAGACGAAGTACGCGATAAACTGGTTCCTATCAACAAGCGCTGGAATATTGAAGTTCTTCTTGCAGCACTGCGTGCCTATCCTAAAGTAAGTAACTCTGAACGTATTACCTTTGAGTATGTTATGCTGAGCGGTGTTAATGACAGTGATGCAGACGCACATAGACTAGTTGAACTTATTAAAGGCATCCCCGCCAAAATTAATTTAATACCGTTTAATGAGTGGCCTGGAGCGCCCTATACACGAAGTTCTAATAATAGAATTCGGGCGTTTGCGGATATTATCCATAAGGCTGGCTATTCTAGTCCTGTTCGTAAACCTCGAGGTGAAGATATCATGGCGGCCTGCGGCCAATTAAAATCTGCAACAGAGCGTGCACGAAAATCACGCAAACAGATTGCGGCAGAGGTAGGGCTTGAGGGATAGTTCCGGTTAAAATTGATGTAGCTATTTTACTTAAGGATTTTTCTATCTCCCAGGAACCGCACCTCGTTTTTCGGTTGTGCCCCACATTTTGATAATGTCCATTGCTTCTAGTGCGCTATCAACAAAGCGAAATAAGTTTAGGTCATCAGCTGAAATAGTACCGGCGTCTGATAAAGCTTCCCAGTTGATAATTTTTTTCCAAAAATCCTGCCCAAATAAAAGAAAGGGTATACGCTCCATCCGGCCAGTCTGAATTAAGGTCAGCGTTTCGAACAACTCATCAAGTGTTCCAAAGCCCCCTGGGAATACGCAGATTGCTCGAGCACGCATCAGGAAATGCATTTTACGGATGGCAAAATAGTGAAAATTAAAGCTTAGATCTGGGGTAACATAAGCGTTTGGTGCCTGTTCGAACGGTAAAACAATGTTTAGTCCAATTGAATTTCCACCCGCTTCATAAGCACCACGATTACCTGCCTCCATCACGCCGGGACCACCACCTGTAACAATAACATTTTTGCAGCCACCTGCTTTTATTGATTTCTGTGTCATTAATCGCGCAAACTCGCGAGCTTCGTCATAAAAATATGACAGGTCGGAAAGAGTTTGAGTGCGGGCATCATCTTTATTGATAGGATCAGGGATACGTGCACCACCAAAAAGAACGATGGTGGATTCTATCTGAGCTTCATTCATCATTAATTCAGGTTTGAGCAATTCCAATTGTAATCGTACAGAACGTAAATCCTCACGGGCCATGAACTCATTGTCGGCAAATGCCAATGCGTATGAAGGTGAACGGGTTTGTGGTGTATCTGGCGCGCCTTCAGTTGCAGTACGGTCGGTGTATGCATCGCGAAATGGACTATGTCGATCATCGTTCATACTTGTTTGCTCCTTGTTATGTAACACAGCCGTAGCGCGATGATGATCAGTTGCCCAGATATGATTGCATGGGCTGTCACTTTGTTGTCTAAGCTGCGCGACGCTTTTCGGGGAGAATCCAAATGTCTAATGCCCAGCTTGAAATTGCAATTGAAACTGCTTGGGATGATCGTGATAATATTACGGTTGCCACTACCGGTGAAATTCGTGATGCAATCGAAGATACTTTGAACGCGCTTGATAGCGGTAATCTGCGTGTAGCAGAGCGGCAAGACGACAACTCTTGGCATGTAAACCAGTGGGTAAAAAAGGCTGTGTTACTAGGTTTTCGTATCAAAGATATGGAGAGACAAGATGGCGGCCCACAAAATAGTGGTTGGTGGGACAAGGTTGATAGTAAATTCAAAGATTGGGGTGATAGCCAATGGCACGCGGCGGGTTTCCGAGCTGTGCCTAACTGTATTGTACGTAAATCAGCTTTTATAGCTCCGGGGGTGGTACTTATGCCGTCTTTTGTGAACCTTGGAGCTTATGTTGACGAAGGCACAATGGTTGATACATGGGCTACGGTTGGCTCGTGCGCGCAAATTGGAAAAAACGTACATCTTTCTGGTGGTGTTGGTATCGGCGGTGTTCTCGAGCCAATGCAGGCGGGTCCGACTATTATTGAGGACAATTGCTTCATTGGTGCTCGTTCTGAAGTTGTTGAAGGCTGTATCGTGCGAGAGGGTTCCGTTTTGGGGATGGGTGTTTTCATCGGCCAGTCGACTAAGATCGTGGATCGTGAAACTGGTGAAGTTATGTATGGGGAGGTACCATCAGGATCTGTCGTGGTAGCGGGATCCATGCCTTCCAAAAATGGTATAAATCTTTATTGTGCTGTTATTGTTAAGCGGGTGGATGAGCGTACCCGCTCAAAAACTTCAATAAATGAGCTGCTGCGTGATTGATGTAGTGAAAAAGCCTAATAAACCTTCACGCCAGCAAGTTTATACTTTGCTGGTGCAAATTGGACGTAAAGCAGGTGATGGTTTGCCTAAAGGGGCCACAGGAGCCGCCTTGATGTGTTTTGCTAGTGGAGTAGATGAAGCCGAGGCAGTGCGTGAGACTGTTGCATTACTCAAACAGGCTGACACTGCACCATTGGATGTCACTGGTTATGGGACGGTAACTGAGCGGACTGTTGAGGGACAAGAAATCGGTGATGATGAGCGTGATCTAATGCAGCGTGCGTTGGATGAAAATTCTGTCATCGTTGCGCAGGTAACACCATTTTATGAATAAGAAGGTAAATAAGTTACTCTACAGTTAATCAGGTGTCTCTGTAACAAAAGTAATATCTTATGTGAAATTAAAATGTAGATTTAATTCTTGTTCAGAATGTTCGTTGCCGTGAAAATTATGCAAAATTCTAATATAAGAAAATGATAGCTGACTTGATTTTTTTGCTGTTGTAAGAAACCTGAATTGTGTCTTTTGTCAGTAACTAACTATGAAGCAGTCTGAAAGGCTTTTAAATGCATCCGATTGACCCTGTCCGATTAACTGCTGATTTGGTCCGCTGTGCGTCAGTTACCCCAAAGGATGCAGGCGCAATGGATGTATTGTATGATTTGCTTCATGCTGAGGGATTTGAGTGTGCATGGGCGGATCGAGGCGGTATTCGAAATCTTTTTGCGCGCTGGGGTTCTAAAGGCCATGACCGTTCATTCGGCTTTAATGGGCACACAGATGTGGTGCCAGTTGGCGTTGAAACAGATTGGACTATGCCGCCATTTGGTGCTGAAGTAAAAAATGGCCTTATGTATGGCAGAGGTACTACCGACATGAAATCTGGGGTTGCAGCGTTTACAGCAGCGGCAATTGATTTTGTACGAGAAACACCTCCCGATGGAGCGGTAATACTGGCAATAACTGGTGATGAAGAGGGTGATGCCATTGATGGTACCATGGCCTTGCTGGACCATATGAATAATACTAATGAGGTCATGAGTGTTTGTCTGGTAGGCGAGCCAACATGTCCAAACTCCATGGGTGACGTGATAAAAATTGGTCGGCGTGGTTCTATGACAGCATGGTTCACTGTTATTGGTAAGCAGGGACACTCTGCCTACCCACACAATGCCAAAAACCCATTAAACCCGATGATGCGGCTTATGGATCAACTGGGCAGTTATGAATTGGATAAGGGGACTGAGCATTTTGATGCGTCTACTCTTGCGATTGTAACTGTTGATGTTGGAAATTTGGCAAATAACGTAATTCCGGCACAAGTTTGCTCTACGGTTAATATTCGTTTTAATGATTCCCATACCGGTGAAAGTTTAACGACTTGGTTGCGTACAAAAGCAGATACAATTGCAGAGACTTATGATGTCAAAATTGATATGAAAGTAAAAGTTTCGGGAGAAAGTTTTTTAACGCCACCTGGTCCTTTATCTGATTTGGTAATAAAATCTGTTAAAGAAGAAACAGGTGTTATTCCGAGATTAAGTACGTCTGGCGGTACGTCTGATGCGCGTTTTGTGAAAAATCATTGCCCTGTTGTTGAATTTGGTCTTTTAGGCCAGTCTATGCACCAGGTTGATGAACATGTCGCCATTGAGCACATACACAAGCTGAAATCTATTTATGGCCGAATTTTGCGAGACTATTTTGCATGAATTGGACGATTACAGAGACAAAAGACATAGATTTATGTCATGCTTTACGCCGTTCTGTCTTCATTGAAGAACAAAATGTAAATGAAGCAGATGAGGTTGATGGCTTAGATTGTGACGCGCTGCATTTTTTAGCAAGGGTAAAAGACCAACCAGTTGGAACTGCGAGATTATTATTTTTGGGAAATATTGCGAAGATTGGCCGTGTTTGTGTGTTGAAAAAGATGCGTGGAAGGGGACTGGGTTCTGCGATTATTCAATCCTGCTTGGTAGCCGCAGGGGGCCAAAAAAGTGTTGAAATTGCTAGATTAGGTGCTCAGGTCCATGCATTGAATTTCTATGAAAAATTGGGATTTAAAGTAGTTGGTCCGGTCTATGAAGATGCAGGCATTCCACATCGTGACATGGAGTGTATTTTATGAAGCCCACCTTGGTAGTCATGGTTAAAGTGCCACAACCTGGGCGTGTCAAAACGCGTCTTGGTCAAGATATCGGGATGACTTCTGCAGCATGGTGGTTTCGCCACCAAGTACGTTCACTCTTGCGTCGAATAAATGATCCTAGATGGGAAATTATTCTTTCGGTAACGCCTGATGTGGCTGGGATGCAAGCACGTACGTGGCCCAGTCAATTCAAGCGTTGGCCACAAGGGAATGGAAATCTTGGAGACCGTATAGTGCGAATGCTACGCAGGGTTGCCGGGCCAGTCTGTGTGATTGGTGCTGATGTTCCAGGTATTACTTCTGTGCGAGTGGCGGAAGCTTTTGCAAAACTTGGACAAAATAATGCGGTTTTTGGCCCCGCTTTTGATGGTGGGTACTGGTTGATTGGCGTAAAGGCAGGAAACCGCTGTCGTCCTAATATGCTTGCGAGCGTCCGATGGTCGACAGAATATGCAATGGATGATAGCGTATTAGCCTTTGGGTCCCAACGTATTGCGTATGTCAGTACGCTTTTGGACGTTGATACCGTACAAGATTTGGCATGACGAATACTAATCTCCGTGCTAACTAAAAGCCATGACGCGTATTCCCACAAAATCCGAAATCCTAGACTGGATTTCCGCTAACCCAGCACTGAATGCGAAACGTGATATTGCCAAAGCCTTTGGCATCAAAGGTGCGGCGCGGATTGACTTGAAGCGCTTACTAAAAGAGCTCGAAGCTGCTGGGCACCTTGAGAAGCGTAAAAAATCTCACCAAGATCTGGAGCGGCTACCTCCTGTTAGTGTATTGCAGGTATTGTCACCAGATTTGGACGGAGATCTTTTTGCTTCTCCAATGGAATGGCGAGGAACTGGCATTGTACCCAAAGTTTTGATAGTTCTGCGCTCTTCTGACCCTGCATTAGGAGGGGGAGATAGAATATTGGCTCGCCTGAAATTGGTGCAGGGCCACGATTATCATTATGAAGCTCGTTTGATCCGCCGAATTGCAGCTAACCCAAACCGTGTACTAGGCGTCTTTCGTGTAGCAGCCGAGGGGGGGCAAGTTTTACCTGTTGGCAAAGGCACTGATCGACAATGGTTTATTGCTGCCAATGCCACTCACGGAGCCAAAGATGGTGAACTTGTTGAGGTGGAGCAGGCGGGCCCTAAGCCTCGTATCGGACTGCCTCAAGGCCGAATTATATCTCGTTTGGGCGATCCATCTGCGCCAAAGGCCGTATCACTAATTGCGATCCATGAACATGGAATACCAGACTCTTTTCCTGATGCAGTAATAACGGAAGCTGATGAAAAGAAAGCTGTAGGACTGGATGGGCGCGAAGATTTTCGTGAGATGCCATTAATCACGATTGATCCATGGGATGCGCGGGATCATGATGATGCGTGTTATGCTCATGAGGATACGGATCCAAGAAACAAAGGGGGTCATATTATTTGGGTCGCAATCGCAGATGTAGCGGCTTATGTCCCCGCTGGATCCGCGCTTGACCATGAAGCAAAGAAACGTGGCAATTCCAGCTATTTTCCTGATCGAGTGGTACCAATGCTTCCGGATCGTCTATCTGGTGATTTATGTTCGTTAAAAGAAGGCGTACCCCGCGCGTGTATTGCCGTGCGGATGCAAATTAATGCCAAGGGTGAAAAGATTTCACACTCGTTTCACCGTGCATTGATGCGATCACCTGCTTCATTGAATTATGAGGAAGTGCAAGCTGCTATCGATGGCAGACCCAATTTGCGAACGAATCCTTTTTTAAAACCTGTTCTCCAACCTCTCTATGCGGCTTACGCAGCCTTGCTTGAAGCGCGACGTGTACGTCAACCGCTGGAGCTTAACTTGCCGGAACGACAAATCACACTGGATGAAGTTGGCAAAGTACAATCTGTCAATTTTAAGGACCGGCTTGATGCCCATCGTTTAATTGAAGAATTCATGGTTTTGGCAAATGTTGCTGCGTCAGAAACTTTAAACGAAAAAGCGTCTTCTCTTTTGTTTAGGGTCCATGAGGAACCGTCACCAGAAAAGTTGGATCATTTGCGTGACACGGCGCAGGCGGCGGGTTTGAATCTGGCTAAGGGCCAAGTTTTAAAAACGGCCCATCTTAACCGTTTGTTGTCTCAAGCAGAGGGAACAGATTGTGCCGAATTAATTAATATGACCACGTTGCGATCAATGACACAGGCTTATTATAGCCCGCAGAACTTCGGTCACTTTGGACTGGCATTACGCAGTTACGCACATTTTACCTCTCCAATTCGACGGTATTCCGATTTGGTTGTCCATCGTTCACTGGTGTCAGCCCATGGATGGGGTGATGATGGGCTTTCGCCGAGGGATATAGAAGAATTAGATAAGACAGCGGCTCATATATCTGAAACTGAACGCCGTTCTATGGTTGCTGAACGAGATACTACTGACCGTTATCTTGCCGCTTTTTTGAGTGAACAGGTTGGAGGTGAACTCGAAGGTCGTGTGGCTGGAATAGCTAAATTTGGTATTTTTGTTAAATTGGATAATAGTGGTGCTGATGGGTTGGTGCCGATGCGGTCAATTGGGTCAGAATATTTTCATTATGATCGCGAAACCAATACTTTAATAGGCTCGGATACAGGTGTTATAATCAGCCTTGGTCAGAGAGCTACTGTTCGATTGGCTGAGGTTATTCCTACAACAGGTGGCATTGCGCTTGAATTGTTGGCCTTGGATGGTGCAGCCTTGCCAAAAGGAAGAAAAAATTTTGCTGTAAGGAACCCGCGCCGTAAGCCTACTAAGGCAAAACGGCAAGCTGCGAAGTTAAAGCGTAAAGTAAAACGTAGTCGTAGCTAAAAGGGCCTTTCATCCAGTATTATGTAATTAAAACCAAATGCATTGTGGTTAAATAGGAGTCAGCCTGGTGACATGCCGCGCAATTTCTCGCTTCGACGCCTTAGCAATTCGACAACTGTAAGTAGTGATATGGAGATTACCACTAATAATGTTGCAACAGCTAGAATTGTTGGGCTGATCTGTTCGCGCAAACCAGTGAACATTTGCCATGGGAGGGTCTTTTGTCCGGCTGAGCCTACGAAAAGTACTACGACAACTTCGTCAAAAGATGTAATGAAGGCAAAAAGCCCTCCTGAGATTACACCGGGGAGTATCAGAGGCATCTGAACTCTAAAGAATGTTGTAACTGGATTAGCCCCCATGTTAGCTGCAGCGCGCGTAAGGGATTTATCAAACCCTACGAGGGTTGCTGTTACTGTAATGATCACAAACGGAATACCAAGGACAGCATGCGCTAGAATGACTTTAATATAGCCAACAAAGTTTTTGTCTAACCCTAGATTATTTTCCATCCAGTTCCCTAATGAAGAGTAAAAAAAGAACATACCAGTTGCTGAAATAATCAAAGGAACAATCATGGGCGAAATTAGAATTGCCATGATTGTACCCTTAAATGGTACGTGACTTTGACTGAGACCAATAGCTGCTAAAGTTCCCAGACTGACAGATATAATTGTTGCAATGGGTGCAATTATTAAAGAATTTTTAAGACTGCGTTGCCATTCGTTATTGGTGAAAAAATCATCGTAGTGTTTGAGGGAATACCCATCAAGGTCGAAACGGAGCATTTCTGGAGTGAATGTAAAAAAATCTTGCGCATTAAATGATAATGGCATCACAACAATAATAGGAGCAATTAAAAAAATGAAAATCAGTGCGCAGATTACTCGGAAGGAGTAGTGCCAAACTCTTTGGCCAAATGTTGCATATGGAGGAAGAGCCATTCTATTATCCCAGCTTGACGTTATCGATGCCTACAATCCGGTCATATGCCCAATAAAGAATGAGCACAGCGGCCAGTAGTATAGATCCCAGAGCAGCTGCTAAGCCCCAATTGAGGGATGATGAAATATGGTAGGCGATGCGGTTTGAGATAAAGACGCCCTTAGTACCACCAACGATCTCTGGTGTGATATAATATCCAATTGCTAAAATGAATACGAGGATACTACCTGCCCCAATACCTGGTACAGATTGAGGAAAATATACTCGCCAAAATGCTGTCCAGTTGGTAGCACCTAGAGACTTAGCAGCTCTTAGATAACTGGGCGGTATTGTCTGCATGACAGAATACATTGGTAAAATCATAAATGGTAAAAGGATGTGTGTCATGGCGACGATAGTGCCAAATTGGTTATTTATCATGATGAGCCTTTCGGCGTCGTTTACTAAGCCAATCCAGACAAGAATGTCATTGATTACGCCTTGCTGTTGTAACATCACCTTCCAAGCAGATGTCCTTACCAAAAGAGATGTCCAAAAGGGCAATAGTACAAGAATGAGAAGTATGTTTGCTTTGCGCATTGGCAGATTTGCTAACAGCCAAGCAACCGGATAGCCAAGCATTATGCAAGACCCTGTAATAACAAGTGACATAATCAACGTTCGAACGAATAGCTTTTGCAAGATTTGTTTATCTTCAGGCTGCCAGGCAATACCTGCAGGGGTTTTTTGTGCATCAACGGCATTAAGAAAATAGCCGGATGTATAAAGCCCTGAATGTGTTTGGATTGTCTCCCATGGTGTCACGGTAGCCCAGTCAGGGTCATAGTTGGTAAAAGTTTCAGTAAAACTCGTCAACGGTAAATCAGCTTTTTGCAATTCTTGGAGGAGTTCTACGTGTGGACCTGAGTAGTCTGACAGATCAGCCGTTTTAAGATCAAGAACGAGTGCAACAGGGACAGCTTCCCAGGGATTTGCCGCAGCGGGATCTTTTCCATTTTGGGTAGATGTGTAAACTGCCCACGCTGTGTAGGCTCTGGTAGTAAGTGGCAGAAACTTTGCAATTTCTGCACTTGGTGCGAAATTTATATCACCGTTTGTATCGCTGTCAGTCAGTTTGGCGATCCGGTTTCGCTGAGTTTGCAGCAAGGTTATTTCTGCTATATTTTGGTCTGCATTGAAAAGTTCGTACCATGTTTCGCCATCGTTCCAAGCAGTGTCCAATTTAGAAAGTAACTTTTCGATTTTCTTGCCTAAATCATCCAGCTTTCGCCCAGTTTGGCGGAATAAAGAAGAGATGCCAGTTTGTTCATAATTGAGGCGTGTCCCCAGCCTGGTATGCCTCTTAGCTTCAGCCGCAGGAAACATGTCAAAATACATTGCAGTGAATACTGTCTCAGGTGGTAAGGGGTCTTTGTTGGCATCCCAATCTGCTAAAGCCTGAACCGTGTAGGGAAGAGTATTAGGGACAATATCGTTTTGCACAGAACGAAACAGCATTGATGCAATGGGAAAAATGAATGTGATTAAAACAAAAATAAGTAGTGGCGCAATCAGAGCTAACGCACGCAGTTTTTGACGACGAAGGGCATGTTTCAGACTGCGTTTTAACGGTGAGCCATCAGCAGCAAGTACTGGACTGGAGGTATTTGCAGCGGACATTTATACGCCCTCTACAACAAGGATGGTACTACTTGCAGATTGGTGTCGGATCTTTGCAACTTCCTGATAATCTGGATCGTTATATGCCGCCAATGCATCTTTGTAAGACGGAAATTCAAAAATAACATGGCGGTTTTCAACTTCACCTTCAAGTATAGTGGATTGACCCCCGCGTACGATTGGAACTGCACCTAGTTTAAGAAGAATGGGAGTATCTTTTGCAATATACTCAGCGTAAGCCTTTGGATCGTTCACGGTTATGTGGCCAATGATATAACCTTTAGGCATGATCGTCTCCGATTTTTTTCTCATGGGGCAAATGTAAAACTTGCCCCATGATTAGACGTTGGTACTGCGAGGCTAATTACCTCTCACAATATTTATTGCGCCAACCAAGCTTGGAATTTTGCGTCGATATCGTCGCGGTAATCTGCCCAGAACTCAAAATTATACAGGAAAGTGTTCTTGGCATTGTTTGGATCGGTTGGCATGTGAGGAGCCATATCAATCCCTAGTTCCTCGTGCTTACCAACTAGAGGGGCTGACGATGCACGCGCAGGGCCGTAAGAAATATATTTAGCTTGATCTGCTAGACGCTGTGTGTCTGTAGCAAACATAATATAGTCTAGTGCACGCGCTTGACGTTCTGGAGAAAGTCCAGTTGGGATGATCCATCCGTCTAGGTCGAAAACTTGCGCGTCCCAAAGCATCGCAACAGGCTGCTTTTGCTCTACTATTAAAGAAAACAAGCGGCCGTTATACGTTGAACCCATAACAATTTCGCCATCGGCTAAAAGTTGAGGGGTGTCGGCGCCAGCTGACCACCAAATCACATCGTCTTTTATCGTTGTTAACTTGTCGAGGGCTTGTTGTTGGCCTTCGTCTGTTTCCAAAACGTCATAAACATCTTCTTTGGCTACACCGTCACAAAGCAGTGCCCATTCCATGTTGTTGATTGGGCGTTTTTCAAGACTACGCTTGCCCGGATAGGCGTCAGTATCGAAGACGGCGCATACTGACGTAGGTGGTGTGTCGCCAACCATGTCTGTACGATAACCAAAAGTTGTCGAATAGACGATCTGGGGTATGAAGCAATCGCTGACCATAAGATCACCAAAATCATCTGCTGCAGACGTACCGTCCGGTGCAGCTGCGAGCATGGTGTCAGGATCAATTTCCATTGCAAGGCCTTCATCGCAAAGACGGATGGCATCTGCTGCAACAACGTCAACTACGTCCCAAGTGACATTTCCTGCCTCACTCATAGCACGTAACTTTGCAACGGCTTCTGCAGAGCTTTCATCATTGATAATTGTGACACCCGTGTTTGCAGAATAGGGATCATGGTAAGCATTTTTTTGTGATGCCGAATAAGCGCCACCCCATGAAACAATTGTCATTTCATTTGCCATATGGCCGTCGGCTGAAACCATGCTGGCTGCAACTGTGAGAGCCGTTGTGGTCATTAGCGTTTTGGTAAGATTCATTACCTTTTCTCCACTTACTAAACCCGGGTTTATTTTATGAGGTGATCTCCGGGTATCGCAACCGCCCCATTTTCCATCGACCCTACCTATTTGGGTGCGACGTATCCTTTAATACTTTCATGCATCAAGTGCACGGCAATCCTCTGTCATCCAGCCAATTTCAATTTGTTCGCCAGGCTTCAGTCTTATTTGGTCAGGCGCATTTCGTGTCTTGATGATAAAGTCATCGATGCCTGCTACTCGAAGCCGAGTTCGAAAAAGGTCGCCCATATATACAAACTCCATAACCTCGGCCTTCAGGGTATGAGCGTCTGGTTTGAGGCGGCCTGGATCCATTTCAACACGTTCCGGACGGATAGATACGCGGGTTCGTTCGCCCGTTTTGGTCACATTGACTGGCTTTGCGTCTATGATATCGCCACCATCCAGCTGCACTAGGGCTACACCGTCGTTGATTTCTTTAATTACACCGTCAAGCGTATTATTTTCCCCAATAAACTGAGCTACAAAACTATTTTGTGGTTCTTCATAAAGCTTATCGGGTGAATCTAGCTGTTGTATGCGGCCGTCATCAAAGACTGCAACTCTATCGGACATTGTTAGAGCTTCCGTTTGGTCGTGGGTAACATAAACAGTTGTGATCCCTAATTCATGCGCTAAACGGGTAATCTCGAATTGCAGCGTTTCCCGTAACTGTTTGTCTAGTGCACCAAGGGGTTCATCCATTAAAACCAGTTCAGGCTCGAAGACCAATGCTCGCGCCAAGGCAATCCGCTGCTGTTGGCCGCCTGAGAGTTGTGTAGGTCGACGGCTGGCAAAATCCTGCATTTGGACCATACCCAAAGCACGCATAATTTTTTGTTCACGGTCAGATTTTCCTATTTTACGTACTTCTAGAGGAAAACTTAAATTTTCAGCTACAGTCATATGTGGGAATAGAGCATAGTTTTGAAATACCATTCCAATGCCACGCTTGTGCGGCGGGATATTATTTATTGAAACTCCGTCCAAACGTATATCGCCGTGGGTCGCTGTTTCGAATCCGGCTAGCATCATCAAGCATGTTGTCTTGCCAGATCCAGATGGACCAAGCATTGTCAAAAACTCGCCCTGTGACAATGTCAGGTTGAGGTCCTTCACGACGAGTGTTTCCCCGTCATAGCTTTTTTGCACGCGCTCAAATTCTACAAACGCGTTTTTGGTCTTTGTATTAGCCAAAGAAGGCTCCTATTTTCTTTCAGCGGCGCTCCGCATCTTTGGGGGATCGTAACATGAGACTGGGATAGGTTTGCAACCAATAAGAGCAAAATTTTTCAATAGATAAGCTATTCATTAAGAGTTTTGCCCTCTAAAAGCAGCTTTGTATATAAATTCTGAGCTGCTGGGTGGTTAATTAATAGAATCATCAGATCAAAAATTAGGAAGATGGAGTAGCCATTACCGTTTTATAAGACGTAATCCTGATAGTGCCAACTAAGCGGTTTCTCAGTTATGAATAACCATGATATTGACAAATAGAGAAATGTTTGGAGTTGGCATAATTACGCACAATATGAGTTTGTAATTCAATTCAGTTTTGAAATTTTCCCAAGCAATAAGTATAATAAGTATAGTGGCTACTTGACAGTTCAGCTCAGAAATTTGAGTACTGCCAACCTGACAATATTATGATGCACAAAATATTTGTGTTAAATAAAGTGGACGACTGGACTGGTTAAGGAAGGCTTTCAGGTCGCAGGTTTCAACTGGTTATGCTCTTTTAATATTGTATAACATTCATCTAAGGCAGATCGTGCCCTTTTGCCCATTTCTTTGATTTCCTCGGGAGTGATTACCAGTGGGGGCGAAATTACCATTCGATCGTAGACGTGACGCATAATTAAATTGTTGGCAAAGCATCTTTCGCGGCATGTAAAACCAGCGGTGCCGGCCTCCATTGCAAACTTGGCGCGGCTTTCTTTATTTGGAGTGAGTGCTAACGATGCCATCATTCCGACAATTGTAGTTTCTCCAACTAAGGGATGATCGCCTAAGTTGTGCCACATTTCTTTCAAAGCTGGAGCAGCAACTTTGCGCACATGATCCAATATGTTTTCTTCCTCTAGAAGTCGTATGTTTTCTAAAGCTACGGCGGAAGCGACAGGATGTCCTGAATAGGTATAGCCGTGATTGAACTCGCCCGATCCGATGACCTCTGCCACTTCATCGCACACGATAGAGCCGCCAATAGGCTGATAGCCAGAACTCAGTCCCTTTGCGATAGTCATAATGTGCGGCTTGATGCCCATTGTTTGAGAGCCAAACCAGTTTCCAGTTCGGCCAAAACCACAAATTACTTCGTCAGCTATAAGAAGAATTTCATATTTGTCGCATATACGTTGAATTTCTGGCCAGTATGTGTTGGGAGGTATTATTACTCCACCTGCGCCTTGAATTGGTTCAGCAATAAATGCGGCAATGCGATTTTCACCTTGTCCCATTATTACTTCTTCTAATTCTTTTGCTTTAGCGATTCCAAATTCTTCAGGGGATTTATCTCCCCCTTCAGCCCACCAATTAGGTTGATTAATATGTATTATGTCTGGTATTGGCAGGCCGCCTTGTTCATGCATCGGGGTCATACCACCAAGAGAACCTGAACCTACTGATGATCCATGGTAAGCATTTTTTCGGCTTATTATGATCTTTTTTTCTGGTTTACCTTTGGTGGCCCAATAAGTGCGTACCAACCGAATATTTGTATCATTTGCCTCTGAACCTGAGCTAGCAAAAAATATATGGTTTAGTTTATCTGGTGTAAGCTCAGCAATTTTTTGTGCCAGAGCTATTGCTGGAACGTGTGTAGTTTGAAAAAAAGTATTGTAGTAACATAATTGCTTCATTTGTTGCGCTGCTACATCTGCCAACTCGGCACGACCATACCCAATATTTACACACCAGAGACCTGCCATCCCATCCAAAATCTCGTTACCTTCGCTATCGTGGAGGTATACGCCGTTTGCGCGGGTAATGATTCTGGCACCCTTATCTGCTAATTCACCACCAGCAGTAAAAGGATGCATATGGTGCGCTGCATCCAGTGCTTGTAGTTCTTTTGTTGGCAAATGGTTGGTGATAGTGGGCATGACAACCTCTTGATTTATTGTACTGAAAATATGAACATTCTTGACGTAGTCAATAAGTCACCTGTAGTTATATGATCTTCTATATAAGACACTTTGACTAGATTTTTGTATTTTTCACATCTTTTAAAATTATCCTGAAGGTAGTTCTAACAAATAACTTTTGATTGTGTTTCTCTAACTTTGGTCAAAAAGATCTACGGTTCCATACGTTTTATGACCTGTTAAATCAGAGTAGTTTCTTGGGGATATTTTACAATTAGGAGCTGCTATTGGCACCGTGAGTGAAATCTGTGGTCGTCCATTTTTAAAGGGAATAAACTGAGTCTTTTGATCATATCACCGATACAGTCGTTACCCATAGTTATAGTAATTGATTCTTATGTGACGATGGTAAGTAAACCAAAATATTTTTAATAGCTGCTTTATCAAATCTAGCCCTAATATCGTAATATAAAGTATAATATTAGGGCTATTTTCATAGATCCATATAGGAGTGCCTTTCTGCTTTTGCGCCAGGATGAGTAACGGCGCCCAAGTAGGTAGAACCCACTAATTTTGCATACTTCCAGAGCGCGCCAGCACCGTATAAGGTCTCACGTGGGCCTTTCCAGTTGGATTTACGCTCTTCCATTTCCTCTTCAGACAATGCAACATTTATAGAACCTTCTATTGCGTTGAGGGTGATAACGTCACCATCTTTCAACAAAGCGATAGGGCCCCCGTGGGCTGCTTCGGGACCTACGTGACCAACACAGAAGCCGCGGGTTGCACCAGAAAAGCGTCCATCAGTAATCAATGCAACTTTTTTGCCCATACCTTGGCCTGAAAGTGCTGCTGTTGTCGCCAACATCTCACGCATACCTGGACCACCAGAGGGTCCCTCGTTGCGAATAACAAATACATCACCTTCATCGTAGGTTCGGTTTTGTACAGCTTCAAATGCGTCTTGTTCGCATTCATAAATCCGGGCAGGGCCAGTAAAGATTTGGTGTTGGGCTTCCATACCTGCCACTTTAACGATCGCTCCCTCGGGAGCGATATTCCCTGTTAAGCCCACAACACCGCCTGTTTTTGTAATAGGCGTTTCAATAGGGTAGATAACTTTACCATCAGCTTCCAGATCAATCTTATCCAACTCTTCTCCTATAGAATATCCGGTAGATGTGAGACAGTCTTCGTGGATTAAACCAGCTTTGCGCAGTTCTTTCATTACAACGGGCACGCCTCCTACCTCATAGAGGTCCTTGGCTACATAGGCCCCACCGGGCTTAAGATCTACAAAGTATGGGGTTTCCCGGAATATATCGCAAACATCTTGCAGGAAGAAATCAATTCCAGCTTCGTGGGCCATGGCAGGCAGGTGTAAACCGGCATTAGTTGATCCACCTGTACAAGCCACTATTCTTGCGGCATTTTCCAGTGATTTTCGAGTAACGATGTCGCGTGCACAGATGTTTTTATCAATAAGATTCATCACAGCAACACCAGAGGCTTTCGCATATTCATCACGAGATTCATATGGTGCAGGAGCGCCCGCTGAGTTTGGCAAAGCTAACCCTATCGCCTCAGATACGCATGCCATGGTATTGGCGGTGAATTGACCGCCACACGCCCCTGCAGAGGGGCAAGCAACGCGCTCTAAAACTTCCAACTCGGCTTCTGTCATAGTGCCATTTTGTTGATGCCCGACTGCTTCGAACATATCTTGGACTGTTAAATCACGGTTAGCATACTCTGCAGGCACTGCAGCGCCTTGGGGCGTACGACCTGGAAGAATTGATCCTCCATATAAAAAAACTGAAGGTACGTTAAGCCGGATCATTGCCATCATCATACCAGGCAAAGATTTGTCACAGCCAGCTAAGCCAACGATGGCGTCATAGCAGTGTCCACGCATAGTTAGTTCTACTGTGTCAGCAATTGCTTCTCGACTTGCTAATGAAGAGCGCATGCCTTCATGGCCCATGGCAATTCCATCTGTGACAGTGATTGTTGTAAACTCGCGTGGTGTGCCGAATGCTGCTTTTACGCCAACTTTAACCGATTGTGCTTGACGGTTGAGAGCAATGTTGCAGGGAGCCGCTTCGTTCCAGCAGGTAGCTACTCCAACTAATGGTTGATGAATTTCTTCCTCTGTCATGCCCATTGCATAGTAATATGAACGGTGGGGCGCACGTGCTGGCCCCTCAGTTACGTGACGGCTGGGTAATTTGGATTTGTCGAATTTGCCTTTAAGCATCTGAGTCTCCCTGAAAGCATTATTGAACGGAATACCCATTGCCTGAACGACCTGCAAGCATCAGAATACGAAGCACAGAGTTGTAATATTGTGTATCGAAGATTAAATTGATGCAGCGGCGTTAATTCAGAGAAAAAACAATCAGTTATTGCAAAATCTGCTGATCAGGATTGCTAATGGATTCCACACTTTTCACTTTTATATGGAAACACTCCAAGCGTGAGCAGCTTTTTTTGCTTGCTTTGACGTTAGTAACGTTTCCGATTTTGTATATTACACTGGAGTTGCCAAAACGTATTATTAACGACGCGATTGGCGCTGGACCTAGTGCCATGTTTATTTTTGGAGTGCAGGTTACACAAATCGAACTCCTACTGTCTCTCTGTTTTAGTTATTTAGTGGCTGTTTTTATACACGGCCTGCTCAAGATGAAACTGAATACGATGAAAGGCGTCACTGCGGAGCGGTTATTAAGAAGATTTCGCTATCAATTGATAGGACGAATGTTGCGGTTTCCGCGAAATTATTTTCGCTCAACTAGTCAAGGTGAGCTGGTAAGTATGGTTACCTCTGAGGCCGAACCCATGGGGGGGTTAATGGGTGACATGGTTGCACAGCCCGTTTTTCAGTTGGGACAGATGCTTATAATCGTAACATTTTTGTTTTTACAATCAGTTTGGTTTGGACTGGCCGGTATCGCACTTATCCCACTGCAGGCGTGGCTTATTCCACAAATGCAACGCCAGATTAATTTACTGAATAAGGAACGAATTAAAGAAGTGAGAGCATTTTCTTCTGAAATTGGAGAAAGTGCTGCCGGAATATCTGATTTGCGTACAAATGGTGGTTTACGATATCGCCTCGCTCAATTCACGGAACGCTTAGGGCGTATTTTTGAAATAAGATTTAAAATTTACCAAAAAAAATTTTTTATGAAGTTTTTGAATAATTTCATCACTCAATTAACACCCTTCTTTTTCTATTTAGTTGGGGGCTTTTTAGCCATTAACGGAGACATCACTGTTGGTGCACTCGTTGCAGCATTGGCCGCGTATAAAGATCTTTCAAGCCCATGGAAAGAACTGTTAGCCTATTACAATCAGACACAAGATATGGCTCTTCGTTGGGATATTGTGACTGAACGTTTTGGCCCTAAGGGTATGATTGACGAAAGCTTATTTGATGGACAGGTGAACCCGATACCTCATTTGCGTGGAGATATTATTTTTGATAATGTTACAGTGCGCAATGCCGAAAATAACATCGTGTTAGAACAAATTAATTTGAAAATTCCGCAAGGTACTCGCGTTGCAATTCAGGTAAAAAATCAGGCTGAGCGCACGGCGCTGGCCGAAATGTTAGCGCGAGAGCTTTTACCCACTCATGGTAAGATTACGATAGCTGAATACGATCTTTCCAAGTTACACCAAACAGTAGTTGCTGCTCGCATTGGTTATGCGCATTCCAGACCTTACTTATTCAATGGCACTCTTGGCAGCAATCTTTTGATGCCTCTTATGACAGGTCCAAATTTTGTTGAGGGTGGGCAAGGCAAGTTAAATCACTCCAGTAATGAAGCCCATCGTTCGGGCAACAGTACAGATTACATTGATACTGACTGGGTTGACCCTGCACTTGCTGGGCTGGATTCTGCTGATGATATTCGGAAATGGTGGTTTGCACTGGCAGAAGCTATGGGGACTGATGAGTTTATGTTCCGACGCATGTTAAACAGTCGAATTGATCCGCATCAACATCCCGATTTGGCTAAAAAAATAGTAAAGCTCCGTTCGAAGGTAGAAGCCCGTTTAAGTAAAACTGACCTAAAAGACTCAGTTTACAGATTTGATCCTGATGAATTCAATCCTGCTCTGCCACTTGGTGGCAATCTGTTTTTTGCTTCGTTATCCCGTGATATTAGCCAGCAAAGCCTGGCATCCGATAGTAGTCTTATTAAGCTGCTGTCTGATAATGGATTAGCTCAACAAGGAATTGCAATTTCTCAAACTTTAATTAAAAATTTGTACCAAACTTTTGGGACTGATGGCACCAACCACCCACTCTTCCCATCGGTTAACATCGAAGCAGCTCTATATGAAAAATTAGTAGATATTGCGCAACGAAGGGACGAAAAAGGTGATGGCGCTCTTACAAATGATGAGTTTGCGCTATTACTGACAGTACCGTTTGCTTTTACGGCTGAACAATTTGGCGACTTATTTCAAGACGATTTTAAAAAGGAAATTGTGAAAATACGTAAGAGTCGGGGCGCTTCTTTAAGAGAACAGACTAGTGCGATTTTCACTCCAATTGATCCAGATAATTATCTGCCGCGCCTTACTATTTTGGAAAATGCACTTTATGGTCGCGTTGCTAGGACGGCAGGTGTCAAGGCAGAAATGATCGAAGATTTAGTTGCTGAATTGATATCAAAATATGATGACCTGAGACGCCAAGTTGCCGAAACAGTTTTTGACGTTCGCACGGGCCTTGGTGGATCGAATCTTCCAACAGTTTTTCATGAACGCGCTGCATTTTCTCGCGCCAGCATCAAAAGGCCTGATATTTTAATACTTGATCGTGCACTAGCCAGTCATGGATCAAACCAGCGGCAAAAGACACGTTTTGCCTTAAGAAAGCTTTTACCTGAAGCCACGTTAATCTTTATGGAGGAGGCGTTTGAAAACCCTAACGCCTATGATTTGTTTTTTGAGATTAAGGATGGTCGTCTGGACGGACTTCAGGTTAAGGATGAGGACAAAGAAGGTGGTGATTTAAATCGCAAAATTCGAGCTATCTCACGTACAGAGCTTTTTGAAGGTCTGGATGACCGAAACCAGCGATTGCTTGCATTTGCGGCCCAGTGGTACAATGTGAAATCCGGTTATCGTATTTTTTCAATAGGAGAAAAGCCAGACGCTGTTTACCTCTGTATTTCTGGTGCTGCATTGCTGAGCTATGATTCAAACAATGGTGAGGAACGTCCCATAACTGTCATTGAACCAGGGCGTTTGATTGGAGATTTGGCGGTTATTCTAGACGAGCAGCGACAATTTAATTTGACAGCAACCACGGATGCAAACTTTTTGCGAATTGGAGCTGAAGAATTCAGATCGGTTATGAAAAATGACGTAAATGTTTTGTATAGCTTATTGCAAAAAGTTGGACACAACTTAACTGGGACTGCGGACCTGTTACGCCGGTCTGATGTTGTCATTCCCCAGCAGAAGGAAGCGGTGAAGCCGCTAATAGAATGATGCGGCTTCTGTCCCTAAACTACGTACCACATCAAGAGTTTGTGTTACCTGCTCACGACAGTTCTCAGGTATGGCGACTGGTAATTGGTATTTTGCTGGTCGCGGGAATCTTCTTTTTGCTCACTCAGGTGATTATGACAACGTTTTTAGGGTTACTGGGACCCGAAATAACTGAGAAAATTTTGGAAGATGGGCAAACCGGCGAAACGGTTGTTGGTATGTTTTTAGTACTTTTTCAAATTGGCTTGTTAGGTGTGGCAACAGGGATCGTTTGTGTGTTTTTACATAAACGTAAAGCTATCACGTTGATTGGACCGCTTAGATTGGCAGTACGTCAATTTATTGGTGTAGCTCTAGCATTGCTCGTTTTGTCACTAACTCTTTGGATGTTACCACCCTATGGATTTGATGAGCCGTTGGTTCAGAATATGAACAAAGGGGACTGGCTGATGTTGCTGCCCTTTGCGGTAATCGCTGTAATTGTTCAAAGTGGGTCGGAAGAGGTTTTTTTCCGTGGTTATATCCAGCAGCAATTAGCTGCACGCTTCAGAAAATCGTTTGTATGGCTTGTTTTGCCGGCAGTGTTATTCGGACTTGGCCACTATATGCCTGACAGTGCAGGCAGTAATGCGCTTACCATTGCCCTTTGGGCTACAGTTTTTGGTTTGCTTATGGCTGATCTAACTGCGCGATCTGGCACTCTTGGCCCCGCAATTGCTGTTCATTTTTTCAATAACTTTTCTGCAATAGTACTGGTGGGCATTCCGGATGAGATGTCAGGGCTTGCTCTATTTGTATTGCCTTTTGGTATGTCTGATGAGGGTCAGATGGCACTCTGGCTACCTGTTGATTTTGCCCTGATCGTTGTTGGCTGGCTTGTGGCTAGGCTTGTGGTTCGGGCTTGATTGCATTTATGTCCTTGTGGCATTATCCATCGACAGGTCAAAATACCAGGAGGGCCAAATGAACTGGATCACCAACTACGTTCGCCCTCGGATTAATTCGATTTTTTCTCGACGTGAAACACCAGATAATCTTTGGACTAAATGTGATGAATGCGGAACCATGTTGTTTCACAGAGAATTGAGTGACAATCTCAATGTTTGCACAAATTGTGACCACCACATGGCGATTTCTCCGCGTGATCGCTTTTCAGCTCTTTTTGACGGCGGTATCTACACAGAAGTTTCTGTGCCTTCACCTGTTGTGGATCCGCTTAATTTCCGTGATCAAAAAAAATATCCTGACCGAATGAAGGCTGCCCAGAAAGGGACAGGTGAAAATGAGGCGATGCTTGTTGCAGCTGGTGAAATGGGCCGTACACCCGTCATAGCGGCGGCGCAGGACTTCAGTTTTATGGCGGGTTCAATGGGAATGTACGTTGGTAACGCAATTATAGCAGCGGCGCAGGAAGCAGTAAAATTTAATCGTCCGTTGATCCTTTTTTCGGCTGCCGGTGGAGCGCGTATGCAAGAGGGTATATTAAGCCTGATGCAGATGCCTCGGACAACTATTGCCGTACAAATGCTTAAAGACGCTAAGCTTCCATATATTGTAGTTTTGACTCACCCCACTACTGGTGGTGTTACCGCTTCTTATGCTATGCTCGGAGATATTCATATTTCGGAGCCTAATGCGCTTATCTGTTTTGCAGGTCCTCGTGTGATCGAACAAACTATTCGGGAAAAACTACCTGAAGGTTTTCAGAGAGCTGAGTATTTATTGGATCATGGCATGTTAGACCGAGTAACTAGGCGTACAGACATGCGTGACGAATTGATTAGTGTTACGCGAATGCTTTTAAATCTGCCTCCGGCAGTTAGAGGTGACTTAGTGCCGCCAAAGCCATCTGACGATATTGAAATGTCAAATGGGCCTGAAGCGAATAGTGATTTGGACATTAGCAAGGTATGACACTAATCACATCTGATGCTATCCTTGACAGAATGATGGCACTCCACCCAAAGTTAATCGACCTGACAATGGATCGAGTTTGGCGTCTTTTAAGTGCTCTTGGTAATCCGCAAAATGATTTACCACCTGTTGTTCATATTGCAGGTACTAACGGTAAAGGATCCACTCAGGCTATGATCCGCGCTGGGCTTGAGGCTTCTGGTCGTATAGTTCATGCTTATACCTCACCTCATTTAACTCGGTTTCATGAACGTATTCGTTTAGCTGGAAGCTTGATTTCAGAGCAGATGCTTACTGCTTACCTTGATGAATGTTATGTTGCCAACTGTGATCAAGACATCACTTACTTCGAAATTACAACTTGTGCGGCTTTGCTCGCTTTTTCTCGAGTGCCAGCAGATTTTGTACTCCTTGAGGTTGGTCTAGGTGGTCGGTTGGATGCAACTAATGTCATTGATAAGCCTATTTTAACAATTATCACTCCAGTCTCGATGGATCATGAGGTTTTTCTTGGTAATTCTATTGAAGCTATAGCAAGTGAAAAAGCTGGTATTGTTAAAAAAGGTGTTACTTGCATTGTTGGGCCTCAAGATGAGGGTGGGTTGGAAGTTATTGAAGCTACAACAACTAATTTGGGTGCTCCTTTACTTGCTTATGGCCAACATTGGTACGCAGGCTCGGAAGGAGACGGTATGATTTATCAAGATGAGTCGGGCTTGTTAGATTTGCCGCATCCAGTATTGTTGGGCGATCATCAAATACAAAACGCTGGTATTGCACTGGCGGCTCTTCGGCAGTTGGGGTGTGATGAAAAAGCATGTAGTGCTGCAGTTACTGATGTAGTTTGGCCCGCACGCATGGAGCGTTTGTGTAAAGGACCTTTGGTAAAAATTGCTAATAAATCAGGGGCAGAGTTATGGCTGGATGGTGGGCATAATCCTGCTGCTGGCAAAGCCGTCGCTTCTGTTCTTAAAAGCATGCCGGTACGTACTACACACTTAATATGTGGCATGTTAAATACAAAAGACGTTAGTGGCTACTTATCGCCTTTGTTAAAAGTTACTGCTAGTTTAACAGGAATTACGATCCCTAACGAAGTAAACACACTATCTGCAAAAGAAACTGCCAATGCTGCAAGAAATATTGGTTTTGAAGCATTTGTTGCTGCAAGTGTTACACAAGCATTGCACGCAATCTTAAAAAAAACCCCACAGGCGCGAGTAGTGATATGTGGATCTCTGTATCTTGCCGGTTCGGTTTTAAAGGATAACAGGTAGAGACCCAAATCTTTTTATACTAATTTTGCCAACTGTATTATTTCTGCTCCATCGGTTTCAGAAATCTCGGGAAAAGCCTTGTTGTGACTTGAAAAACAATAAAAATTACACGTAAACCAGTCTACAATTTTAAAATATGGACAATAAGCTAAAAATTTCAATTTTGTAGTTGAGTGATAGGATGACCAGACATTGAGAATAAACTGATTTTTACAAATTCTAATCAAACTTTCTCTATTAGGATGATGTTGGGATTTACAATTATACTTCTTACACAGAAAATAAGTCCTAATAAAATACGTTAAGCCTTTTAAGGTTGAGTGGCTTCTGTAAAGGATTTTGAAATTAAAACTGACTTTACAATAGTTACGACTTTCAACAATTCTGGTTGGCGGCAATATGGGAGTAGATTTGCATTTAGCCTGGATAAATATCTCCCTGAAGAAATAAATGTTTTTTTATATTATGAAAATATGGAAAACCCCGTGGGTTATTCTGAACGGATGAGGTTTTTAAATTTTAATGACTGCTGTGGTCAAAAACAAAAAAAATTTGAAAATCTTGCCGCTCCTCATGAAGCGAAAAAAAAATCAGTAGGCCAGAATAGTTCAGATTATACTTTCCAAGCGTCAAGGTTCGCACATAAATACTACGCATGTGAACACGCATTAACTATTACTAAGACCAGATATTTGATTTGGATTGATGCAGATGTGGTCACGCTTCGTAGTATACCAAGGCAGTGGTTTTATTCGCTTGTAGAAGAAAAAAAATATTGGTCGAGAATTGGTCGAGGTGCCAAGTATCCTGAATGTGGGTTTATGATTTGGGATCTAACTCATCCACAACATAAATCATATTGGTCAATTATGGAAAGTATGTATGATGATGGCAAATGTTTTGATTTACCAGAATGGCATGATAGTTTTATTTGGTGGACTGCAGAGAAAATAATAAAGAAAAAAATATCTAAGGAAATTTCTTTTAATTTAGGAGATGATTTGAAAGGTCATGCTTTTGTTCGTGGTGTTATTGGTGAGTATTTTGATCACTTAAAAGGCGAAAGAAAAAACATTGGTTTTTCTCCAGAAAGAAAAAATTATTTTGTGAAACAAATAGCAAATACCATCTTACGTATAAAAAAATATATATAGAGAAAAATTTTGGGGCAGTCCTAGCAAACTAGTTCAGGTATCTTCTAACCCATTGTCTTAGTTGCGATAACTGCGCTGACGGGTCACTGTTGTTAAATCTCCACTTGCATTCTTTCAAAAATACCCAAAATGCGCCTTGGAACACCGTTGAATTTACGCATGTGGCGCTTGGCCTGGTTCCAGAAATTCTCAATGCCATTGATGTGATTGTGGCGGTCTGCGAAGAGCTCAGAATGGTTGATACGGAAGTAATGGAAGTCTGACACATCCCGTAAATTATAGCCGCGCCAGCAGTCGGAATACACGATGCTATCCGAGACCAACTTGCGCTCTATGATGGTGATCAGCGTGGCGCCTGAAGCATCTGGAATAATTTTGGTATAAACTTTTCCACCCCTTTTTAATAAACCAAATACAGGGATTTTATCTGCAGCACCGCGCCCGCGTTTTCCTTTCCGCCTGCCACCAAAGTAGCTTTCATCAACTTCAATTTCTCCGCCGAACATCGCCTTAATCTCCGCCTCCAGTTCGTAGGCAATAATTTCGCGCAGACGAAGGAAATAGTAAGCGGCGGTATTGCGGTGAAGCCCACAAAACCTCGCCGCTGCTCGCGCCGTGGTTCCGGCTATAAAATGCTCAATCAGACGCACTTATTTATGCTGACTTAAAATGACTCTTTCTCGTGTGTCCCATAATAATCTCAATGTTGGTTATCTAGGACAGTCCCAAAATTTTTTCTTAGAAATATCTCTGTTGAGAACACCAACGAAATATTTTCGATAGACTATCAGTATATTTGATATTTTGTGAGTATTTAAGAATATATTCAGAATTAAAATCTTTAAAATGAAATGGAAATATATCCCCAAATTATAATTTCAATTTTCTTTTATTTAAGGAGGCCTCAGCATAACTCCGTTTTTATAAATATCCAAAATTCCACTCAATGAAAATAATGATGAATTTTCCAAAAATCATCAAAAAGGGTATTATGTTGAGGTTTCTTAAGAATATTTAAATTAAGAACCCCAGCTTTTTCCTTGCATTTCATGTAGTCTCGAAGCCGTTCTTACAAATTCAAATGTTCCCTCGCCCTCTAAATAGAGCATTTCAGGCGATGTGGCTGCGGAACAAATTAGGCGAACTCTCGCTTCATACAACGCATCAATTAAGATTACGAAACGTTTGGCTTCGTTGAAATTGCTGCGAGAAAGCATCGGTATATCATCAATCATAAGCACTTTGCAGGCTTTAGCGATGGCAAGAAAATCAGCTGGACCTAATGATTTTGCGCATAAATCAAAAAAACTCGCTCGGCCAATGCCGTTTCGGAACTGTGGTAATGTCACGGTACGACCATTTACGGTCAGATCAAGCCGCGTTGAAGCACCTCCTGTAAAGTCAGCCCAAAGTGTATCCATTTGTGCATGAGCTTCTAAATTTATGGGAGTGAAATAGGTTGGACTGTCTGACAAGCGATTCTTACGATAATCTGTGGATGAGGTTAATTGGTGTACGACCATCTGTTGCTTGAGCATTTCTATAAATGGAATAAACAGTGATCTGTTTAGGCCATCTTTATAAAGCTCGTCTGGTGCACGATTTGATGTTGTAACCACAACTACTTTAGAGGCAAACAAAGCTTCGAATAATCGGCCAACAATCATGGCATCTGTAATATCGTTGATTTGCATTTCATCAAAAGCCAGTACACGAACGTCTGCAGCAACGCTTTTGGCGACTGGTTTGATGGCGTCATCAACACCATTTTTTCGCGCGAGATGCATCGCGGCGTGAATATCTTGCATGAAAGCGTGAAAATGGACGCGTTTAATGGGAACAGTTGAGTTTGCGACGAATAAGTCCATGACCATAGACTTTCCGCATCCTACGCCACCATATAAATACAGACCCTTAATAGAGTTGGATACTTTGCGAAATAATTTGCGCTTTTCTGACTGTGCTAAGCTTTCTTGAATACGGTCAAATTCTGGTAATACCGCAAGCTGAGCATTATCGGCTCTTAGTGTGCCAGCATTTACAAGCTCATTATATTTAGAAATTAAATTTGCCATTTTAATGCATCATAGTGCGAAGCGTAGGTATAGAGAAGTAGTGTGAAAGAGTTTGCGCGAACGCATTTAAAAAATCCTTGTTTGACGTCTGATATTTGGTTTCTATTGTCGTTCTAAACTGGAGAATACTATTTGTTATCTCGCTCATCAATAATTTCGCCTATTTTGCTCGTATCGTGCTTGATTATAGCAGTCAGTTTTGCGGTGCGTGTTTCGTTTGGCGTCTTTCAAATTCCCATTGCTGAAGAATTTGGATGGCTACGGTCTGAGTTTTCCTTAGCAATTGCTATCCAAAACCTTGCTTGGGGATTTGGCCAGCCAGTCTTTGCTGCTGTCGCGGAAAAGATTGGCGATAGGAAAGCAATTATTGCAGGCGCGCTTATCTATGCTGCTGGTATGATTTTATCTGCATGGTCAACGACACCGCTGGAACACCAAGTATATGCATGGTTGGTTGGGTTTGGTATCGCGGGTACCGGTTTTGGTGTAATCCTAGCTATTGTTGGACGCGCAGCTTCGGATGACAATAGGTCTATGAGCTTGGCTATAGTTACAGCAGCTGGGTCTATTGGGCAAATAATTGGAGCGCCGATTGCTCAATGGCTGTTGTCATTTATGGAATGGCAGAACGTCTTTCTAATATTTGCTTTGGTAATCCTCGCTTTAATCTTACCTTTACCTCTGATGAGATCACCGAAAACGGCTTTAAAAGCAGAAATAGAAGATGGCATGAGTGTCATCTTAACTAAATCCCTAAAAGATCCATCTTTTTCGCTGATTTTTCTGGGCTTCTTTTCCTGCGGCTATCAACTATCATTTGTTACTGCTCACTTTCCAGCTCTTGTAACCGAGATGTGTGCCCCAATTTCATCTAACAGCTTCCTTTATAGTATTGATATTACTTCCACATCAGCACTGGGCGCTGTAGCTATATCTCTGATAGGGTTGGCTAATATAGCTGGAACATTGCTGGCAGGATGGGCAGGTAAATACTACTCAAAGAAGTATCTATTAGCAGGAATTTACACCGGCCGAACAATTTTTGGGGCGATGTTCATTCTCTTTCCAATTACGCCGATGACAGTGATTTTATTTTCGATTGGAATGGGGTCACTCTGGTTGGCAACCATCCCACTTACCAGTGGATTGATAGCCCAAATCTATGGGCTGCGTTACATGGGTACTCTTTATGGTATTGTTTTCTTCAGTCATCAATTGGGCGCTTTCCTTGGCGTATGGTTGGGGGGACGAATGTATGATATTTATGGCACCTATACCTTAGTTTGGTGGATAGGTATTGGTATTGGCGCATTTAGCGCTATCGTGCACTTGCCGATCCGTGAACGACCGTTACGGCCAATATCATTAGCCTAAGATTGTTCCAGCATGAATAGCACTCATGATATATGCTGTATGTGTGTAGGGTAATCCATGTACTTCACCCTCAACAACAGTGTGCCGTATATCAGGGTTCCATTCCGCCAAAGTATCGCAAGCAGAGTGAAATAGCATCATCCTTTTGTCCCCAGATTGCCAGTACAGGGATGTTTTTTCTTGCGATTTCATGATGTACAAGTTTGGTTGGATCATAAAGTATGCCATGTAAACTAAATAAAATTGCAGGGACAAATCCCCGTTTTTATTTCTTTTTCTGAAGATTTGTGATGTTCTGGGAGCTAGAATCTTGTTGGGCTTCGGCTTGAATACTCTTCCCGAGGTGCCTGGGATAAATCATATAGAAAACCAATCACCAATTAATGGTTTATCTCTGGCAAAAAGAGCAGATTTCCTGATACTGTGCTGCATCCCGGTTGGGGCTATAGAAAATTACTACTTTGGGTTTATATGCGGCGAAATTAGAAGCCGTCGAACCTCCCATTGAATACCCGAAGATAGTTAAGGGACCGTCAATCTGCTCATGATCTATTAGGTCTTCTATCGGTGTTATAAAAAAATGGCGTCCTGCTTCCCGTAAACACTGTCGGAAAATCCACGCCCATAATGATCATAAATCAGGTATCGAGACCCTAATTTAACTAGGCCTTTTGCCATTTTTGCCAAACAAAAGATGGAGTGGTTAGACCGTGAATACAAATTTCAACTGGTCCTTTTTTGGTCCAAACCATTGTAAATAAGTAATTCCTTGAGACAGATATACAAACTGACCAGTTGCTATATCTCTGCCATCGTTTCTTAGTTTTTTGCGTAATAGCTCAGCAATAAAAGGCGCAGACACAATTCCAATTGTTATAAAACTAATCTAGATCAACAGTTCGTTCATGGATCAATGTGAAAGCAAAATAGATTTTGAGCTGCTTTGGGCTTTGAGAAGATGATTAAAAAAATATTCACAGTGCTTCGATTTTGTTTAAAAGGCCTTCATTAACCAAACGATCAGCCCAGCCCTGTGGCCCTTGAAAATGGTGCGTATGCCATCCCCGTGCTTGGGCCGCTTCAATGTTGTCGCTGCGGTCGTCTGTAAAAATTAGATCACTACCAGATAAACCACTGGTGTCTTCAAGCATTTTATAAATAGTTGGATTTGGTTTTATCGTATGCATATGACCGGAAATAAAATTGCGATCAAATTGACCTAAAAAATTATAGTGCTCCGCTGCGTAATCATAACTTTGAATGCCAAAGTTGGTGAGGGAAAAAACTGGGATGCTTTTGGCTTGAAGAGCTGTCATTAAACGAACCGAGTGATCAATCACGGGGCTTGCTATTTCAATCCAACGATCGTGCCACATTCTTATTTCTGATCGCCACTCTGGGTAATCTTCAGCCGTTGAATATATTGTTTCTGTGAAATTGTTGCCTAGATCTACCAAATCGTTCATCGCATGTAAGTCAACGGCGTCAAACATTGCGCGTCTACGCTCTGCACCGATAACACTGTCATAAAAACGCTCAGGGTGCCATTCAATCAGTACATTTCCGATATCAAAAACTACTGCTTGTATTTTCATGATTTAGCTTTCCTCAGTTCACGTTCCAATGCTTCCAGAAAACGCGATCTATCAATTTTGGTAAAACTTTTACCTCCACCTTGCCAGAATGGATCTGCAGCACGCAAGTCTGTCATTAGATCGCGCGTCGCTAAAACATTTCCAATGTTTGCTGCTGTTAAAGCCTCGCCGTTATGTTTGAGCACACGGGCCCCCGCTTCGACACATTTTGCAGCTAATGGGATATCTCCCGTGATTACTACGTCCCCATTTTCTGCACGTTCTGCAATCCACATATCTGCCACGTCTGGACCGTCGGATACGATAATTGTATCGACCAATGGGTTTCGTGAAGGGCGCAATCCACCATTTGATACAACCTTCATCGGAACATTGTGACGGGTGGCAACTTTCTCAGCTTCTGCTTTTACTGGGCAAGCGTCGGCATCGACATAAAGTGTAGTCATAACCTAAGAGCCTCTGCATGGAAATTAATATGGTCTCCCATGAACGAAGATACGAAGTAGTAGCTATGATCATAGTCTGGCTGCATGCGGAAAATTATTTGTTGACGGCGCATTGCAGCGGCATGCGCAAGTGCTTCTGGCTTTAGAACATCTAAAAACTGATCATTAGTACCCGTATCAATCAATATTGGACCATCAAACCCATTTTTTTGCATTAAAAGACTGGCGTCATGATTGCTCCAAAGGGTTTCATTAGCCCCTAAATAAGCATTGAACTGTTTTCGCCCCCACTCACTAACCGTAGGATTGCTTATAGGCGAAAATGCTGAGACAGACCGGTACTGTCCCGGGAGACTCATCGCCATTGTTAGTGCTCCATGTCCACCCATTGAGTGGCCAGTTATTGCCTGGCGGCTCATATCCAAAGGGAATGAGTTGCCAACAATCTCAGGTAACTCAGCAGTGATATAGTCCCACATTTTAAAATGCTTAGACCATGGTTTTTGGTTTGCATTGATATAAAATCCAGCTCCTTTGCCAAGATCATAAGCTTCATCATCAGGGACATGATCTCCGCGTGGTGAAGTATCCGGAAAAATTAATGCAATGCTCTGTTCTGCGGCCCAGGCTTGTGCACCTGCTTTGGTCATTGCATTTTCATGTGAGCACGTTAATCCTGACAAATACCACAGTAATGGCACTGGCCCATCTTTAGCTGCTGCTGGCAAAAATAGGCCAAATGTCATGTCACAAGCGCACCTTGATGACGCATGCGTATAGACACCTTGGGTACCGCCGAAGCAGATGTTTTCTGATTGAGTTTGCATCATGTGTCCCTGTTATTGTGCTATCGCTAGCTGGCCTGTGATCCTGCGGCAAGTCACAGTACGTTTAAATTTTGAATTTTTTCAATCTACGTAGTTTTAGCTTATCCAAGCAATGACGGCTGTAAGTGTTAAAATACTGATTACAGTTGATAAAAGTATTGTGGCAGAAACTCGCAATGGAGCAACATCATAGTGTTGTGCAAGCATGTAGATATTACCAGCGACCGGCATGGCGGCGCATGCAATAATTAATCCGCCGCTAAATGGTTCGACATCGAAAATATAAATTGCTGACATTGCAACGGCGATAGGATGAAGAATTAATTTGCAAAAACTTAACCAGCTGGCGATACCTATTCTTTCACTAGATTTGGATGCAAGTGAAGCTCCAATTGCGAAAAGCGCGCCGGGTGTTGCTGCTCCTCCAAGAATACTTAGGAACTCATTCATCGGGTCGGGGATCGGAATTTGCCAAACTGACCAAAATAGGCCTAGGCTCATTGCTGCGATCATTGGATTACTTGCAAGTCCTAATGTGATCTTTTTCAGGATTGAGAATGACATGTGGCCGCCCTGCCCAATTGTAATTAAGATAACGACTAGGCTGGAAAAAATAATTAAGTCAGTGGCAAGGACAAGCATAACTGGCCCAATAACTTTGGGCCCAAACAACATAGCAAGCATTGGTATACCTAAGAAGCCTGCATTTCCTATAACTGCGCATTGTGCTTCGATGGCAATTGTTGGCAAATTAAGGCCACGAAAATATCCAACAATAGATGCCAGAGCATAGACAATTATCGTTCCAAATAAATATGCCAGTATTAGTTGGACATCCCAAACTTCACTTAACTGTAGATTTGCAGAAAAGTGGAAAAGCATAGCTGATAGTGCAAAATAAAATACAAATTTAGTTAAGTACCCAGTGGCTTCTTTTGTGAAAAACTGTTTCCAGCCAGCCCAATAGCCGATTCCGATTAATGCAAAGAAAGGCAGCGTTTTTAGAAAAATTTCAACCATATTTTGGAAATAACTTTGACTAGGTTAAAAGTCTATCCACTGCCAATTAATACCCCTGCTGCAAATACCAGAGCGCCACCAAAAACAACCTGTAGAGTAGCTTTCCAGAAAGATGTATTCATATATCTGTTTTGAATATAAGCAATTGCCCAGAGCTCTACAAATACAACAGAAAACGCGATAATAGTGGCTGTCCAGAAATCTGTGATAAGGTATGGTAGAGCGTGCCCTAATCCGCCGAGGGTTGTCATTGAGCCTGAAGCAAAGCCTCGCTTGACTGGAGAGCCACGTCCAGAAAGTTCGCCATCATCCGATGCGGCTTCTGTAAATCCCATGGAAATACCTGCACCTACTGAAGCTGCTAAGCCTACTAGAAATGTTGTCCATGTGTCTTGTGTGGCAAATGCTACCGCAAAAATAGGAGCTAATGTCGAAACAGAGCCATCCATTAGGCCAGCTAGGCCTGGTTGTATCCATGTCAGAATAAATTGCCGTTTGCTCTTGTTATCCTCATTTTCACGTGTGTGGTCGTCTAAGTGTCTACTTTCCAGTGAATTGGCTATTCTTTCGTGCGCTGCCTCAGCTGTAGCTAGATCACCCAAGAGTTTTCGGGTTGTTGCATCAGATGTTTTTGCTGCAACAAAAGTGTAGAACCGTTCCGCCTCATGCTCCATTGCCTGAGCCTCTGCTCTGATTTGGTTGAGGCTTAGGTTTTTGACTAGCCATGTAGGGCGGCGGGCGTAGTAACCCGATACGTGTTCACGTCTTATAAGAGGAATAACTTCGCCAAAGCGTTGTTGATGCAAAGAAATGAGCCGTTTGCGATGATCGTTTTCCTCAGCGGCCATGCCGTCAAAGATGGCAGCACTTGCTGGGTATTCGGCGCGTAACGTTTCTGCATAACCACGGTAAATTTGCGCATCATCTTCTTCGGAAGAAATTGCTAGTGCTAGAACTTGTTGTTCTGTCAGGTCTTTGAAGCGTTTTCGGTTGAATGTGAATCTCATAGTGCACGATCTAACTTTTAGAATGATTCTATTATATGATGACAATACTTCCAATGGGTGCAAGGGGTGTCATCGAGTTTTCTGTTGACAGTGCATTTGGCTATCTTAAAATAGAACAAAAAGAGAACATTTGTGTCTACCCGACGTATTCTTTCTATTTGGTTCCCTCGACTGGGTGCTGAACGGTTAATCCGGCTACAACCTTTTTTGGCGGGTCAGCCATTGGTTATTATTGAAGAGTGCCAGAATGTTCAGTTGATATCGTCCCTTAATGGTGAGGCTCAAGAGCAGGGGTTATACTTGGGTCAGTTGGTGCGCGATGCCTATGCTATGTGTCCAGAATTGGTAGCACATCAGCGTAGTCCAATGGGTGAGCAGCACTTTCTTCAGACATTACAGTGTTGGGCAGGTAAATTTAGCCCTTGGGTTGGGCCTGAGGGGGGGGATGCGCTTGTAGTGGACTTGACTGGATGCGCGCATTTGTTTGGTGGTGAACAGTCATTAATGAATGTGATTGAGGAAGGTTGTACAGATCTAGGATTGAGTGTGTTGATGGGCTTGGCAGATACACGTGGAGCGGCTTGGGCACTGGCTCATTTTGCAGGGTGTACGGTTGAAGTTAACCGATCGGGTGATGCTATTGATCAAGAGGCACGTGCTACCCGCTCACGAGCAGAAAAACGGCAAAAATTGAACAGGAATGTAACCTCTACTTCTTTGTGCACTGAGATATCAAATATGTCACGTGTGGCAGAATCTGGTAAAACTTATACTGCATTGAGTCCCTTGCCAGTTGCTTCGTTGCGGCTTGAACCCAGCATTGAAGCCCAATTGGTGAAACTGGGACTGCGTTGTGTGGGTGATCTGTTGGGCCAACCTCGTGCAGCGTTAGCGCGACGTTTTGGGCGTAGTTTGATGTTACGTTTGGATCAAGCCATAGGCAACGTTCCAGAACCCGTATCACCTGTTAAAGCCCCAGACTATTTTGCGGTGCGAATAACGCTGCCTGAACCAATTGGCTTGGTTGAGGATATGATGGCAGGAATTGATCGTTTGTTACCACGTTTATGCAAAGCTATAGAAAATAAAGGGAAAGGTGCGCGTTGTGTGGCTCTATATGCTCATCGTAGTGACCACGCAGTTGAGGTAATAAAGGTGCGTTTAGCACAGCCCAGTTATGATCCTCGCTGTATTCGCCAGCTGCTTGAAATGAAAATTGGAGAAATCGATGCAGGTTTTGGGGTTGATATGCTGCGTCTTGTAGCGATCCAAGTTGAGCCACTCCATCAGGAAAATATGATAGGGTATATAAAGACAGGAACTAGTAAACCGGTACGACAAAACGACGAAAATATGTTGGACAATTTAATAGGACGATTAGGTATACGTGTTGGGTTAGATGCAATCCAACAGTTTCACCCTGCTTCAAGCCACATTCCTGAAAAGTCTCATAAGGTCATGGCTGCTGCGTGGTCTACACCTTATAAAAGTTTATGGCCTACCCCCAATAATCCGCGCCCTTTAATAATGTGGCAGCCTGAGCCGGTAAATGCGATCGCAACGCCACAGTTACCCGATATATTTCGATGGCGCGGCCAAGACCTTGTTCGATTGCAAGCTTTAGGGCCGGAACGTATTGCACCAGAGTGGTGGCTGGATGATCCCAATTGGCGTAGTGGTGTACGTGACTACTGGATATTAGATACAACTGATGGTCAGCGATTATGGTTATTTTATGGCCATGGTGGGGCTATGTCGTCAGGGTGGTTTTGCCATGGAAATTTTGTTTGATCTACTAAAATTAAACAGGTGATTAACTCTTAGTTAAAGAGGGCTCCATAATTCCGGAAAGTAATTGGTCTAAGTAGAATATTGGTTATGTAGGGTTGTTTTACCCGATGATTAATACTTACTCACGGCTATAAACGGCAGTCTCACAAATGGCAGAAATGCATATTATATAAAATTATTATAATTTTTACATTTTTCCATTCCTTTTTTCACACATGTTAATTATGAAAATCTGAAATAAAGTGGGAAAATTAAGTGAAACTATTTCTATTTACCGTATCTGCTTTTGTCGCATCCGTTAGTATGGTCGCCGCTGATGTCAGTATGGCCGGCTATGGTCGTTTTGGTCTATATTACAATGAAGGTTCTACAGGAAATAACTCGCGCCTGGATCAGCGCTTTCGGTTAAATATAACAGGTACAACTGAAACAGATACTGGTATAAAATTGAAGGGTATCATTCGTTTCCAAACAGATGACGGCCCTAGAGGACGTTCGAACGTTGCACAAAGATCGGCAGCATTATTTGTAGTTTCCTCTGGCAACTTTCAGCTTAACATTGGCAACGCATCTGGCTTGGTTGATTCTGATGACGTCATTGATTGGTACGGTTATGGTGTTGGCGTTACTAAATTTGCTGAACAATCTACAAATTTTATTATCCCGATAACGGAATTTTCAGTAAGCAATGATGAGGCAAGAATCCCCCCAACAGCTAGGGCTACATATAGATTTGAAAAAATAATTTTTTCAGCAACTTATACAGATGACGCTGTTCTTGCGAAAAATAGTAGTGGAGATGAACTGGGAGGCACTTCTGAGTCATGGGAAATTGGTGTTGGTTATAAACACGATGGATTGTCTTTTGGCGGTTTATATGGTGCGGCCGAAACACCCAGTGGCAAGACTAACAATTATTGGGCCGTGACTTTCAATAGCACAATAGGGGAATTAGGCTTCTCTTTGCTAGTCGCTGACTCGGACATCCAAGATGACATCGCGTACGGTGCTTCAGCCAAATTTCACGTCAATCCAGTGACAGAGCTTCGTGTTGTATATTCTGATAATGGCATGGATAATTACACGCAATCCGGTGCTGAAGTAAAACAGGAAGGGTTTTACGCAATAGGATTTAGGCATGGCTTAGGTGGAGGCATAACCATGGCTGGTGGTATTGGCCGTAGCACGCTTGGTAACACCGTAGGTGATTTAGGTGTAATCTTTAATTTTTAATTAGAAATACCAGCTCCAAATACACCTATGATAATTCTATCTATCGTAAAGTGATATTATGAATGAAAATTGTGCTTTTTTTGATTTTATCGTTCATGTAGCGTCTATTATTTAACGTTAAATACTATATTATGTTACCTTGTATTCTGAATAAGCGTCCTCATCAAAGATAGGATCTTTAACAGGCTCACCCTCTCTCACGATGCAATTATTTTTTGGAGATGGCATTAATTTTTCTCTCGGAACTCCGAGTCCATAATTCGTTCAGTATGCCTCTGATATTAGATTTACGTCATTTGAATTCTTGTCTAACACTGCCATTTTTTTTTGAATATCAGTCAAATTTTTAGGGGACAAACCCGTCCATATTATGGTCGTAATTCTCAATATTTCTTAGAAATTACCGATGTAATAATATTTTTCCAGTCAATAACTGTATCGTCGGCCTAGTTATAAGTTCTTCAGATAAATCAATAATTGTTTGGAAAGCTGCTATGGATAAGTTTTGTGAAATAGGCGCTAACCTGCTCTTCCTGAGCCATAGCATAAAAGCTTGCAAGTTATCGTTTATCAATGATCCTGACGGCTTTACCCAAGGAGCGTTCTATTGAGCCCGCCTCTGCCACTTCAACGGCTACTGAAATTCCAATGCTTTGCTTGATACGGTCAATAAGGTTGCGGCCAAAGATTTCTCGTTTTTTTTCATCAATTTCTGGTTTTTTTACTTCACATAAAACAAGCATCTGATCCATCTTTTTGGGGCGACTTAATTCGATTTGGAAGTGTGGAGAAAGACCTGATGTGGCCATTAAACATTCTTCGATTTGGGTGGGGAATACGTTAACTCCGCGCAAGATAATCATATCGTCTGTCCGACCAGTGACTTTTTGCATTCGCCGCATTGAACGGGCGGTACCGGGTAATAATCGGGTCAGGTCACGAGTACGGTAACGAATAATTGGAAATGCTTCTTTTGTGAGGGAGGTAAAGACGAGTTCTCCGTCTTCTCCGTCTGCCACGAGTGCCCCGGTCTCTGGATTGATAATTTCAGGAAAGAAGTGATCCTCCCAGATATGTAGGCCATCTTTTGTCTCAACACACTCCATTGAGACCCCAGGACCCATCACTTCACTTAGACCATAAATATCAACTGCGTGCATATCAAATGCGTTTTCAATCTCTTTACGCATTGAGTTTGTCCAGGGTTCAGCCCCAAAAATTCCAGTCTCTAAACTACTGGCTCGTGGATCCAGCCTTTGCGCATTAAATTCATCCAAAATGGAAAGAGCGTAAGATGGAGTAACTGTAATGCCTTTGGGCTTGAAATCCTCGATTAGGCGGACTTGTCGATGTGTCATGCCACCGGAGACTGGGACGGTCATTAACCCGAGTGTATCAGCACCCAAATGAACGCCTAAACCGCCTGTGAAGAGACCATACCCATAGGCATTATGCAGCATGTCACCGGGCTGCAAGCCTGCAGCACGGAGAGACCTGCTCATAACGGCACCCCAGTTTTTTAAGTCGTTTTGCGTGTAGCCCACTACAGTTGGTTGTCCTGTTGTACCAGAAGAGGCGTGCACGCGAACGACTTGATCGCGGGGCACAGCGAACATACCAAATGGATAATTATCGCGGAGGTCCTGTTTTATTGTGAAGGGAAATTTGGACAGATCATTGAGGGATTTGAGATCACTCGGGTGTACGCCTGTGACGTCAAAGCTTGCTTTATAGTGAGGCACGCTTTCATAGGCATGGGTCAATGACCATTTTAAGCGTTTGATCTGTAAAGCTTCAATCTCATCACGGCTGGCAATTTCGATGGAATCAAGTGTGCATTTGGATGGTGTAAGATCCTTCATAGGTTATCCTCATTAAAGAGCTGGCCCTTAATCGTGCGTGTGAGGCCTCGCAAAAGAGCAATTTTATGCCCTTTCCTGCAAGTTACATTTACATCATAGGTAGCAGAACGGCCTGTGCGGGTAATTTCCGATGCCACAGCGATCAAAATGTCCTGAACTTGTACGGGTTGGACATAAGTAATTTGCAGCTGCTGTGCTACTGTTCGCACGTTGTATGAATTTGACGCAAAAGCTAGCGCACTGTCCGCCAGTGTGAAGATAAACCCTCCGTGACAAATACCGAGTCCGTTGAGCATATCACGCTGGATGGGCATTGATAGCTTTGAAAAGCCAGGTGCAATGGAGCCAATTTGTATGCCAAGTTTTTGGCTGGCAAAATCGGTGGACCACATTATGGAAGCACTTTTTTCAGCTCTAGCTTGAGGGGTCATATGTTCTTTTATGATATTTAAGGTGATTGTACATATTCTTATTGTTGTTTCTATTCAAGCATACGCTTAACGCCTCTTGAATTATTGGGCTGCGCAAGCAACTCTGTCAGTATGACGCTACAAAATCTACCATCGTTGAATATTCGTGAAATGCCATACCCACAGGTAGCATTTCATAGGACTGAATTATCAGTAATATTGGCACTATACGGTCAAATGGTGGCCGCAGGAGAGTGGCGTGATTATGGGATATCTTGTTTGCGCGATGTCGCGGTGTTTTCGGTTTTTCGTCATACCGCGGAGAACTCTTTGTATAGGATTGAAAAGCGTCCAAAGCTACGTGGTCGACAAGGAATGTATGCTGTAATTGGTATTGATGGCCAAATTTTGCGACGAGGTCACAATCTCAAGACTGTTTTGTGGGTTTTGGAACGCAAACTTATACGCGCTGTGGACTAAGCTTTTTAGCTAACGCTAAAATTATATTTGTTTTGTGGTATTTTTGAGTAGTTATTTGCCACCTAAAGTCTTTTATGTGCGGTAACACATCCCCCACCAGTTTCTAAGATGCGATCTATGGCTGTTTGTATTGGCTCCTCTACGACGCACATGTGATAGGCGCTGGAATGAACCATATGTGTATCAGATGTAACGAGTGCGACATGGCCTTTCCAAAAGATAAAATCACCCTTTTTATAGTTTTTATTTGAAATAACGTTGCCAAGTTGTGACTCCTGTTGGTCACTATCTCCTGGACAGTATTCGTCGGCTGCCAATAAGGCGACCTGAATCAAACCTGAGCAGTCTATGCCTGCGTGTGTGTTTCCGCCCCATAGATAGGGCGTATCCAAAAAAAGACGTGCGGTTACGATTGGGTCCATTTTTCTCATTGGTATTTCCCTAAGAGCTTGTTTAGGTATGTAACCTTGGTGAGTTTTGACAAAGTTATTAGTCTCACTAATGCTGTTTATTTTTGAATTGAAACTGAGAGAAATAATCTCTGATGATTTAATAGAAGGCTTAGCATATATATGAGTTGCGGCTGATACGACCTGATGTGTAAGTCCGTTGGAAATTCCTATTTTGTTACTTTCGACGTATCCTAGATAATTATCTTTTTGGGATCTCACATAACAGTGCTGTTGGAGTGTGCCCAATAGTTCTAAAGCATCTCCAAGTAAAAGTTGACGATCACGTGGGCCGTTTGGACTGGCACAAAGATCTACGCAAGCAGCTGTGATTTCACGAGGGCTACTGGACTTGGCAACAGTTAAATCTGGTGTTTCTCGACGATCTGTCATAGTTTGAGGACCTTTGGTAATGCCGCTAGTATAGCGCGTGTTCCTTGCCCAACGCCGCCTTTTTTACGGGCTGGCGCATCACTGGGTTGCCACCCGTAAATATCAAAATGCATATAGCGCTGTGTGTTGGTTACAAAGCGGCGCAAGAATAGAGCGGCTGTAATCGTACCTGCAAAACCACCTTTTGGCGCGTTGTCGAGGTCTGCAATGTTTGGCTCAATCATAGTCTCATATGGCGTATGGAACGGCAGTCTCCAAACGGGGTCTGCACAAGACTGTGAAGCTTGGTATAGAGCTTCAGATAGGTCTGCGTCATCTGTGAAATACGGTGCTATATCGGGGCCAACAGCCACCCTTGCGGCACCTGTTAGGGTTGCCATTGAAATGATGAGATCTGGATCATCCTCGTCGGCTAGAGTGATTGTATCTGCTAATATTAGTCGTCCTTCGGCATCTGTATTGTTTACTTCTACTGTGAGGCCTTTGCGTGATGTTAAAATATCTTGGGGGCGGAAAGCATTATTGGATACGCTATTTTCAACAGCCGGAATAAGTACACGCAATTGGATTGGCATGTCAGTTGCCATGATCATATACGCTAATCCAAGTACCGCTGCCGCTCCACCCATGTCCTTTTTCATTAAGCCCATTGATGTCCCAGGTTTAAGATTAAGCCCCCCTGTATCAAAACAAACTCCCTTACCGATGAGAGTTAATTTCGGCCCAGTTTTACCCCATTTAAGATCGATTAGTCTGGGAGCGCTATCTGAGGCACGTCCTACTGTATGGATCATTGGAAAATTCTGTTCAAGCAGGGCACCTCCTGTGATGACATTGATGCTTGCATCATAATTTTTTGCCATATCTCGCGTGGCCGCCTCCAGATCTGTTGGACTCATATCTGATGCAGGCGTGTTAATTAAATTGCGGGTAAGTGCTTCACCGTTTGCAATCGCCTCAATTAGTTCGGAATCAACGCCAATAGGTCGTATCAGTTTTGCCGGCATGGGTTTTTGTTTTTTGTATCGATCAAAGCGATAGGAAGCGAGCAACCAACCGATACTTTCGACCGTCAAGCGTTCAGGATCTAGAGTATGATTAAGTGAGTAAATGCCTTTTGGAAGACTGACTGCCCCAGCAGCGAGGTGAAATCGCCCTCGTTTGCGAGATATAGCATTACCATAGCCGATAGCCGCCATGCTAATGCCATGAGAGCCGGGGCAAATTAAAGTTTGACCCAAACTGCCCGTGAACCCATTGGTGTTCGCCCAATTTTGCATGTCTTCAGTTTGATTTTTTATCCAGTCAGCAGCAGCGTCTTCATCCAATAAATATAGTGAGATTGAATTTTTAGTGCTGTCGGCGAAGGAAAGTGGCATGAGACACCTTTCTGCAAAGTTATAGAATAAAGATTAGTTTGCTTGCTCCTTGCCACAAGATTTGTGCTTTTTAATAATATATCACATTGGGCAGTTTCACAAAATTTGATGATTAAAGACGCTACTAATAACATCATGTGTTTCTATTTAATTGCGCGCTTGAAAACTAGTTAATATCCAAATAATTAATTGTTTAGTATTTTGAAGATAAATACAGTCAGCTGTAGTTATTGGTTACTGCATCTGTATAGTAAAGATGTGCATTTTTACACTTGTCAACAGTCCGTTTGTTGCCTGCTTAGGCTTATTTTTGATTTGACAATGTCTTTAATTAAAATACTGTTTCCTCTCAAATTATTGAGGCGGAGATTAACCCGTCTAGCTGGCAAAATTGATTATTTCAAAATTATTGCCTTAACTATTTCTGAGAAACGTTGGGAATTATCCAGCATTTAAATATTATCGAATAGTCTGCGTGGATGCTCATCGCATCTAGAGTTTCTTCTCGAATTTTGTGAATTGTTCCGATAATAATTTATGGCCAAAGACAACAAACAGGTAAACATGGATCATGCATATTGTAAAACCGCTGCCAGCTTATTTATTGCAACGCTATCAAGGCTGGAAAGCGACGACATATTCTGAAAATCAGACCTGGTACCGGCGGCTTGCTGAAGAAGGTCAGCGTCCACGTGCGATGGTGATTTCGTGTTGTGATAGTCGAGTGCATGTCACTTCAATTTTTGGCGCTGATCAGGGTGAATTTTTCATCCACCGGAACATCGCCAATCTAGTTCCTCCCTATGAGCCAAATGGTGGCCACCATGGGACATCAGCTGCAGTTGAATATGCAGTAAGCGTACTAAAAGTGGCCCACATTGTGGTTCTTGGACACTCTAACTGCGGTGGTGTTCAAGGTTGTATTGATATGTGTGAAGGAAGAGCACCTGAGTTGGATGAAACGTCGAGCTTCGTTGGGAGGTGGATGGATATTTTGAGACCAAAATATACGGAGGTGTCAGGTTTTGAAAATGCAGATGCACAGGCGAGACGTTTAGAACAATTAGCTGTGGTCACATCAATAGAGAACCTAATGACTTTTCCTTTTGTATCAAGTCGTATTGAGGATGAATCCTTGAGTTTGCATGGATTGTGGACTGATATTGGTGAGGGTGGGTTAAGCCAGTATACGAGTGAGACAAATGAATTTGTTCCTGTTTGAGATTATTTATAGCGTGATTGCAGATTTAATGGTTCTATATAAAAAGCATCGATCAACTTTAGCCAATTTATCCATAAACAAGCTATTGTTAGAGTGTCTTTGCAAAAAAGGGGGATATGAACCCCTTTAACAGACCCGTTAAGAGTTCAGCCTTTCTTAAGCATCCTGTTGCCCAACAATTCTGCAATTTGAACGGCATTAAGAGCAGCTCCCTTGCGTAGATTGTCACTGACACACCAAAAATTCAGCCCATTCTCAATAGTGCTGTCTTGGCGGATACGGCTAATAAATGTCGCGTAGTCACCTACACATTCTACTGGCGACACATAGCCTCCATCTTCACGCTTATCGATAACCATAATTCCTGGTGCTTCGCGCAGAATATCCCGTGCTTCATCCTCATCTAAAAATTCTTCGAATTCTACATTAATTGCTTCGGCATGCCCCACAAATACTGGTACACGCACACATGTCGCCGTGACCTTGATCGAAGGGCTGATAATTTTTTTTGTCTCAGCGACCATCTTCCATTCTTCTTTGGTTGTACCGTCTTCCATGAAAACATCGATTTGAGGAATGACATTAAACGCAATCTGTTTTTGAAATTTTTTCGGAGGTATTTCGGATGTTGGATTATAAATCGATTTGGTCTGATCCCACAGTTCGTCCATACCTTCTTTGCCTGCTCCTGATACTGACTGATAGGTCGATACAACTACGCGCTTAATAACAGCACGATCATGCAAAGGTTTCAGTGCTACGACCATTTGTGCAGTTGAGCAGTTAGGGTTAGCGATTATATTTTTCTTGGCATATTTTTCGACTGCTTCTGGATTTACCTCTGGCACTATAAGTGGAATGTCAGGGTCGTAGCGAAACAATGAAGAATTATCTATTACTATACAGCCAGCCTTAGCCGCCAAAGGTGCATACTTTTTTGTTGCGTCTGAGCCAATAGCAAAGAGCGCTATGTCCCATCCTTTAAAATTGAATGTATCCAGGTCTTTAGTTTTTAGCGTCTTTTCACCAAACGATACCTCTGTTCCCAATGAACGACGGCTGGCTAATACGGTCAATTCATCAATTGGAAACTGACGTTCTGCCAGAATGTTCAACATTTCGCGGCCCACGTTTCCGGTGGCGCCTGCGACGATGACACGATACCCCATCAACTTCTCCTTTTTAGGTGGATTATGACGTCCTATACCGAATGTTTGGCTGTGAAAAGAGGACCTTAATCTTTAGTGTCTTGGCTAAAAAAATAGATTATGAGTCCGATTAAAATAGAAGCGGTTAAAAAACCGAAAATGGCGTTATAAGGTTCGCTTGGGTTATCTGTGTTATATGATACATGTAACTTGCCTGAGGCAAACTGCATAAGCCCAACTCCTCCGATTCCGAACAGATTAAGCAGCGTCACTCCTCTGCCGATTAAGTGGGGTGGAAAAAAACTGCGTGCATGTGCAATTATTACTGGGAACGAAGCTCCAAAAAGACCTAACGAACATATAAGTGCAATTGTAAATTCTACATTGGCAGATGGAAAGGTGTACAGCGCAGCGACTGATAACATAGCTAAAAAGTTTCCACCAAAAACGACCCATTTACGACTGCCTAGAATGCGATCAAGTGGACCGTAGATGAACACACCAAGAACCATAGCACAGCTCATTGCCAGTGCCGCATGGCTGATTTCAGTTTGATTGAGCCCGTAAACATCTTGTAGAAAAGGGCTAATCCAAAGCCCACGAATAGCCGCTGCTGGCGCATAACTTACAAACATAATTGGAATAATAAGCCATAGGGCAGGTATGCGCAGAAGATCTAATACAGAGCCACTTCCATAACTTTCTACTTTGGTTGGGTCTTGGAGGTATAAAAATAATCCTATTGCTAGAGTAAAGCATATTGCTGATAACAGCCAAAGTGTTTGGCGCCAGCCGATTAAATCTACTGCCCAATTTAATGGAACAGAGGCCGATACGTTGCCCAAGGTCCCAAAGCCAATCATTACTGCCGCTAGTGTAGCAAATTGTTTTGGGGGAAATTCTTTAGCAAAAATATAGTAAGATGCCATCAGCACTGGTGAACAACCGACGCCAATCAATAGCATTGCCATGTTGATTTGGAACGCTGATGTGGCAACAGCGAAAATTGCTGACCCGCCTGCTGCTCCGATAAGGAAAAGACTTGCAGCAGTACGCCGTGGACCGATTGTGTCTAAAGACCAGCCGATAGGGATTTGCATTGCGGCAAATGCCAAAAACCATAGGCCAGATGCATTTGCCAATATTTCTGGGCTGATGCCAATATCTGTTTTGATAGGGGTGGCAAGCACAGCAAGAAAGGCGCGAAAAAACTGACTAAGTACATATCCGAGAACGAGCAAAACGATGCCAGGATTCATATTTGCACCTTTTTCTCAAGTTGACGTGTGGGTATGAAAAATTCAAAAAATATACGTTAATGTTTGATTATAATATTGCGTTTACTGATACTATGATCATTTTTTAATTTTGTTGGTACTAAAATAAAGACTATTATATTTTTGTTCTGATTTCACATTTAAGATCACTGATCTTTGACAAAAAACCTGTTGATAAAATGATAAGGTCATTATTTGGCTATTTACCGCTGCCATTTTGTAACTAAGCTTCGTAGAGAATTGGCAAGTAATTGCAGATCGACACCAGTAGCGACAAATTGTGCGCCGGCATCTATCATATCTTGGGTCATATCAGAGGTTGTTGATAATACGCCCGGGGCCTTGCCTGCCGCTTTGATCCGAGAGAAAGCATTTTTTATTACTGCCTGAACTTCGGGGTGCTCGATTTGCCCCATAAACCCCATATCTGCCGATAGATCAGCAGGACCTATGAAAACACCATCAATGCGGTCGACTGCAAGAATGTCATCAAGAGCGGCAATTCCAGCACAATTTTCAACCTGCACAAGTAAACAGATTTGTTCGTCTGCTGTTGTTCCATAATCAATTATTTCACCAAAGCGACTACATCGTGCTCCGGCATATCCAACCCCACGGCTACCAGCTGGTGGGTAGCTAACATCGTTAACTAATCGATTTGCCTGTTCTGCAGTTTCAACCATAGGAACTAATATAGTTTGTGCTCCTGCGTCTAATACTTGTTTTAAAATCCAGGTTTCAGAAAATGGGACGCGTACGGCGGCGTGGCTACTGGAAGCCTCAAGTGCCATAAGCTGCATCCTGATGCGACTGATGTCATAGGGCGTATGTTCGCCATCAATAAGCAGCCAGTCAAACCCTGCTGTTCCAGCGATTTCGGTTGCAAGCGGGTCGCCTAAAGACAACCAACAACCGATGATAATTTCACCATTTTTTAACGCAGTCTTAAATTGATTATGCGGAGCGGGCATTTGAAGCTTCCTTTTAAAAAATTCTATCGATGTTAAATATTGGTTCAGATATCAAAGGACGTCGCTCTATTTCTCCGAAATACAGTCTATGATGGTTTAAGAAAATGCAAACTAAATGAAATGATCGCGATTTAATTGGATAGTCTTCGATAATTATAACACTTAAATGAATGAGTTGAATGATTTTCAAAAATGAAAATAGAGGGTTTAGTCATTATGACCAACAACGTCATAGGCTCAAAGTTAAATTTCATTGTGAGGGTAAGTGATAGGTTTTAGGTATCGCATTATTTTATTAATGAGCTTTTGCAAGGTCTTTGATTTTTTATGTTATATCGAAATATTATTTAGAAGCTGCTGAGAGGTTTTTTTGCCTGACTTTTTGATAGAAGCTAAAATTGGTGGCCGCATCGCTGGAGTAGATGAAGTAGGCCGTGGACCGCTGTCTGGTCCTGTAACAGCTGCAGCTGTTGTGTTGGACCCGTCGCATATTCCGTTTGGATTGGATGACTCTAAAAAGCTGAATGCACGAGTGCGTGAGACCCTTTGGGCAGAGATACTGAGGTTTGCACAAGTATCTGTTGCACATGCAACTGTTGAGGAAATTGATCAGATGAACATTTTAAATGCATCACACCTAGCAATGAAACGTGCAGTGATAGGATTAGGTCAGGTACCTGATCATTTGTTGATTGACGGGAATTTGATCCCGAGTGGTTTAACGCTTCCAGCTACGGCAGTAGTCAAGGGAGATGGACGTTCGCAATCAATTGCCGCGGCTTCGATAGTAGCCAAAATATGTCGCGATCGGATAATGGTGGATTTAGCGCAACAGAATCCTGGTTATGATTGGCATACTAACATGGGATATGGATCAAAAAGTCACATAGCAGCACTTCAAAATCTAGGTGTTACATCACACCATAGACGTTCGTTCAAACCAGTCTACAATATGTTGTGACAAGTGTTTTTCGTAACCCCATGATTTAAAAAAGAATTTGACCGCGAATCATGTTTGAATCATCTTAGGCCTAAACATCGAGTGCAAAAGCACCGAGTATAGAGGCAGATAAATGACTAAACATGTAAAAGGCGCTGATGCGCTTCCTTTGAACCAAATTCTTGCAGGTGACTGCGTTGACGTGATGAACAGTTTACCTGCAGGTACAATTGATCTGATATTCGCTGACCCACCATATAATTTACAATTAAAAGGTGATCTGCATCGTCCAGATAATTCGCGGGTTGATGCTGTTGATGACCATTGGGATCAGTTCAGTTCGTTTCGAGCTTATGATGAATTTACAACAGCATGGCTGAAAGCTGCACGCAGACTTTTGAAGCCAAATGGTGCGATTTGGGTGATTGGCAGTTACCATAATATTTTTCGGGTGGGCGCTTCGCTTCAAAACGAAGGATTCTGGATCCTAAACGATATAGTTTGGCGGAAATCCAATCCGATGCCAAATTTCCGTGGAAAGCGATTTACTAACGCTCATGAGACAATGGTTTGGGCAGGAAAAAATGAGAACAGTAAATATACTTTTAATTATGAAGCGTTGAAAGCTTTGAATGAAGGCATTCAAATGCGCTCTGACTGGCTGCTTCCAATCTGTACGGGTCATGAACGTTTAAAGGATCGTAACGGTGAAAAGGCGCACCCAACTCAAAAACCAGCAAGTTTGCTTCATCGCGTTTTAGTCGGCTCTACGAACTCTGGAGATGTGGTCCTTGATCCATTTTTTGGGACAGGCACAACCGGTGCTGTTGCTAAAATGCTGGGCAGAGAGTTCATCGGTATCGAACGTGAGCATACTTACCGCACTGTTGCAGAAAAGCGCATTTCTGAAGTTCGTAAATTTGATCGGGATGCTTTGACTGTTTCGGCATCAAAGCGAGCAGAACCTCGTGTACCGTTTGGGCAATTAGTTGAGCGAGGGATGCTGCTTCCTGGTGAAGAACTCTTTTCTATGAATAAGCGTCATAAGGCTAAAGTGCGTGTGGATGGAACATTGATTGGTGATGATGTCAAAGGATCAATCCATCAGGTTGGCGCCCACTTGGAGGGTGCACCAAGTTGTAATGGCTGGACTTATTGGCACTTCAAAAAAGATGGACGGACCGTTCCAATTGATGTTCTGCGCCAACAAATTCGTGCGGAGATGCATGTTTAATTTTATAAAACGATACTGATTTCTACCGCTTATCCCTGATACCGCTGGTGTCTTTGGCCTTTAATGGAAGGTCTTAATAGGCACTACAACTCTGCCCCGCCTTTCTAGGTGGGGCTTTTTTAAAATGTAGCGTCCCGTCGCCTATATCCACAATGTGGGTGATTTGATCAGAAGAGGTCTTACATATTTTGACGTATTGTTTCGTTTAGCTTTCTGTGAGGTCAAAAACCTTGCGCATAACCGTTGGAAGGTTAGAGGGACAAAATTCTGAACGAGGTACAAAAATGCCAGTTTTTGGATGTACTTCAGTATCAAAATCAGCCACCATTACATCCAAAATCAGATGAAAGTGCGTGAAGGTATGACGGACTTCACTAGGAATTTTTTTCCAATCTGTGACAAGAGGTGGGTTTGTTGGACGTTTATGAGTAGCCATATCTACCCATTCCGACCCAGGCCATCCCAGCATACCGCCCAACAGGCCACTATCTGGGCGAGTCTCTAGTAACACTGCGCCATCTCTGCGTTTTGCAACGTAGACAGTACCGTGGCGTATAGGTTTTGTAACTTTTGGCATTTTTTTGGGTAGTTTGGATGTCGTGCCCCGTTCTCTTGCTTGGCATTTGTCACGCCACGGGCAAATGCCACAAGCTGGTGATTTAGGCGTACAGATCGTAGCGCCTAAATCCATGACAGCTTGTGCAAAATCACCGGGCCGTGCACGTGGTGTCAGTGCGTTAGCGTATGTAGTAAGGATTTTTTTGGCGATTGGGAGGGGAGTATGTTCATTGTGCATACGAGCCATAACTCTTTCAACATTGCCGTCCACCACAGTTTCTTGCATGTCAAATGCGATTGAGGCTATCGCTGCTGCGGTGTAGGGACCAATCCCAGGTAATTTAAGAAGAGAGGTATAATTATCTGGAAATTTACCTGAGTGGTTTTTGACAACAATGCGGGCACACTTCAACATGTTGCGTGCGCGAGCGTAATACCCCAAGCCTGCCCACGCTCCCATTACCTCAGAGTCGTTGGCGGCTGCGAAAACCCTAATTGTTGGCCACCGGGTAATAAATTTTTGAAAATAACTTGTGACAGCGGAAACTGTAGTTTGCTGTAGCATTATTTCACTCATCCATACAGTGTATGGATCAGGCCAGATACCAGCTTTTCTGTCGGCTGGGCTTACACGCCAAGGCATTTCACGAGCATGGACGTCGTACCATTCCAACAAATCGTTGCTGAGGTCACGCAAGATTTATTATCCTTTTGATTATCTTATCTGGGTTACGCTAGGTACATCCGCTATATATAAAAACAGCAAAGGGGTACATAGTAATGGTCACGCGTCGCGCTGCCACTAAAGGGTTCAAACGGACGGCATCTTTGCTGACCGGACAAATCCGGCAGGCTAGTGAGAATCGCGGTTTTGCCGAGAGTCGATTGCTGATGGATTGGACTGAGGTGATAGGTCCTGATATTGCCGCTGTCGCTAGGCCTGTTGAGGTCAGCTATGGACGCGGTGGATTGGGAGCAACTCTTACCTTACTTACAACTGGGGCTAATGCTCCAATACTTGAGATGCAAAAAGAGGATATAAGAAAAAAAGTAAATAGTGTTTACGGTTTCAACGCGATTACGCGTATTAGGATTACGCAAACGGCCTCTATGGGTTTTGTAAAAGGGTGTATTAATTTTGATCATAAAAACAAAGAAAAGGAGCCTTTAACTTTGAACCCAATAATATCTAAAGAAGCTTCAAACTTTGTTGCCCCGATTGAAGATAATAGCTTGCGCGCAGCTCTTGAGCGATTAGGCACAAATATTTTAACTAAAGAAAAACAAGGAAAACGAACATGAATCGCACTCTGGCCTTGATGGCCGTTATTATCGGCTTGGCTGGATATTTTTGGTATGATTCAACATCTGATAATTCATTTGATGATGCTGGGTCTATTACTTTACTTGGTGCTGCACACGCACAAGAAGTTGAGGCGGAAATTGATATTTCGACGGTTGTAGATATGACGATCGGTAATTTGGATGCTGATGTCACAGTGATCGAATATGCCAGTTTCACCTGCCCACACTGTGGAAATTTTCATATGGGAGACTTCAAAGAGTTAAAGAAGGATTATATCGATACTGGTAAAATTAAATTTGTGTATCGTGAAGTTTACTTTGATCGCTTTGGTCTGTGGGCATCAGCGATTGCACGATGCGCCGGGCCTGAAAAGTTTTTTGGTATTACTGATCTGTTATATTCCAGCCAGTCAGAGTGGGCGCGTGCAGGTGGAGGTGACCCTGCTGCAATAGTTGAGGCACTCCGTAAAATTGGTCTTTTAGCTGGTTTGAGTAGTGATAATGTGGAAGCCTGTTTGCAAGATGGTGATAATTTGCGCACTCTAGTAGCGTGGTATCAAGAAAATGTTGAACGTGACGGTGTTCAATCAACACCCAGTTTTGTTATTGATGGACGCACCTACAAAAACATTGATTATGATGAGATGAAGCGTTTGATAGACGAAGCATCCATTTGATGTCATCCACGGGTAAAGGTCCACTTTCTGGCCTGCGCGTTATTGAGTTGGCGCGCGTACTAGCGGGCCCTTGGGCTGGTCAGACGCTATCGGATCTTGGGGCTGACGTGATCAAAATTGAGGCGCCGAAGGGTGATGATACCCGACAATGGGGACCTCCGTTTGTGGTGCGAGGCGAGGATGTTTCGGCAGCCTATTTTCATGGCACAAATAGGGGGAAAAAATCTATAATTATCGATTTTAAAACTCAGAAAGGCCAAAGAGAGCTTCTGAAGTTAATCGAGACGGCAGACATCCTCATCGAAAATTTTAAAGTTGGGGGGCTTTCAAAATATGGCTTAGACTATGCCAGTCTCAAGGATGTATTCCCGCAATTAATCTATTGTTCTATTACTGGTTTTGGGCAGACAGGTCCTTATGCACATAGAGCTGGTTATGACTTTATCATTCAAGGTATGTCTGGGTTAATGTCGATTACTGGGGAACCCGGAGGGCAGCCTCAAAAATCTGGCGTTGCAATTACTGATCTTTTTACGGGGGTTTATGCCACGACAGCCATTTTGGCTGCTGTTTATCAACGTCTTCAAACAGGACTGGGTCAGCAAATTGATATGGCACTTTTGGATGTTGCTGTTGCCATGACCTCTAATCAAGCGATGAACTATCTTACGAGTGGCATAGCACCAGGAATGATGGGTAACGCACACATGAATTTAACGCCATATCAAGTATTTGACTGTGCTGATGGACATATAATTATAGCGACTGGTAACGATGATCAATATCATCGACTATGTCGTTTGCTTGGTCTCGATGAAATGATTGATGCACCAAAATTTTCATCTAACTCTGATCGGATTGCCAACCGTAAAGAAATGACTCAACTTCTCACCGATGCAACAATGCGTCGTAGTTGTGCTGATTTGTTGGAAGCGTGTGAAAGTGCTGGAGTGCCTGCTGGGCCAATTAACGACATGGCAGATGTGATGGCGGATCCTCAGGTTAAGGCTCGTGCGTTGCAACTTGACTTGGATGGAGTGCCAGGAGTTCGGACGCCAATACTGTTTTCGGACGCTGATTTATGTTTAGGTCTTCCGTCCCCAAAGCTAGGAGAGTGCAAGAACTCCTAAAAATCCCATATTTTGGGGTCATTTAATCTGAAATTTTAAGATGTCAGGGTTTTTTAATTAGGAGTGGGTTTAATTTGTCTTTTGCCAGCCTTTGGATGGCTTGATCAAGAAGAGAAGCTTCTTTAATCGACAGTCTGACTGGTAAAGTAATGATTTTAGATCGGTATGCTGGTGGCAAGCGTGCCGCATCCTTTTCGGTTGTTACTAGTTGAGCTTGGTTTTTTTTTGCTTCGATATCTAGTCGTCTGAGTAACATAGGAGATAGGTGTTCATGATCTCCTAAGCTTTCACAGTGCAGTATTTTTGCGCCAAGGCTCTTTAACGTCGCAAAAAATTTTTCTGGTCGAGCTATTCCTGCAAAAGCAATTAAAGGAGTTTCTGTCCAGTCTATTCCGGTTTGAATTGGTAGAAGTTCTCCTTTCACTCTCTGTATATAAGCTGGCTTATATTTGGCGTCAAATTTCAATTGAGCGTTCGTATTACCTATAGAGAGAAGAATATCACCACGTGAGAGGCCGACTGAAATGGGTTCACGTAGAGGTCCTGCAGGTAAGCAAAGTCCATTTCCAAAACCTATTTCTGCATCTACCACTATAATCGAAATGTCGTGAAAGAGACTTGTGTCCTGAAAGCCGTCGTCTAAAACGATTGCTGTGGCTCCTGCTGCTACTGCTTTTTTTGCTCCGAGCGCTCTATCTTTAGCCACCCACGTTCTGGCAAAGGCGCTGAGCAAGAGTGCTTCATCGCCTATTTGTGCAGCAGAATGGATATTTGGGTTTACCTCGGTGGGCTTTGTGATTGTTCCCTTATACCCGCGTGTCACTATATGGGGATTATAAAAAGCGTCTCGAAGCTTTTCGCAAATCGCTATGACTGTTGGTGTTTTACCACTGCCGCCTATGTAAATACTACCAATACAAATTACTGGTACGTTTAAGCTCTCCTGCGCTCCATTGCGAATTCTTGATGCAGTTGCAAAAGAATACAGCCAGCCAAGTGGAAGTAAAAACTGTGCACGCCAATCATTTCGCCCACTCTGAATGTCCCAGAATTTTGGGGCCCGCATCAGTCAGTTTGCCCGTCATTATTAGCACTCAACTCAGCATCAATATAACCGATTATCTTTTCGATATTTTCAATACCTTCAGTTGCAAAATCCCAACCAGAGACGGCCATTTGTGCAGCTTGATCTGGGGCGATCATTTGTATGACTGCATCTGCCAGCGTGGCAGAATCATTTACAATTCGAGCCGCACCAGCATTCACCAGATTAGTATATGCTTCAACGTTTCTGCCAGTATGCGGCCCATAAATAATAGCTGTTCCATGGGCTGCGGCCATATAGGGATCACAGCTGTCCTCGCCTGAATAAAGGGATCCACCCAGAAAGCTGACCGGTGCTAAGCGTAGCCAAAGCCCTAGGTCCTCGGTCGTATCTGCAATCAAGACTTGTGTGTTTTCATCTGGTAAATTTCCAGAACTCCAGCATATTACTCGTAATCCTGCCTTTTTAGCTTGCGTTAGTATATCCTGCGTAGCTTTTAAGTTTGAGGGATGTAATATTACAAGCAGCCTATGAGCGATCATTAACGCCTGACTGTGTGCTGCTAGGATTGTACCAGCTTCGAGGTGCGTGACTTGCATAGCAAGCCAAACGGGCCTGCCCGTCACAGCGTGGGTGAAGTCATTCAAATCACTGTCTGCTGCTTCCAGAATATGTCCAAAAGGACTAAGTGGATTTGTAAGTATTATTTTTTCTTGGTTACATCCGAGTTTTATCAATCGAAGCTTAGCTTTTTCTGAACGCGCCATGACAGTTTTAAACTTTGCCAATGAATACTTTGGAATTTCTGGTAACCAGCGGTCTATTCGGCTTTCAAAACCATCTTCTGCTGCATCGATCAGCATCATATGGGCTCCACTTTCTGCTGCAGATTGAATTAAGTTTGGTCGTAACCCCCCCCAAGCCCAAATAACTACATCTGGTCTCCAATGCTTGATGAATGCATCTGTTTCCAGAGGGTGCTCTCCCGGTATTATATCGAGAATGGTGTCATTATTAATTAGGATTTGAGTTGGATCGTACGGCGTAGTAACCAGAACATTGCAATGACCTCGTATTTGTAAAATTTGAAATGCAAGGTCGTCTATGGGGCGGTTTTCTCCTGCTTCAGCTGCATGAATCCATATAAGTTCTCCCTCAGGTCGGGGGCAAGAAGGTTCAAAATATGACAGTTTGCGTTGTCGTATTAATGAACGATATGCTGTTAGCCCAATTGATCTGCGCATATTTTATTTCCATGAATTAATTTTTCTGTAGCCTTACAGGCATTTATGGTCTGCCAATCGTTCAAGTTTGAAGTAATTGTTTTTTAAGGGAATTGATTGGTATAAAAATAAAGATGAAATTCTGTTTCAGCGAACTTACCTTTCGATTAATTGATGATAAAAATCAGCGAAATTGTTAGCGTGGGTCAGTTGCAGAGAGCCGGGTAATTAGATCTAGATGAAGAGGCTTTGTCGCTGCTAAAACACCATTTAACATTGGTTCTTTATTGTTGAAATGCAGTGGTATGCCTGTACGATCTGTTACATGACCTCCAGCTTCGGTAACAAGAAGAGCGCCTGCAGCAATGTCCCACTCCCAACTAGCGCGTAAAGTTATCATTCCATCGAAGCGGCCTTCACTTACGAGTGACAGACGATAGGCTAAAGATGGACGGTAGTGACGATCTAGCAATGGAAGACCACCGGGCCAATTTTGGGTTTCTAAGTTTGTACTGGTGGCAAGCACTTTTGCCGTTTGACGCGGAATAGCTTTTGCAACTTTTACGGTTTTTCCGTTTAGGGTCGTACCGATGCCAAGGCCTGCAGCATACATCTTGTTTCTAAGAGGAAGAAACACTACTGCTGCGGTAATTCTTCCTTGTTGGGCGATTGCTATAGAAATTGCCCAAGTACGGCTTCCTGCTACAAAGCTTCGCGTGCCATCTATTGGATCTACAATGAATATAGTGTCTTTCGACAGTCGCTCTGCACTGTCTTCAGTTTCTTCCGATAGCCAGCCATAATCAGGGCGAGCAGCCCGCAACTTAGAGATCAGTAATTCGTTGACTGCAATATCAGCCTCTGTCACCGGGCCTGCATTCTCAGGTTTTTCCCAAGAAACGGCTAGTGGGCCAACAAAAACAGATGCCTCACGGCCTGCTGCGTGGGCCGCTTCTATCAGTAAAGGTAGATCAGTTGCCGGCAACGCTCATCCTCGGAATAAGCAAAGAGGGTACTACACGAGATAAATGGGTCCGGCCATCATTTGCAGGGATAATCCCAAGCATCATTTTTGGCAGCTCTCCAGCTATCGTACATTCATTGACTGGGTAGGAAATAGCGCCATTTTCCACCCAAAAGCCAGCAGCACCGCGCGAATAGTCACCAGTATTTGGGTTGATTGTTGAACCAATCATTGAAGTTACCAAGAGCCCAGTTCCCATATCGCTGATAAGATCGTCCCGGCTGGCTGTTCCCCCATTTAAACTAACGTTCCAGTTAGTTGGACCCGGGGTTCCACCGGTACCACGTGCCGCGTTAGCTGTCGATGTCATATCAAGTTTACGGGCGCTTGCTAAGTCAAGGGTCCAGCCTAAAAGAACGCCATTTTCAATAATAGCACGGCGTTGTGTTGGTAAACCTTCTGCATCGAAAGGACGTGTGCCACTGGTCCGCGGACGATGTGGGTCTTCAATCAAATTGAGTTCTTTAGGTAAAATTTGTGTGCCTAGCTTCCCGCGCAACCATGACGCCCCTCTTGCTACCGCACTGCCATTGGCGGCAGCCAACAAGTGACTGATCAAGCTTGATGATATGCGTTCATCAAACAAAACAGGGAAAGTGCCTGTCGGGGGCTTGCGTGCGCCAATACGTTCAACTGCCCGTTTGCCTGCTTCACGCCCAATTTCGTTAGAACAACGTAGATCGTTTTGAAAAATACGGCTATCACCACTGTAATCTCTCTCCATCCCCGCACCCGAACCTGCAATTGCGACGCAGCTGGTAGCACGATCAGTTCTCCCATAGCCTCCTGAAAAACCGTTGCTGGCAGCAAGCCAAATTTGATGAGTTCCGTAGGCACAAGTGGCCTGCTGAACTTGTGTAACACCTTTTATTTTCATCGCGGCGCATTCCGCCATCAACGCATCGTCTTGCAGGTCTTTTGCTGTAGGCTCGTGAGTGTTATCGAACAGTTGTAAAGCTTCAATATCCCACGCAGTGATAAGATCAGTGGCATCCGCCAGCCCGGCATATGGGTCCTCAGGCGCCTCATTGGCCATGGCTACCGCTCGGATAGACATTTCTTTGATTATATCTATTGAGGTGTCTGATGACGAAACACTAGCTTGCTTTTGCCCTACAAAAACTCGTAAACCAAAGTCGATACCTTCAGAACGCTCTGCTTGTTCTAATGCCCCGTTCCGGACATCTACTGAAACTGATGTGCCTTGAATTGCTATAGCATCCGCAGAGTCTGCGCCTACTGCCAGCGCCTCTTTTATTAAGCTATGGCTAAGATTGTTTAGATCAGAAGGTGTCATGCGCTGCTCCGCTTAGATACGATTGAGGTAGCGATGTGGGCAGCTTAACACAAGGCGTGCACACATGCGTCAGCAGCATTTTTATGAGGTGACGTACTATCAACGCAAGCGTTGACCATTTGCGACAATGTGGCCTTTTGATGTTACTACAATTTGAGATTTTAAAGTATCCTCACCATTGCCTGGAACTGTAATTAATCCCAACATCATCCGAGCGCCCATTGCTTGATTTTTTGGTAATAGGCCTGCGCTTACCAGCTTTTCGATCAAGCTATTTGCCCCAACAAGTGTAAAATCAATATTACCTTCCGGCCGAGGAAAGCCCTTAAAAGTTGTTAAATCAGAGTTATCAAAACGAAAATTACCTTCACCAGATAAATGGGCACCAACAGCGTCCAATTCAACTTGCTTTATTGCAAGGCTCTTAACGTTACCTAATGAATTTTCTGTCATAGAGAAGGCTTCAGCTTGAGTTGAATCAAAAAGATCAAACATCACTTCGGCTATTCCAGTTAAATCGATTACTAAGTTTATTGGAGTTCGTGGTAATTGGTCTGCTGGATCAAATATGCTCCAGATTGTGTCAGAAATGGCCAACTCGTTAAGCGTGATACCTATCGAAAAATTTTGATTTTTATCAGATTTTGTAAGCGGGATAAGTAATTCACTGGCTATTTTTGTAGCAGAAAAAGAGACTGGCACAGGGAGCTCAGTAGTAAGTAGGTTTATAATGACACCGGTTTTTTCCAACTCATAGGCAATGCCTTTGGAGCCAATACTAAGATTGAACTGAGACCCTTCGGACGCTGTGTTTAGTGTACCGCTGTGATCTGAACCTTGGGACGTTAAATTAAAATTACCATCCTTTGTTTTAAATTTACCTGAAAGATTTAGACCTGCTTTGAGCATTGCGTTAGCGTCATCAACATCTGTGTCGGATGGCAAAATCGCCTCGCTGATAATTTCTAATCCATGCATAATTCCATTCATTTTGAATGATTCTAAAGTTGATGGATCACTGAAATCTAAATGATAATTCACTTCTCCTGCTGAGGTTTTTTGTGTTGTTTTACGTAAATTCCCGTTGATCGTTTGAGAGACGTAATTTAGATCGCTTAGTGATATATGCGCTTTGTCTACATATGGATTGTATGAAATATCGTCAATTACGAGGTTATCCAGTGTGATAGCGGTTTTTGAAGCTGTTAAATTATAAGTTATATCGCTGAGGTCTCCAGATGCGACCATTTTTTGATCAGTCATCTTAGTCGTTATTGTGACTGAAACACTTTCACCAATTTTTGGTGTAAATTTTAAAGTACCTTCAATTTTGCTTGGAACTTCGATTGCGACTGAACCATCTCCACTCTCAATAAAACTTAAAGTATCCATTTTTAGGGCGAAAGTACCTTCATCGGAGGCATCGGCTATATCCATAATTATCGAGAGATCAGAAATTATTATGCTGGTGGGTGTCGATGCCTTTTGGGCACTTACTGAATATCCTGTGGCTGTAATTAGTTGCTCCCAATCAGCCCAAACTTCCGCCGCGGTTAAGTCTGCATAAGCTGCACCTACTGAAAGGTTAAAAGCTATGGCGCAACTTGAAAATAATTGAGAAAAACGCGTCATAACAGTATCCTTTGATTACCTATTGTTTTTGGTTGATAAGACCAGTGTATTCATAATGGTTGTAAACTGGAACAGCATTGATGGTCTATGTACCAAAAGTTCAAATAAACAACTAGGTTTCAAGAGTTAAGGAAAAAGTTGATGCATGATATGACTGGGAAAACTGTATTGATTACTGGAGCCAGTCGGGGGATTGGTAGAGACACTGCCTTGGTTTTTGCTGCGGCTGGAGCCAATGTTGCGTTAGTTGCACGAGGAACAGAGAAGATAGATTCGCTTGCTTCCGAGATCGGTGCCAAAGCGGTAGCAATTTCCTGTGATGTTGCAAAATTTCAAGATGTTGAGGCAGCAGTTGAGCAAACATTAGATAGTTTTGGTAGTCTAGATGTATTGATTGGTAACGCTGGGATCATCGAACCCATCTCCCACCTTGCAACAGCAGATCCAGAGGAATGGTCGTTTGTAGTAGACGTCAATCTTAAAGGTATATTTTATGGAATGCGTGCAGTTTTACCGGTTATGTTAAAAAATGGTGGGGGTACAATTTTAACTATCAGCTCGGGTGCTGCGCATGGGCCAGTTGAGGCGTGGTCGCATTATTGCGCTTCTAAAGCTGGTGCTGCGATGCTGACTAGTTGTGTTGATAAGGAGAACGTAAAATCTGGAATTAGGGCGATGGGGCTTAGTCCAGGAACTGTTGCTACACAAATGCAGCGAGAAATAAAGGCAAGTGGAATCAATCCAGTCAGCCAGTTAGATTGGTCTGATCACATTCCTGCGGATTGGCCAGCAAGGGCGTTATTGTGGATGTGTTCAGCTGATGCAGATCACTGGATTGGTAAGGAGATATCTTTGCGAGATGAGGCTATTTGTGTCAAAGTTGGCTTAGTATGATCCTTGTAGATCGCACTGGACCTGTGTGGACCATCACTCTTAATCGACCTGAAAAGGCCAACGCTCTAACTGTTGAAATGTTGAGTGATTTGGTAAACATAGTTGAAGCTGCTAATGAGGCACGGGCTCTAATTTTAACTGGAAACGGCAAGGTCTTTAGCGCAGGCGCGGATTTTGAGGCGGCACGCTCAGGTCTTGCAACATCACCAGATTGGGAAAGATTATCCTCTGCCATTGCAGGTTTGCCTGGACTTACTATTGCAGCACTTAACGGAACATTGGCTGGTGGTGCAAATGGTATGGCATTAGCATGTGATTTGCGAATTGCAGTGCCAAACGCCTCTTTTTTTTATCCAGTTTTAAAACATGGATATTTGCCACAACCAAGTGATCCGTTGCGTATGGCCAGGCTTATTGGAGCTGCACGTACAAAAATGGTTTTTTTAACGGGCCAAAAACTGACGGCTCAGACGGCTTTGAGTTATGGGTTAATAGATGAAATAGTTAAAGAAAAATCGGTTCTCAGCCGTGCAATGGATTTGTGTTTCACTGTTAGTGCTGCCGATCCAGTAAAGAGCAAACGTATCAAAGCCATGTGTAACACAGGACTTTATATGCATTGATATATGTATTGACGTTTTTTGCGGAGAAAATTTTTTTAAAGATAACTGTTAGGTTTTAGTTTACTCTTTGTCTGGAACCATACGTCCTGTTAAATGATTGGTTCCACGTTCTTGTGCGAGTTTTACTTGCTTTTGTCGCTCTCGAAAACGTTGCTTATCTCCTTCGGAGGTATCAGCAATACACAAATGACAGCTAACCCCAGCTTCATATTCTGGTAGATCCTGATCTTCTGGAAGAATTGGACAGCGACAGGCATGACAGAGGTAATGTGGACCCACCGCTAGTCCATGATCCACGCTGACACGCCCATCAAAGACAAAACATGATCCTTTCCAACTACTAATAGTTTTGGGAACTTCTTCTAGATATTTAAGTATACCACCTTTAAGGTGATATACATCATGAACACCTTGTTGGATTAGATAGTTAGTAGACTTTTCGCAACGAATTCCCCCAGTGCAAAACATCGCTATTTTTTTATTGTGAAATCGATCTTTATTTACCTCCCACCAAGCAGGAAAATCTCTAAAGCTAGCTGTTTTTGGGTCAATGGCACCATCGAATGTTCCAATGGCAACCTCATAATCATTGCGGGTATCGATGACGGCGACGTCATCGCGATTTATCAAATTGTTCCAATCGCTTGCTGCTACATAATGGCCTGTATGGGCTACTGGATCTACATTTGGTTGACCCATTGTAACGATTTCGCGTTTAAGACGAACCTTCATCTTACCAAACGGTGGGGTTGGGCTTTGGCTTTCTTTCCATTCTAAATCTGCGCAACCGGGCAAACTGCGAATATGTGACAGCATAGCTTCGATACCGTTCCGGTCACCAGCGACGGTGCCGTTTATCCCTTCATGTGCCAGCAAAATAGTTCCAGTCACGTCATAATCGTGAGCAACATTAATGACAGGTGCCATAAGAGCTTCTGGATTAATGAAGTGAGTGAAGTGGTATAGAGCTACGATTGTATACATATTTTGCAATTATGCCATCAAGGTGGGGCGTTGCAAGAGGGAGTGGGGTTGATCAAGTATGTCAGTTAAGCAACAAACTCGCCAAGCGTCCATATCGCACGCTTATACTTGGTGAAGGAGACAAGATGACTGCTCTTATTGTGATCGATGTGCAAAATGATTTTTGCTCAGGTGGTGCTTTGGCCGTTCCTGATGGTGCTGAAATTGTTACTGGTATTAACAGTTTGATGGAAACATCTGAAGCTATCATCTTGACCCAAGACTGGCATCCCAATGGACATTCTTCTTTTGCTTCGTCGCACAAAGCTCGAGAGCCTTATGACACAATTGACATGCCATACGGATCTCAGGTTTTGTGGCCAACTCACTGCGTACAAGGATCAAAAGGCGCAGATTTTCATCCTAATTTGCAGACTAATTCAGCTGAGGTGGTGGTTCGCAAAGGATTCCGTACGGCTATTGACAGCTATTCAGCTTTTTTTGAAAATGATCAAACTACGGTAACAGGATTGGAGGGCTACCTGAGGACAAGAGGCATTCAAGAGTTGACATTGGTTGGATTAGCCACGGATTTTTGTGTGTATTACTCTGCTATTGATGCGATAAAGCTAGGTTTTGCGGTAACTGTTGATTTGGGTTTGTGTAGAGCGATTGACCTGGCTGGATCATTGGATACTGCCTGTAGATCTATGCAATTGGCAGGTATAACATTACGTGGTTGATCTGTGTTGAGTAATTATCAATGTATTTGGAAAATTCCACAGCGTTGTAATTTGTAAAAGGCTGTAAAAGTTCAATTTGAACAAGATTATTCCCAAAGGCTCTATCAATCTTAATATACCTTGGCTTGCAGCTGAACGATAACTTCGGGCACAAGGATGTAACTCAAGCGAGGAACTGGTACATGGTGGATATTGCCGCCCGCGTCTGGAATCACAAATGGAAGATTGATCCTATTATTCGATCTTTAATTGATACGGACTTTTACAAGCTATTAATGTGTCAGTCGGTATTTCGCAACAAGCCTGATACGCAGGTGACCTTTTCTCTGATCAATAGGTCTAAAAATGTGCCGCTGGCTCATTTAATTGATGAAGGCGAATTGCGCGAACAATTGGATCACATTCGATCATTATCGCTTAGCCGTGGTGAAAGTACTTGGATGCGCGGTAACACCTTTTATGGAAAGCGGCAGATGTTTACATCTGAATTTATGGATTGGTTTGAGGCTCTCCGCCTTCCACCCTACCATCTTGAACGACACGGTGACCAATATGAGCTGACATTCAAAGGATCTTGGCCTGAAGTGATGCTTTGGGAAATTCCAGCATTAGCGGTTTTAATGGAATTACGCAGTAGAGCTGTTCTTAACATTATGGGTCGTTTCGAGCTGCAGGTACTCTATGCGCGCGCTATGACTAAGTTATGGGAAAAAATCAAAAAGTTACGTGAACTAGATGGACTGAGAGTTGCTGATTTTGGCACGCGTCGGCGACACTCGTTTTTGTGGCAAGACTGGGCTGTGCAGGCAATGTATGAGGGGCTCAGTGAAAAGTTTGTTGGTACATCTAATTGTTTGATTGCTAAGAACCGGGACGTAGAGGCAATTGGTACCAACGCACACGAATTGCCAATGGTATATTCGGCTTTAGCAGAAAATGATCAAGCGCTGGCAAGAGCTCCCTATGATGTACTAAGTGATTGGCAAGAGGAACATGATGGTAACCTGCGGATCATATTGCCGGATACTTTTGGGACTGAAGGATTTTTAAAAAATGCCCCAGATTGGCTTGCAGGTTGGACGGGTATTCGGATTGATAGTGGTGACCCTGCATTGGCAGCCGAAAATGCAATCAAATGGTGGGGGATGCGGGGAGAAGACCCAACGCAAAAACTGGTAATCTTCTCTGACGGTTTAGATGCTTCAAAAATTGAAGAACTCCACAAACAGTTTAGGGACCGAGTTAGGGTAAGCTTTGGTTGGGGAACAATGCTTACAAATGACTTTATTGATTTGACAGAACAGGATGCACTGGCGCCATTTTCGTTAGTGTGTAAGGCAATTGATGCGAATGGGAAGCCGACTGTAAAACTTTCTGATAATCCAAATAAGGCAATGGGGCCAAATAAGGAAATTGAGCGTTATAAGCGCGTATTTGGTGTTGGAGATCAAGTTTCGATAGAAGTCGTAGTTTAAGGCAATTTAGGTTATTTTTGTACTATGAATTCTGTGTTCTCGCCAAACGAGAATTAACCCACAAATTATGATTAAAAATGCTCTTGGGAATAACACATCTGACGGTGTTTCGTTAAAAAACAACTAACCAAAAACATCAATGAGTGGTATTCCAAAATAGCTAAATGGAGCAAGGTTGCTAGGCTCAGTCATTCGGTAACTGATAATAAGAAGTAATACTGCTGTGCCGCCAAAGCCGCCCAATGCTATGATCCAAGCCATGTCTGTGCTGCTCTGGATGGTTGTGAAGTCACCTAGTAAAGATGCAAGAATTAACGATCCGCAGGCAGTCGCTATGCAAGAATATAAACTAACAAGCGGGCTTGACACGTGATTGTCTATGATTAGTCCCGTCACACCAACCAGTGCTTAACATGCTGCAGCGCCCAGCGGTAACAAAGCATTTAATGTGAAAGCTTCTGACCCAAGCCTCATTACAAAAATAACACTAATCAAGCCAACCATGACTGCACTCCAGCGAACTCAGCCGACACGTTCACCTAACAAAGGAGCAGCGAGTGCGGTAATGAAAAAGGTGTCAGCATACGAAATGGTTGAAGCTGTTGCGAACTCCATTCGGACAAGGGATAAATAGAAAATACTGTGCAAATGCGACAATAATGCCCCGCGTTAGCCCTAGTTTCCATAGTCAGATATATAAAGGGTATCCACTTTTCTTCCAATCACTTGTTGCGATTAAAGCGATGAATGAAGGAAAGAGACCAAAAAAATTTCGCCATACCGCAAGCTAAGTGGCAGAATAAGTTGCTGAAAGATGCTCAATTACCAAACCCATTTCATCAAACAAAGCAAGCGAGAATAGGCTTAGGGTAATAACGAGACCGGTTCGGTCAGTTGAGCGCATATTGTGATCCATTGAAAAAAACGGTTTTAAGCCAAGCTCAATAAGCACTATTGCGATTCAGTTATAAGTAACAGGCACAGAAGCAGGCCTTGTTATCCTTGGCAAAGCTTACTCATCTGAAATCACGCGACCGCGCATTGTTTTAACTGCGCTACGAACTTTTTTTGCTTTGAGCCGTCGTTTGCTAGATCCTAAAGTTGGCTTGGTTGCAATCCGTCTTTTGGGACTCACTAATGCCTTTCGAATTAAATTGGTCAGACGTTGGCGGGCAATATCACGATTACGTGCTTGGCTACGAGTTTCCTCACACTGTATCACTAAAGCCCCCTCTGAAGTCCAGCGCCTCCCAGCCAAGCGTTTAAGTCTGACCTTCACTGCTTCAGTTAGTGATGGTGAGCGAGCCGCTTCAAAGCGTAACTCAACGGCAGATGAAACCTTGTTAACGTTTTGCCCGCCTGGTCCAGAAGAGCGAACAAACTGTTCGCTTAATTCCCAGTCTTGAATATTTATATTTTCCGTTATCTGCAGCATAATGTCCATTGTGCTTTACATCGTTATAAAGGGTAAATCATGAGATATTATTTGCTGAGTTTTAAAAATGGCCATTTTGTGTTGATTAACATTTTTTATTAAAGTCATTATTGGCTATTAATGTTTAATTTATAGCTAAGCTAACCTCTATTATTATGTAAATGTCAGAAATCTATAATACAATTATTTTGTGATGCCTAATCAAGGTATAGAAAAATTTTAGATTAAAAAAGGGCCACACCTTTCGGTGCAGCCCAATCGAATGGTTTCAGGAGGAAGGGCCAATTCGACTAAATCGCCCTCTCCGAAAGTTCACCCACTTAAGGGCTGCCTTAGCAGGCGACCTCCAAAGCTATTCCGACACCTCTCTCCAATACCGTTCTTGACACTGGATCACCTCCTTCCAATTTGTTAAACTCGCAAGGACAGTTGCACAGATGTAGGGAATGTCAATGCATTTAGTTGTTATAAGCATTTTTTGTGGTTAGCCATCTAAAGGGTGCCAGCGCTATAATGGCTAATGTTATTTTTACTGACCAGTCTGCGAATGCAAGAGATACCCATAGGGGTGCTAAAGGGCCAATGCCGAGGATGGGCAGCATCTCGCTTGCCCAAGCTACGTCAGTAGCAGGATGGATGAATGCAAAGTGGGCTGAAAAAGCTATTGAGAAGAATATTGCTGTGTCGATAGTGCTGCTTACAAGCGTAGAAATCAGGGGTGCTTTCCACCATGTTTTTTGACGGAATAATGAAAAAATCCGGATGTCTAAGAGTTGAGCGGTTAAGAAAGCAATGCCCGAACCAAGCGCTATGCGCAAAGTAACTAAGGGTCCAAATTCACCAACAATCTGAGTGCCTATGAGACTGCAAGCTAAACCCACTAAAAAACCAGTGAATACTACGGTGCGGGCTGCAACCACGCCATAGACTCGATTCATAATATCGGTCACTAGAAATGCTAGTGGGTATGTGAATGCTCCCCACGTTAACCAGTTTCCAAATAGGAATTGTACAAGGATGTTTGAGGCCAGCACAATGATGGCCATAGCGATAATACCGGGTAAGTGCGCACGTGTCATATCAGGTGTCCGTTTTTAGCAAGGTTGCGGCGACTTGATCCCTAAAAAGAGATGTTCAGTTATTAATCGCACGCGGCTTCCCCTGCAAGGCTTTCTGTTAAAGCGTATTCAACTAATTCACTTGTTTGAGATATGCGAAAATTATCATCTGATACTAATGTAAGGCATGTCGCGCCACTATTCGATTCCCACACGGAAATTCCTTCAAGATTATCGTGCTTGCCAAATTTTGTTGTGATTAATGTTTCAGCATGCGGTTTAGGAGAATTTGGGTCAAACCTCCGAATACGGCTGCTGAATCCAAGTGGGGTGAAGGCACGTTCAAGAATATAAAGCCATCCCTTGGGGCCAATATCTGCGCCAGTTGGTTGAAATAATCCCCGTTTTGGTAAAAGGGCCGCAATATCCCATGTTTTATTTTTATATCGATAAATAGGAAATGGAGCCCCTCGCCTAGCAGGCTTTTCGGGCAGCGTATACAAGGTGCCGTCTCGTGCTGCTGCAAGAGCCTCGAGCGATTTATTTTTTTTATATCTTATGAAATCTGGATGGCTGGAAATGGCGGTGCCATTGTCGCGACTAATTCGCCCAGGCCCTTCATAGCTGAAAAAAGTGCCATTCTGGCTTTTTGCCAATCCTTCTGTATCCCTTTCGGGATATGGTAATTTAACAGTCTGAATATTCATGAGCTGGCCAGTATTGCCGTTACGAATAATTGTGAAACGGTATCCAATGCCGCGATCGGATAATACGAATGCCGCCGCTCCACCATGCTCAACCTCGATCGCAGATAACCCGCTAAGCCCTTTAAGTGGAATGCTCCGCAAAAAAGTAAGGGGGTCAGCTAGCGACGCGGAGGTGAGCCAAATCAGCGCGAAGCTAATACGCCAGCGCATTGTTGAGGCAGATCCGTAACGCGTAATTCCCTACGAGGTTTTGCGGCAGGTGCATTTGGGTCGCGTGGCTTAGGTGGGGGTGGTTTAAGGATGTTATTCACCCATTGTTGCGCATCGGCGCATCCATCACCGCGAGGTGGGGGCTCTTGGTTAATGCAGCCGCGGGCTCCTCGGGGACATGCCAAACGTACATGAAAATGATAGTGATGTCCCCACCACGGACGAACCTTACGTAACCAGCGGCGATTACCTTTTTCATCATTACACATCTGCACTTTTGCGCCAGGAAATACAAAAATACGCGCAGTCCGTTTGTCCTTTGCAGCTCTTTTTATAATCTGGTGATGTGCATTGCTCCAATTTTTGTTTACGTACGCCCCTTTGGCGCGACGCAAAGATATTGAGGAAATATTCTCACGTTTTGTACGGCTCAGATTGAGGCGAGAAGCGGGTAGCATCCAGATATCTATATCCAGACCTAGTTGATGACTGCGGTGGCCAGACAACATAGGTCCGCCACGAGGTTGACTAATGTCTCCGATGTAAAGGCCTTTCCAGCCCGGCTGTTTGGCTGCAAATAGAGATAATTTTTGTATAAAGTCGATAGCTTGAGGATGACCCCAATTACGGTTGCGTGAGAGCCGCATAGCCTGCCATGTAGGCCCTGTTTCAGGAAGTTGTTCTGCCCCAGCAATACAGCCTTTTGAATAGCTACCGAACGGTGCTGGCTTTTGAGTTGAAGCTTCAGATTTTCCTCCAAATTTTTGCTTTGCTAACGGCTGTGCGGTAACCGCAAATCCCATGCAGAGGATCAAAGATATAAACAATGTAATAAATTTCCCAATCTTATTCATACTTTATCGTCTCCATCTGAGTAGTCGCAGAATAGCACAGTTTAGCCAAACAAGAAGAGACCCAAAATTGTTAGAACCTCTAATTGTACACTACCAGTAATCGTTTTTCTAATACCGATTAAAAGCAATGCTAATAATCCAAAAATACCTATCTGAACAATACTAAAATCAATTATCCAAAGCGCAAGTGTTCCACTGAAACTGGAAATACTGTTGTCGGCATCCCGCTCAAGCATCGATGAGGTCAGACAGGATGCCAAGCTATGGCCTGATGGTAATGCCTTCACTGTTTCCCAAAGGCACTTAAGGGTGGTCATTTTTAAAAACTGGAAGCTGACCTAAGTTTTAGATTATAATTATTGGAAAACTCGTGCTGTTCGCTTAAGTGCCTTGAGACAATCAAGTAGCTGCGATAAAATTAAATTACACGGCTAGACAAAAGAGACAAACTCCTTTTGCAAATTTAATACTAATTATAATAAAAAAGTGACCTTCTTGGTCTGGCCGTGCTTGCTTACCAACGTTTCGCAGCCTAGTTATAGTTCACAAAGTAAAGGATTTCGCGCATGCTAGCTATTTACGGCCCCATACAACTGATCCTTGGCGTCGTTTATTTCGTCATGATTGTTCACATAATAATGAGTTGGCTTATTAATTTCCAAGTTTTAAACCTTCAACAGCCGCTCGTTTCGCAGATTTGGGTAGGGTTGAACCGTTTGCTTGAACCTATTTATGAGCCTATCCGTCGAATTCTTCCAAATACAGGGGCCTTAGATCTTGCGCCACTAATTGCTCTTTTGATCGTCATTTCAATGCGCGCTTACATTCTACCAGTCATTTTTGGTTTTGCCTAATTCGCGCTTGTTCACTTGGTGTGAAAATGTGAGTCTGATTAGTAAAATTACAACTTGAAATGTTAAAGGGCTTTCGAACATGGGTTCGAATAAGGCATCCGCCGCCTCGTTACTACGAGACGTATTTGGATTTGATGACTTTCGTCCTGGTCAGGAGGAAATCGTTGAGGCGGTAGCGAGGGGTGAAAATACGCTTGCCATTATGCCAACTGGTGGTGGTAAATCTCTATGTTTTCAATTGCCTGCGCTGATGCAAGATGGAGTGACAGTTGTAATATCTCCACTGATTGCCCTCATGCGGGACCAAGTACGTGCGCTGCAGGCCTCAGGTGTTGCTGCTGGTGCATTAACGTCTGGCAATTCGCCAGAAGAAACTGAGATGGTTTGGAATGCTCTCCAAGAGCGCAAGCTTAAACTTTTATATATAACGCCGGAGCGTCTTTCTGCGGGTTCATCTCTTGGTATGCTGCGTAATATTGGAGTTAGCATGATCGCTGTGGATGAGGCGCATTGCATTAGTCAATGGGGACATGATTTTCGCCCAGATTATCTGCGGATAGGAGAACTGCGTCGTACGCTAAATGTTCCGCTGGCTGCTTTTACTGCGACGGCTGATGCAGAAAGCCGAGTTGAGATTGTGGAAAAGCTTTTTGATGGGGTTCGTCCACGCACATTTTTACATGGTTTTGACAGACCTAATATTCATTTGGCGTTTACAGTTAAGAATAGTCCACGCACTCAAATCTTGAATTTTGTAAATGCACGCAAAGGGCAATCTGGGATAATATATTGTGGAACACGAGCTAAAACAGAAACTCTAGCTTTGGGATTGCGGGAAGTTGGACATGCTTCAATATATTATCATGGTGGAATGGACGGTGAAGACCGCCGTATTGCAGAACGTCGGTTTCAGCAAGAAGACGGCCTAATTGTGGTAGCTACGGTAGCATTTGGTATGGGCATTGATAAACCAGATATACGCTGGGTTGCTCATGCGGACTTACCGAAATCTGTTGAATCCTATTATCAAGAAATAGGTCGAGCTGGGCGTGATGGGCATCCAGCGGAAACATTAACACTGTTTGGACCTGAAGATATCAAGTTACGTCGTAGTCAAATTGATGAGGGATTAGCGCCTGCTGAACGGCGTATGGCCGATCATGCTCGGCTTAATGCGCTTTTAGGGTTGGCCGAAGCTTTAGAATGTCGCCGTAAAACACTTCTTAATTACTTCGGTGAAACTAAGGTTAATTGTAATCACTGTGATCTTTGTCAAAATCCACCAGAAGTCTTTGATGGAACAACTGCCGTGCGAAAGGCCCTTTCCGCTATGCTGCGTACTGAAGAACGGTTTGGATCTGGGCATCTGATAGATATCTTATTAGGTAACGAGACTGAAAAAATCCGTCAACGCGCTCATACAAAACTACCAACCTTTGGCATTGGAAAAGAATACACTCGTGTTCAGTGGCAAACAGTTTTTAGACAGATGATGGGGCATGATTTAGTTCGGCCGGATGCAGACCGATATGGCGCATTGCGGATGACAGATGCTGCTTTGCCAATTTTACGCGGTCTAGCCTCTATCAACTTACGAAGAGATACGATCAAGGCGGCTGTGCGACGGCCGACTGTAACTTCAATGTTATCAGAGGAACATGCGCCATTGCTTTCAGCGCTGAAAGCAAAAAGACGAGGGTTGGCTGAGGTTGCAAATGTCCCTGCATACATAATATTCCCAGATCGAACTCTGATAGAAATGGCAGAAAGACGACCGAAAAATTTAGATCAAATGGCACGAGTTAATGGTGTGGGTGCTAAAAAACTGCAAAACTTTGGAGAGGCATTCCTGAAAGTGATTAATAATGAGGTGGAACCACTACACCCAACGCGACGCAAATTGGCTGGGCGGAAGTGTGGAGCGCTCTTTGATAAGCTTATGAAAGTGCAGACCGATCTGGCTAGAGGCTCTGATGGAACGGGTAAGCCACTGAGTTGTTCAGCGTCGCAGTTAGCCAAAGTAGCGCAATTGCGTCCAGACGATAATGTGGCGATTGAGCGTGTTTTGGGAGACCAAAAGGCTGAACGATTTGGCTCAGCTTTTCTGGACGTCCTTAGAAATGCGGGCTAGATCAGCAATAACGAGGGTGAGGTGGCAACATGTTAGTAGTAATATCCCCAGCAAAGAAGCTGGATTGGGCAGAGCATAAGTTTAAAACGACAAAACCGGAAATGCAGGATGACGCAGTGCGTTTGGTAAAAACTGCGCGTGATCTCACGAAAAGTAAGCTTAAAACGCTTATGGGCCTTAGTGATAATCTTGCGAGCTTAACTAGAGAGCGCTTCCAAGCTTTTGAGGAGGCACCAAAGGCTGAGATCACTCGGCCTGCGATGCTGGCTTTTGCAGGCGATACCTATCAAGGACTGGACGCAGTTAGTTTTTCTAGTTCTGAAGTTACATACGCTCAGGATCACCTGCGCATTTTATCTGGCCTTTATGGTCTATTGCGTCCTCTCGATGCTATACAGCCTTATAGGCTTGAAATGGGTAGCCGTTTAGAAACGGAGCGTGGAGCTTCACTTTATGATTACTGGCGTGAGGATCTGTCTAAGGCGTTAAACGCCCAAGCCGAATTTACTAACAGTAATGTTTTGGTGAACTGTGCAAGTCAGGAATATTTTGGTGCGGTGGTCAAAAAGGCTTTGATACCAAGTGTGGTTACGCCAGTCTTTATGGAAGATAAAGACAGTAGTCCTAAAATTATAAGTTTTTTTGCCAAGAAAGCACGGGGAGCGATGGCGCGCTACATGGTGCAAAATCAAATAAGCGATCTGGATGGACTGAAAGCCTTTGATAGCGGCGGTTATGTATTTAAGCCTAAGTTATCTAACGATTCAAAAATTGTTTTTGTACGTCCATATCCAATGATTTAATTTTTTAGAATTTTTTTAATTCTAATTAGCGTTGCTTAAATAGTTACTAAATCACCGTCTGCCTTCTCTTACCCAAGCAGCAGTTATAAAACTTGCTGCCAGCAAAAGTACAAGCCAAGGTGGTAAAAGTGCTATTTGGTGTACATCAAGTGTCTGATAAGCTTTGCGCGGCGTGATCCCAATCCAACCGCGTCCTGCTGCAGGCCGCCCTTCCGCAACCTTACGAATACTGGGTGTTCCATCTTCTAATTTAAGGATACCCCCTTGGTTGGTCGCCACCTGACTGGCCATGATAGAAGTAGATGCGATAGTAGATTCAAACTCTCGTGGTGCTGCAGGGCCGAGGCCGATTATTGTTGTTTTTTTATTGTTTTCAAGGTGATATAGCCCAATTTCTGGCCCGTCAAAGTCGGCTGTAAATAAGCCTGGTTCATTGGCCTCCATGTCCAGTTTAGTTGTTGTTCCGTCCGGATTGGTAATTGTGACTGGGGCGGTTTCTGCTGACAATGTACGGCGGATAATTTTCATCGTCTGTCCGGTTGCCGTTGCAGTTAAGGCTTCCTCCTCTAATTCTGGCTCTTTCATCATCCAATGTGCAAGACGGCGTAATAATTCCAGTTGTGGTCCACCCCCCTCATATCCCCGGTTCCATAGCCAGGCATGATCGGATGCCAATAGTGCAACACGGCCATTCTCCACTCTATCTAAGATAAGTAGTGGTCGCTTATCTATACCTTTCAAAACGACGACCCCGGACCTAGGTGTTACATCTACCTGTCTTAGCCAGCGCCCCCAATCTCCAGAGTTAGGCAGCTTTGTTGTGACGGGATGGCGTTCCCCAATGTCTGAAACAACAGGTGAATAGGGCTCATCAATTACACGTCCTGAAGGTTGCGCTGGCATTATGCTCCCCAAAGGTGATCGATAGAGACTGTCTGCACTCGCAAAATCTGGGCCTGCCGCAATTAGAACTGCCCCACCATCCCGGACATATCTTGCGACATTATCAAGATATAGAGCAGGCAAAATGCCTCTGCGTTTATACCTGTCAAAAATAATCAGATCGAAATCATCTATCTTTTCTAGAAATAGCTCACGTGTTGGGAACGCAATCAACGATAACTCGTCAACAGGTACACCGTCCTGTTTTCCTGGTGGACGTAAAATGGTAAAGTGCACTAAGTCGACAGAGCTATCAGATTTAAGCAGATTCCGCCATGTGCGGCTACCGGCATGAGGTTCGCCTGATACTAACAGTACTCTGAGCCGATCACGGATGCCGTTAATTTGGATGAGAGCTGTATTATTTTTGGCAGTTAATTCTCCCTCTGCTTCTGGTACTGTGAATTGAATTACGTTCCGCCCACTGTGAGGGAGGAGAATGGGTAGAATTATATCCTCACCTATGCGAATGTTGAAACGCTGCGCAGGTGCGCCATCCACAGAGATTTCTAGTGGGGCGAGATTGGTTTTTTGGGGAGCAGCACCGCTATCCTCAATGCGCAAAGTCAAATTTATAGGCTCACCTATAATGGCAAATGCAGGTGCGTTTTTTACGATAAATCTTCGGTCCCAATCTGTCTCGTGTCCGGTTAATAAAACATGCATTGGCGCAGGCATATTTACAGGTAGATCTGCATCATGAACTTGCCCGTCACTGACTGCTATGATGCCCGCAATACGTGATCGTGGAGTTTCAGCTAATGTGTTTGAGATGGCAGTCATCAATCGGGTACCAGAGTCTTCCGACCCGTCAGAGACAGTGATTTGACGAAGTTCGATGTTTTTTTGATCAGATAGGGTGGATATAAGGCTTGTGATCGCATCTGTGGTTTGTTTAGGTCTATCAGCTAGATGCTGACTGGCACTTACATCTTTGGCTAGGATAACTACGTCAGCCAAAGGCAATCGTTCTTCTTGTTGAAATTTAGGACCTGAAAGGGCCAAGATGATTATGATGCCTGCTGACCCACGCATTGCCCAGCCGTTTAGTCCACGAACCAGAGCCAAGAGAGCAAAGCCAAATACTAGGGCCGTCAAAAAAATTAAAATTGGAGATGGTAATAATGGGTCGAATATTACTGTACGGTTCATTGCCCGAGCCGATCTAGCAAAGCAGGTACGTGGACCTGATCACTTTTGTAGTTACCCGTAAGTACATGCATCACTAGATTGATCCCGAAGCGATATGCCAGTTCGCGTTGTCGTTCGCCGCCAAAACCTACCCCAACAGGAAGCATTGGTTGTCCTGTTTTAGTTATTGCCCAGGCAGAGGCCCAATCGTTGCCACCAATGACGATAGGCGTTACCCCATCATTGAGCTTACGGAACGGCATTCCCTCTGCTTGCTTGGAGTCTGGTAGTGCTGCTTCTACCCAAAGTTCTCGACCCGAATGGCGGCCGGGGAAATCCTGCAAAAGATAAAAAGTACGCGTTAAAATATGATCTTGTGGCACAGGCTCTAAAGCAGGAATATTAAGCGCTTTAGCCAAATCACGAAGCTTTCGTCCATTTGCGCTGTTGTTGGTAAAACTGGATACATCTGCATCACGGGTGTCAAAAAGAATTAACCCGCCAGACTTGAGATAGTCGTTCAGCTTGGTATATGCATCCTGTGATGGACGAGGCTGATCTGGACTGATGGGCCAATAAAGCAGCGGAAAAAATGCTAACTCATCTGTTTCAAGGTTTACACCAACGGGATCACTTGGTTCCACGGACGTTCGAAAAAATAACGCGTTTGAGAGACCGCGTAGTCCTGCTTGCGCAATTTCGTCCACTTGCTGGTTGTTGGTTATTACATGTGCTAATACTACTTCGGAAGCGGCACCAGCAATCTTTGTGTTACCTTGTTGAGCATTTGCTTGCGACGTTGAAATTGTCAGAAGAAACATTGTGCCTGCAACCACTGCTTGAGTGGCTCTGAGGTTACCAGTCAAGCGACCGGAAAGAGCAAGCGAAGAAATCACATCCAAGCAGAGTAGTGCAATAGATGCAGCCAACAGATATCCACTTAAAGGTTGTTCTGTGGTAAAAGCTAATATTGAAATTGGTATATGGGATGGCCAAGAACTTGGTTTGATTTCAGAATTGACCGTAAGTACATTACGCGAAAAGCTGTTGTTGCCAGATGTATATACCCCTGGCAACAGCGATGGGCTTGCTGGCAACGTTGTGAGTTCAGATCCTGGCACGCCTGACATTGAGGTAGCATCTTTTAGACGGCCGAAGCCATCCATCACAATTTGTGGTGTCCAAATTGTCCCTTCCAAGCTAGTGGTTGGGAAGTCGAGACTTGTGGTTGAACTTGATAGCCGATCTAACATTTCGACGAACAAACCTGAGAGTGGAAGAGAGGACCATTCCGCGTTTGCAGTTACGTGAAAAAAGACGATTTGTCCTCGACCACTGTGTTTTCTAGTTACTAGTGGAGTGCCATCGCTCAGTTCTGCGATTACTCGCTCAGCAAGGGTTGGATCAGGCTGTGCCATTACTTGGACTGTGACATCCACATCACCAGATAATGGCAAGCCAAAAAATGGAGAATCCTTCTTGAAGGGCGCAAGCGTTTTTGGTGCTCCCCAACTCATTGCTCCCCCAACGCTACGTCCTCCAGACCGCAATCTTACTGGCATGAGAGGATCTTCTGTTTCTCGACTAATTGAGCTTGCGGCTATTTTTGGCCCAGCAAAACGTAATAAAAGACCACCGTTTTGAATCCATTTAGAAATTGCGTTGGCTTCTTCTTCCACCAACTTTGCTACGTCCGCTAGAACGATAATATCGGGATTAGCGGGAATGACGTCCGAGATTGAACCATGCAGTAAATCAACTGTTGGAGCGAGTGCTCGCTCTAGATAATGCAAAGGAGATAGTAGCTCGAGGCCTTCGCGTCCATCACGGTTAGAAATCAATGCGATTTCGCGACGGCGGAGGCTGTCGCTTACCAGGGTTACTGCGCCGGCAGAGCGGACTGCTTGAATTTCAAAGCGCGTAATTCTGGCACGCATCTCCGCAGGTAGGGTTAAAGACGCTTGAGCTACGGTATCGCCAGAGGCAAAGATTGCCTGTTCAATCCCAAGCGTAACTGCATTTCCTATAGGATCACGACCTTGAACAAGAATATTTATAGCGCGTTCTTGTCCTGATAAAGACCGCATAGCAGTTATTTCAATTGCGCCATCATTATAAACTGCGGGGGTGAGTGCGAGTACTTCTGCATTTGTTTCTACTACCCGCACTGGGCCATGAGTCTCAAGCGCATTTAACATTGGTAATTTAGAGTTGTAATAGAGACCATCGCTAAACCAAACAGTCTCAAAGTCTCCTGCAGGCAATTTGACTACTGCTGTTGCGAGGCTATCGGGCTGCCAAGGTGTTGGATAGAGCTTTGCCAAGCTTTTTATAAGAGTATTGGCAGCTTGAAAAATTGGTGGTTCAGGCAACGTCAATTGAAAAATAGCAACCTCACGGCTCGCAGAGCCTGCACGCTTTAGTTCAGCTTCAACGGCTTTTATTTGGCTTTGCCACTGATCAGCCCCCCCCCAACTTCCATCTAAGACAACAAGTAAAGGACTTTTGTTATTACTTGTATTACTGTTGGAATTTAGAACAGGGCCAGCCAGGCCAATTATTATTGCACCTATGGCCAGTATTCGTAGCAAAAGTAGCCACCAAGGCGTTTGATCAGATACTGCTTCTTTATCTTTTAGGCCGAGTAAAAGGATAACACCGGGAAATCGTTGACGGATTGGACTTGGCGGTACAGCACGTAAAATATACCATAAAATTGGTAGACTTATCAGTGCTACCAGTAGCCAAGGACTGGTAAAACCTAAAGTGCCAAGACTGCTCATGCGCTGCCCCTCCCGCCATCAATAGCGCGCCACAACCATAACAAACCTGATTGTGTGGACGAGTTGGTATGATGCAGTCCGTATTGCCACCCCGCAACCGAGCAAAGCTGTTTGAGTTCATCTTTACGTTTAGCTAATCGCTCTAGGTAATATTCTTTAAGGCCAGAGGCTTTTAAAGTTTCGTGTTCAAAAGTACCACCAACGCTTTGAAAGATTGCTCGGCCCCGAAATGGAAAAGCCTCTTCTATTGGGTCAAGCACGTGATAGAGAATACCTCGGACACCTCGATCGGCTGCTTTGGTAAGTGTTGTGCGTATATTATCAATTTCACCCATGAAATCTGATACATAAACTGCTTTTGCGTGAGGAATCATGGCGTGATGCTCAGGGACAGTATAATCTTCACTTTTGTCTTCTAATAATATTTCGGCCAGACGTGAGATTTGCGCGCTGCCCGCGCGCGGCGGAAGTTGTGTTCCTGCTAAGCCAACACGCTCACCGCCTCTAACCAATAGAATAGAAAGGGCCAAACCAAACAAGCGAGCACGATCTGCTTTGGTGGCTAATTCGGAATTGGAGGCAAAGCGCATAGAGGCACCTCGGTCAATCCAAATCATCACAGATTGTGCGATCTGCCATTCGCGCTCTCTCACAAATTGAACATCACCCATGGCGCTTCGCCGATGATCAATCATACGAAGGCTATCACCAACCTGAATAGGTCGGTATTGCCAAAAATCGTCCCCAATACCAGCACGACGTCGACCGTGATTACCACTTAAAACGGCGGTTGCAAGATGTTCAGCTTGGGCAAGCAATGCTGGTAGTGTAGCAGAATCTCTCTCTGCTTTCTCACGTAGGGAGAGTGAGGTCATCACGCAGTTGTCTCTCGATGACCAAAACTGGCTACGGTCTCATCAATTAGATCTGATAGCGTATCACCACGTGCCCTAGCAGAAAAGTTAAGTGCCATTCGATGGCTTAGCACTGGTTGTGCCATATTGATAACGTCTTCTATGGATGGTGCTAACCGGCCTTGTAACAAAGCACGAGCACGCACCGCTAGCATAAGTGCTTGAGCAGCTCGTGGGCCTGGCCCCCAAGCTACTTTTTCGCGCACTTCCTCAGTGGCATTGGGATCACTGGGACGAAATGCCCTTACTAGATCAAGGATTGTTTCCACTACGCTGTCACCGACAGGCATTCTACGCAGTAAAGTTTGCGCAGCAAGTAATTGGTCACAGGAAAAAACCTGAACTGAAGCGTCATCCTTAACGCCAGTCGTTGCAAGTAAAATATCCCGTTCAGTAGCTCGATCCGGATAAAATATATCAATCTTAACGAGAAAACGATCGAGCTGCGCTTCTGGTAAGGGATAGGTACCCTCTTGCTCAATAGGGTTTTGGGTAGCCAGTACGTGAAAAGGCAACCCAAGAGACCGATCTTCCCCAGCAACGGTTACAGTTTTTTCCTGCATCGCTTGTAATAATGCAGACTGTGTTCGCGGTGAGGCACGGTTGATTTCATCCGCCATCAGTAATTGACAAAAAACTGGGCCGGGAACGAAACGGAAAGCGCGAGTGCCGTCTTCGGCGGTGTCCAAAATCTCAGAACCAAGAATATCTGCAGGCATTAAATCGGGTGTAAATTGAATGCGGTTTCCATTTAGCCCCATAACGGTGCTAAGTGTCTCCACTAATCGGGTTTTCCCCAAACCAGGCAACCCAATCAATAGCCCGTGCCCACCACATAAAAGTGCTGTCAGTGCAAGGTCGACAACCCTTTCTTGGCCTATAAATCGACGGGTAATGGAGGCTTTTGCTTCAGTAATTTTGGCCTCAAGTAACTCGATTTCGGTCACAAGATTTTCTGTGTTAGTCATGACATCTCTTTCATCAATGATATATGTCTGTAGATAACCTATATCTTCAGTACGGAATGGCAAAACATATGAGTAAACAAAAAACCGTGATACCGGATGCAGAAGGTCTTGTGGCTTCAATAAATGCAACAAAATCCCGCGGTTTTCCGCCTGTAAATTTGTGGAACCCGCCGTTTTGTGGTGATTTGGACATGCGCATAGCAAGAGATGGAACTTGGTTTTATCAGGGTACACCAATTGGTCGACCAGGGTTAGTCAAACTGTTTTCTTCTGTTATAAAAAGAGAAAAGGGAAAATATTTTCTCGTAACTCCCGTTGAAAAAGTTGGAATTACTGTAGATGATGTTCCTTTCGTTGCTACAGATTTTGACGTATTGAAAGAAGATGAAGTACAAGTCTTGCACTTCATCACTAATGTCGGAGACTGTGTATCTGCAAGCCCAGATTATCCTATTAGAGTTGAACGTCACCCTGTTAGTGGTGAGCCTTCACCATACATCTTAATTCGTGCAAATCTTGAAGCCCTTATTGATCGTAAAAGCTTTTATCGCTTGGTTGATCTTGGTGTGCATCATGAAGACTGGTTTGGTGTGTGGTCAAGTGGACATTTTTTCGGCATCATCCCATCTGTTGAATTGGTCTAACGATTATTCGGTCAGCTTTCTTACATCGTGTTTCACGATAGTCTCTTCTTCTGGCTCGGCATTTGTTTAAGTTATAAATGTCGTTGGATTAAATAATTATTGTCTTATAATTGAGATCATCACTTAGATTTTGTTCATTCAATTCATATTGAGACTTATTCGATAATACTATTGATTTCTAAACTCAGTTGGAATTTTAAGAACTCTACGGAGAGAATCTTTGTTAATGTGCTTCTGCCCAATTTTGTCCGCAACCTGAATCCACCGTCAATTTAACTTCAAGTCTCACAATTGGATCAGTAGCACTTTCCATTACATCTTTAGCGATTCTAGTCAGATCGTCTGCCGAGTTTTTTTCAACTTCGAACAGTAGTTCATCGTGGACTTGCAGCAGCATTTTTGCTGGTAAATGTTCAATGGCTTTAGGCATCCGTATCATTGCACGGCGGATTATATCTGCAGCCGTTCCCTGTATAGGGGCGTTGATGGCCGCTCGAGCGGCAAATCCTGCCCTTGGCCCCTTTGTAGCAATTTCAGGCGTATGAATGCGTCGCCCAAAGAGAGTTTCGACATAGCCGTTTTTTTTGGCAAAGGCTTTTGTTTCGTCCATGTAGGTTTGAATGCCTGGAAATCTTTCAAAGTATCGATCTATGAACCTCTGTGCCTCAGCCCTTGGAATGCGTAAATTACGGGCAAGGCCAAACCCGGAAATACCATAGATCACTCCGAAGTTGATTGCTTTAGCCTGTCGGCGCACATCAGCGGTCATTTTGTCCAGCGGCACTTCAAACATTTCTGATGCTGTCATGGCATGAATATCCAACCCATCAGAAAAAGCTTGTTTTAGTGATGAAATGTTGGCGATATTTGCCAAAATGCGTAATTCTATTTGTGAGTAGTCCAGTGCAACTAAGGTTTTGCCCTCTTCGGCAACGAAGGCTTCTCGGATGCGTCGTCCTTCTTCAGTTCGAATTGGTATGTTTTGTAGATTTGGTTCCGTCGAAGCCAACCTCCCAGTAGAGGCGCCTGCAATAGAATATGAGGTGTGAACGCGGCCTGTGCTCAAATTGATATGTTCTTGAAGTGCATCTGTATAAGTTGATTTTAATTTGGAAAGTTGTCGCCAATCTAAAACGCAGGCTGGTAATTTATGCTCAGTTGCGAGATCTTCAAGAACATCAGCGCCGGTTGCATATTTGCCATTTTTACCTTTTTTGCCACCTTCGAGGTTCATCTCATCAAACAAGATTTCACCTACTTGTGCTGGAGATCCAACATTAAACTTACGGCCAACCATAGCATAAATCTCACTCTCAAGCATGGCCATTTTTTGTGCAAAAGAATTTGACATACGCGATAACGTATCACGATCCACCTTAATGCCAGTTCGCTCCATATTGGCCAGAACGGAAACCATTGGTCGTTCTAGAGTTTCATAAACACGTGTAACATGAGTGCGGTGCAACCGAGGCTTGAAATGCTGCCAAAGACGCAAAGTTATATCCGCGTCTTCAGCAGCGTATTTTACAGCATCTACTATTGCGACCTTATCAAATGTTTTGGCTGTTTTCCCTGATCCAAGTAGTGGTTTGATCGGAATGGGCGTATGTCCTAGGTATCGTTGTGATAAGAAGTCCATACTGTGATTATGTAAACCAGCATGCATCGCATAGGACATTAACATAGTATCATCGATTGGGTTAACGTTTATACCGATCTGCGCAAAGATCTTTTTGTCATATTTCATGTTCTGACCAATTTTCAGAATGCTGTTATCCTCCAGTATTGGAGCCAACATTTTCAGCGCTGTTTCAATTGGCATCTGTTCTTCGGCTAATTTATCAGAGCCAAAAAGGTCTTCCCCACCTATCTTGTGTGTAAGTGGAATATAGCAGGCGTGACCTGGTTCGACGGCCAACGAAATGCCTACTAGCTGGGCAGTCATTTCATTAAGGCCGGTGGTTTCAGTATCTACCGCAACCCAACCGCGGTCATAAATTGTATTGATCCAGGTTTGTAGAGCTTCGGCATTGCTGACTTGGTCATAACGCGAGCTTTCAAAGCTTGGAGTATCAATTGTTTCATTGTTAGTAATGGGCGTAATGTCTTTAATCTCTGGTGCATCGACACCAAGATTTTCGGCAATCCGCTTTGTGAGGGTGCGCAATTCCATTTTGACGAGGAAAGGCATTAACTTTTCTGGTACTGGATCGTGGACTTCGAGGTCGTCGATTGTAAAGTCTAGAGGTGTATTTTCATCAAGTTGGACCAATTTGCGGCTTAAGCGTATTTGATCAACATTATTTAACAAAGCCTCACGGCGTTTGGGTTGTTTGATTTCATCAGCACGGGCCAGCAGAGTATCCAAATCACCATATTCATTAATTAGGAGAGCAGCGGTTTTTATGCCAATACCGGGCGCCCCTGGAATATTATCAACGCTATCACCTGCCAGCGCCTGAACATCAACCACTTGTTCGGGGTATACGCCAAATTTATCATGAACACCTTCCCGATCAATACGACGGTTTTTCATGGCATCAAGCATTTCCACACCACCACCAACAAGTTGCATTAAATCTTTGTCAGAGCTTATGATAGTCACGCGACCACCTGCAGCACGAGCTTGCACTGAGAGCGTAGCAATTATGTCATCTGCTTCAAAGCCTTCTTTTTCTTCGCAAGCTATATTAAATGCTTCGGTAGCTTGACGGGTCAGTGGTATTTGCGGACGTAAATCCTCAGGCATTGCTTCTCTGTTGGCCTTATATAGATTGTATATGTCATTACGAAATGTATGGCTGCCTTTGTCAAAGATCACTGCAACATGTGTTGGCGCGTCGGGACCATTGTTTTCCTCAACATAGCGTTGAAGCATGTTGCAAAAGCCGCTCACCGCACCGATAGGTAGGCCATCTGATTTCCTTGTTAGAGGTGGCAGGGCATGGTAGGCGCGAAAAATAAAAGCTGATCCATCAATCAGATGCAAATGGCACCCTTTACCAAACTGTAGTGCCATCTTGCTTTTCTCCTCCACGCTATCGCGCCATTAGGTCGTGAGCGTGGCCAAGAACATATTCACTATAGGTCTGAGAGGCCACGTTTTAATGCCAATGCTTTGCATGCTTTATAAAGATATGCATTATGGTTATCTGGTCAAGAAAATCTGCTTTAACCTTTGTGTACATATTTGCAGTCGCAATACGGGCATGTCACCGAGCCATTGTCTTCTGGAATTTGCAACCATATGCGTGGGTGGCCCAGTGCACTTTCTCCACCATCACACGCCACACGATGGTTATAAACAATTTTGGTTTCTGGTGCATCACTGGTCACGGCTGGCTCGTCCTTGGCTAATCAATTTGAAAACTTATTTGTGTGCTATAGCGTTAGCATAAACAATATCCCAGCCTTTATAGCTTATACGTTACCGATGACAGTTTTTATATTTATTTAGGATGGTTTATTTAGGTCTGTTTAGTTTGGGTTCTATATATTCTGCTTTTATCCCTCCTCCTACATGGCTCACACGGTGTGGACCTATAGTTTTGATCGTGAGCACATATCTAACAATAGTTGGATAAACGACTTGAAATAATATTTAAATTAGAACAAAAGATGAACATATTAAATGCTCATTTATTGAATCTGATATCTCAATGTTTTGTGAACTCACTATTACGTCGAATTTTACCTTTCTAACCGGTGCTTCTCACCCTGAAGAATATATGAATCGTGCTGCACTACTTGGAATTGAGGCGATTGTAATTGCGGATGACAATTCGGTGGCGGGGATTGTTAGAGCGCATACCGAGGCTCGTAAAATTGCTATAGCGGTTAAAGAAAGACAAGATTTTGATGCAATTTGGGGGCTGATCGGCCCACCATTACCTAATCATCTGCTGAAGTCATCATGCGTCTCTATTGTAACTACTCCACGACTAATTCCAGGAGCAAGATTGATTTTTTCTGATGCTCCCCCGATCACGGTACTTCCTCAGGATCGAGATGGATGGCGTAGTCTTTGTCGGATTATTTCGCGAGGGCGACTTAAAGCAAAAAAAGGTGTTTGTAGTCTCCAACTGTCTGATCTTGAGGAATTTAAAAATGGCCTCAATTTGTTGATCTGGCCACAGGTGCAAATAGTGGAGGATTGTCCAGTCGATTGGCAACAAATAGCGCAACGTTTGATGCGATGCTTTAATGGAAAAATTTATGTGCTCATGGTACCATATTATAATGGACATGACGCCGCACGGTTTGAGTATATAGCGGATCAGGCACAGAATTTAGGGTTGCCCACACTAGCCTCAGCTGCACCATATATGCACCATGGTGCAAGACGCAAATTAGCTGACGTTGTCACAGCGATTCGCACTGGTAGCCGTGTAGATGATTTAGGTCGCTCAGCACTCGCCAATGGTGAAGGACGTCTGCGGAGTGAAGCTGAGATGCAGCGTCTATTTGCAGGGCACCAAGATTCTGTAATGCGTACGGGCATATTAGCAAGAAAGCTGACGTTTTCTCTTGATCAGCTTCGTTATGAATATCCATCTGAGATTAAAGGTACCGAGAATCCAACCCAGCGCCTGTCAAGGCTTGCCTATGAAGGACTTGATTGGCGCTACCCTAATGGTGCGTCTGATCATGTTAATAACTTGTTACGTCATGAACTCACACTCATTTCCAAACTGAAATATGAACCTTATTTTTTAACTGTACGTGACATCGTGGCCTTTGCTCAGAGTCGTAATATTTTATGTCAGGGTCGTGGGTCAGCGGCAAATTCGGTAGTCTGTTATTGTCTGGGGATTACATCTGTCAGCCCCGAAATAGGTACCATGGTATTTGAACGCTTTGTCTCTGAGGCGCGAAACGAACCTCCTGACATCGATGTTGATTTTGAACATGAGCGGCGTGAAGAGGTGATTCAGCATATTTACGAACGCTATGGGCGCAATCGGGCGGGGTTATGCGCGACGGTAGTACATTACCGTGGCAAACGAGCGATTCGAGATGTAGGTCGTGCCATGGGTTTGTCTGAGGATACGATCAGTGCACTCAGCTCTCAACTTTGGGGATTTTTCTCGACTAAAGGACTGGAGATCGAACGCATGGTCGAGATTGGTCTGGATTTAAATAATTATCGGCTTAAACAGACTATAGAACTGGTTTATGAAATCAATGGATTTCCCCGTCATCTTAGCCAGCATGTGGGAGGTTTTATCGTCACCGAAGGACGGCTGGATGAGCTTGTGCCTATTGAAAATGCTGCGATGGAAGATCGGACTGTAATATGCTGGGATAAGGATGATATTGAGACGCTTGGTATTCTTAAGATTGATGTACTCAGCCTAGGGATGCTCACCTGTATCCGCAAAGCGTTTGAACTACTCAAGATGCATTACCAGCAGGATTTTACTTTGGCTACCCTGCCGCCTGAAGATCCACGAGTCTACGAAATGCTTTGTAGAGCTGACAGTATTGGTATCTTTCAGGTGGAAAGCCGTGCACAAATGAACTTTCTACCGCGCATGCGACCTCGTTGTTTTTATGATTTAGTAATTGAGGTGGCTATTATTCGCCCTGGCCCTATTCAAGGTGATATGGTGCACCCATATATCAGGCGACGAAATGGAGAGGAGGAGGTTAGCTTTCCTTCTGACGCACTGGGTGCAGTACTGGGTAAAACGCTTGGTGTACCGCTTTTTCAGGAACAAGCGATGCAAATCGCTATTGTGGGCGCGGGCTTTACCCCTAATCAAGCTGACCGGCTACGCCGCTCATTGGCGACGTTCAATAAAAAGGGAAGTATTAGTGAATTTCTTGCCCTGTTTATGCGTGGGATGCGCAAAAATGGCTATTGTGAAGATTTTGCTAGGCGTTGCTTTTCCCAGATAGAAGGATTTGGATCTTACGGTTTTCCTGAAAGTCACGCAGCTTCTTTCGCTTTATTGGTATACGCCTCCAGCTGGATTAAGTGTCACCATCCAGGCATTTTTGCTTGTGCGCTTTTGAATTCGCAGCCGATGGGTTTTTATGCGCCTGCTCAAATCGTTCGAGATGTGCGTGAACATGGGGTAATAGTCCGACCTATTTGTATAAATAACAGCTTTTGGGACAATGTTATGGAGCCTGATGGTGTGGGCGGTCTAGTTCTGCGTCTAGGGTTTCGACAGATTAAGGGTTTGAGTGAGGAGGACGCTACATGGATCATGGCGTCAAGAGGCAACGGGTATCAATCAGTGCGCGATGTATGGCGCCGTGCCGGGTTGGGACCAAGTGTAATTTTAAGATTGGCGGAAGCAGATATCTTTGTGAGTATGAAAATTAGCCGTCGTGATGCAATATGGGAGGCTAAGACGCTAAATTCTGGTCCTGCGTTGCCACTTTTTGCGATGGATATTGATGGTGAGATGGTGGATGAGCCCACGACTTTATTGCCGAAAATGAGATTAGGTGAGGAGGTGATCGAAGATTATGTATCAATTCGTCTAACGCTTAAGGCACATCCAGTGGCGTTGTTGCGACATATCCTGACACCAGTAGCAACTGTTCTTCCCAAGGTAGCGTTAGCACGTTAATGGTCGCTTGAAATCTTAACAAAGGTACTAGCGCATATGCCTGCTCCAAAACCTGTTGTATTATGTATCCTCGATGGTTGGGGTTTGCGAAATGAAACTGAAGGTAATGCGCCTGCGCTTGCCAACACTCCAACTTTTGACCGGATTATGACAACTTGTTCGCATGCGACGCTAATCACTCATGGACCAGATGTAGGATTGCCTGGTGGCCAAATGGGAAATTCTGAGGTTGGACATACGAACATCGGTGCTGGCCGTGTTGTGGCCATGGATTTAGGTCAAATTGATCTTGCTATAGAAGACGGTAGTTTTTTTCTTAATAAATCCTTGGTGGACTGGATAGCCAATATAAAAGAAGTAGGTGGGCGAGCGCATCTAATGGGGGTTATTTCGGACGGTGGAGTGCATGGCCATCTAAATCACATGATTGCAGCGGTTAAGGCGTGTACAGATGCAGGGCTTCAGGTTTTGATCCATGCCATAGCCGATGGTCGTGATGTTGCGCCTAAATCAGCAATAACTTACTTAAAAGCTCTTAATGAAGCGATACCAATGAATGCAACGGTTTGTAGTTTGACTGGTCGCTATTATGCTCTTGATAGAGACAATCGTTGGGAACGGGTCGAGACAGCATATGAGGCCATAGTTCAATCTGATGGAGTTCACGCAGAAACAGCGCAGGCAGCAATTGAAGCAGCTTATAATGAAGGCAAGACTGATGAATTCATTCCAGCTTCGGTAATAGGCGGGTACAATGGTGCGATCGATGGGGATGGATTTTTCTGTCTCAATTTTCGCGCAGATCGCGCTCGTGAAATTATGGCGGCGATTGGTGATCCAGATTTTAAAGCGTTTGATAACACAGCCCGTCCAATGTGGTCGGGCATTTTGGGGATGGCAGATTATTCCGAAGCACATGAAGCTTTTATGTCCACAGTTTATCCTAAGCCTGAAATTAGTAATACTCTTGGTCAGTGGGTTGCGCTAGCAGGCCTTAGACAGTTCCGCTTGGCAGAAACTGAAAAATACCCGCATGTCACATTTTTTCTAAATGGTGGAAAAGAAAAATTGGAGATAGGCGAAGATCGCGCAATGCCAAATTCTCCAGCAGTCGCAACTTATGACCTGATGCCTTCGATGTCTTCAAGTGAGGTAACGGACGAGTTTATTGCTGCTATTGAGGATGGGTATGACTTAATTGTAGTCAATTATGCTAATCCTGATATGGTTGGCCATACGGGAAATTTGGCCGCGGCTATTGCTGCCTGTGAAGCGGTTGATGCTAGCCTTGCTCGAGTAATACCTGCTCTTGAGGCTGTGGGTGGAGTAATGATTATCACTGCAGATCATGGGAATTGTGAAATGATGATTGATCCAATGACGGGTGAGCCACACACCGCGCACACAACTAACTTGGTACCCGCAATACTGATTGGCACTAAAAAATCCCTAGTGTCTGGCAGACTGGCCGATTTATCTCCAACGTTGTTGGAACTGATGCAATTAGAAAAGCCAAAAGAAATGACAGGAAAAAGCCTGTTAAGATGATAAGTGTGAGTATTTTATTTCTTATGTTTCTGGCCATGCCTCTGGCGGCACAGCAGGATGCACTTATTCTTACGCGTAATGCGGGACATGATTTACACGCCGCCTCGAGGCAATTGAATGATGCGGAGACTGCTAGCGATAGAGTTAAGGCACTGAGTCAAACAGTAAAGGCTTATGAAGTTGGGCTTGCTGCAATGCGGCTTGGGCTAAGACATATTGCAACCCGTGAGGCACAATTAGTTGATCAATTAACATCACGTAATAACGAAATTTCTCAGTTTTTAACGGTACTTCAAAAACTTACTATAGGCCAAGGGCCAACTATGTTTTTGCATCCTAGCGGTCTAAACGGAACTGTACGCGCGGAAATGCTCTTGATTGAATTAACGCTGACTTTAAAAAATAAAGCTAACATGCTGATTCAAAATTTGGATGATGTTGAAATGTTGCGCACCCTTCAAGAGCAAGCGACTGAGCAATTGGAAATAGGTTTAAAAGAAGTCCAAAAGGCCCGATGGGCACTAAATCAAGCGATGGCGGATCGAACTGATTTGCCTAAAAGGTATACTGAAGATCCTATAAGGACTGCAATATTGATAGCTTCTTCTGAAACAATAGATGCCTTTTTTAGTAGTTTGCCTAATATGGTGTTGGACAATTCTGTCTGGGAGTTGCCCCGTATTAATGATCAAATTGGTGAATTGCCGTTGCCTGTGCTTGGAAAAATATTGAATGGCACAAACCAAGCTGATTTTTTTGATTCAACGCGTCCCGGTATCTTTCTCGCTACTCAACCGGGAGCATTGGTTACATCGCCCACAGTGGCAACATTGAGGTATGTTGGACCCCTCTTAGACCTTGGAAATGTGATGATTTTGGAGCTAGGCCCCGGGACTTTGCTGGTTTTAGCGGGTTTGGGTGTTACCTTTGGTAAACAAGGACAAGTTGTTGCTGCTGAAACACCTCTTGGCCTCATGGGGGTATTGGAAACTCAGGGCGTTAAAAATGGTGTTTCAACTATCGGTGATGGGGGTGGTGCTAGTGGCTTAGAAACGCTCTATATAGAGATAAGACAGGATAATGTGCCTCAGGACCCACTTACATGGTTTGGCATTGACAAGGATGGATAGAGAAATGAGAAAATTTGTCATGGCTGCTATGGCTGGTGCTTTGACCGGCGTTGTCGCTACAACCCAGATAGTAGGACCTTTGTTAGCGCAGGAAGGCGCAGAAAATTCTAATGTTTATGAACAATTAGATCTTTTTGGAGATATCTTTGAAAGAATACGCAGCCAGTATGTCGAGGAAGTGGAACCTGGAGAATTAATTGAAGCTGCGATTGATGGCATGCTGACTTCTCTTGATCCGCACTCCAGTTATCTTTCGCCTGAAGATGCTGCTGCTATGCAGGTGCAGACCCGCGGTGAATTTGGTGGTCTTGGGATTGAAGTCACGCAGGAAGAAGGGTTTGTAAAAGTAGTTTCCCCAATTGATGGTACACCTGCTGCGGAAGCAGGTATAGAGGCAGGTGACTTCATTACCCATGTTGATGGAGAATCCATGCTAGGCTTGACCTTGGATAAAGCTGTAGAGCGAATGCGTGGCAGTGTTGGTTCTGAGATTATCATCACAATTGTGCGTGAAGGTGAAGCTGAGCCATTTGATGTTTCAATCATTCGCGACACTATTGAATTGCAGGCCGTTAGGAGCCGTACTCAAGGGGATGCAGTTATACTTCGGATCACTACCTTTAATGATAAGACCACGCCAAACTTAATCTCCAAAATCGAAGAAGAAGTCGAAACTCTTGGTGGTATGGAAAATGTGGACGGTTTTGTTATTGATCTCCGAAACAACCCTGGTGGTCTATTAACTCAAGCAATACGGGTGTCAGATGCTTTTCTTGAAAAAGGTGAAATTGTATCCACGCGGGGGCGCAATCCTGAAGACGGTGACCGTTTTAATGCAACGCCAGGTGATCTTGCCCAAGGTAAGCCTATTGTTGTCTTGATTAATGGTGGGTCTGCCTCCGCATCTGAAATTGTCGCAGGTGCTTTGCAAGATCACCACAGAGCAATTGTTGTTGGTACTAAAAGTTTTGGTAAAGGGTCGGTCCAGACCGTTATGCCAATGCGTGGGAGCAGTGCGATGCGTCTTACAACAGCCCGCTATTACACTCCATCAGGTCGTTCGATACAAGCGCTGGGCGTCAGCCCAGATATTGTAGTAGAGCAGCCTCGCCGCGATCTCACTGTCGAGCCTGAAGATGAGTCATCAAGCGCTGTGCGCCAACGCTCGGAAGCTGAACTGCGGGGTTCCTTAAATAACGATTCTCTTAGCGAAGATGAGATTCGGCAAATTGAAGAGGATCGAGCGAAGGCTGATGCCGCGGCTGCACTCCGTGAAGAAGATTATCAACTCGCATATGCTATAGATATTCTTAGAGGACTTAATGCTTTAAATTCGCAAAATTAAATCATCATTTAAGTAAATACAAAAAGCCGCACTTCAAAGTGCGGCTTTTTGTATTTTAGAGTAGCCTACATATGGATAATAATTTAATTATCGTTGTCCAAAACTAACCAACTATCATTTTAAAGCCGAAATGTTTCACTTCTCTACTTCAAAATGAAATATTAAAAGCCGTTTTTACATTTCTGTACCGATCTAAGTCGCGTTTATTTAATGTCGTCAAGTTAATCCAAATTTTAAATATTGAATTTACCAACGTAGTTAAAAAAACATACCCACAACTAATAAGTCACATTTTGCTTAAATATGCCCATGAGACATATCCAACTAGGCCTCTTGCCTTTTTGAGTGATGCCTTACACCAACGTGTTCCTCCAGTTTGGTCACACGTATGAACACGCACAATAGTTTCATTTGGTAGTCCAAGTATGATCTTATATCCAGTTCCTGGACCTGCGCGCATTTTCAACATATCACCCGCTTTAACACCAACAACTTCGTACAATCCCATTGTTCTGTCTGCAGCATCAACACTGTTTGCCGTAGCCTGTAAGAGGATGAATGTAATAACTGAAAAGATTATTTTTCGCATTGTTATCTCCAAGTTTTCTGCCTCATTTTTAGTGTACTGCGCATGCGCTTCACTAAGCAATAACATCGTTACGCTTAGCGTTATTGATAGCAGTAATCGTTTGTAGTAAATGACTTCAGTAGCCTGAAAAGTCAGAACTATCTAAAATTTATTGTTTTCGAATTTTCATCAATAACGATAATCTTGTTCGGATGGGTAATTTTGGAATCACCACGTCTTTCGAAGTTAAATTGTTTCGAGTTAAAATTTAAGGTTACGGCCCTTAAGTAGTGCCTTAACATCTGGCAAATGGCCACGAAATGCAATATACAAATCTTCTGCATCTGCGCTTCCGCCTCTACTTAAGATGTTTTGCTCCAAGGCGGTTGCATTGTCTTGATCAAAGGCGTCATTAGCCTCTTCAAATGCTGCAAAGGCATCTTCGTCCATCATCTCAGACCACATATAACTGTAGTATCCGGATGCATATCCGTCACCCGCGAATATATGAGCAAAGTTTGGTGTTGCATGTCTCATTCTAATAGCGTGCGGCATGCCGATATCTTTTAAAATCTCTGTTTCTAGGGCCATAGGGTCCGCTGGTGCTTCGCCATCATGAAATGCTAAATCTATTATTGCTGAGGCCACATATTCTACAGTTTGAAAGCCCATATCGTAATTGGTTGCCGCTAGCAGGTTATTCAACAACTCTGGTGGCATAGGCTGGTTGGTTTCTGCGTGAGTTGCAAATTCTTTCAATACCTCAGGGACAGTAAGCCAATGCTCATAAAGTTGGCTAGGTAGTTCGACAAAATCGCGAGCTACTGATGTTCCTGAGACACTTTCATAGGTTACATTCGATAAAATCTGGTGAAGTGCATGGCCAAATTCGTGAAAGAGTGTACGGGCGTCATCATAACTGAGCAAAGTAGGATCACCTTTAGCAAAGTTGCATACATTAATAATAATGGGGGTCTGTATGGTTGGAAATTTAGCCTGAGAGCGCATCGCTGAACACCACGCGCCAGAACGTTTTGATCCTCGTGCAAAATAATCTGCAATAAAAATGGCTAAGTGCTTCCCATTTCGGGTCACGCTCCAAGCTCTGCAATCTTGGTGATAAAGAGGTAAAGTGATAGGTTCGAATTGGAGGTCAAAGAGGCGATTAGCACACGAAAATGACGCCTCAATCATTCGGTTAAGCTGGAAATATGGCTTTAACTTCGCCTCATCGAGTTCGTGTAAATCCTTGCGACGGCGTTCAGAGTAAAACCTCCAATCCCAAGCTTCAAGGGAACCAGTTAACCCGTCAGCCTGCATCATAGATTCAAGTACTGCGCCGTCTGCTTCAGCGCGTGCTTTTGCAGGTTTCCAAACTGAAAGTAGTAGATCCCGTACAGCCTTAGGCGTCTTGGCCATTTCGGTTTCAAGTTTATATTCCGCGAAACTTTTGTAGCCTAAGAGATCAGCTTGTTCCGCCCTTAATTCAAGAATTTTGGCAGCTATTGCGCGGTTGTCGGTTTTACCAGTATTGGCACCGCGCTTGACCCAAGCATTGTAGGCCTTTTTCCTGAGATTACGTCGAGTTGAAAATTGAAGAAACGGTACAATTAGTGACCGTGACAAATTTATGATTGGACCTCCAGCGTTTTTTTCTTCGCCGGCAGCAAGGGCTGCATTTATTACAAAGGATGGGAGCCCAGCCAGATCCTCTTTTGCAAGCTTTATGAACCACTCTTGCTCATCAGCTAGCAGGTTTTGGGAAAACTGCGTACCTAATTCAGCCAATCGTTCTTTTATCGCCTTCATTCGATTTTTACTTGTATCTTTAAGTCCTGCACCAGAACGAACAAATCCTCGATGGGTTAGCATTAAAATCCGTGATTGCTCAGCGGTTAGATTAAGATCATCACGTTTGCTCCATACGCATAATATTCTTTGAAAAAGTGCAGTATTTCCAGAAATATCAGAAAAATGAGCGGCTAGTTTTGGAGAGAAATTACGCTGTAACGCTTCGCGCACCGGATTACTATCAGCGCCTACCATTGTAAAAAATACACCTAGTACCCTGTTGAGATCATAACCGGTGGCTTCTAATGCTTCTATTGTATTTGTGAAGTCAGGCTGTTCAGTTTGCTCCGTTATTGCTGCGACTTCAGCTTTGTGTCTAGCTAACGCTTCGTCCAAAGCTGGAGTAAAATCGTCATCAGAAATGGAATTGAACGGGGCAATCTGAAACGGAGTTTTCCATTCCTGTAACAGCACGTTATTCATAGTGAAATCTCCTTTTAGGGCTTTTGTGTTGCCACCGCTATGCAGAGTTAATGGTTACATGGGCACAAGTTTCACAATTGGCCCTTCGTTTGAGGACAATCTTACGATTTTCTCCATAAAGAGCGTCATGTATTAACAATTCACCCCGTAACGTTGCGCCAGAACCAGTAATAACTTTTATTGCTTCTACAGCCATCATGGCACCTATAATTCCCGGTAATGGACCAACCACACCAGTTGCAGCACAGTTAGGTGCCACTTCTGGCTCAGGAGCTTTGGGAAAAATACAGCGGTAACAGGGTGCCCCACGAGCTGGATCGAATATACTTAGTTGACCTTCCCATTGGGATAAAGCGCCTGAAATAAGTGGTACACCGCGTGCAACAGTAATTGCATTGATAATATAACGAGTTTCAAAGTTATCTGTTCCATCAAGCACCAAATCATATTCTTTAATTAGATCATCGGCGATGTTAGCCGTCAGTCTCCGATTATAACTCTGTACTGCGACAAAAGGGTTTTGCGCTTCCATAGCAGCTTTGGCTGAGAAAACCTTGGGAATACCAATGTCTTTGTCCTGATGGATGACTTGTCGGTGCAAATTAGTGCCATCAACAACATCATCGTCGATAACACCAATTGTGCCAACACCAGCAGCAGATAGATATTGAAGTACAGGGGCACCTAGACCGCCTGCTCCAATCACCAAAACACGCGCATTTTTTAACGCTTTTTGCCCATGCCCACCGATCTCTCGTAAGACAATATGACGAGCGTACCGGTTTAATTCTGTATCAGTAAAGGATTCTTGCGCCGCGGGGTTTGCGTGTACTTCTTTTGCATTAGCTCGACTGCGTAATTGGCGTAGTATCAGGAGATAGCTAAAAATTAGTAGAGCAAAGCCACCAACGATTAACCAAAAATCCTCAGTCTCTCCTAACAGCATGCGCAATTGATGCCCCTTTGGCAGGATAAAATGCACAGCAAGTACCAAAAAATACAGAGTTCCAATCATCATCCAGCGATTACGATTTGGAATTTTAATTAGAGCTCCTAAGCTCCAGAGGGCTATCGCTAATGCAAAAACGAGTAGCATTAAAATGCCCCTGTGGAGCCAAAGCCACTGGTACCACGGTCTGTTTCATCCAATCTTGTAACTTCCTCAAATTCAGCTTGTAAAACTGGAGCCAATACTAATTGTGCAATGCGCATACCATGGGTTATCTCAAACTGTTTGTCTGAGGTGTTAAGCACAATAATCCCCACCTCTCCGCGATAATCGCTATCTATGGTCCCGGGGCTATTCACCAGAGTTAATCCATGCTGCAAGGCAAGACCAGATCGTGGACGAATTTGTATTTCAAAACCGCGAGGGATTGCTAACGCTAGCCCTGTTGGTACTAATTTTCTCTCACTGCAGGCTAGTATGATCCCCTCACGATTTAAAAAATTTGCTCTGACATCTGCACCAACTGCTCCAGATGTTTTATAGCACGGTAAAGCAATATTTGGGTCCGCACCTTTCAAACGCATAATTTTGAGTACTATTGTTTCAGTTTCCATTGTTCTGGACAAACTCAAATGATATATTTTTAATCACAATTTTCTCGTTAAGAAAGCTCAGCACAACGCTTTTGCCACCCGTTCCGCTAATTGCTTTGCAACGTCTTCTTTGGACATACGCGGCCAAGCTTCGGCACCAGTTTTCGAAATCAAGGTAATCTCATTCATTAGTCCACCCATGATACCAGTTTCTGGCGAAACATCGTTTGCCACGATCCAGTCGCATTTTTTGCGCTGCAGCTTGGCAGTGGCATTGGCTACAATTGTGTTAGTTTCAGCGGCAAACCCAATGACTAGACTTGGCCTGTCTTTTTTCATTTGTGCCACACATGCCAGTATATCAGGGTTCTCAGAAAATTCTATTATTGGTGGACCATCTATAGATTTCTTCAGTTTTTTGTTACTAACGGTAGACACGCGCCAATCGGCGACTGCTGCTGCAAAGATTGCGACGTCAACTGGCAATGCTGCTATAACGGCATCCTTCATCTCTTGTGCTGTTTGTACTGATGTAATGCATGCGCCTTTGGGTGGTGGGACCGATGTTGGTCCAGTAATAAAAATTACCTCCGCGCCCATTGCTATCAGTGCACGGCCTATTGCTGCCCCCTGTGCACCAGATGATCGATTGGCGATATAGCGGACTGGATCTATTGGTTCGTATGTGGGACCAGAAGTAACCAGTATTTTCTTACCTAGTAATGGACCAGAACCAAAATGTGCAGCAAGTGCACTTATAATCTCTACTGGCTCGGACATGCGTCCAAAGCCAAACTCTCCACAAGCCATATCGCCTTCATTAGGACCTACTACCGAAATACCATCGGCGTATAATTGCGTTAAATTACGCTGGGTTGCTGGATGATCCCACATTTGTACATTCATAGCCGGTGCAATCATCACTGGAGCATTTGTGGCTAGTAATATTGTTGAGGATAAATCATCTGCTTGTCCCTGCACCATTTTTGCCATAATATTTGCAGTTGCTGGTGCAATTAAGATCAAGTCTGCTGATCGGCTTAGTTGTATGTGTCCCATTTCCACCTCATTGGTAAGATCAAAAAGATCTCGATAGACCTTTTCTCCTGTCAACGCTGCGACGGATAATGGGGTAACAAACTGTTCAGCAGCACGTGTCAAAACTGGAGTTACTCTTGCACCACATTCTGTGAGGCGGCGGATCAGCTCCAATGCTTTGTAGGCAGCAATACCACCGGTTAAAATTAATAAAATGCGTTTGTCCGTCAGCATAACTATAGCTCCGGTCTAAATGACAATGGGACCATAAGCCGGCCAGATGATAAGAGCCACCCCATACCGGAAATCTAATGCACTAATAACTAAGCGTATATTCATGAGCCTCTAGTTAAAAACTAGACAGGGGTCAGGGCGTTTTATGCCAACCGTACTCTCCACACGATCGAACTTACCTTTCAGTTTAGTTCCGTTTTCACTTTGCGCTAAACTAAAAATTTTCAGATTTGGTGCAGTTTCAATTAAGTATCTGGGCGCCCCCCAATCTAACCGGGCATGAGCATTTCCTGTGATAACTACCACTGGCCCACCGGTTAGGTGGAAGGCTTGCAGAGCAGTTTTAGCAAGTTTAGCGTCTCTAAGTCTTTGGATTAGAACCATTTTTGGTAACAATTCTGCAGGAAGTGCATTACAATGGGAATTCATTTGCAGAATTTCCCGAGCGTTTTGTTCATCTGGATCTAATGGCTCGTTTAACCCAAAAGAATCTGGATAGCCTTCGAAAACAGAAGCTAAATCAGTTGATATGACTTTCTTTGCAATGGACCTAGGAATTCCGGCTCCGTACACCAATGCGTTTGGTGCTGAAGCAAATATTGGATAATACATTTTGAAGTCAGGCCAGGAAGTTGTTGACCAATTCAAAACGTTTTTTAAAGCTACTTCGCTAATATTGCTATCGTATTGTGCGGCTTGTTCTTCAGTTAGCATTTCAAAGACTAATGCTTTTGGTTTAATTTCAGATGCGAGTGTAGCCTGCCGGTCGTGGTGGTGGGGATTGTCATGAAACTCACCTAGAAAAACGACATCTGCATCAAAAGCGTTTGCCAGCATGGGCATGCTCATGCAGATCGCATATAAAAAACAAAATAAGTAATTCATGCGAGAAAGTGGTGAACCTCCCGGCTCTGGTTCTCTAATGATTTGCGCATTTTTGTGAATGCCGCTGCTTCAAGTTGACGTACCCGCTCTTTTGAAAGACTTAGCTCCTGTCCTAGGCTTTCTAAAGTCCTTGGTTCATCCCTGAGCTTTCTTTCCCTCACAATAAACCGTTCTCTTTCATTCAGAGCGTTCATTGCTGACAAGAGCCAAGATCTAAGCTGTTCCGTATCATGAGAATGCTCAACTGTTTCGGCTGCCTGCGCGCTGTCATCCTCAAGGGCTTCTATCCACTCCCGACCTTCATCTTCTGTTGTTTGTGTGGCGTTTAGAGAGTAGTCAGACCCTGACAACCGGCCCTCCATCATTTCGACATCGTGGATAGGAACACCGATTTCAGTTGATATCATCTGCCTCAACTGATGCTTGTCTAGTTTTTCTCCAACTGCTTCGCTCTCCCGCTCAAGCCTAGCTTGCACCCTGCGCAAGTTAAAAAATAAAGATTTCTGAGAAGAAGTTGATCCTGTACGTACCATCGACCAGTTGCGCATCACATAATCTTGGATTGATGCCTTTATCCACCATATAGCGTATGTTGAAAATCGAACGCCACGGTCGGGATCGAACTTATCAGCCGCTTTCATGAGCCCAAGGCCCGCCTCTTGAATCAAATCGTTCATAGGCGCGCCGTACCTTTTGAACTTTGAGGCCATAGAGACGGCCAACCTCATATACGCTGTAATCAGTCTATGTAGTGCGGCTTCGTCTCTATCGTCTCGCCATGCGTAGGCGAGTTTAAGTTCTGTCTCTGCATCCAGCATTTCCGCTTTCATTGCGGTGCGGGACAAAGACACTTCTCGAACATTATCTAAGGCCATTTCAACATTTCCTTGAATATACAGTCTTGTTTTCGGTATGTGCAAAATGTACGGACGAGATATCCTTTTGGTTTACTGGAAAGATTAAAAAGTGTTGCCTTCATTGACATTTGTTTTGGGAGGGGCGGCTTCGGGTAAATCGTTAGTTGCAGAAAATATCATCTATAACAGTGATTTACAGTTAGTTTACGTTGCAACGTCACGTATTTTTGATGATGAAATGCAAACTAAAATCAACACTCACATTGCCCGTCGTGATGCGCGTTGGACCACTATCAGCGTGGAAAAAGATATTCCGGAAGTATTGGTAAAATTAACGAATAATCAGGCAGTTTTAATCGATTGTGTAACAATGTGGCTGACAAATATCATTTTAGATGGTGATGATGTTGATTTGGCGCAGTCAAATTTTTTAAGGGCACTTACCGCATCTTCAGCATCTTTAGTTGTAGTTTCCAATGAGGTTGGGCAAGGAATTGTTCCTGATAATGCTTTATCTCGCCAGTTTCGTGAGGCACAAGGCAGGCTAAATATCGCTTTAGCTGCGCGAGCAGATTGTGTCATTCATGTAGTTGCCGGGCTGAGCCATGTGCTCAAAGGGCCAAATCAATGACAATATGGCATTGGGTACGGCATGGACCAACACACCAAAAAACCTTCACTGGGTGGCGTGACGTTCCTGCTGATTTATCAAATCAACGTGCTATTACGCGCCTAATTTCCTATCTTCCCAAAGATGCTCTTATCGTATCTTCCGATTTAGACCGGGCTGTAAGTACTGCCGATATTTTACAGGGTAATAGAAAGCGCCTTCCCCACGATCCAGCGCTACGTGAATTTCACTTTGGCACTTGGGACGGCGTACATTTTGAAACAGTTGCAGACTGGCACCCGGAGCTGAGCAGGGAGTACTGGGAAAAACCAGGTAATCACCGGCCGCCTGGTGGCGAAAGCTGGAATCAGTCGGCTGTTCGGGTTGCGACGACGGTCCGGCGGATTGAGTTAACCTATCCTAGCTCCAACATAATAGCGGTTGCTCATTTTGGAGTGATTTTGACACAGCTACAGGCCGTCCTTGGAATTACTGCAAGTGAAGTTTTGAGTTATAAAATAGATAATTTATCCGTTACCACACTCGATGCGTCGAGTAGTAAAGCACTGACGACTAACTATTCTCCATGATTAAGCCGCAAATCATTATTAAAAAGACCGCTTGCTTTTAAAATGCTTCATGCGTTGGTGTGCCTTTAATTTTTTAAGAAACTTCCTTTTGATAAAATCAATTCCAAACTTTTAACATTTGGTTGTTAGAGCAACTGAAAGTATCAAGCACCAAAGTATTTCAACCAGCTAATTCAAGCGATTCTCGCCTCGATCACGTCCCAAACCTTTTCTGCGATATTGACGCTGTCAAAAAGCTCCAGCTCCTGTATTCCAGTTGGTGAGGTCACATTTATCTCTGTTAAAAATTCTCCAATTATATCTATGCCAACAAAAATTTGGCCTCTTTCCCGTAAGATTGGACCAATCGCTAGACATATTTCATGATCTCGCTCAGTCATACAAACCTTTTCTGGACGTCCGCCAACATGCATATTTGAGCGTGTTTCGCCCTTTGCAGGTACACGATTAATTGCACCAACGGCTTTTCCATCCACTAGAACTACTCTTTTATCACCTTTGGAAACAGCAGGAAGAAATTTCTGGGCAATTAAGGGCTCACGGGAAAAACCCGTAAAAAGCTCATGTAAGGATTCAAGATTACGGTCATTACTGTCCAACCGAAATACTCCTGCACCACCACTCCCGTAAAGTGGTTTGAGAATAATATCACTGTGCTTTTTTTTAAAAGATTTGATAGTTTCGAGATCACGAGCAATAGTTGTTGGTGGCATTAGATCTATAAAGTCAAGAACTAGCAGTTTTTCGGGACAATTACGAACCCAAAATGGGTCGTTAACTACTAATGTCTTACCTTTGAGACGTTCGAGCAAATGGGTGGAAGTAATGTAATGCATGTCAAAAGGTGGATCTTGTCGCAACCATATTACATCAAAGTCAGTCAAATCAACTTCGCGGAAATTCCCTAATTTCGCATGATTGCCCTGCGAGCGTTTCACAGTCAGGTCATACCCTCGGGCAGTGATGCGACCCTCTTGATAGGCGAGATGGTCAGGAGTGTAGAAAAATAAATTGTGCCCGCGGATCTGTGCTTCTTCAGCTAAACGAAAACTGCTATCAGTATTCATATCAACGTTTTCGATTGGATCCATTTGAAAGGCGATTTTCATAATGAGTCTCCGGCTTTTACTTAAGTTAAATGGGACGTGCCGTTACTGGATAAAATGGGATTGATATGTGCATTTAAAAGATCTGAAGTTCAAATGATTAAAAATTTAGATAAGTGTTTTCAATTTTTTTGTGTAATTAATTTTCATCATCATCTGCTTGATAAAAGCACATCAGTTGGAGTTTCGTTTGTTAGCTAAAGTCAGAGCACGCTGATAGATTTGTCGTCGAGGAACATCAAAAGTTTCTGAAACGAAGGCCGATGCATCCTTGATAGACATTTCTTTGAACGCTGCAGTAAGGGAATCATCTATGTCTTTTGGGCTGATAACTTTTTCTTTCCTTCTGTCTATCAAAACAACTATTTCTCCTTTTACCGCACCTTTTTGATAATATGTCGCGAGTTCAGCAAGGCTGCCTTGCTGAGTTTCTTCAAAACGTTTGGTTAATTCACGACATACTACTGCCTTTCGGCTGGGCCCTAAGATTTCTGCGGCATCTTGTAAAAGTGCGCCAACCCGCTTTGGTGATTCGTACATAACAACCGTAGCTGGAATGGCCATCAAGGCTGTGAGAGCTTTTTTACGTGACCCAGTTGAGGCGGGCAAGAAACCAGCAAAGTGAAATGCATCTGTCGGCAATCCACCCACGACTAGTGCTGTCAATACGGCTGATGGTCCAGGCGCGCAGGTCACTGCAACATTCGCCTCACGCGCTGAACGTACCAATTCAAAGCCAGGGTCAGCGATAAGTGGCATTCCAGCTTCAGATGCATATGCGACACTAGCCCCTTGTTTAGCTTGTGTTATAAGCCGATCAATCAGACTACTTTTAGTATGTTCGTGTAGCGCTTCAATTCGGCGTCCAGCAAGGGGCACCCCATGAATTTCTAATAATTTTCTTAGACTGCGGGTATCCTCAGCGACCAGTAGATCGGCTGAAGCTAACACATCGAGTGCTCTTAATGTTATGTCGCGAGCAGTGCCTATCGGTACACCAACAAACCATAATCCCGCGGTTAATGACTGATGTATATGATTCAATGCTGGACCCGCCTTTCCTGACGTCTATGATCTTCGAAAAACAAGTGGGCAAGCTAATAGCGCTATGCCTCATAATATAGGGAGTACTCTTATACATGTTCGCGTTTTTAAAATTTGTACGCTATCCGACACGTTGTGTCATTATTCCATTAGTAGCAATTACGCTAGCGGCTTGTGACACATCTGGCTCTGGGAATGTCAGTTACTCTGGCCCCAGTATTGATCCATCCAAGCCTGTTCCTGTTGCTCTTTTGGTGCCGCGCGGGTCTGATCAACCTAATGATGAAATATTGGCACAAAACCTCGAAAATGCAGCGCGCTTAGCTATGCGCGATTTAAATGGTGTACAAATTGACTTACGGGTCTACTCGACAAGCGGTAATGCTCAGACCGCAGCTAGTCAGGCAACTCAGGCTGTTAACGATGGCGCTAAGATCATTCTTGGCCCACTCTATGCTGAGGGTGCAAATGCTGCCGGGGTGGCTGTGGCTCCAAAAAATATTAATGTTTTAGCGTTTTCTAATAATGCCAGCATAGCAGGCGGTAATGTATTCATTCTAGGTGCAACATTTGATTCTACAGCCAAACGGTTGGTGAGCCATGCTGTTGGGCAGGGTCGAGATAATATTATTGTAGTTCATGCGCAGGATGTTGCTGGGCAAACTGGCAAGACCGCTATAGAGCAGGCCATTTATTCTTCCGGTGGTATGCTTGCTGGTGCGGTAGATTACCCTTTGTCGCAACAGGGTGTAATGGCGGCCGTTCCAAGAATTAAATCATTAGTCGATCAAACAGGTGCTAACGCAATTTTTATGACAGCCTCAACGGCGACAGCTTTGCCATTGCTAACTCAGTTGTTGACGGAGGCTGGTTTGGATCCCGCTGTAACACAATATATTGGTTTAACTCGTTGGGATATTCCTCCACAAACACTCTCGCTTCCGGGTATTCAGGGGGGCTGGTTCGCACTACCTGATCCGACCCGTACAAGTGCATTTCAAGCACAATATATGGCCGCTTATGGGACAGTGCCACATCCACTGGCTGGCGTTGCTTTTGATGGGATTGCTGCAATTGGCGCGTTGGTAAGTAGCGGCAACCCTAATGCATTGACCGGTGCGGCATTAACACAGGGCGCAGGTTTTCAGGGGGCTTCAGGCGTTTTTCGTTTGCTCAGTGATGGAACAAATGAGCGTGGACTTTCAGTTGCTACTGTACAATCCAATCAGGTTTTTGTGATCAGTCCTGCTCCATTTAGCTTTAGTGGTACTGGTTTTTAAAAATATTAATACCAGGAGTGCATTGTGACACAAGAACAAGGAGTATCTCTAAATTTGGAGATGTCACATCTTATCTGTGATCATACAGAAATCTTTGACGTTGCAGCCTTCAAAACTGTGATGCAATCTTCATTTGATATGTCTGTTTCTGATCGCCGTAATCAGATAGTTGCACATCTCAAAGAGGAACAGAAGCGAGGTAGGGCTGCGATTGAAGATGCATTTCGTGCGAGTCCATTTAAATCGCGCCCTACGACAAGCGCGTATGCTTTCCTGACTGATCAACTAGTTAGATCAGCCTTGCAAACGTCTGAGTATCTTCTGCACCCTAATCCAACGCCCACTAAAGGCGAGCGCTTGTCAATCTTGGCTGTCGGCGGATATGGTCGAGGTGAAATGGCTCCTTTCTCTGATGTGGATCTGCTTTTCCTCACACCCTATAAGATTACGGTTTGGGCTGAGAAAGTTATTGAGAGCACCCTATATATTCTTTGGGATTTAAAGCTTAAGGTGGGTCATTCTAGCCGAACGGTACGCGATTGTATCCGGCTAGGTACGGAAGATTTTACGATCCGAACTGCGATGTTAGAACATCGATTTTTATACGGTGATCTTGCTCTGGCCGAGATGTTAGACCGCGAATTGCGCACAAATCTTTTTTCAGGAACAGAACGTGAGTTCATTGAGGCAAAATTAGCAGAACGGGATGCTCGTCATAACCGACAGGGTCAAAGATATGTAGTTGAGCCCAATGTAAAAGAAGCCAAGGGAGGATTGCGTGATCTGCAATCATTATTTTGGATTGGGAAATATATTTATAAAGTGCAGAACGCCGCCGATCTTGTATCTCTTGCATTATTTACAAAAGAAGAATTCCGCGGTTTTGTTGCCGCTGAAGATTTTTTGTGGGCAACACGATGCCACTTGCACTTAATTTCAAACAGGCTTGCTGATCAACTGACGTTTGATATGCAAGCGTCAGTAGCTGAGGCCTTAGGATACAAGGACAAAGCGGGCCAACGCGCAGTTGAACTATTCATGCAAGACTACTTTCGCCATGCTACTGAAGTAGGTGAACTGACGCGAATTTTTCTTACTAAGCTTGAGGCTACTCATCTCAAAGCAGAGCCTTTGCTAGAGCGGCTTTTTAAAAGACGGCCGATTGTGAAGCCAGGATATCAAGTGATCCACAATAGGATTGGGATCATGGATGAGGGTATTTTCTTATCTGACAAGGTAAACTTATTACGCCTTTTTGAAGAAGCGCTGCGGACAGGTATGCTTATTCATCCTGATGCGATGCGATTGGTTAAATCAAACTTGAACTTGATCGATGAAGATCTGCGTAATACGCAGGAAGCCCGCCGTATTTTTCTCGATTTGCTACTTAAACATGGCAATCCCGAACGCGCACTACGGCGAATGAATGAACTTGGAGTTTTATCGAAGTTTATTCCAGAGTTTGAGCATATTGTGGCAATGATGCAGTTCAATATGTATCATAGCTATACTGTGGACGAACACATTATTCAGTGTGTTGCGCAATTGGCTATGATCGAAAAAGGAGAGCTCATTGAAGACTTGCCAGTGGCCTCTTCGATACTTGAGAAAGGTGTAAACCGCAAAATACTGTATGTCGCGATTTTATTGCATGATATTGGCAAAGGTCGAGTTGAAGATCATTCTATCCTTGGAGCTCAAATGGCTCGAAAAATTGCGCCGCGACTTGGATTAAAGCAAGATGAGGTGGATACGGTTGAGTGGTTAGTCCGTTATCATTTGTTGATGTCTGACATGGCTCAAAAACGCGATATCGCTGATCCGCGGACAGTGCGTGATTTCGCCAAGGCTGTTCAAACGATTAAAAGATTAGATTTGTTATGTGTGTTAACTGTTTGTGATATTCGCGGTGTGGGTCCAAGTACATGGAATAACTGGAAAGCTGTATTAATCCGCGCATTATACCGTCAAACTTGGAGAGCTCTGGAAGACGGAATGGAAGCGCTCAATCGTGAAAATCGTGGTGCTGAAGCTAAAAAAATACTAAGAGAGGCTTTGTCTGAATGGTCGCGCAAAGATCTTCAGGTTGAGACTGCGCGACATTACTCATCCTATTGGCAGGGCTTACATGTAACGGCCCATGTCGTTTTTGCCAAACTTCTGCGCGATATCAGCGAAAACGAAATTGTTATAGATTTGCACCCTGATGATGATCGTGACGCCACGCGTGCATGTTTTGTTATGCATGATCACCCTGGGATTTTTGCGCGTATGACCGGCGCATTAGCCTTGGTTGGGGCAAACGTTGTTGATGCTCGAAGCTATACAACCAAAGATGGCTTTGTAACTGATGCATTTTGGATTCAAGACTCAGATGGTAATCCCTATGATGTTGCTCGCTTGCCGAGGTTGCGGACAATGATAGAAAGGACACTTGCAGGTGAAATCGTAACACGCATTGCGATACGAGATAGAGATCGTATTAAAAAGCGTGAAAAAGCATTTCAAGTACCCACGCATATCACTTTTGATAATGATGGGTCGGATATTTATACAATCATTGAGGTTGATACGCGTGATCGGCCGGGCTTGTTGCACGATCTGACGAGTATGCTAGCTGCCTCAAACGTGTACATAGCTAATGCAGTCATAGCAACTTATGGTGAACAGGTGGTTGATACTTTTTACGTTAAAGACATGTTTGGACTTAAATATTATTCTACAAGCAAACAGAGAACATTAGAGAAGCGACTACGTAAGGCCATAACAGACGGTGTTGAGCGAGCAGCACAATAGATTGATCTGATGTCATATGTAAAAAATAAATTTTAGGATTTTAAAGCGATCATTGTTTAAGTTGGCCTGTTTTCGTAAATATTGACTAATATAAAAATTTTCTTGGTCGTTATGTAAAAAAACAGCACTCAGTAGCCAGCAGTGAGGTCAACTTGATAAATAAATTCTTCACCAGCTTCTCCTCTTCTAATGTTTTCAGCGATAGTTTTGCATGAGTAAGCAGCCCTTGTTGCTGAGGCAACATGAGGCGTTACTGTAATATTTGGGTGTGTCCAAAATGGGTGTTCTTTCGGTAGAGGCTCAATGCGAAATGTGTCCAATGTCGCATGTCTGATCTGACCACTTTGTAGTGCATCTAGCAGAGCGTCGTCGTCTACCAGCTGTCCGCGACCTGGATTCAAGATACAAGCTCCTTTTGGTAAATAGGCGAGTGTTTTTTTATTTAGCGTATTTTCAGTTTGTGGTGTTTTGGGTAAAAGAAGAACGCAATAAGATGCATTAGATAGAGCATCTTCAAGTCTATTAGAGCCGGACATGCAGGTGACACCATCGATATTTTTGACCGAGCGACTCCATCCTGTAACATTAAAACCGAGATTGACTAATGACTGAGCACACGCCGTCCCGAGCTTACCCAAGCCAAGAATAGTGATTTGTGTGTCAAACGCCAAAGGAGGTACTGTAGGCGGCCATTCGCCTGGTTTTAATCCTATATGATCTTCAATTCTGAGATGTAAGCGTAAAATGTGGCCTGTAACCCACTCAACCATACCTTGAGTTAACGCGGGATCGACCATACGACATAATGGTATCTGCAGTGTTTGATTGCCAACTATAGTCTCAACACCAGCCCAGAGATTTAAAATTGCTTTGGCTCGTGTATATGGACTAAAATTTATTAGTTCAGAATTGGGGGCATAGACAATGTAGTCTACAGATTCAGGTGCAATTTTGGTGCTAATGTTTGCATCAACACCAGTGGCCTTAATGGCTAAACTTAAGTGATATTTGTATTCAGACCATTTTTGATCAGCCGCTGCAAAAAGTATATTTACGCTCATTTGATGACATTCTTTTTACGCTTAGAAAATTTGTCCAATTGGATTAATCTACTACAATAATTATAAACCAAAACTGTGATTTGTTTCATTTAAGGGACCTTAAAATTTTTGAGGTGCAAGAGTTAATAAAAGATATTTTAGCGCGGTCTATGGACATGTGCGCTTTGTATCAAACCAAAAGCCAGCATCAGTACCAGCATCGCTGATCCACCATAGCTCACGAGTGGAAGTGGAACGCCGACAACCGGAGCTAATCCCATGACCATCGACATATTAACAGCGAAAAACAAAAAGAAATTTAGAGCAATGCCGAGGGTTAATAATGATGAGAACCGGTCTTTATTTGCTAATGCTGAAACAACACAAAACAGAACTATTAATGTATAAAGTGTCAGTAATGAAAAGGCTCCAATAAAGCCAAACTCCTCAGCCAGAGTTGTAAAAATAAAGTCGGTATGTTTTTCAGGGAGAAAGTTTAGCCGGGATTGAGTTCCTTGCATGAAACCTCTACCGGTCCAGCCCCCTGATCCGAGGGCAATTTTTGATTGGGTAATATGATAACCAGCGCCAAGAGGATCTGAAGCAGGATTTATGAATGTATCAATTCGACGGTATTGATAGTCCTCGAGTAGTTGCCAACTTGTGCCACGAGACTTAAATACGCAGGTTATTAGGCCAAAGCCTGATGCAACAACTGCAGCAAAATAAGCCCAGTGTACACCAGCTAGAAACATTAGACCGCCTCCTGCCGCCAACAGTAAAATTGAGGTCCCCAAATCAGGTTGACGAAGCACAAGCGCTACCGGAAACGCTATTAATAAAAGTGGTATTATTACCCAGAACAGGCGCGATTTAAGAGTGGGATTCAACCAATCATAGTAGGCAGCGAGCATTAAAATTAAGGTAACTTTCATCAATTCAGATGGCTGTAAACGCATAAAGCCTAAATCTATCCACCTTTGAGCTCCCATGCCGACAAACCCAAAAAATTCAACAGCGATTAGTAATATTAAAGATGTGGCATAAGCAACACCTGCAATACTGCGCCAGAACCAGATTGGTACCATGGCAATTGTAAGCATTATCGCAAAGCCTATAGCAAAGCGTTTTATTTGTGGCTCTGCCCAAGGCGTATATGATCCACCCGCAATAGAATAGAGCATTAAAAAGCCTATTCCTGCTGTAGCTGTAAGCAAGAGTGCAAGAGGCCAATTCAAGTACAACAGCTTTCGTGATCCAGTTGGAACAAATTTGACTGTGTATTCGAGATAGCTCATGCTTGTTCTTCTCTAGACACATTTGCAATTGGGCGCACACTGCGCAGTTCACGTTGTTGTTGAATAATGCGGTTGCGATCTTTTGATGGGTAGACTTCAACTGGAGGTTCACCACCATATAATGCTTGTAAGGTTATATCGCGGGCGATGGGGGCTGCAGCTGTAGAGCCGCCGCCACCATGCTCCACAACTACTGCAACTGCGTATTTAGGGTTGTCATAGGGTGCAAAATTTACAAACAGAGCATGATCACGCCTTTCCCACGGTAGGTCTTCATTGCGAGATACGCCGCGAGCGCGTTCAGCTGCGGTAATATTGCGGACTTGGCTAGTACCAGTTTTACCAGCCATGCGCATGGCATCGCCTATTATTCGACTACCATAGGCAGTTCCACGTCGGTCGTTAACAACCTTAAACATTGCTCGGCGTATTGTTTGGAGATTATTTTCGTTCATTCCAAGCCTCGTAGTTTCAGGAATGGGCTGTTCAATACCATCGATGTTTTTGATCAGTCTAGGGATCACTAAATTTCCAGAGGCTAAGCGTGCCACCATAACACATAATTGCAATGGTGACGCCAGCAGGTAGCCCTGCCCGATTGAAGCGTTAACGGTGTCTCCGATTACCCAATCACTCCCATGGGTACGGTTTTTCCAGAGTTTTGTTGGTGTAAGTCCCTTTGCCACAGCCGACATTGGAATGTCATGTCGCTCGCCAAGACCGAAACGATTTGCCATCGCCGTTATCTTTTCGATTCCAACCTTCAATGCTAAATTATAATAATAAACATCACAGGACTGTTCCAATGAGTTTTGCAGATCAATAGAACCGTGACCTGCTCTTTTCCAGCAGTGAAATTTACGCTCCGCAACCTCAAGGTGTCCGGAACAAAAGAATTGATCATTAGGACTAATAAAGCCCCCCTCTAGCGCAGCCATGGCTGTGATCATCTTAAATGTTGAGCCCGGAGGATAAGCTCCTTGAACAGATTTAGAGGCTAGTGGCCGATACTTGTTTTCAGTCAGCGCATCGTAGTCCTTAATGGAAATACCTCGGACAAAAAGGTTAGGGTCAAACGTTGGCGCAGAAGCTATAGCAACCAGATCACCTGATTGGATGTTCATTATTATAGCGCTTGCGCTGTCTTTTGCTATCCTTGCCTGTACGTATGTCTGAAGTGTAGCATCAACAGTTAATTGCAGATCGGAACCTGGTACACCCTCGCGCCGATCCAGTTCACGCATGATACGTCCTTTAGCATTTACCTCAACGCGTTTTGCGCCACCTTTTCCTCGCAAAGTTGTCTCAACCTTAGCTTCGACACCGACCTTGCCAATTTGGAAACGAGGAATTCTGAGTAATTGGTCTGGATCCTCTATTCTTTTAAGGTCATAGTCACTGACTGGTCCAACATAACCTAGTACATGAGCAAAATCGGAGCCTTGTGGATAAACTCGGCTGAGCCCGACTTCTGGTAGAATACCCGGCAATGCCGGTGCATTCACAGATACACGGCTTAGGTCTTCCCAGGTGACTTCATCGGCAATTGTCACTGGTAAAAAAGGAGCTGAACGTTTCATTTCTGAACGTGCGCGCCCAACTTCTTCTGGATTTAGGACTATTAGTTCAGCCAAACGCTGAATCACATCGTCAATATTACCAGCATCCTCACGGACCATTACAATTCTGTAGCTAGGTACGTTACGTGCTAGTGGTTTACCGTTACGATCAAATACTTCGCCGCGTGCTGGAGGAATTATCCTTATATTAATTCTATTTTCCTCAGCCAACATTCGATATTGGTCCGCTTGATCAACCTGTAAATATTGCATTCTAGCGCCAAGCATGCCAATAAATGTCAATTGCAATCCGCCTAACAGAGCAGCGCGCCGTGTGATAAGTCGGTAATTGGCTTCTGTATCTGTCCGGGGTTGTTTCATAATTATGAGCCCCTAGTGCCCGTATCGTTGGGTGTTGCTTTGCGCACACCCATAAACGCGTGCGTGACAACAATAACAAAAGGGTAGGCTGCGACAGTTGCTACGATTTGTAAAAGTGCTGGTCCAACTGGAGGTACTTCAACGTACAGAATTGCCAGAATAATTCGATATGAAATACTTATTCCAACTATCCAAGCTAAAATAAATGCAATTTCTGTGGTTATGCTTGCATCTCTTAAACTGCGAGCTTGTGATTTGACATGTTCGCAAGCAACTAATGCCAACATTGCCCAAAGGCCCGGAGGTCTTTGTAAAAGAAAATCAGCTAAAAAAAACATGCAAGCTAATAGAACTGTTGGAACATATTGAGGGCGCCGAACGGACCATGAGAGTGAGAAAGCTAAGATAAGATTTGGCCAGATTATTCCACCAGGCGCAGTTTGCAGCGGCAAAAGATGGAAAAATAAAATAATCAGGATTAACAACGTGAAAGCTGCTCGCATCATCCATACTCTTGATGGTGCAAGTGAATTCATTTTATGGCCTCATTATGGAGAATCGCAGATGGCACTGGGCTTAATATATTTGCTGTGTCCGAGACTGGTTCAGCTCCATAGTGGCGCAAAACACGCAGAAACTTGAGGCGTTCGTAGTCTGCAGACAGTCTGACCCGCAACCTACCACCCGGGTCAGCAGTAATTTGTCCAATCAACAGGCCTGCTGGAAATACTCCGCCGTCTCCACTGCTAACCACACGATCACCGGGACGAACGAGATCGGGATTTTCAAGGAAATCGATAGGGGGTGCTGCAGAGTTATCGCCTGCTACAATTGCAGTTTGGCCAGAAGGTTGAATAATAGCTGGAATACGGCTGGAAGCGTCTGTTGCTAGAATTACACGTGCGGTGTTTTTTGCGACGCCTGATATCCGACCTACAAGACCTATGCCGTCCATTGTAGCCCAGCCTTCAACAATACCATCGTGTGCACCGATATTCAGCAAAACAGACTGTCGGAAGGGTGAACCTGAATCGGCCAGCACAACACCAGTAATATAAGTCAAACGAGAATCGAGCTGCACATTATTCAGGTCAAGTAGTCGTGCGTTTTCTTGTTCAAGTTGGAGTGCAGCTTCTTTCCAGACCTGCATTTGTCGCAATTCACGACGCAACTCGGTATTTTGGTCTGCAATGCGTTGATAGCTTTGAAAATCACGAACTACATTAATAAAACCAGTAACTGGGGCCATGGCCCATTCCATATTGGGTACAACTTTGTTGGTGACTTGAGCTCGGAATCTTTCAACACGCGGATTGTCGATACGCCACAACAAAAAAAATCCAAACAGGCTCAATACCAGAACAGCAAATATCAGCCGCCGAAGCGGGCCTCCATAGTCCACGGCATTGCTGTCCTTCTTCAAGGTTTTCCTATCTTACTCTGTGATACTTGAGACCGATGGTCTGAATTTTAGTACACTGGGGCAAGTCTTGCTCCTTAGATGCCACGACTTAACTGTCGTAATCTATAGCGTGACGTAATTGTTTTTCAAACTCTAGTGCTTTGCCTGTTCCTAATGCTACGCAATTCAAAGATTCGTCCGCAATAGATACAGCCAGCCCAGTTTGCTCACGTAGCGCCAAGTCCAAATCTCCCAGTAAGGCACCACCGCCAGTTAGCATTACGCCGCGATCCACAATGTCTGCTGCTAGATCAGGAGGAGTAGTCTCTAGTGCGGTCATTACAGCTTCACAGATTTGCTGTACCGGCTCTGTTAAAGCTTCAGCTATTTGCGCTTGTGTGACTTCAATTTCTTTGGGTACACCATTGAGTAGATCGCGGCCACGAATTTGCATGGAGGTGCCGCGTCCATCGTCAGGCATTCTAGCTGTACCAATTGATGTTTTGATTCGCTCTGCAGTCGTTTCTCCAACTAGCATGTTTT
>CAJQRC010000004.1 GCA_905480645.1 uncultured Tateyamaria sp.
CGACAAAAACTAACATAGCTAAATATAAAGTTTATTTTATTTTTCCTTCTTTATACTCAACATGCTTACGCACGACGGGGTCATACTTTTTGACCATCATTTTTTCAGTCATGGTACGTGCATTTTTTTTTGTCACATAAAAATGCCCAGTGCCTGCTGTCGAATTCAAACGAATTTTAATTGTGGTTGGCTTGGCCATGTGACTTCTCCTCGGCGCACGTAAGTGCAAAATATATGCATGGCTTCTATCCAATACACCTTCGGAGTCAACGCGCTTTTTAAAAAACACTGCTTTCAAAATAAAAAAAAACACTAAAACTGATTTTTTTCCTTAATTCTTTTAAATCTAAGTATTTAAAACTTTCAAAACAAATTGAGTAGTCGTCGTTTGCCTATATTGCTTTCATTACATAGATGCCCTTACGGTAGATGCTGCAGACGTTAAGAACCTAGATGTTCAGATTACAGGAATGCACCAAAAAATTCTAACATAATCTTTCAAGACCTAAAATACTGGGTTTTGAGCTTCGTTGACAACTAAAAATGGAGAAAAAGCCAACTATATTTTAGTATGAAATAACCTCCTTAACCTAACTCAAAAGCAAAGTAATTGTGCGCGGGGAGGCTGTAAGCCGGATTCTGTCTTAGATGGAATTTTCCATCCGAGATGACCATTCCTCTAAAGGTGCTGTTACCAACACCCCTCTAGCTGCCAACCCGAACCTGCTGGGGCAAAAGCAGCCCCGCCAGTTTCCTGGCACGCGGTTCCTATTTGGCATTGCTCCAGGTGGGGCTTGCCATACCCAGTCTGTTACCAGCCTGGCGGTGGGCTCTTACTCCACCTTTTCACCCTTGCCGACCCTAAGGCAGGCGGTTTTTTTTCTGTGGCGCTTTCCGTCGAGTTACCTCGCCCGGGCGTTACCCGGCACCTTTACTTTTTGGAGTCCGGACTTTCCTCTCTGCCGGGCTAACCCTTCAAAGCGGCCATCCACCTCTCCGCGCGCCATCTGACATACGAGATGCACTGGGTGCACGTCAATAGTTTGTCATCCTCGCACCAATTTAAAATTCAAGTAGATTTCATTTGGTGGAAATAAATTGTAATAAATTAGATTTTTTTGTTATCAGATATTGCTGCAAAGTCAGCAGCATTTAAAGGACCTGACGCACCTTGCCGATACCTTAGCCGAACTGTAGCTAGCAGATCGGCATCACTGGCTGGGGCAGTATAACCACAAATTTGGGCTAGCTCACGGAATGCGTCAACACTGAACCGGCTTATTTCCATCTGCTGCAGTTTCTTTTCAGCAAGCCCTTTAACTTCTAATTTATTCCATTCAAAAAATGGCCCAGGATCAAATTTTCGTCCTGGGGCCATATCCGAGTGACCAATTACATTAACGGGAGGAATATCCCACTTAGCCATAATGGTTGATAGTAGTTTTTCTAAACTTGTCATCAACTGCTTTGTAAATGCACCTTTTCCATCATTATCTAATTCAATGCCAATGGATCGTGAGTTCATATCTTGGAAACCGCACCATTCACCAGAGCCAGCGTGCCAAGCACGTAATTCTTCATCAACCAATCGAATGATGCGTCCAGATTTACAAATGACATAGTGTGCTGAAACTTGAGCGCTAGGATCACAAAGGCGCTCAATTGCAGCTTCAGCTGTCGCCATAGCCGTATAGTGCAGAATAATAAACTGCGGTTGCAAACCATCTCTGCGTGGGCCTCTATTTGGTGAATGCATTTCGCAGATCAATTTAACAGGATCATTCACTAGAACCCAACCAAAATGGTGCTGGATTCCAATCACAAGCATATCCATCACCGTCAATATCAAGCCCCAGACTATCTTTTTTCGGTCCACCAAGGGCCAAAAATTCGACCTGAGCTTCATTATCTGAATTGTAATGCGAACAATTGCGCACTTGGGTGGAAACTGCACCGGCATTCGGTCTAGTGTAAACTTTAGTGCCTATGGTATGGTTAGACTGCAATGCATACGTCGCAAGATATGCTTGAATTCCATCCAATTGTTTTGGCAGGGCTGTTATCAGTACATCGTGATTCTGCTGTTTATTGAAATTTTTTTCTCTTGAACTGCTGTGTCCTGCAAGTTCGGCATCAAGGCCTTGAGGGTCAAAGACCGCACGCGCAGTTTTTTGTGATTCAATTGAATTGAACGTGCTAATAGCCGACAAGGGTTCACCAACAGCAGTCAAGGAACTGCGCGTAACAGAAGTACTTGGAGTAACAGAAGTCGTTAACTCCAAGTCACGTGTTCGCCGTGCCTCCTGTATCGATGAACCAGAAATATCGACAATTTGTTGGGTGTCTACAATAACAGCGCTAGTTCCAGATAGTGTGGTTTGGCACGCCACAAGACCAGCGATTGAACCTACCATTATGAATTTCATAATATCCAAAAAAATCCCACCTTATTTGGAATCTATTATCTGGACATAAATTACCAGGCTCATAACTTTTACCACCATTTTTGTGGTTTTGTCACAAATCCTGCCCGCTCCTCAAGTGCATAAGCCGTATTGAGCAAGTCACCTTCTTCCCAAGGACGCCCTATCAATTGAAGGCCCATCGGTAAGCCTTGCGAGTTTAACCCTGCAGGTACAGAAATGCCGGGAAGTCCCGCCATATTTACGGTAACAGTAAATACATCGTTAAGATACATCTGTACCGGATCATCCCAAGTCTCACCTAAAGCAAAAGCAGACGATGGCGTAGCCGGTGTCAATATAGCATCAATTCCCTGTGAAAAAATATCCTCAAAATCGCGTTTGATCAAAGTACGAACCTTACGGGCACGATTGTAGTAGGCATCGTAAAAACCCGCTGATAAAACATAGGTTCCAATCATCACTCGGCGCTGCACCTCAGGCCCAAAACCTTCAGCGCGGGTTTTCTCATACATTTCTGTAATACCATCGTTTTGATCCAGCTTGGCACGATGGCCAAAACGCACCCCATCATAACGTGCAAGATTTGAAGAAGCTTCAGCAGGAGCAATCACGTAATAAGCGGGTAAAGCATATTTTGTGTGGGGTAATGAAATATCAATAATTTCAGCACCGGCATCACGTAACATTGTTGCACCATCAGCCCAAAGTGCTTCTATTTCATCCGGCATCCCCTCCATGAGATATTCTTTTGGAATACCTATTTTCTTTCCTTTAATGTCACCGGTTAGAATTGCCTCAAAATTTGGGACTGCCAAGTCAACGCTTGTGCTATCTTTGGAATCATAGCCACACATAACCTCCAGCATAATGGCTGCGTCCCGAACAGATTTTGTCATAGGTCCAGCTTGATCTAATGAAGATGCAAAAGCAACGACACCCCAGCGCGAACATCGCCCATAAGTTGGCTTTATGCCTGTGATCCCAGTAAAAGCCGCAGGCTGACGAATTGATCCACCAGTATCAGTACCTGTAGCAGCCAAGCACAGGTCCGCTGCAACTGCCGATGCCGAACCTCCAGATGACCCGCCAGGTGTTAACTCTGCAGAATTATTGGCTCGACGCCATGGATTGATTGCGTTGCCATAGACTGACGTTTCATTAGAAGAGCCCATGGCAAACTCATCCATGTTAAGCTTTCCCAACATAACTGCACCAGCATCTAAAAGCTTTTGGCTTATCGTTGATTCATATTCTGGCAAAAAGCCTTCCAGAATGCGCGACCCAGCCTGGCTTGGCACTCCTTTGGTACAAAAAAGATCCTTAATACCGATTGGCAGTCCACACATCGCTGGCGTATCACCCATTGCAATTCTGACATCGGCAGCAATCGCCTGTGATCGAGCAATATCTGGAGTATTGTGAACAAATGCATTGAGTGCGCTGGCATCTTCGATCGCGTCAAGACAAGCATCTGTCAATTCAATCGATTTAACATCTCCAGCCCGCAGCGCGTTGCGGGCGGCAGCCAAGCCTAACTTGTTTAATTCGCTCATTACTCAACTACTTTCGGTACAGCAAAAAAACCTTCTCGTGCATCTGGCGCATTGGCCAGTATTTTCTTTTGTTGGTCGCCATCAGTTACAACATCCATGCGACGTTTGAGGCGTAGAGGTGTCACAGACGTCATGGGTTCAACTCCCTCAACGTCTACTTCGCTCAGCTGTTCAATAAATCCAAGGATATTATTGAATTCAATAGCAAGAGCCGGCAAGGCTTCAGGCTCAACTTTGATCCGAGCCAATTTTGCTACACGAGCAGCGGTACTTTCATCAATTGACATTAAAAACCTCGATTTAAATCTTGCTGGGCTTTAGCGTGCGCATCGCTCTCCTTCAAGCCTTTGTCCATACAGGCTCGGATGATCCAGCTTGAATTTGTTCAAAAGCGCACACTTTTAGAAGAATGACAGTACCATATAACTTATCCAGTAAAAGATATTTTTAAATAAACAACATTGAAATCTGGCCGATTTACACAGTTGTCGTTATAAATTTTAACGTCTGGATGCAAAGAATTTACGCAATAACTGCTCGGATTCAATCGCAGCAATACCATCATAGACTTGGGGACTGTGGTGGCTCTGTTTATGCTCAAAAACGCGAGCACCGTGAACCACACCTCCGGATTTAGGGTCAGATGCACCGTAATAAAGACGGTTAATCCTCGCCGCAGCTATGGCAGCGGCGCACATCGCACAAGGTTCAAGTGTTACATACAAATCATACCCTGGTAAACGTTGCGATCCAACGGCAATACAAGCGGCGCGAATAACAAGCATCTCAGCATGGGCCGTAGGGTCAGCCAATTCCCGTGTCCGATTACCGGCCTGTGCCACAATAACCCCTTTACGGACAATGACCGCCCCAACTGGAACCTCACCCTGAGATCCAGCGTTGCGAGCCTCTTGTAATGCTTCTTTCATAAATGATTTAAATTCCATAGCATTGACCTGTTGTGCAGCAGCCCCCTTCCGCAAGGCCGCTGTATCCTATACGCCCACCACATGACACAAACTGCTCGAAAAGGCGATCGCATCGCCAAAATCATAGCCAGAGCTGGCCTGGCCAGTCGGCGAGGCGCTGAATACATCATCAAATCCGGCCGCGTTAGCGTGAATGGTAAACCGATTGACAGCCCAGCCCTTAACATAATTGATACCGACCAGATCACAGTAGACGGAAAGCCACTGACCAAACCGGAACCAACAAGGCTTTGGTTATATTATAAACCAATTGGAATAATCTCCACAAACCACGATGAAAAAAATCGTACGACCATCTATGAAACTCTTCCGGAAGATATGCCACGCGTGATGTCTATAGGTCGCCTTGATATCAATTCGGAGGGGTTGTTGTTGTTGACTAATGACGGCGAAGTAAAACGCAAATTAGAATTACCATCAACCGGTTGGGTGCGCCGTTACCGCGTACGTACAAATGGCAGACCCACTGATTCTACTCTGGAACCGCTACGAAAAGGGATCACTCTTGACGGTGAGCGCTTTCAGCCCATGCAAGTGACACTAGATCGCCAACAAGGAGCTAATGCTTGGCTGACAATCGGACTTCGTGAAGGAAAGAATCGTGAAATTCGCCGCGCTCTGGAAAGCGTTGGATTAATTGTAAATAGGTTGATCCGCATAAGCTTTGGCCCATTCCAATTGAGCGACTTGAAGCCAGGAGCGACAGAAGAAGTGCGCAGGCGTGTAATGCGCGATCAGTTAGGTTTAGACACAAAAGAAAGTAACGATGGTACCGCTACAAAAAAAAAGAAAGTTATCAGAGGGCAGCACAAGACAACTCAAAAACCTACTCCAGAAATGAACAATCAAAAAAAACGTCGCTCCACACAAAACGCAACTGTTCAAAAACCAACCTCTGATAGCCCAAATAAGAGTCCGTCTTTTAGCTTAAAATCTTCCGGACGTAGACTGTCTGACAACCACAAAAAAAACAAACCAAAGGGTTTCAAACAAAAAAATTAGACAACTTATCTTACACAATACTTAAAAGTTACTATATTAATAGTACCGTAAGAAATTATAAGGTGATAAGTATAATACTTGTTGAAATGTCAGTAAATTGAATAGGCAACTTATCGTTCAAGGTAAAATGTATATATCTCTTTGCCGCCTACAGGTGAGGTACAGTTACCCAATAGTATCTTGCTTAAATGGTATAATTATCAAATTACTCATAGTTGGACAAACCATATTGATCACAGAGACCAAAGCATAATTCAACAACAATAATAAAACGAGAAAAAATGCAACCAACAGGTTTTCAAAAGGTCGCGTATGCTGTTTTAATAGTACTGATGTTCGGCGTGACAACTGGCATTTTTGGAGGCTTGTAGGATATGGCCCAAAAGTTTGATGATGAATTTAGTCCTCGGGCTAAACCCGCGCCCAGTGACCCAGCTAAACACATTAAGTTCGAACAACCTAAAGTTGATCCAGTTGGTGCACGAGCCAATATGTTATTCATCCCAGCAATTCCAATGTTGTTTATGGCTCTGAATGATGGCGCCGTCACAATGTTTATTGCGTTAATTGCCACAGCCGTTTTGACCTTAGCCGCATGGCTACTGCGTGGCGGTCTACAGGCTGAGGCTGCCTTCGCAAACCGAAAAACTGCCCAGCGACCAGCTATCCCCCGCAAAATTTTTGCCAGCATCTTAACGGGGGTGGGCATCTCTTTTGCAGCGTACAAAACGGAGCCTGAATTGCTTGCTTCCATTTTATATGGCACCACGGCACTATCACTTCATATCGCAGCTTTTGGCTCAGATCCTCTGAAATCAAAAGGCTTAGAAGGTAAAAACACTTTTCAACGAGAGCGTGTTGCACGAACAGTCGATAAAGCAGAAACCTATCTAAAAGAAATGTCCGATGTAATATTAATTTTGTCAGATCATCAGTTAGAGGTTCAGTTAAAGAATTTTCAATCCGTAGCTTGTGAGCTGATCCGCGCAGTGGAAGAAGATCCTCGTGATCTTATAGCAGCTCGCAAATATCTAAGTGTGTATTTAAAAAGCGCTCACGAGGCGACATCAAAATTCGGAAGTATTTACAATCGAACACGTGATGAAAAAGTCCGTGATGATTATGCTGCTCTACTTGAGGATCTTCATCAGAGCTTTACAGCAATCAACCAGAAACTGCTGCTCGAAGATCAAAGTGAGCTAAATCTTGAAATTGACGTACTTCGTGATCGCTTACAGCGGTAGGGCATAAAATTAGTACCCGACACCACCTCCAATTTAAGGTAATCCATCATGTCCGATAAGACCCAAAAAAAAGCTAAAGTTACATCAGCTCAAATTGGACAAGTAGCCAAGACTATATTACCTGAGCATAATGATGCAAATGCAATCACCTCACTGGCTGACGCTAATCCAGTAGCCAGCGCAAAGATACTCGAACGCATGAACAAAATTAATCTAAATGATACGCAATCTATCGTGTCATTCGGATCGTCCGCGCAGTTAGAGTTACAAAAAATCAGTCATATGATGCTAACCGACGTTCGCAACAAAGACTTAGGTCCTGTCGGAGAGAGTCTTCGCAATATTGTGACAACAATTCGCGGTTTTTCAGTTTCAGAACTTGATGTCAGGCGTGACCGTTCTTGGTGGGATAGACTATTAGGAAGGGCAACTCCTTTCGCAAAATTTACAGCTAAGTTCGAAGACGTACAAATTCAAATTGATAAGATTACTGATAACCTTTTGGACCACGAACATACATTACTTAAAGATATTAAGGCATTAGATCTTCTTTATAATAAAACTTTACAATTTTACGATGAGCTCGCGCTTTATATCGCTGCAGGTGATGAAAAAATTATAGAGATAGATAAAAAGGAAATTCCAAAAATGGAGTCAGAGATCAAGATCAAAGCCGAAGACGATAAGGTCATGGCCGCACAGAGAATACGTAATTGTAGGGCTGCCCGAGATGATTTGGAACGTCGTGTGCATGACTTGAAATTAACCCGACAAGTGACAATGCAGTCACTACCGTCAATACGTTTGGTTCAGGAAAATGATAAATCTCTTGTAAACAAAATTAATTCCACGTTGGTTAACACTGTTCCTCTTTGGGAAACACAACTGGCTCAGACTGTTACAATACAACGCTCAGCAGAGACAGCTACAGCAATCCACGATGCAAGCAACTTGACTAACGAATTGCTAACAAAGAATGCTAATAACTTACGCAGCAGCAACAAAGTGATCCGCGAAGAAATGGAACGAAGTGTTTTTGATATTGAAGCAATAAAAAAAGCCAATGCTTCTCTCATAGGAACAATTGAGGACTCGCTTAAAATAGCCGACGAGGGTAAGGCACAACGAGCTGTCGCTGAGGTTGAATTAAAAAAGATGGAGGATGAACTTCGTGAAACTCTCGCTTCAGAAAAGTCTCAAAACTTTAGTGCGGGCAGTAATATGGCCAACAACAGATCTAGCTAAGGCCAAGCAATGAAAAGTGCTCCGGTTAAACGAAGATTAATAATTTTTAGTATCTTAGCTACCTTTACTTTGCTTCTTGCCTGCGGATCTTTTCAACAAGAGGCAACAGGGCAAATATCGGCTGTAAACTCCTCAGATTTATCGTCACTCAATAGCAGCCAAATGCAAAAAATTTCAGCAAAAAGTATGACCTTGGGCAAATATTTAATTGAGGTGCAATCCAGTCAACTCAAACAAGGACTATTACGACAGGATGGCGGTGGTTCTGATACGCCTTTTACAGCAGATAGTTTAGCCCATAATTTTGAGCAGATTGTCTTTTTTAACGAATACAACACTAACAGCCATAGTCCTGATTTACCGGGCAAATTGCGTCGTTGGCAGGCACCAGTTCGGGTTGGTATCGAGTTTGGTACATCAGTTTCAACTAAACAACGTAACCATGATCGCAATAATGTTATTAAATATGCGAAACGCTTATCACAAATTACTGGGCATCCAATCTCCGTCAACAACAAACCAAATTTTCTTGTTTTTTTTGTTAATGAAGATGAAAGGTCCACAACGGTTGACAAAATTGCAACAGAGTTACTCAACGTCACAACACCCGATTTGATTGCAATAAGCAAATTACCCGAAGACGCTTATTGCGCTGTAGCAACTTATGCCTCCTCGTCACAACCCAATGTCTACACATCAGCTGTGGCGGTGATACGAGCGGAAAACCCTAGCTTGCTTAGACTATCATGCATTCATGAAGAAATAGCCCAAGCGCTTGGACTTGCAAATGACAGCCCACAAGCACGCCCTTCAATTTTTAATGATGATGACGAGTTTGCTCTGTTAACCAATCACGATGAGATACTTTTAAAAATGCTCTACGATCAACGCTTGCAAAGCGGCATGTCTTTATCAGAGGCTAAATCCATAATTCGCGCTTTAGCTAACGAGGCTACACAAGGGCCAAGTTGAACCCAAAAAAGACCTAGATGGGTATTTTTGATTTTCTCTCAGGTGGATTCTTGACGCAACCCACAGGGTCGACAAGACTAGCGATACTATAGTTTGAAGATTTGCAAGAGAGGATCACGAAATCAAATACGGCGCCAAACTTATCGTCCTCCAAGTTCAAGCAGCCATTTTGTGCATGAAGGCGAGCTTGTAAATGTCTTTACCCCAGGTCTTTATTTGGTAGAGACAAATAATATGCCAATCATGACGTCGCTGTGGCATTGGGATCATGGTTTTAAAAGAAGTTTTAGATCTGAGGTGTGTTTCGTAAAATAGGCTCGTTTCAATGATCTAAAGTGGTGCACTAAGAGCCCTATAATCTTTCGTGACCCGGAATTTGGTCCGGTTCGTCTTCGAACGTTTAGCATTTATTCCGTTAAGATTAAAGAACCGGCGGATTTCTTAGTGAAAATTGTCAGTACCAATAGTGAATTCACTATGGATGAGGTCAGTTTTCAGTTCCGCAAAATCATAGTTCTAGAAATGTCACGCAGCCTAGCTAAGTCAGGTATTCCAGTAATGGATAAGGCCGCCAATACGCGGAAACTGGGTCAGATAGTAAATACTGAAATAACTAGTCAAATCGCCATATACAAATTGATGACCTCTGAGCTTTACATGTAAAACATCTCGCTTCAAGCAGCCAAAGTCCTCGAGCGTGAGAGTGATGCGTCAGCAGATTTACAATATTGACACTTCCGTTCAACAAATGACGTTTAAGTATATACTTTAGCTATGTGGGTAGCCGCTAACAAATATCCAGTGAAAAACTATAGATTTGTGGTAGACGGTCAAACAGGTCACGTTAAAGGTGAGCGACCTCAGTTCAAGGGCAAAATTGCCATAGCTTTACTCATTGGACTTATTATAACGGGAGGCATTGGTTTTTTAATGGCGACACAACGATGAACAAAATCAATTCGTTAGATTTTTTACTTGAGAAACGTTTCTCATGCAGAGCTTTTCTCCCCGAGAAAGTGTCAAAAAAGATTATTGAAAAAATTGTTAGTAGTGCTCAAAAAGTACCAAGCTGGTGCAATGCGCAACCTTGGAAATTATTGATTACCGCTGGAGCTAAGACCGATCATTTTCGTAATGCACTTTTTGATGCTGCCAGCAATTTCCAGCCCGCACCAGATTTAGAGTGGCCTACAAACTACTCAGGCGTTTATGGTGAGCGGCGACGCACTTGTGGTTATCAATTGTATGACGCTGTAGGTATAAAGAAAGGTGATCGTACTGCCAGTTTAGCCCAGATGATGGAAAATTATCGTCTATTTGGGGCACCCCATGTTGCCATTGTCACATCGCCCTCGGAATTGGGAACCTATGGCGCTATGGACACAGGTGGCTTTGTCACAGCTTTTTGCTTGGCTGCACAAGCTTACGGTATAGCTAGTATTCCGCAAGCAGCTATTGCAGCGCAGGCCCCATTCGTTCGAACTTTTTTTAAAATATCTGATGATCAAAATATCTTGTGCGCTATATCTTTTGGCTATTCAGATTTAGATCACCCAGCCAACAGCTTTCGTACTGAGCGCGCATCTGTCGGTGACGTAATTGAGTGGCATGAATGAGAGTTAGGGGTCAGTGACGACATGACAAATGATGATCTTCTATCATTATGGCAAATTGGTGTGCACGCGGTTGGAGGCGCGGAAGCAGTTGAAAAGGCATTACGAAAATATACCGTCCCGAAACCAGATCGCATTATAGCAGTCGGCAAGGCAGCGTCTGCTATGTCGCAATCAGCATGCAAAATATGGCCTGAAACTAAATGTCTGATTATAACAAAATATGGGCATGGTGATGAAGCGCCAGCAACAGCACAACTATTAGAATCTGCCCATCCAGTACCAGATTTAGCCTCCTTGAAAGCTGGCCAAGCTTTACAAAAAGCTGTTGCTAGCTGCTCCTCGCAAGATCACTTGCTTATATTGGCTTCGGGCGGCGCCTCTGCACTTGCCGAAGTCCCGATAGAGGGTGTTGATATTGTCCAACTACAAAATCAGACCAACGCACTGCTAGCGTCCGGTGCAGATATCAGGACTATGAACCTTCACCGCACGCAGAACTCTCAAATTAAAGGAGGTAAGCTACTGTCTGCTTTCAAAGGATCACATGTCACCACATTAGCAATATCTGACGTAGAGGGAGATGCACTGGCGACTATCGGATCTGGCTTTGCTGATGTTCCTCAAAAAGCTAGTTTTAGTTTCACTGCACATATAGTGGCCAGCAACGCCATCGCTCGCGCTGCAGTAGCTGCAGCCAGTCCAGTACCGGTTCGATCAAATTATGAAAATCTCTATGAAAATGTTTTAGAATTAGCACCACGTATCGCTGCTCCGTTAAAGAATGCAAGAAGTGGTTTATACATCATGGGGGGAGAGCCAGTCATACACCTGCCAAAAAATCCTGGATTAGGTGGCCGCAATATGGCGTTAGCCCTTAACTTAGCTCGGGAAATCTCCAATATAAGAGGATTACGAATTCTGGTAGCAGGAAGCGATGGCACTGATGGGCCCACAGATGCAGCAGGCGCAATCGTAGATGGGAACACTTGGCGACCCGAAGCTCAATTAGCGCTAGATACAGCAAATGCCTACCCTTGGCTGAAAGCACGTGGAGCCCTTATTATAACAGGACCAACAGGGACAAATGTAATGGATATTCTTATCGCCCATAAGAGCTAGAAAAGAGCCAGAACATAAATCTCCAAAAAAACAAAATTGTTAGCTATTATAGACAGGATAAGTTGTTAAAATTTGAGATCACTATGATGACAAATCACATCACGTAGGTGGATTAAGCATTTCACTATACTTGACATAAGGCATAACAAAATAAACCCTAGCAATATGAAAAATTCACTGCGTGAAATAGAAATATTGCCAGACTTAGGAATCATTCTCAATGATGGAGTTCGGCTGTCTGCAAGGGTATGGCTTCCTTCGGATGCACACTCTTACCCAGTGCCTGCAATTCTCGAATATTTACCATACCGCAAACGCGATGGAACATGTGCGCGCGATGCTCTTACCCACCCTTACTTCGCAGAGCGTGGTTATGCGTGTTTACGCGTGGACATGCGAGGGAATGGCGACAGTGAAGGTTTAATGGAAGATGAGTATGCTCAACTGGAACTTGATGATGCCGTTGAGATTATAAACTGGGTTTCTACACAGCCTTGGTGCAGTGGTACAGTTGGTATGATGGGTATCAGCTGGGGCGGGTTTAATGGTTTGCAGGTCGCCGCAATGGCACCAACACCTCTAAAAGCCGTCATTACGTTGTGTTCAACCGTTGACCGCTTCACTGATGATATCCACTATAAGGGGGGATGCCTATTAAATGAGAACCTCGGATGGGGTGCTACTATGTGGTCCTATTCTTCACGTGCTCCTGATCCCGCGTTGCGGGCCAATTGGCGCGAATTATGGTTAGAACGCCTCGAGAATGAACCATTTCTGCCTTCAAAATGGCTCCGCCATCAACGAAGGAACTCTTATTGGAAACATGGATCCGTCATTGAAAACTTTTCCGACATCAAGGCAAAAGTTCTTGCTGTTGGTGGATGGGGTGATGCTTACAAAAATGCAGTTCCACAACTATTAGACGCGTTACCAGGATCAAAGGGTATCATCGGTCCTTGGGTGCACAAGTATCCGCATTTTGCAGTTCCTGAACCTAGGATTGGCTTTCTTCAAGAGGCATTAAGATGGTGGGATCGCTGGTTAAAAAATATAGATACCAAAGTCGAAGACGACCCTGATCTGCGGGTGTATATTATGGACGGTGTTCGTCCAGCCACATGGTACACTGAACGCCAAGGGCACTGGCTTGGTCAAGAGGCTGGTGAGTTGCATAAAGGCAGAAATCACAGTTCCTTATGGCTTGGCAACGGAGCGCTTAGTACTATCAAAACAGATTGCAGTTGTCACGTAACCTCTCCAGCAACTACAGGTGCACAGGCAGGTGAATATTGTGCGATCTGGCTGGGTCCTGAGTTACCTGGAGACCAGAGAAGCGACGATGCTTTGTCTGCATGCTGGACTAGCTTACCAATTAACAACGACATTCATCTTCTAGGGGCGCCAAAGATGAAATTTGTGCTGACTTCTGATCAACCACAGGCACAGATCGCTGTACGTCTGAACCATATTCATCCAGACGGCGCCAGCACGCGGATCACTTATGGCGTACTTAATCTTAGTCACCGTATTTCATCCGAATACCCAACTCCAATGCCTTTGGAGGTGACTGAAGAAATTGAGATAACACTTGATCACATTGGTTATACAATCCCTGCCGGTCATAGAATTCGTGTTGCGGTAAGCAACGCCTATTGGCCATTACTCTGGCCATCTCCAACAAAAACAAATCTTAAAATTAATTATGGTGAGCTCACCCTGCCACATCCTGACACTCATGTAGAGAGACCCATTTTTAGTCCGCCAGAGGCAGCGCCCTCTTGGAAAACAAAAGAGTTACGCCCAGAAAATCACCATCGAAAACAGGAGGTTGATCAAGTTACTGGTATCACTTCGTTAATTATTAAAGATGATTTTGGAAAGGTCTGTGATATGGAGCATGGACTAATTAACGGGTCTGTTGCTCACGAACACTGGCAAATTCATCCTGACGAACCACTTTCCGCTAAAGGCGAGTGCCATTGGACAGACGAACTTGAAAGAGATGGTATATGCCTACGCACAGAAGCCCATTGTAGAATGTGGAGCGACCAAAATAACTTTTATTTATGCGCAAGTATTGAGGCATACGAAAATAATAAACTCATCTATAACCGAAGCCTTACAGATCAAATTTCACGAGACAACATGTAAGGGTTATAAGATTTTTGAGAAAATGCGGTAATTAGAGTGTAATCAGAGACAGTCAAAAGCTGCTTACACTCATCCAAAGCATAGCCTGATCACTTCAATGACATCCTGCCAAGCAATTTTATTATTTACGCCATTCATCGTTCTATAAAATCTATTTGACTTCCCGTGAAAGCTGTCTTTTAAAAAATCCAGATTAAACTATTATTATTTAATGATCGCCCAAGGCCTCACATAATTACCTAAAACAGTTTCAATTACAGGCTCTCCTACACCATTAGCAGCAACCTGTGCTACTAAACCCAACTGTTTATCGTCATCCACAGATACAACTCGAGCATCTATACCATTTGTTTCAAGAGCTTCATTATAGACACGTGTAATAGCTTCCTTGCGTAAGGCGGGTTTGAAAATTTTGCCAATGGCTGTTTTTGGCAACTCATTAATAATAGTAAGATACTTCGGATGCGCAGCGCGTTCGTACACATGTTCTTTACAAAAATCTATTAAAGCATCAGTAGTGACAGCAGCATTTTCAATTAGTTCGACATATGCACATGGCACTTCACCTGCATGTGAATCTGGTTGACCTATAGCACCGACGAAAGCCACCGCTTGGTGACGCATCAATGCCTCTTCAATTACAGCAGGGTCAATATTATGACCCCCACGGATGATAAGATCTTTGGCCCGCCCGGTAATCCACAGGTAACCGTCATTATCGTACCGGCCCAAGTCGCCCGTACGCAAGTATTTTCCTTTGTAGAAGAGGTTTATATTTTTTTTATCCTCAGTATAAGTGTAATCAACAAATACACCTGGGTTTGAGACACAAATTTCACCTACTTCATCCACAGCAGCTTCAACTGGACCATCCGGCGTAATCTTAAATATTTTGACGTCAGTGTATGGAAAAGGCACACCTACTGACCCAATTTTTTTTACGCCTTGAGGTGGATTAACTGAGACTATGCATGTAGCCTCAGTCATGCCATAGCCTTCAATCAAAGTAACACCTGTGGCCTTTTCAAAGCGCTTGAATAACTCCTGAGGCAAAGGTGCAGAACCTGAAAAAGCTGTTTTAATTGTACTGATATCAGCATTTATCGGGCGTTGCATTTTCGCCGCTATAGCCGTTGGTACAGTAAAAATAAAAGTCACTTTCCAACGCTCTACTAATCTCCAGAAGTTGTCCAATACCCCATCACCACGATAACCCTGCGGAGTGGGAAAAATGACATGAGCACCCGACGCAATTGCTCCCATCAATACTGGATGGCAGGCAAAAACATGAAACAAGGGAAGTGGGCATAATATATTATCATTCTCCGTGTATAGAAGCTGCTTTCCAGACCAACCATTATAAATTAGCCCAGAATACCTGTGCTGTGCGATTTTAGGCATGCCTGTTGTACCACCAGTATGGAAATAACAGGCAACTCGATCTTCTTGCGCATCTTCAAACAATAAATTTTTAGGCTGTTTGGCGACCTCAGAATTAAAATCTTTATAGAGCACCCCAGGAGCCTTTCGCATCCGTGGGCGCAAAAGTGGAATTACGAGTGATTTGACACCGGAAATATGGGTGAGAAGGTCAACCTCAAGCACTGTTTTGACTTTTGGGGCAAGACTGACAGCCATGGCAGTTTTTTCAGCTATATCTGTTTTGGGAAAAGCTTTCAGCGTGACAACAATCCTAGCGTTAATCTCCCGCAAAATAGATGCAATCTGGTCCGCTTCTAAAAGAGGATTAATCGGTGCGACTATTCCCGCGACAGCCCCACCCAGCAGAGCAATCACAGTTTCCGTACAATTTGGAAGTATATAAGCCACAACATCTTTCGGCCCAACACCCATAACACGGAACATGTTCGCACACTGCGTAGAACGATTTTTAAGTACTAACCAACTCAGCGTTTCGGCTTTCGAGTTAGGGTCTGAAAAAATCTGATAACTGATAGCTTTGTGAGATGGAAATTTTTCAACAGTGGCACTCAACATTTCATATAGTGTCGTTGCAACATCTCGGTCTGCCCATGCCATCTCGTTCTCGATGGCGTCACGATCTGCGATCCCAGCAAAATACATTGCATTCCTTTCCACGTCACAATCCAATTTTCTTGGGTCAGTGTTTAATTAAATGAAGCACGATGCAGTGGATGAAAAAAAAAATCAATGTACTGTAGGAATTTCTTAGAAACCTATCTGTTAAAGAAACTAATAAATTAAATATCGGCAACGCGATATTTTACTTCGACGATCCAAATCATAATGGACAACTAGTCAATGGCAAACCCATCCGTAAACTGAAGTCGAGCTAATCTTGCATATAAACCACCTTCGGAAACGAGCTCGTCATGTGCACCTTGAGCTACAATTTGGCCTTCATCCATAACAATAATACGGTCAGCTTTTTTTACGGTGGCTAATCTGTGAGCAACAATCAGCGTAGTTCGACCTTCGGCTAACTTATCAACAGCGTTTTGAACCGATCTTTCACTTTCAGCATCTAAAGCACTTGTAGCCTCATCAAGCAGTAAAACAGGCGCATCACGCAAAATTGCCCGTGCAATCGCAATCCTCTGCTTTTGCCCCCCGGAAAGCATCAGGCCTCGCTCACCCAGCTTGGTATTGTACCCATCAGGAAGGGACATAATGAAATCATGGGCCGCCGCCGCTTGAGCCGCGGATTCAATTTCTAATCGTGAAGCATCAGGCCTTCCAAATGCAATGTTAGCCAAGGCGGTGTCTGCAAAGATCATAGGGTCTTGTGGAACTAATGCGATGTATTGCCGAAAATCTTCTCGCTTCATCAGAGAGATGTCAACGCCATCCATGGTAATACGTCCTGCTTGTGGGTCATAAAAGCGCTGGATTAACTGGATAATTGTTGTTTTACCTGCCCCAGATTTTCCAACAAACGCAATGGTTTCGCCTGGTTGGATATTTAGAGTAATCCCACCCAAAGCTGTCGTTTCAGGCCTGCTTGGGTAAGAAAACTGGACGTCCTCAAATGCAATGTAGCCTCGCACTGGTGTTGCAAGTGCAACTGGCGCAACTGCATCACAAACACTATCGACCGAGTGCAAAAGTTCAACCAGACGCTCTGTAGCACCAGCAGCACGTTGAAGTTCTCCGGTTATCTCTGACAAAGCTGCAACTCCACCTGCAACCATTACTGCGTAGATTACAAACTGGATTAACGAACCCACAGACAAAACACCGGCCCGGACATCGTTGGCACCGACCCATAACACACCAACAATCCCAACAAATACGAGAAAGATAACAATGACCGTCATTAAAGCCCGCATGTTAATCCGACGTTTAGCAGAAACAAAGCTGGCTTCGGTCAGACCAGAGAACATTCTACGACTGGAGGCCTCATGAGTAAACGCCTGCACTGTCTGTACAGCACTAAGTTGTTCTGATGCACGACCTGAGGATGCAGCTATCCAATCTTGATTATCACGACCAAGCGCACGAACTTTACGTCCGAGCACAAGGATTGGAACAATCACCACCGGTACAATAAGCAATACCAGAAGCGACAGCTTAGCCGACGTCAGAAGCATCAAAATTAGCCCGCCAATAAAAATTAATACGTTGCGCAATGCAATCGAAACGGAAGAACCTAATACACTTAAAATTAGCGTAGTATCAGTAGTAATACGGCTTAAAACCTCGCCGGTCATTATGGTTTCATAAAAACTTGGCGACATACTGATAACACGGTCAAAAACAGATTTACGAATGTCAGCAACCACCCGCTCGCCTAAGCGAGTAACAAGTGCGTAGCGAAGAGCAGTACCAACTGCTAGTAACCCAGCTATTCCTATTGCGGCCATGAAATACCTATCAAGCAATGCCGCATCCTCTGTTTCAAAATTATCTACCACTCGTCTAACAGCCATAGGTAAAACCAGAGAAATGATCGCGGTACCAACTAGTGCAGCGATCGCTGCAAGCATCAGTCTCCAATATGGCAACACAAAAGGCCACAAAGATGCAAGCGCACCAATCTTTTTTGATCTTGCTCGCTCTTCTGACGCTGATTTGGTCGGTGGGGTCACCTTTGATGGATCGGCCATACACCCTCCAATAGATCATTTTGCCAAGTAAATGGACGCAAGATGCAAGGAGGGTCAATAGGGCAGTTTATCCATTATGAATATAAAATGCAGATCAACTATATTTTCACAATAGAAATAGGAGACTTTAAAATTTTAAACCTAATTAATGATGCGTACTTTGAAAGGTGTTACTATTTGAATATCCAAACCACTAATAACTCCAATTGAAGTAAGTTATCTATGGTTACTCTTTCCGATCAGATTTTTTGATTTCTATTTAAAAACCAAAGTTTAGTCAAGATTTCAAGGCAGTGCATTCTTTCGTTTCATGATTAACCTCTCCCTATGTAACGTGTAAACACCAGTTCCAACAATAATTGCTGCACCAGTCCATGTCCAAAAGTCAGGAAGCTGATCGAATACCATCCAACCATAGAATGTCGCCCAGATTAGCAAACTGTAGTGCACTGGAGCCAGTACAACTGCTTGAGCTAATTCCAATGACTTTATTACCATAATTTCTGCTACCCCAGCCAAAATGGTCATGCTAACCAGCAGAATAATTTCAAACCCTAATTCTGGCGTTCTCCAGACAAATGGTAATGGGAAAGTTAGAAGCGCGCTGGCAGCTAATGCAGTGTAGGCAACAGTGGTAATAGTCTTATCAGTGCCACTAAGTTTTCGGGATAGAATTTGGCGAAGAGCAAATAACAATGCAGCAACAAGCACTAACACTGCCGCTGGATGAATTACACCCATTCCAGGCCGAATAACCACCAAAGTACCTAGGAAACCAATAAATACTGCCGCCCAACGCCTAATGCCAACTTCTTCTTTAAGTATTAGGGCTCCCAACACCGTAACCATAAAGGGAGTTACAAATGTTATGGCTATGGCATCGGCTAACGGTACAAAAGCAATTGCCATAATAAAGAGCGTCGCGGAGCCCGCAGCCAGAACTCCTCTACCTATTTGAAGGTAAGGATGTTGGGTTTTAAGTATACTAGTCCCACGGAGCATTAACCAAAATAGAATTCCAACAAGTAGTCCAAACTGCCGTGACCAAGTTATCTGAATCGGATGGAAACTGTCAGTTAAAAATTTGGCGTGGGTATCTACGGCGGAAAACAAAAACAAACCACCAACCATAAATGCAATTCCACGCACACTCTCAGTCCCATTCCTCAGAATGCCCGCCCTTTTGGATGATTTTCTATGTGGTGCGATGACCTATCTCACAATTTATTTACAGATGAGATTTTTCGTCTCATTCCAGATAATGCATTTCCAATAATGGCAACGAAAAGTAGTGCTCCACCAATCAGAGTGTATGCGGAAGCATCTTCTCCTAAAAACAGCCAGACCCAGAATGGGCCAAGTAAAACTTCAGCAAGAGACAGTAATGTCAATTCAGCAGCGGGTAGTGTTCGCGAACCCAATGTATAGAAAACCAGCCCTGCTCCTACCTGAAAAACCCCCATGCTAATGGAGATGCTCACATCGCCTGCGGAAAGAACAAAGGGTAGTCCCATGAGCAAGCAAATAATTGACGCAATTACTATTGTAAAAACACCTGAAAGAAACACTGCTGGAAGCATTTCTTCAGATCTCCCCCAGCGCAGCGCAATTGTGAACAAGGCAAATCCGAACGCGGAGCCTAAAGCTGCTAGAGTTCCATCCAGAGCGCCATTTGAAGTTTGACCAGAGACCATAATCATAATGGATCCAATTGCCACCAAAATAGCAATCCAAGTAGTATAGCGAACACGTTCACGTAGGACGATCCAACCTAGAACTGCCGCCATAAATGGAGCCGTAGCAAAGAGTAAAAGAGCGTTGGCCACTGGAATGACTTTGATAGAATAAATTCCTCCTGAGTAAGCGGCAACCAGAGCAAGCCCTGCGAACGCTGCGGGCAAACCAGAACGACGAACTTGAACAAACGGGTTTTCTCCACTACGAAAACGGATCACAAAATATAGGAACGTGCTTAGTGCTAAAGATCGGTAGAGTAAAATTTGCCATACACTGGCGTCTTCTATCAATCTGATGCTAATGCCAACAGTTGACCACAGTACACCGGCAGAAAAAACAAAGAATAACCCCTGATTATAACTAACCTCACTTGTAGGCTGGCTAATTATACTGGACATCAAACAGCCTTAATTAATCATCTTGTTAGTCATTACCGCATTTGAGATATCAATTGCCTACCGTTTGCGACCAATGTGTGTCGGGACTGTCATAAACAGAAGTTGGAACCAACATAAAGCTCAATACGCATTGAGCCTGAAACTAAGCTTGATACGAACTAAGCTTTAAATAGATTTACAATCTACATTTTTTCAATTTCTTTATTTTGTTGAGAATTTGTAGGGAAGAAGATTGCGTTACGCTGCACTCCCCCAGAATGGGTAGTGTTATTTATTGTATCAGGGGACCAAAAAATAATTAGAAAACACCTCGCCAGTCCGAAGCAACTAAATGAAATAGCACACATGCTGCCAAACTTCGAAACTCAACGACTATGGATCAAAACTAGGAAGACTAGACCTTGTTTGGGAAATGATAGACAGTACGTGTTGCTGAAAACTGCTTGAACCGTTTAGTGTGATTGTTGAAACCATACAGTAAATTGCCGTTCTAAGCTCAAAGCACCAAATGTTTCAGGAGTATTAAATGTCTTCTGACCAACGCTAGGCCAAATCCTTATTTGATGTAAAAAACCCGCCATTGCCGTTTTCACAGCCTCATAATTGAGCAGTTGTAAGCATAAACTAAATAAGATTCGCACTGCAAAGCTTAGGCTTTTTTCCCAAATTACAGAAAACTTTTACCAAAGCCAATTGCTATACTTAGCCCAAACTTTCCACATTAAGTATCCAACTAGTTGATTTATTATAATTTTTTAGTGAAGTGGTGGGCGACCCTGGAATCGAACCAGGCGTGCGTCTCCGCGAGGGAGTTACAGTCCCCTGCCACACCTTGCGGCCTGTCGCCCACTACGTCATAGGAGCCATGGCTCCAAACGCACCTCCGCGTGGTAACTGGACGTAAATACAGGGTCAAGGCCGAAATTCAGGCCTCGAAGCACTAAGGGACATCGCTATGAAAAAGCCTAAGTGGGTTGTTGAAAAGGAGCAGGGCAAAAAGGTTGAGCGCGATGCAACTGTTTGGCTTTTTGGGCTGCATGCAGTCCGTGACGCGTTGATGAACTCATCCCGTATAAAGCTCCGTCTTATCATAACATTAAATGCTCAAATAAAACTAACTGAAGCTATTGATTATGCGGGCATTATCCCTGATGTTGTTGATGCTCGTCGTTTCACGGCGCCAATTGATCCTGGATCTGTGCATCAAGGTGTTGCTCTTGAAGTTAAGCCTTTAGATTGGGGTAGTTTGAATGATGTTGCTATAGGAGAGGCTTCTCCACGTCTTATTCTATTAGACCGTGTCACAGATCCGCACAATGTGGGTGCTATCCTGCGTTCTGCTGAAGTTCTTGGCGCCTCCGCAGTTATCGGTATGCGCCATCACGCGGCCCCGGAAACAGGTGCCCTGGCCAAGGCAGCTTCTGGGGCGCTTGAACGTCAACCTTACGTACGAGTCCGTAATTTAGCTGATGCAATCATAGAATTACAGGGCATGGGATACCTAGTTTTAGGTCTTGATGGCGAAGCTGATCAAACCATAGAAGATGTCTTACAGAACCGTAAAGATCGAGCAGTCGCTTTAGTGCTGGGCGCTGAAGGCCCTGGTTTACGCCAAAAAACAAAGGAGACTTGTGACACTCTGGTAAAAATCGATGCCGTGGGTAAATTTGGTTCACTCAATGTGTCGAATGCTTCAGCACTTGCTCTTTATGCTAGCAGAGCCCGCGCGTAGAAATTATCATCAGATAATCAAATCTTCATGATACCTTATAATTAATATGATTAAATTGGATTTTTCGTTTAAAATAGAGACGGAGAATATCATCTTTACTACAAAATTTGAGTTATTACACCGAACATCCACCATCAACCATACCAACTTTTAAGAATGGTCCTGAGTTACATTGCGAACCTGACTTAGAGGTGCGAATAGAAAAATAAATTGTAGAAAGTATCACCCAATGATATTGTACCCCGCTATTGACCTTAAGGACGGCCAAGCTGTCCGTCTGTTACATGGAGACATGGATCAAGTTACCGTATTCAATGATGATCCAGAGGCGCAAGCCCTTGCATTTGTAGAAGCAGGCTGCGAATGGCTCCATCTAGTCGATTTAAATGGCGCATTCGCTGGTAAGCCAATAAACGCTACCCCAGTTGAAGCTATCTTGAAGGCTTGTAACGTTCCAGCACAACTTGGTGGTGGTATTCGTGATATGGCAACAATTGAGTCTTGGTTAGCTAAAGGCCTCGCTCGCGTGATTTTGGGCACAGTGGCTGTAGAAAATCCTAGTTTAGTACGCGAGGCGGCTCGTGCCTTTCCCGGGAAAGTGGCTGTTGGAATTGATGCGCGTGGGGGAAAAGTTGCGACCAAAGGTTGGGCAACAGACACAAACGTAGATGCTGTCTACCTAGCACGCTCTTTTGAAGATGTGGGCGTAGCGGCAATTGTCTACACAGACATCAACCGGGATGGCGCTATGGCGGGCCCAAACATTTTAGAAACTGAACGACTTTCGAATGCAGTTTCGATACCTGTAATCGCATCAGGGGGTGTCTCTTCTTTGATTGATCTTCAAGCCATTAAAGATGTCGGAACGATTTCTGGCGCAATCTCCGGTCGCGCTATTTATGATGGAGCAATCGATTTAGAAAAGGCTATAAAATTGCTCGCTTAAGACTTATCTCAAATCATAAAATTTTTATAATATCAGCATGCCCAGTCAGTAGAACCCTTTCTAATCATACCAAAGCAAACTATTAAACTACTATGTTGAAAACCCGCATCATCCCTTGCCTCGATGTCGCTGATGGACGTGTAGTGAAAGGTGTTAACTTTGTTGACTTGGTAGATGCCGGTAATCCTGTTGCCGCCGCAAGTGCTTATGACGCAGCGGGCGCAGATGAGCTTTGTTTTTTAGATATTCATGCCACGCATGAAAACCGGGGGACAATGTTTGACCTTGTGCGGCGTACCGCAGAGCAGTGCTTCATACCACTTACTGTAGGTGGAGGTGTGCGAACTGTTGCAGATGTACGCGCACTTTTGCTGGCTGGCGCAGACAAAGTTTCCTTTAATTCTGCGGCTATTACAGACCCTGATGTACTAGCCCGCGCCGCAGATCGCTTTGGCAGTCAATGCATTGTTTGTGCCCTTGATGCAAAAACTGTTGAGCCAGGTCGCTGGGAAATTTTTACGCATGGCGGTCGTAAACCAACAGGTATCGACGCCGTCGAATTTGCTCAAACTGCAGCTATTAAAGGGGCTGGAGAAATTTTACTTACATCAATGGATCGAGATGGCACCCGAACTGGCTTCAATATTCCACTAACGCGAGCCATATCGGATTCAGTACGCATTCCAGTTATCGCATCTGGTGGCGTTGGAACGCTGGACCATTTGGTTGAGGGTGTAACCCAAGGACACGCCTCTGCAGTACTCGCCGCCTCGATATTTCATTTTGGACATTATACTATCCCAGAGGCTAAAACCCACATGGCTGCTGCCGGTATTCCAATGAGGCTTACATGATTTTAAATGATCTCTTCGCAACAATTAAAGCCCGCAAAACTGCAAATATTAATGAATCTTGGACGATGAAACTACTTTCAGAAGGGCCTGAAAAATGCGCCGAGAAGTTTGGTGAAGAGGCCATAGAGGCAATCATCGAAGCAGTTAAGGGAGATAAGAAAGCTCTGACCTTAGAAGCGGCAGATGTCTTGTACCACCTGCTAGTGATGCTAGCTGCGGCTGATGTTGAACTTAATGATGTTATGTTGGAACTAGAGCGGCGTCAGACAACTTCGGGTATAGCAGAAAAAGCGGCCCGTACATGACTTTGTTAATGTCTAATTCGCGCATTTCAGCAAAATCGAACCTTAAGACTGCCAATACACTCGCCTTTGCAAAGTAAAAGGTAACCATCAGAAGTCACAAGATATAAAAGTATGTAATTACTAATTACTTCAACCAATTTTTTGCAAATTTTTTCATGAGCAAATTTAAAAAAGTTTGAAAATACGCTAAGGCGCCCAAGTCAGAAAATTACGGATCATTCTCAAACCAACATGTTGACTTTTTTCTGGATGAAACTGCATACCCAATACTGTGTCCGTTCCGACAACAGCAGTAACATCACCACCATAGTTTACATGAGCAAGTCGCATGCTTGGGTTAGCGACTTTAAAATGATATGAATGCACAAAATAGACATGATCACCACTATTTATACCGTCAAAAACTGGATGGGATGTATCGAGTTTCAAATTATTCCAACCCATATGTGGCACTTTTAAGGCAGCATCACTTGGATTTATTGGGATCACCTCTCCGTCCACCCAACCGATACCGGCGGTATTTCGATATTCACGGCCACAGCGCGCCAACAATTGCATGCCAACACAGATACCTAGGAATGGGCGGCCACCAACTTCAACAGCCTCCATCAAGGCCTCGAACAAACCACTTTGGCTCCTCAGAGCCTCTGCACAAGCTGGAAAAGCACCGTCTCCTGGTAACACAATTCTGTCTGCACGCGCCACAACATCGGCATCTGAAGTGACAACCACTTTACCAGCATCAGCCTCACATGCCATCCGCTCAAAAGCTTTGTACGCCGAATGTAGATTACCGCTTTCGTAGTCAATTAAAACAGTAAGGCTCACAAGACGCCTTTAGTTGATGGAACAGCGTTCAAACTACGCGCATCCAACTCAAGTGCAATACGTAGAGCGCGTGCAACAGATTTAAAAGTAGCTTCAACAATATGGTGGCTATTAATTCCGTGTAGCATATCAACATGCAGTGTAATTCCGCCATGGCTGGCAAACGCTTGGAAAAACTCGCGCACAAGCTCTGTATCAAAGGTGCCTATTTTCGAAGTTGGTAAATCAACATTCCAAGTCAAAAAAGAGCGACCCGATAGATCAAGAGAAACACGCACTAGCGCGTCATCCATTGGTAACAGACAAGATCCGTAACGATTAATACCAAGCTTATCACCAACGGCTTGGTTTAAGGCCTGTCCAATGGCAATGCCAACATCTTCCACCGTATGGTGGTCATCTATCTGCAAATCACCTACACACCTAATTTTAACATCAATCAGCGAATGACGCGCAAATTGGTCCAACATATGATCGAAAAAACCTACCCCAGTTTCATTGTCATATAGCCCTGTGCCGTCCAGATCTAAGTCTATTTTTATATCAGTTTCATGAGTGGTACGACTATAAGTGGTGCTGCGCATTGGCAACCTCCAAGGTAATTTCATCCATTTAACACAGCTATAATGGGCCAATACTATTCCGCCAACCCCTATAACCCACTGCTTGCGCTTATGGGGCGCTCCATGTCACTTAGACGCCATGGCCCATACAGGAGGCAAATTAGATGTCCACATGTGTTTTTATCCAAATTAGGTGCAGACCCGGGAAAACATATAAAGTTGCTGAGGCAATTGCGCTGCGCGAAATTCATTCAGAGCTGTATTCTACCTCAGGTGATTTCGATCTTTTAATGAAAGTCTACATTCCAAACAAAGAAGACGTAGGCAAATACATCAATGACCGCCTTTTGGATATAATAGATATAGAACGCTCGATGACCACTATGACCTACAAGGTATTTTAGGTTTTAAAACCCAAACCATTTCTTGATCGTGTGTTTTTAATGTTGTTAGTCCAAAGGCTCATTAGATAAAAATTTAAATGTGGCGTTGTTTCAAGTTAAGCAATTTTGTTGAGAATTCAGACGGAACGAACCAATTAAATGTCTAATTAAGCAAATCTTGAGAAATTATCATAATTAAATTTACGGATTGTAGGGAAGATTAAAATCTCTTCATAATTTGCGCCCTTGCCGACAGAGGTTACTTTGCATATCCATAATCAACCAAACTGCAATCCATTCTTAAGGAAACATAAAATGACAGACGGCGCTACATATGGCTTCGATACTCTTCAAGTTCATGCAGGAGCTCGTCCAGATCCAGCTACTGGATCTCGTCAAACACCAATTTACCAGTCTACAGCCTATGTGTTCCGAGATGCTGAACATGCCGCCGCATTATTTAATCTACAAGAAGTAGGTTACATCTACTCTCGCCTAACCAATCCAACGGTGGCAGTTCTGCAAGAGAGAATAGCTACTTTGGAGGGTGGAGTCGGCGGAGTTTGTTGTTCGTCAGGCCACGCTGCGCAAATAATGGCCTTGTTTCCACTTATGGCACCGGGTCTAAATGTCGTAGTATCTACACGTTTATACGGTGGTTCAGTCACCCAATTCAGTCAAACTATCAAACGTTTTGGCTGGGCGGCAACATTCATAGACTTTGATGATCTAGATGCCGTCAAAGCTGCAGTTAATGACAATACTCGGGCTATATTTTGTGAGTCGATTGCCAATCCAGGAGGCTATATTACCGACCTTGATGCTATTTCCAAAATCGCAGATGCTGCTGAAATTCCATTGATAGTCGATAACACAACAGCAACGCCCTATCTGTGCCGCCCGATTGAGCATGGCGCCACTTTAGTTGTGCACTCAACCACTAAATACCTGACAGGTAACGGAACAGTCACAGGTGGATGCGTTGTAGACTCAGGGAAGTTTGACTGGTCAGGGAATAACAAATTTCCATCCTTATCGGCCCCAGAACCAGCATATCACGGCATGAAATTTCATGAAACATTTGGCCCACTCGCCTTCACTTTTCACGGCATAGCGATAGGCTTGCGCGATCTAGGTATGACAATGAATCCACAGGCAGCTCATTATACATTGATGGGCACTGAAACACTTTCTCTGCGGATGGAAAGACACGTGGAGAATGCCGTTAAAATTGCTCAATGGCTTGAAGCTGATGATCGTGTAGACTACGTGACCTATGCAGGCCTACAAAGTTCTCCGTATTATGACAGAGTCGCTAAAATTTGTCCGCGTGGCGCTGGTGGGTTATTCACTTTCGCAGTAAAGGGTGGTTATGATTCCTGCGTTAAATTGGTAAATGCGCTTGAGATATTTAGCCACGTTGCCAACCTAGGTGATGCTCGATCGTTGATTATCCACTCGGCATCAACGACCCATCGCCAATTGACAGCAGAGCAACAACGCGCCGCGGGGGCGGCCCCTGAAGTTGTCCGCCTATCGATTGGGATAGAAGATGCGACAGACCTTATTAGGGATCTTGATCAAGCTCTATCAAAGGCAACTAGTTAAAGCAGCTTAAAATTTTATCCTTTTCATGGGATTAAATCAAACGTCATCGACACTGAGGCGGTGATGTTAATCTCGCCTGTTGCAACAGCTAAGTCTGTATTTCTAGCAGCAGACATTATATTAGGCTTACTATAATCAGTTTGTTCGATCAGAGTAATAATTGGTCCCAACGTCACACCCGCTGCGTCCGCCAAACCTGCCGCACGTGATATTGCATCTTTTACAGCTGCTGCTCGTGCTTTTTCCTTGTATGGAGCAAGGTTCTGCACACTAAAGCGAAGTCCTGAAAAGTCATTGGAGCCAGCTGATAAAGCCGAATCTAGCACAGCACCCAATTTGGGAATGTCACGGACACGCACAGACAACATATTACTAGCTTCATATCCCATGATCCGTCGAATTTCAGCGTCATTCGTCCACAACGGAGATACTATCAACTGATCTGTTTGTATATCTCGGGCTCCAATACCCGATTGAGCCAAGTCCTTTAGTAAGACAACGGCATCTTCATTCACTTTTTCCATTGCTTCCCGAGCTGTTTTAGCTTGATGCGTAACTCCAAGCAAAATTACTGCCAAATCGGGAGTTGCGGGTACACTACCCTCTCCGACTACCGACAAATATCGCGAGGTTGTTTCAGAAAAACTTTCGTCCACTAACCCAAAAAACAGAGCCAAAGTTAATAAAATCATACGCATTTTATATTCCATTCTTATTCTACTCAAGCAAACGTTGCGGCGATGTCTTGCTGCGATGCAAGGAGATCATGGCCTTTTGCTTTTCATGGGCAAGGTCCTGCTCTATTCTATTTCATAGCGTCTCATTTTTCGACCTCTATGTGCAACTTTTAAAGGCCTAACATGAAGCCAAATTTCGCGCTTTCTTTGTCCTTTAACAGGATTAGCCTCATGCTGCGTGCTAAGGGTGGTTGGCAACTTATTGGAACAGTAGATCTCACTGATCCAGATTTAAAACTCATCCTAATTAAGCTACGGGAAACGGCGATTGAACGAAGTCTTGGAGATTTTCAAACTAAAATAATCATTCCAAATGAAAAAATTCAATATCTATCAATCAAAACTGGGCTTCCTAAAAGTGCCGATCAGCGGCCTGCCGTTCGACAAGCACTGACAGATTTGACATCCTATTCTATTGAGGCATTGCAGTACGATTACTCGACAGATGAGGGTGAAACACATATAGCTGCTGTGACGCGTGAAACACTACTTGAAGCCGAGACCTTTGCAACAGAACATGGGTTTAATCCGATTAGCTTCGTAGCTGTGCCAGAGAGTAACAGTTTTATAGGTGAACCTTTTTTTGGATTATCCTCACAATCTTACACTATATTGCAAAAAAATGAAAAATTAGAACCAGACAGTATGCCTGTGAAAGTCATCGGTGATGCCTCAGCGCAAGCATGGCAAAATAAAGAAAAAAAAGTTGTAGAGTTAGACAACCAAAAAGCAGCAAAATCCAAAACATCAAATAAAACAAAATCGAATCAAGTAAGCTCCAAAAATTTTAAAAAAATAACGATATCACAGCCACATGATTTTATTTCAACATACGTTGAACCAGAAGACGAAGATCAAGCGCTAGATAAGGTTAAGAACAAAAAAACAAAAAATCATAATGATCCAAAATCAGCTCAATCGGAAAGCAATGCAAAGAATGAACAGGCAGGTTCGGTTAGTTTTAACAGTCGGAGAACTTCAGAGAAAAGCAATATTCGTTCATTAGATAAAGGTTCAAGTACAGTTCTATCCTCCGCCCTTGTTAAGACAACGCCTCTGCTACCAGCTCCTCTCCACAAAAGAGTGGCGGAAAAGAAAGTGGGCGAACAGATCACAACCGAACCAGATATTCTAACCCGAGAACAAACAGAGATAGCAGAGCGAAACATCACCCACACTGGGCAATTTTCGTCCCAACGCAAGGCACCCAAAAAAGCATCTTCGAATAAACTAAATCGAATTAACCACTCAGACACCTTGTCTGCCAATGAGCTTGAGGCGCAACGATTGACTATCTTCGGGGCCCGCAACGCGCCGAAGAAGGCCATTAAAAAACAATATTTAAGTTTTTTGATAATTGTGACTTTTTTCCTCTCCCTTATTGGTATGATTGCTTTCGCCAGTATAATTTTTGATGATGACATTTTACGTTTTTTCCAAAGGCAAGAGCGCACTCTTGCTTCAACATTGCCAGTAAATTCACCCCTCAAAAATGAAGTTGGATCAACCACCAACATCCCAAAAGACATAACCTCTTATGAAATTGAGGGCGACGCTGTTAATGAAGTTGTAGAACCTGATTTTACATCAGGAAATAATGCAATGCTCGATGCTTCCCAAGATCTGCGACCAAATCCAATAAATACACAAAACACATTAGATAATAACGCATTGGAAGCACGATATGCCGTCACTGGGGTGTGGCCAAAAGCACCAGAAGCCATTTCACCATCAACATTAATACCACTCGATAATTTCTATATTCCTGGTATCGACCCTGTCAGCCCAGCACTAGATGCCGTTGCACTTCCTTCAATAACTTCATTTCAAACAGACAATCAGTTGGCTGGCATCACTTCTCCAGTGGCAGCAGGAACTAATTTTATATTAGGCCCAGACGGGCTTATAGTTGCGACCATAGAAGGCGCGCTTAGCCCTGATGGGTATACAATAATTCTTGGTCAGCCATCAGTTGTACCACCAGCTATACCAATTCGCCTATCAATCACTTCAAACGATACAGACACGTTGGAAAAATCTACTAATATCCGACCACGCTTGAGGCCCACAGACCTGATCGAGCAAAACGAGCGAGCTGCTCTGGGTGGCTTATCACGATCTGAGCTAGCTGGCTTACGTCCTCGCTTGCGACCAGAAGAAATACAGAAAAAAGTGGAACTCCAACGGGAAGGCGACGAAGTTAAAGAAGTGCTACCCATTACATTGGCAGCACCAAAGTCAATTCGTCCCGCGTTGCGCCCTAAGAATTTTGCACAAGTTGTTGATCGTGCAAAGCAAAGTACATCGGCAACCCCAACCATAACCAGCACAGTGACAGGTACTGTCTCCCCCTCAATCCCTTCATCAGCATCCGTTTCACGCGAGGCAACAACGCGTAATGCAATCAATCTAAAAAAGGTTAACTTGATTGGAGTTTATGGCAAACCTTCAAATAGACGCGCGCTAGTGCGGTTATCCAATGGGCGTTTTCGTAAAGTAAAAGTTGGGGACCGAATAGATGGAGGACGGGTTTCTGCCATTGGAGATAGCGAACTACGCTACAAAAAAGGATCTCGAAACTTGGTCTTAAAAATGCCTAAAAGTTAATATAAATAAAGGGGCTGACCCAGATAACCTAAAAAGAGGTTATGATGGGAAGCATGAGAAAGAGTCGTCTAAGTCACTACAAACAAGATCGCCTCACGGAGCATTTTATAGCCGGAACCACGGCGCGAACAGCGGCGAGGTTTTGTGGGCTTCACCGCAATACCGCCGCTTACTATTTCCTTCGTCTGCGCGAAATTATTGCCTACGAACTGGAGGCGGAGATTAAGGCGATGTTCGGCGGAGAAATTGAAGTTGATGAAAGCTACTTTGGTGGCAGGCGGAAAGGAAAACGCGGGCGCAGTGCTGCGGGTAAAATCCCTGTATTTGGTTTATTCAAAAGAAGTGAAAAGGTTTATACCAAGTCTATACCGGATGCTTCAGGGGCCACTCTAATTCCGATCATCAAGCGCAAGGTTATGCCCTGCACAGCATCGTATATTAAGACTGCTGGAGAGGCTACAACGTGCTGGATGTGTCGGATTTCCACCACTTCCGCCTCAACCATTCTAAGCTATTCGCCGACCGCCATAACCATATCAATAGCATCGAGAATTTCTGGAACCAAGCCAAGCGGCATATGCGCAAATTGAACGGTGTTCCCAAGGATCAATTTGGTCTATATTTGAAGGAATGTGAGTGGCGTTTTAACAACAGTGACCCTTCAAGACAGTTATTAGTGCTAAGACAATGGGTTAAGCGTCACTTGAAGTCGTTATCTGGGTCAGCCCCTTAATAAAATTTCAGGGCTTTTAAAGCGGACTTAACCTGAAAGCTCTGGGAATCGAATATGGAAAGTTTTCTTTATCAGGCTTCAATATATCTCGCCGCAGCCGTTATTGCCGTCCCAATCGCTGCTCGTTTGGGGTTGGGTTCTGTTCTTGGTTATCTAGCAGCGGGTATTTTAATTGGCCCAGTATTTGGTCTTGTAGGTTCCGAAACAGCGGGCCTTCAACACTTCGCCGAATTTGGCGTTGTAATGATGTTATTTCTCATTGGCCTCGAGCTTGAGCCTAAGGCACTTTGGGATATGCGTCACAAATTATTTGGGCTGGGCGGACTACAAATTGTACTTTCCACCGCTGTAATCATGGCCCTTGCCATAGTATTTGGTCAACCTTGGGGCATTTCACTTGCTATAGGCCTTACGCTGGCGTTGTCCTCCACTGCTATCGTTTTACAGACATTGACTGAAAAAGGTTTAACACAAACTAGTGGAGGGAGATCTGTATTTTCAGTACTTCTTACACAAGACATAGCAGTAATTCCAATTCTTGCTGTTTTACCTTTGCTGATTATCACTGCTCCAGTTAAAATCACATCTGACGGCTCAATATCTCGTAATCTAGAGACAACCCAAGGTGAGAATTACAGCGCAACAATGAGCCTTGTAGAAGGACTGCCTGGGTGGGGTGTCACCCTAGTCACAGTCGCCGCTATCGCAACGGTTATTCTTGCAGGCGTTTTTCTAACTCGACCTGTATTTCGCTTTATTCACGCTGCTCGCTTGCGGGAAATGTACACTGCATTGGCACTTCTGATAGTAGTTTCAATCTCATTTTTAATGATGCTTGTTGGGCTATCGCCCGCACTTGGTGCCTTTATTGCTGGAGTAGTATTAGCCAGCTCTGAATTCCGTCATGAGCTTGAAAGTAATATTCTACCATTCAAAGGACTTCTGCTTGGCCTATTTTTCGTAACTGTAGGTGCTGGGATTAACTTTGAAATTCTCTTTAGTGATTTTTTCTTACTTATCACCATGGCACTGCTACTCATTTTCGTTAAGGGCTTAGTATTGTTTGGTTTAGCTTTAACGTTTGGAATACGGGGGCGAGACAGGTGGTTATTTACTTTAGGATTGGCTCAAGCTGGCGAATTTGGTTTTGTACTTGTAGCATTCTCTGTAGGTCAGGGTGTTCTTCCAACTAGCGTCGCAGAAACTTTGCTTTTAATCATTGCTTTGACCATGCTGATTACGCCGTTTCTATTTATTGTTTATGACCTTATTCCACAAAAAACTAATGATAGATTTGAGGATCTTGAAGCTGACGAAATTGATGTTGAAGGTCCAGTTATAATCGCTGGTATTGGCCGTTTTGGACAAATTGTTAATCGTTTGGTGCAAGGTACTGGCTTCAAAACCGTTGTTTTAGATCATGATATGGAGACGATCACCCTAATGCGACGCTTTGGTTTCAAAGGGTTTTTAGGAGACCCTACTCGTCCTGACATTCTTAAGGCCGCAGGATTAAATGAAGCACGCGTACTAGTTGTTGCTCTTGACGATCCAGACGCCTCAGTAAGACTTGTGGCACACGCTCGTAAAACAAGGTCAGATTTGCATATCGTCGCCCGAGCATATGACAGAGTTCACGTCTACAAACTTTATCAAGCTGGAGCTAATGACATTGTTCGCGAAATGTTTGATGGTTCGTTACGAGCGGGACGCTATGTCATCGAGCAACTGGGATTAAGCGACTACGAGGCTGCAGAAGCAGAACGGGTTTTCTACCAACATGACAGAGATGCAGTTCGACAATTGGCTGAGCTATGGGATCCTAATGTACCGCCTGCGGAAAACGAGGCTTATGTCACAAGGGCAAAATTATTGGAGAAAGAGTTAGAGTTTTCTCTATCCGTCCGCTCAGATAAGCCAACACAGATATAAAATGTATCATCAATAGTGAACCGGTATATTGCAAAGAAATTTACCAAAACAGCATAAACGAACAGTCTCAGCCAGCCGCAACACCAGCCTCGGCAAAAGTCGACATACCACTGTGACAGGCGATTGCACCCTTTAATACGCCAATGGCAAGCGCACCGCCTGAACCTTCGCCAAGTCTCAGACCAAGTTGTAATAATGCTGGTTTATGCAAGGCTTCTAGCATTCTATAATGGGCGCTCTCCGCACTCTGATGTCCTGCAACACAATGATCGAGGGCACCGATCTCAGTGTACTCAAGGCATGCGGCTGCAGCGGTACATATAAAGCCATCTAAAATCACAGGAACTCTCAAACTACGAGCACGTGTTATAGCGCCGGCCATACCAGCCAACTCTCGCCCACCGAGACGCATCAAGACATCTAAACCATCAATCGCATCTGAGTGCCGCGACAAGCCCTCTGAAACTATTTGGGTCTTAATAAATAAAGCACTTTCTTCAATCCCTGTTCCACGCCCAGTCCAGTCAATTGGCAAACCGCCAAACAAACGGGCTGCAATGGCAGAAGCGGATGTTGTATTTCCGATACCCATTTCACCTACAACCAAAAGATCAGTATTCTGGTCAACCGCAGCCCATCCAGCCTGTAAGGCTTCAACACAGTCACCTTCGGTCATTGCAGGGCCAATTGTAAAATCTGCTGTTGGCCGTTCCAGATCTAATGGAACTACATCCATACGCGCACCAAAGGAAGCCGCTAGTTGATTTATTGCAGCACCCCCATGCTCAAAATTAGCTACCATCTGTGCTGTCACTTCCGGCGGAAATGCTGATACTCCACGCGCGGCTACACCATGATTTCCAGCAAAAATTATTATCTGTGGTGCTTCAAGAATTGGTCGAGCGTTCCCTCGCCAAGATGCATACCACTCCGCTAATTCCTCCAAACGCCCCAAGGCACCGGGTGGTTTGGTCAATTGCCCATTACGTACTGCAGCCTCAGCTGCAATTTTTGGGTCAGCCATTGGCATTTCTTTTAACAGTCCGCGAAACTCATTAAGTGTGTTAAACGTCATTGCTAATCTTTCTCTTGGCTGTAACCTTCTTGCTCTTCAACCAAAGTTGCGCTACCCGCAAGTCAGGATCAGACATGGAAACCAAAAAAACCGACAGAAGCCTCGCGAAGTTTTGGGATTTAGCTGTAGCAATGGTTCTTCTGACACGACTGCCCATACCAGATTTACCAAAACACGCATTTTCTAATCCAGCCCGCTCTGTCTGGGCTTATCCTATAGTTGGATTGATTCTTGGTATAATTGTGGGCCTCGTGAGCTGGGTCTGCACAAAATTGAACCTCTCGGATGGTATTACTGCAGGGATAATTTTAGGAGCACTAATTATACTTACTGGCGCCATGCACGAAGATGGACTTGCGGACACCTTCGATGGTCTCTGGGGTGGTCTTGATATCACAAAGCGGCTTAAGATTATGCGAGATAGTCATATAGGAGTGTACGGAGTATTAGCTCTAATTGTTGCTACAGGATTACGCTGGCTAAGCCTTACAGAAGTAACAGTGACAGACATTCTAACTGCATTGGTAATTTCCCGTGCGATGATGCCTTTATTAATGTGGGCAATGCCAAACGCTCAGGAGACGGGACTATCTCACAGTATAGGCCGCCCACGACTAACAAGTGTCGTTATCGGGATTTTCATTGCTGCAGCCATAGGCATTATTCTAAGTGGCGGCCTAGGTATTGCAGCTCTAGTAGTGGCGGTTGGGGTCGCCACCCTTGTAGGTTCCGTCGCATCTAACAAAATTGGTGGTCAAACTGGTGACATTCTCGGAGCAACACAGCTTTTGGCCGAAATCTCAATTCTTATGGTACTGATTTCTTAAAACTATTTTCATAAGTAAGATCAAATTTAATTTGAAGTAGAAAAAGCCATTTCTAGGCTGCAATACGGCTCATAAGGACATCACCGACCTCCTTGGCAGCAGCCAATTCATCGCCACCCGATACGGCAGCAACTTCCCGAGTCAATCGCTCCAGCGCAGCTTCGTACAGCTGTCGTTCAGAATAACTTTGTTCGCGTTGGTCATCTGTGCGATGTAAGTCGCGCACAACTTCAGCAATAGCAATAAGGTCACCTGAATTAATCTTTTGTTCATATTCTTGTGCACGGCGGGACCACATTGCACGTTTAACTTTTGCCTTACCTTTTAGAGTTTTCATCGCAGCGATGATCACATCCGGGCTAGATAATGCACGCATACCTATGTAAGTAGCCTTATTCGTTGGAACACGCAGTGTCATCTTGTCTTTCGCGAATGTTATTACAAACAACTCTAGCATAATGCCTGCAACTTCCTGTTCTTCAATTGATACTACCTGACCTACACCGTGGGCTGGATAGACAACGAATTCATCAGGGGAGAAGTCGAGCTTTTTAGATTTTGTCATTCTTAATCCTCATTTGAACTGCAGAAATTGATAATTTCTATAATACAAATTATCAAATCAACCACCAATCAGCGTTTACAGGAGGCAATCATATATTCTACAGCTTATTTATTTTTACTCGTTAACATAAAAACGGTGCACCTGAAAGCTTCCGTATATTTAGCTTTTTTAACATATTAGCTAAAATCCATTAGTTTAATTTTGACCAACTTGGCAGTTCTTTATTCAAAGATACAATCAGTGTATGTTGACGCTAACCACCCTCACCTGGCGTTTCAGAAAATATGTCAATTTTTCCTTTTTTTCCATCCATATCATCAGCGGTTGGTAATGGGTCTTTTTTTGTAACGATCACAGGCCACAATTCAGAGTATTTCCGATTGAACTCAACCCACTTTTCCATATCAGGTTCCGTATCAGGCCGAATCGCATCTGCGGGGCACTCTGGTTCACACACACCACAATCGATACATTCGTCAGGATGAATTACCAGCATATTTTCGCCTTCGTAAAAGCAATCTACTGGGCAGACTTCAACACAGTCTGTATATTTGCAGGCAATGCAGGCGTCGTTGACGATGTAGGTCATACAAAGGCTCGTTTGGTTTATGTTTCTCTTTAGCTAGTTCAGCAGCGGGGATCATTCAAGGTGGCGTAAGCGTGAAAGATCACTTCGCCGTCGATCACGTTTAGTAGGACGCCCTTTACCTTCAAATTTTGGGTTTTCTGCAATTATACTGTCTGAAGGTTTTGGTATTGGAGTAAAGTCCTTATACAGTGTTTGTGCTTCAGAAGCCGGCCCGCGCCTTGTACCAACGGCAACAATTTTTACAGTGCGGACAATATCGCCTTGAACAAAAGTCAGAACATCTCCAGCGCCTACAGATGTTGCCCGTTTTGTCACACGCTCTCCATTCACACGAACATGTCCATCCGCCACCCGAGTGGCGGCTAAAGAACGCGTTTTAAAAAATCTCGAGAACCAAAGCCACTTATCCAAACGCAGCTTTTGCTTTTCCTCAGACACTTATTTGTTATCACGCAAACCCATGAGCGCCACTGCAAACGGATTATCAGGATCTATTTTTTTCTCTGCTCTGGGTGGTCTCGCAGAAAAATTCTGAGATTTACTGTCCGAAGGTTTACGTCTACTTTTGCCATTAGGTTTTCCTGTTCCACGGGGTTTACCGGTTCCCTGTGGTTTAGGACGACTGCGCTGCCCACCTGACGGCCTTGCCCAAGAAAAAGTATAAAACACCTCCATCTCGGGGGCTTCCACCATTTGGGATTTTACTTCAACGCTACTATCAACCAGCTTTTCTTTGATCGGCTCATCCTCAAGCAGTTCTTTGGATGGTTCCACCGCGTTTTTTTCAATCTCACGCTCGTCAGAGGTATTTATGACGGGTTTAGCTACAACTGCATTTTCAGTTGATCCTTCAATTGGAGTTCCCTGTTGATCTGCAACCAAATCCTGAGTTAACGTGACAACTTGCGCTTTAACCTTCTGGCGTTCACCCTTCTCCACCCTGTATCCCAGACCTGTCATCAACTCTGAGAACTGTATCAACGTCATGCCAGTTATAGAAAGCATATCAGCTTTAGCCTCAAAACCACCCCTTGAGTCTTCTGATCGCAACATATCAGCTAGTCGCTCCAACATGTCGATCCGAATTGCACGCTCACCAGCATTATGGTAACCAGCTATAGTGTCAGCACCCTGAGGACTGGTGGGCATCGCGGGGATAGTCACCAATCCAGGCGGTGGCGATTCGGGAAACTCATTGAGACATTTGGAAAGTGACCAAAGGACCAACCGCAACCGCGTTGCTGCAGGTTTGAGCAAAATTGGCATAAAAATAGTGAATTGACCAAACCGAATGCCGTGCTTTCGCAACACTGCACGCGAATCCTGGTCTAGCGCTTTCACCTCATCTGCTACATTAGCTCGCCGCAGCACACCCATTGACTCAACCACGCGAAATGCAAAGCCTTTAGCCAACCCATTTAATGCATCATCATGCTGCAGTGCTATCAAAGGCTCAAACAAAGACACAACCTTACGTTCGATAAAGTGTTGTAGCCGACGCTGAACTTTTTGAGCCACTTCTGAACCCGCAACATCATCAACAAAAACTTCAACTTGCGGTTTAAGAGGGTCTGGACCCTGCACAAGTTTACCAACAGCTGATGACCCCCACATCAGTCCACCCTGTTCCGTATAATCAATCTCAGTGTCTGGCGCGTTATAAAAGCGATCAGCACGCAGATGAAAATGCGGCGCAAGAGCCTGCAAAGCTGCCGTTTTGATCGTTTTGGCTTCTGCCGCACCAGCGCCCTTGTCCTGCGAAAACTGAAATCCATCTAACTTGCCGACGAACTCGCCTTCGACAGTTACTTTACCTGCGTCATTTACTTCGGCCACCATGGCCTCCTTTTGGCCTAGCCGGCGCAACAAAATCGAAGTGCGCCGATCTACGAATCTTTGCGTCAGCTTCTCATGAAGAGTATCTGACAACCGATCTTCTACATGGCGAGTCTCTTCTCGCCAATGTTTTTCGTCATCTATCCACTCCTTACGTTGAGCCACATAAGTCCATGTGCGAATAAATGCCAATCTTTTACTTATGGTATCAATATCACCATCATTACGGTCAATAAGTTTTATTTGACGCGCCATCCAAGCATCAGGGATTGAACCACGTTCATTCAAATAGCGAAAAATAGTATCTAGAAGGTTTACGTGTTCCTGATGGCTTACACCACGAAAATCAGGGACCCGACAAACGTCCCATAATAGTCTAACAGAAGGTCCATCAGTGCATCGAGCTCTTACATCAGCGATCTCAGAAAGCGACTTTAGGGCCATCAAGTCGTCTGCTTCCCTAGCGCGCACCAAAACGTCATGGTTTGAGGGAGCCTCAAGTGATCGGATTAAGGCATCAATGGAACCAAACTGGAGCATATGGTTGCGCCATTGCAACTTTTTTAAGGGCGTGAACCTATGATCCATAATAGCTTTTGCGACACCATCTTCGAAGGGGCGCACATCTCCTGTCACTCCAAAAGTACCGTCTTTCTGACCACGACCTGCCCTACCAGCAATTTGTGCCAACTCATTTGGTGCTAATTCCCGAATTCTGCGGCCATCAAATTTAGATAAAGAGGAAAAGGCTACATGATCAATATCAAGGTTCAAACCCATTCCAATAGCATCCGTTGCCACTAAAAAGTCAACTTCACCGTTTTGATACATTTCCACCTGCGCATTCCGCGTGCGTGGGCTTAAAGCACCCATAACAACTGCGGCGCCGCCTTTTTGGCGACGGATTAATTCGGCAATGGCATAAACATTATCAACCGAAAATCCCACAATGGCTGAACGTGGGCGCATCCTACTAACTTTTTTTTGACCGGAATGGACTAATTGTGACATCCGCTCTCGACGCATGAATTGAGCTTCAGGAACCAATAAGGAAATTGGGCCTCGCATCGTATCAGCCCCAAGAAATAACGTTTCCTTCAAGCCTCGTGCACGGAGAAGTCTGTCTGTAAATACATGGCCACGTTCGGGATCGGCACACAACTGGATTTCATCAACTGCCAGCAAATCTACGCCCATGCCCTCAGGCATCGCTTCTACAGTGCAGATCCAATACTGAGTTCGCGGCGGCACAATCCGTTCTTCACCAGTTACCAAAGCTACAACGGATGAGCCCCTGATGTTGACTACGCGATCATAGACTTCTCGCGCCAATAAGCGCAAAGGTAAACCTATAATGCCCGTTCGATGGCCGATCATACGATCTATTGCATATGTTGTTTTACCCGTATTGGTTGGACCCAAAACTGCCACAATTTTTGCGTCGCCTAACATGGGTATCTCCCAACTACTCAGAGCTCGCGACCGATTCCATCCATCGTCAACCTCTCAAGTGCATTGCTGGCGTTTTCATGATTAGGATTCAAGTCGATGACTTGAGAAAAAGCTTGTTCCGCCCTGTCTAAATCACCAAATTCTGTCAACATCATCCCAAGACCGAATATTGCATTGTAGTTGTTTGGATTCAAAAGCAAAGCTTTTTGCAAATCATCAAGAGCAGGACCATAAAGACCCTTTAAGTAAAAGGCTGTTGCTCGAGCATGCCACCCTTCCGCAAAATTAGGCGCATGATCCGTAACGGCAGTGAGATGCTCAATCGCCACATCAAAGTCTCCAGCTTCAGTCGCTTCCCGACCGCGCCGCAATAGCAAATCAATCGATACCGAACCCGATTGCGACCATAAGCGCTCAATCTCTCTGGACAGGCGTTTTGCCTCAACAGGCCCAGAGCTATTTAAATCATTCATCAAATCATTGATGGAGGACTGCGCATGAGCTGGCTGTGCGAGCCCAACAGTCACAAATAACGTCGACACGAAGTAGCAAAGAATGTTCATTTGTAAGCCCATGGAACTTGATGTAACAGAAATTTCTCAATTTTCCAGAAAAGAACGTAAAACTTCCAAAAAAACAAGGCTGACAATGAGTGATATTCTTAAACAAGCAGTTGATATACTGAATAAAAAACTAACAGATTCTGATTTTTCTGGGTTGGCTAAGTTTGTTGTGCTAGATAAGGGATCAATTCTTATCAAAGACGGTATTGCGAAAGTGTCCGATGATCCAGCGGATGTAACTTTATCTGCCGATGCAGACACCTTTGAGTCTATTTTGACCGGCAGTACTGACCCAACATCCGCATTTATGACCGGAAAATTAGCTTTAGACGGCAATATGGGTATTGCAATGCAATTGGCATCGGCACTTAGTTCATGAATTTAGATGCTGCCCCTATTCTAAATAATTTAAAAGATTCGCTCTTGCCTGGAACAGCTTATTGGGTCCGTGCATCAGATAATACGCGGCTTCGAATTGCTATTTTCAATCAAAGCTCTACTATGGGAACTATATTGTTCTTTCCTGGCCGCACAGACTATATTGAAAAATATCAACATACTGCCACTGATCTCGCCCAGCGGGGCTACACAACAATCATTATTGACTGGCGTGGTCAGGGATTGGCAGACAGAATGCTGGATAATACTCGCATCGGGCATGTAAACTCATTTATTGATTATCAAAAAGACGTCGATGTTATGACAGAGGCGGTCAATGAGCTCCAGCTGCCAAAACCCTACTACTTAATTGCTCACTCAATGGGAGGGTGTATTGGATTAAGGTCAATATACCGCGGTCTTGACGTTAAGGCTTCAGCTTTTACCGGACCAATGTGGGGGATTCAGATAAAACCCTATCTTCGTTTAGCTGCTTGGACTATGGGACAGATAATGCCTGCCTTAGGTCAAGGACATCGTTTACCTCCGGGTAAAAGCATCGAACCTTATGTTTTGAATGCTCGTTTTGAGGATAATCAATTAACAAGTGATTTTATTATGTATGAAATGATGCGCAAACAGTTGCAGACGCACCCTGAACTTTCATTGGGCAGTCCTAGTTTCCAGTGGATTGGTGAAGCTCTTTGGGAGATGCTCTCATTGTCAAAAATGCCTGCCCCCTCCACCCCGAGCAAAGTATTTCTTGGTACTGATGAGAGAATTATTGACCCTACTAGAATCAAGGCTCGGATGAAAAATTGGGCTAATGGCACTTTGCATATCATTCAGAAAGGTCGGCATGAACTCCTAATGGAGAATCATAAAACCCGTTCCAAAATTCTTAATCTGATTACAAATGAGTTTGCTAAAGCGATCTGAGCCTAGCACTTTAAAGATGTCACACTAATTATTAATTTATGAATGCTCTAATTTTTACTCCTTCAGGAATTTATTGCCCCGCTGGCGACTTCTACATAGATCCATGGCGGGCGGTTCCACGTGCTTTAATTACACATGGCCATGCGGATCATGCACGTTTAGGTATGGAAGCATATTTGGCCACGGATATTGCCGGTCCAGTGATTCGATACAGGCTGGGCAACATCGCGCTAGAAGAAATTTGTTATGGCGAAACACGGCAAATTGGCGGTGCAAAAGTATCCTTTCATCCTGCGGGTCATGTGCTTGGGTCAGCACAGATTCGTGTTGAGGTCATGGGTGAGGTTTGGGTCGTTTCGGGAGACTACAAAATTATTGATGATGGTCTTTCAACACCTTTTGAAACAGTTAGATGCCATCATTTTATTACTGAAAGCACATTCGGATTGCCAGTCTTTCACTGGCCAAATCAAAATGACGTTTCGCATCAAATCAACGATTGGTGGTCTCACTGTGCAAAAAATAACAAAACCGCTTTTCTAGGTTGTTATTCATTAGGTAAGGCACAGCGACTGCTTACGATGCTTGATCCTTCTATTGGGCCAATATTAACCCATACAGCGATAGATAATACCAATCAGGTTATCCGAGAACAGGGCATCAAACTGCCTAAAACATTTATAGCCAATGCTAGTGTGGACCCAAAGAACTTTTCTGGCGCAATAGTTCTCGCCCCACCATCAGCAATTGGATCAAACTGGTCTCGCAGGTATGGAGCGCAAGAGACTGCTTTAGCTAGTGGATGGATGACACTACGGGGCGTCAGACGCCGTCATGCGACAGACCGAGGCTTTGTGATATCAGATCATGCAGACTGGCCCGGCCTATTAGAAGCAATTAAAAATACCGGGGCTGAGAACGTTTATGTAACACATGGATATTCAAATATTTTTGCTCAACATTTGAGTAATTTGGGCTGGAATGCAAAGGTTCTCCAAACCGAGTTTGGTACTGAGATAGAAAAAGAGACTTCATGAAAAGGTTCGCCACCCTGTTTAAAGCCCTGGATGAATCTACTAAAACAACAGTTAAGATCGACGCACTTGTACACTATTTCAAGGAAGCCCCCGAACAAGACCGTCTTTGGATTATCGCAATATTCTCCGGCCGCCGTCCAAAACGAGCCGTAACTACCGGTCAACTGCGTGCGTGGGCAGCTGAAGTTGCAGGGATCCCGTTGTGGCTATTTGAGGAATCCTATCCTATTGTTGGAGATCTGGCTGAAACCATTGCACTAGTGCTACCACCACCTGATACAGAAACAGATCATAGCTTAACCTACTGGATTGAACTTCTACGCGAATTACCACAAGAAGAAGATACTCGCAAACAAGCTGTATTAAACGCTTGGAATGGCCTCAATTTAACTCAAAGATTTTTGTTTAACAAACTGATCACTGGTGGATTTCGTGTTGGGGTGAGTCAAAAGCTAATGACACGCGCGTTAGCCATTGTCACCGAGCGGGAAGAATCCGAGATGGCACATCGGTTAATGGGGGCATGGAGCCCGACTACCATTACTTGGCGCGACTTGATCGAAGTAGAAAACTCCACTGCCAGCGCATCAAAACCTTTCCCATTTTGCCTCTCTCATGCTCTTGACACTAAAATTAATTGCTTAGGCAGCACCTCAGATTGGCAAGCAGAGTGGAAGTGGGATGGCATTCGTGGCCAATTAATTGTCCGCGATAGCGAACTCTACATTTGGTCAAGAGGCGAGGAGTTGGTTACACATATTTTTCCTGAACTTGTCAGTATACATAATTTTATTCCACAGGGGACTGTTATGGATGGCGAGTTACTGGCTTGGGGTGAAGCAGGGCCTAAGAACTTCAATACTTTACAAAAACGGCTTGGACGTAGAACCGTATCTAAAAAACTACTACAGGAGGCACCCGTTATTTTCTATGCTTATGATTTGCTGGAGTGGCAGAGCGAAGACATAAGGCATAAGCCACTAAATATTAGACGTAAAATGCTTGAACAACTATTCAAAAACCCAATATCTGGTGCGCCAATAAAACTATCCCCAACCGTCGAGTTCGACACATGGGCCTCACTTGCTAAGGTTCAGGCAACTGCTCGAGCTGAAAAGGCTGAAGGACTGATGCTGAAACGCAAAGACGGTCCTTATCTTGCAGGCCGCAAAAAGGGTAATTGGTGGAAATGGAAACTGGACCCTCTGACTATTGACGCAGTAATGATTTATGCAAAGTCAGGTCATGGACGTCGGGCAAATCTATTTACAGATCTAACATTTGCAGTGTGGAGTGGAAATGATCTCGTGCCTTTCACAAAAGCCTATTCAGGATTAACTGACGCCGAATTCCGCAAGATTACCTCTTGGGTGAAAAAAAATACGCTGGAAAGATTCGGACCAGTGCGCAGCGTCTCACCGCACTTTGTGTTTGAGATTGCATTCGAAGGAATCCAAGCGTCCAAGCGTCATAAATCTGGGATAGCTTTAAGGTTTCCACGCATTGCACGTTGGCGACATGACAAATCCCCTCATGAGGCTAACAGTCTAACAGACTTGAAGCAAATACTGGAAAATTTCATATGAATAAAAATCTATAGATTTACGTATTTGAACGGTGCTGGCTCTTGTCCAGACCGCTACTACGCCATACTTACCTTAACAGATAATCAAAGGTCTTAAAGATGCTACAATTTCCTTTTCAAAGATTTAGCGCAAACTCCAACCACGGCAATCAATCTTTAGGTAAATTGCCTGAGTGGAATCTTGACGATCTATATACGGGCGAGGACGCCCATGAACTAAAGCAAGATTTAAACTGGTTGGAAACGTCTTGTCTTAACTTTGCAAATGATTTTGAAAATAAACTTGCCACTTTGAGCGCAATTGAGTTGCTGCTCTGCGTCCAGCAACAAGAGCGCATAAATCAAGTTGCAGGACGTATCATGTCATTTGCAGGCCTGCGTTACTACCAAATGACCACTGATGCAGGACGGACAAAGTTTATGTCTGACATGCAAGAACTAATTACAAATTATACAACACCGTTGGTTTTTTTCACACTTGAATTAAACCGCCTCGAGGATAAGCACTTGAGTTCGCTCATGAGACAGAACCAAGATTTAGCACGTTACAAGCCAGTATTCGATAAAATTCGATCAATGAAACCTCATCAGCTATCTGATGAAATAGAAAAATTATTGCATGATCTTGGTGTTGTCGGTGATGCTTGGGAGCGTTTGTTTGATGAAACGATCGCCGGACTAACTTTCCACATTGATGGTGAGCCAATGGGTATTGAGGCAACGTTGAACTTTCTCACAGATCCTGAGAGGGCGAAGCGCGAAAGTGCCGCACGCGAGTTGGCAAAAGTATTCAGCGACAACATAAAAACGTTTGCTCGGGTACACAATACGCAAGCTAAGGAAAAGGAAATACTAGACCGCTGGCGCAATATGCCCAGCGCACAATCTGGCAGACACTTATCTAATCAAGTGGAGCCCGAAGTAGTTGACGCATTACGCAACGCTGTTGTGAATTCTTATCCTAAACTGAGCCATCGCTACTATGAGTTGAAACGCAAATGGCTTGGCCTCGATCGAATGCAGATATGGGATCGTAATGCACCTTTACCCATGGAAGACCCTCGCATAGTTAATTGGGACGAAGCAGAAAATACAGTAATGGATGCTTACAACGCCTTCGATCCGCTTTTAGGCGATTTAGCCAAGCCATTTTTTAAAAATGGCTGGATTGATGCAGGTGTAAAACCCGGAAAAGCGCCTGGTGCATTCGCACACCCCACTGTGACCAATGTACATCCGTATGTTATGCTCAACTACCTTGGTAAACCGCGAGATGTTATGACTTTGGCACACGAGCTGGGCCACGGTGTGCACCAGGTCTTAGCGGCAGAACAAGGTGAAATGTTGTCTTCAACTCCGTTGACACTGGCAGAAACAGCTTCTGTCTTTGGAGAAATGCTTACATTTCGTAAAATGCTGGATGGAGCAAAAAGTCCCACTCAAAGAAAAGTCATGCTGGCTAATAAAGTTGAAGATATGATTAACACGGTGGTGCGGCAAATTGCATTCTACGATTTTGAATGCAAATTGCACGAAGCCCGCCGTTCTGGTGAACTGAGACCCGAAGATATTAACGCACTCTGGATGTCAGTTCAGGCAGAGTCGCTTGGGCCAGCGTTTGATTTTATGGAAGGCTACGAAACCTTTTGGGCGTATATCCCCCATTTCGTGCACTCGCCTTTTTACGTGTATGCATATGCTTTCGGGGACGGATTAGTAAATGCACTCTATTCCGTTTATGCAGATGGAAAAGAAGGTTTTGAGAAAAAATATATCAATATGCTTCAGGCAGGTGGTTCAAAACATCATAAAGAGTTACTCGCACCATTTGGACTTGACGCATCTGATCCAAAATTTTGGGACAAAGGCCTCAGTATGATTTCTGGATTTATTGATGAACTAGAAGCTATGGAGAATTAGACCTGCGCTTTTCATATGTAGACAATACTATGGTTCATGGCAGAGCCTGTTGTGTAATGTAATGTTCTGCTTCTTGAAACTGTTAGAGGCTTTCAAGATCTTAAAAACGTAATTAGCTCCAAATTACCTGCTGACAAAAGTTAATAAAAGGTGTTTAAAAAGCTACTGCCTAGTGTGCCAGTACCTTTTTAAAAGTTAATTAGATTCAAACTCCACTCGCCGCCATAAGGCCTTTTTCGTCAGCTATAGAACGCATTTTGGTTTGTAACTTATCGAATGCACGGACCTCAATCTGGCGAATACGTTCGCGACTGACATTATACTGTTCCGAAAGGTTTTCCAACGTTATGGCCTGATCCGACAAACGCCGTTGGGTCAGTATGTCTTTTTCACGATCATTCAACGCTGCTAATGCTTCGGATAGCATTTCTCGACGGACTTCTAATTCGTCACGCGCCTCGTAATCCCCGGCCTGGTCAGCGCTTTCATCCTCAATCCAATCTTGCCATTGCATTGTTCCTTCACCGTCGGAGCCAACAGTCGCATTCAATGAAGCGTCCCCGCCGCTCAACCGACGATTCATCGAAATAACTTCATTCTCGGAAACACCAAGATCCGTAGCAATGCGCGTAACATTTTCAGGGCGCATGTCACCCTCTTCCAGAGCGCCAATCTTGTTCTTAGCTTTGCGCAAATTAAAAAATAATTTCTTTTGTGCGCTCGTAGTTCCAAGCTTTACCAACGACCATGATCGTAAGATATACTCTTGAACCGAAGCTCTTATCCACCACATCGCATATGTAGCAAGCCTGAAGCCCTTTTCCGGATCAAAACGTTTAACAGCTTGCATTAGGCCAACGTTTGCCTCCGATATAACTTCGGCTTGAGGCAATCCATAACCTCGATAGCCCATTGCAATCTTAGCAGCCAAACGCAGATGACTTGTCACCATACGATGCGCTGAGGCGGTGTCTTGCTCCTCCACCCACCGCTTTGCAAGCATGTACTCTTCTTCCGGCTCCAGAAGCGGAAACTTACGTATTTCCTGCATATACCGGCTCAGTCCACCTTCAGGAGTTGGCGCGGGTAAGTTAGCGTAATTGGCCATTATATTTCTCCTTTATTACTCAAAAGGTTAAATGCTAATATTCTTACCCATAATATGGGTAGAGACCGCAACCCCTTCAAGGGCAAGGTTGCTGGCCGCTTTGAGATAATACACCATCAACTGTTAGTTTCACCCTTTTTTATCGAAGCTCACGCACATGTGCTAATAGTTTCAAATGTATATCTTTTAGCATTTGCTCTGGTTTAGCTTGGATTTAAAATCAACAAATTTAATAAGTTGTTAAAATCATCAGGTAAGGGGGCCTCGTACCTCATGTTTTGCCCTGTAATAGGGTGCACAAATCCTAAAATAGCAGCATGCAATGCTTGCCGACGAAATCTTTCCAATGCCGTTTTAGCGGCTTCACTCAGAGCACCTCGGGCCAGCTTACGCTTACCACCGTAAACAGGATCACCAATCAACCCATGACCCACATGAGCCATGTGTGCTCGGATTTGATGAGTGCGACCAGTCTCCAACCAGCATTCGATCTGTGCTACAGACTCAGGAGTTCCATACCGTGATATTACTCTCGTTCTTGTCACCGCATGCCGTCCTCCCTGAAATAGAACCGCCTGACGCTGCCGGTCAGTTTTATGTCGTCCAAGTTGAGTAGTAATTTTCAAAATATTACCTGGCTCAAAAGAAACGCCCCTGACCCCGCGTAATCGGGGGTCATTTGCGTTTGGCACACCATAGACTAAAGCGCGGTAGTACCGCGCAACGGTATGAGCAGCAAATTGAGCAGCTAATCCATGATGCGCCGCGTCAGTTTTAGCCACTACCAATAAACCACTAGTTTCCTTATCAATACGGTGAACTACACCCGGTCGTTTCATACCACCAACACCTGAAAGCGTGTCACCACAATGAAAAATTAGAGCATTAACTAAGGTTCCCGACGGTGACCCAGGAGCAGGGTGTACAACCATCCCTGCAGGCTTATTGACCACGATCAGGTCAGCATCTTCATGAACTACCTCAATCGGAATATCTTCAGGCACTAAATGACTTTCCTCGGCAGCTGCAACTCTTACCTCAACCAGCGCTCCTGCAGTAATTCGAGCTTTAGGGTCAGAAACTACATTACCATTAACCGTAACCGCTCCTCCCACGACTAACCTGACTAACCGCGTTCGCGACAAAGAAGCCCCCACTGGCACGTCACGAGCTATCGCCTTATCAAGGCGCTGAGGGGGATCCTCACCGATTAAAAAGGATATAAGCGTGGACGACATCAAAAACCTCTCAGAACCAGCTAATTTAAGATTTTTACGTCGGCTGGTAACGATATTAACTGCCATAATGATTTTGGGTGTTTTAACGGTGATCTCATTGCTTGTCATCCAGCTGAATACGTTCAACCCGAAAATAATACTACCTGACCAGATAGCTTTGCCAAAGGGAACAGTGGCAAAAGCATTTACCTTCGGCTCAAATTGGTATGCAGTTGTTACCGCAAAAGATGAAATATTAATTTTTGAACAGACGACTGGATTACTCAAACAAACTGTGAAAATAAAGTGACACGCTAAGCCTACACATTTAGTAGGGTTGTCATAGGAATATTTTGCGCCTTATCAGGCATACTCTGGCTACAATTTTTTATAAAAACTTATCCATAAAACTTGAAATTTCAATGTAGCCAATTCATTAATTGATTTAGTAAATAAGATAGAAAATTATTACAGCCAATGCCCCTCACAAAACCAAAGAATTATTATATGTACAATACACAACCTTGGTACGGTCGGTCGAAATAGCCCGTTTGTAAATAAATCTACCCTTGTAATACGACAGCAGGAACCCACGGAAATGAAAATCCGTTCCACCCATCATTATTCCTCACGACGTTCGGCAGTATTAGCGGACAATATGGTGTCAACATCACATCCATTAGCCTCTCAGGCTGGTCTTACAATGTTAACACAAGGTGGCAACGCAGTGGATGCAGCAATTGCCACGGCTATTTCTCTCACTGTGGTTGAACCAACAGGCAATGGCCTCGGATCTGATGCGTTTGCTATTGTTTGGGATGGCACAAAATTACATGGTCTAAATGCGTCTGGCAGGTCACCGGCAGGTTGGACCATGGAGCGATTTATCAAATATGATGAAATGCCGTTGTTGGGCTGGGAAAGTGTAACCGTACCAGGCGCAGTATCTGCATGGGTAGCCCTGTCTGAACGTTTTGGTAAACTACCTTTTGCTGACCTTTTTGTTCCAGCGGTTAACTACGCTGAGAGTGGGTTTATAGTGTCACCCAAAATTGCGGAACTCTGGCGCAGGGCGGCCAAAACACTAGGCGGCCAACCTAGTTTTGCCGAAGCATTTCTGTTTCATGGAAAAGCTCCCAAAGCTGGGATGCGATTTGTAAATAAGCCACTTGCTAATACTTTACGGATAATTGCCAAAACAAAAGGAAAAGATTTTTACGAAGGTAAGCTGGCCAGTGCAATCTGTGATAATGCAAAGCAACACAACGCAGCTTTAACAATTGAAGATATGGCCACCCATACGATTAGTTGGTGTGACACAATCTCCAAAAGTTTTGATGATTTTGAACTACATGAAATCCCACCCAACACGCAGGGAATTGCAGCACTTATCGCCATAGGTATCTTATCTAACACTCGGATCCGCGATCTTGGTGTTGATGATCCGCTCGCCCTTCATTTGCAAATCGAAGCAATGAAACTTGCTTTGTCTGATACTGAGTCCTACGTCGCAGATGGTAATTTTATGAAAGATGTCACTACTCACGATTTACTAGACGATGCATATCTGGCCAAACGCTCTGAGTTAATAGATGAGAGAAAAGCGCAAAATTTCAATGCAGGGGCTCCCAAAAATGGTGGTACTGTTTATTTAGCCACTGCAGATTCGTCAGGCAAAATGGTGTCTTTCATTCAATCAAATTATGCGGGATTCGGGTCGGGCGTGGTGATCCCAGGCACTGGTATCAGTATGCAAAACCGTGGTGCCGGTTTCAGCCTTGATCCTACAAGCCCCAATCGGGTTGGTCCAAGTAAACGTCCTTTTCATACAATAATACCAGGCTTTCTAATGGGCCGGGATGGACCACTAATGAGTTTTGGCATGATGGGGGGGCCGATGCAGGCCCAAGGGCATACGCAAATGACCCTGCGCACGCAACTGTGGGGACAAGATCCACAAATGGCCGTAGATGCTCCCCGATGGCGGTTTATAGAAGGATTAAATATAGCCTGCGAAGACACTATGTCTGAAATAACACTCCATGGACTGGCAAAGCTTGGACATATTATAACCCTTGAGGCACCAGATAACACCTTTGGATTCGGCGGAGCACAATTGATTTGCCGCCTTACTAACGGAAGTTATGCTGCAGGCTCAGACCCACGCAAAGACGGGCAAGCCGTTGGCTTTTAGTCGCTTAAAACTGATTCAATTTAGCTTCAAGAGAAATGGGGAAAAGTGGGTTTACTTTGCATCTAAGCCACTGAGTGGCTTATCTCAAAATAGGCGGTTTGGCCGGATTAGATCCAGGCGCAATAATCTCTGGCGAACTCACCGGTGCTGGTTGTGGCAGATCAAAACGCAGACCGACGCGTTCAAAACGTTCCATCATCGGATCTTTAGCATCAAAAAAACCTACATCCATAGCACCCGCTTCAATTCCTGAGAATGTCAGAGCTTCAGAAGCGGCACGCGCGAGAACTGCTTCGGCCCTCGGGGCTGCGCCCACAAATGCAAGCATATGCCCACGTTTGGAATCTGCGTCAGTGGTACCAACTAAAAAAGCAGTTTGCGCCAAACCCGTTGCCATCGCCAGTTTAGCGTCAATGGCGGAAATAAGTGCATCTGGTAACCCTTTGGGGGCTAACAACTCTGCAAACTGCATTTCAACTTCATCAGGACTATGCTCCAAGGTTTTGGCTAACCACCTAATTCCTTCAGCGTCTAACAAAAAGGCAGACGGAGCGACGTCCAGATTTAATCCAAGCCCAAGATCTTTTTCAGACAATAACCTTGCAATAATTCGACCTGATAGCGATGCGTAGGGTGCCTCCGCACCAACAAACTGCGTCAGTCGTTCCACGCGATCAAAAACTAATACAATACTACCAGTGCCAGGGTCAAAAATTTGAGGCGTAATCTTGTCTGCCTCTACGTTGCCTTCGAGCAGTAAAAATAACTCGGCATCACCCAAGCGTTCGTAAAAACGCAATCGGGCAGCATCATTCTCTGGGTCTGCAGTCATGATTGCGTGGACAGTATCCAGAACTGTTTTAGTCATTTCAACGCCTCTTTGACTTGCGACCGCAGTGTCGGCAACAAATCTGCTTCAAACCAAATATTTTTCTTGATCCAGGAATTATTACGCCAAGATGGATGGGGCAAGGAGAAGACACAAGGCGCATGATCGCGCCACGCCATTACTGTATCCATCATAACTGTTTTCTTTCCAAAATGCCACGATTGTGCGTGAGCACCTAAAAGCACGGTCAACCGCACCTCACCGATATGCTCCATCACCCTCAGGCGCCAAGTCTTAGCACAAATATTGGGTGGAGGAAGATCTCCCCCTTTGGCATTATAACCCGGAAAACAAAATGCCATCGGAACAATAGCCACCTTACTCGTATCGTAGAAAATTCTGGTGTCTATGTCTAACCAATCTCGCAAGCGCTCCCCCGATGCGTCTGTAAAGGGTTTGCCCGAGGCATGTGCGCGAGCTCCGGGCGCTTGCCCTGCGATTAAAATGCGCGCTTCTTTTTCAAACCAAACCACAGGTGCCGGCGCATGGCCAGTTTTGGTGGCCAAAAAACGACGCCTGCAAATCCGGCAAGCATTAATATCATCAGAGAGAGACATCCCGTATGAGCTAAAAGAATTGCTTTGAATTAGCAATTATCAAAGATATTTATATATCTTCGTAACAACTCCAATCTTGTAATATATAAATGTAACTATTTATTATTAAATAATTTTTAGTATACTTTCTAGCGTTGAATAAGGACCCGTGTTTCTGCAAAAAGTTAGATTCAGTAGGAGTTTTTACTACTGCTGAACCGAAAATACTAATCCCCATAGGTTCCAAAAAATGATATTGGCTTTTCTTACGTTTACAGGCATCTATCAACATAAGAATATTGGTCCACTGACATAGAAGACAGGCAATCAGCAAAGATGAAAAGTGTTGAAATCGCAAATATTGTTATTGGCAACAAATGCCCCCTAACTGTAATTGCAGGCCCTTGTACGCTCGAAAGTACGGAAATGGGTCAACATATTGCCGGTACGCTTAAAGAAGCGTGCGAAATAGCTGGTGCGCAATATATTTTTAAAGCTAGTTATGACAAGGCTAACCGCACATCGCTTTGTGGAAGACGCGGTCTAGGGATGGAAGAAGGCCTTAAAGCGCTTCAATCTATTAAAGAATTGGTTGGCGTGCCTATTCTCACTGACGTACATACAGAGGCACAATGTGTCGTAGCAGCAGAAGTCGCGGACATTTTACAAATCCCTGCTTTCCTGTGTCGCCAAACCGACATGTTGCTGGCAGCCGGAAATTCCGGTGCAGCAGTTAACATCAAAAAGGGACAATTTTTAGCTCCATGGGAAATGCCTAATATAATTACTAAAGTCGAGAGCACGGGAAACAATCGCATTCTTTTGACTGAACGTGGAACATCTTTCGGATACAATACGCTCATTGCTGACATGCGTTCTTTGCCCCAAATGGCGCAAACTGGATATCCGGTGGTGATGGACGCTACCCACTCAGTACAACAACCTGGCGGCAAAGGTGGATCAAGCGGTGGGCAACGAGAATTTGCTCCTGTTATGGCCCGCGCTGCTGTATCGATTGGCGTTAGTGCAGTTTTTATCGAAACGCACCCTGACCCGGACAAGGCACCTTCAGATGGCCCGAATATGATCTATCTAGACAAGATGCCACAACTAATTGATACATTGATGAAATTTGATGATCTTGCAAAAAAAAATCCAGTGTAACCTAAAAATTGATCCTTATTTAAGAATAATTTAAATGTATAAACCTGCTGTCAAAGTGACCCAAAACACATGGGAATTTCTCCGCGATCCAATGATAAGCCCTACTGGCTTTCGCGAATATGATGCACGCTGGAAATATCCTGACGAAATTAATCTGCCAGGAATTACAGCACTTGGTCTTGGACTTGGGACACAGATGCGGCGGCGTGGCATTACACCAGTTATAGCCGTTGGCAATGACTATCGCTATTATTCTCTCAGTATTAAAAACGCTATGGTTGTTGGGTTAATTCAGGCCGGAATTCACGTTAAAGATATTGGTCCAGCCGTTTCACCCATGGCATATTTCAGCCAGTTTTATTTAGACGTACCCGCGGTAGCAATGGTTACAGCATCTCATAACCCAAACGGTTGGACTGGGGTGAAAATGGGCTTTGACAGGCCACTCACACACGGGCCCCAAGAGATGAGCGAATTGCGAGACATTGTTCTGAACGGCGAGGGAGAAACACATTTTGGCGGTCGATACGAATTTGTTCATGGAGTGCGCGAAGCTTATTTGAAAGACCTAGTAGGTGATTTTAAAATGACCCGAAAAATGAAGGTTGTTTGCGCAACTGGTAATGGAACGGCTGCTGCCTTTGCACCCGAATTATTTGAACGGATTGGCGTCGAGGTTGTGCCCAGCCATAACGATCTTGATTATACTTTTCCGAATTACAATCCAAACCCTGAGGCAATGGAAATGCTACATGACATGGCCAGCAGCGTGAAAGATTCAGGAGCAGACTTTGCTCTTGGGTTTGATGGCGATGGCGACCGTTGTGGCGTTGTTGACGACGAAGGCGAAGAAATTTTTGCCGACAAAGTCGGTGTTATCATGGCTCGTGACTTAGTCAAAATTTATCCCGGAAGTACCTTTGTTGCAGATGTTAAATCAACTGGCATTTTTGCCTCAGATCCTGAGCTTCAACGTTACGATGCAAAGATAGATTACTGGAAAACTGGCCATAGCCACATGAAGCGACGTGTCAAAGAACTAAATGCACTCGCCGGCTTTGAAAAATCTGGGCATTATTTTTTAGCAGAACCCATTGGACGCGGGTATGATTGTGGGATGCGCGTAGCGGTAGAAATCTGTAAATTAATGGATCGTAACTCGAACAGTAAAATGTCCGATTTACGCAAGGCACTGCCAAGGACTTTTTCAACCCCTACTATGTCACCTTACTGTTCAGATCTTGAAAAATACGATGTTTTAGAGCGCATAGTAAAAAAGTTGTTATCCATGAACGAGGCCGGTGAAAAAATTGCAGACCAGAGTATCAGAGAGGTGGTAACGGTTAACGGCGCGCGCGTGATCCTTGAGAATGGTAGTTGGGGCTTGGTACGGGCTTCATCTAACACACCTAATTTAGTTGTGGTTTGCGAAAGCTCTGAAAGCGATAAAGAGCTTCGCGCAATTTTCTCCGACATCAACACTGTCATACAAACAGAGCCATCTGTAGGGGAGTATGATCAGACTTTTTAAGAAATACATTCCTCCACCATAACATCCATGACGTAAGCGCATGACGGCGTGCTTCAAGTAATCATGAAATCACCAAAGGAACTAGCATATCCCTCTTTTGAAAAATTTTTAAAACTTCCAAATAAAGCAGTTCAATCTCAATCAATCAAAGCCTTATAGATTGAAAATCTTCCAGTATTACTGCCATATATTTTAATAATAACTTTGAGATCATAAGTATTAGGTATAACACATTTGAGAGTGATATTTTAAAAATGAAATGACCCACTTCGCCTTAAGTTAGACTATTCTTAGTTTGAGCTTACAACACCCTTGAGATTTCAAACCCTTTTCCTCTGGCTCAAGTTCACTTAGGACACTTTTATGAGCACAAATCCTCCAAACCTACGTCCTGACCTCGCACCAAACTTGCGGTTAGATCCATCACAATCCCTACATAATAAAAGAATCAAAAACCAAAATAAACCTACTATAGGGATGGTCAGTCTAGGCTGTCCTAAAGCTTTGGTGGACAGTGAACGAATTCTGACACGCCTAAGAGCTGAAGGTTATGGGATCTCTCCAGAATATCACGGCGCCGATGCAGTAATAGTTAATACTTGTGGATTTCTCGACAGTGCTAAAGCAGAAAGCCTAGATGCTATTGGTGAAGCAATTAACGAAAACGGGAAAGTGATTGTTACTGGCTGTTTAGGAGCGGACCCAGAGTACATTATTGGTAAGCACCCAAGAGTATTGGCCGTTACAGGACCGCATCAGTATGAACAGGTTTTGGACGCTGTACATGCCATAATACCCTGTAATCCTGATCCATTCATTGACCTATTACCAACATCCAATGTCAGCTTGACGCCTCGACATTATAGTTATCTAAAAATTTCTGAAGGCTGCAATCACAAATGCAAGTTCTGCATCATACCTGATATGCGTGGTAAACTAATAAGTCGACCAGCACATGCGGTGCTGCGTGAGGCAGAGAAACTTATAGATGCAGGAGTACGTGAATTACTCGTAATATCTCAAGATACGTCCGCATATGGATTAGACATTAAACATGAAGAAACCAAAGGCCATCGTGCTCATATAACTAACCTTGCAAGTGATTTAGGATCGCTTGGGGCATGGGTACGTTTGCATTATGTTTATCCATATCCACATGTCCGTCACTTGATTCCACTCATGACGGAAAACTTAATTTTACCATATCTAGATATTCCGTTTCAACATGCCCACCCAGATGTTTTAAAACGTATGGCTCGTCCAGCTGCTGCAGCTAAAACATTAACTGAAATTGCCGAATGGCGTAAAATTTGCCCGGAGCTCACTATACGCTCAACTTTTATAGTAGGCTATCCTGGAGAGACAGAAACTGAATTTCAAACTTTGTTAGATTGGATGGACGAGGCACAGCTAGACAGAGTTGGATGTTTTCAGTACGAAAACGTAAATGGCGCGCGTTCAAATGCACTGCCTAACCAAGTGGTCTCTGAAGTCAAGCAGGACCGATGGGATAGGTTTATGCAGAAAGCAACAGAAATTTCTGAAACTAAACTCAGATCTAAGATTGGCCAACGCATTCAAGTCATTGTAGATGAAGTAGACGATGAAGCAGCTATTTGCCGTACAAAAGCAGATGCTCCAGAAATCGATGGAAATTTATTTATAGATGAGAATTTTCACTTATTAAAACCAGGCGACATAGTAACTGTGGAAGTAGATGAAGCTAGCGATTATGATTTGTGGGGACGTTTGCTATAGGAGTACAAAGCTATTATTTCTTATAAAGAAAATCAGTTTCTACACGAGCCACACAGAAATAAACCATTTATTAGTATCAAACGCTGAAAGTTTCTGAAGTACTCAGATTTTGTATACTTTTTATTTTATTTTATTATTTTTTTAACTTCAAATTTAGATACCTATTTTGAGATTTTTATTACTAAGCATCGAAATTAATAGATTTAGTTACAGTCCTGCTGCAGTCCGTTCCACTGTTGCTATTCTTTGAGAATTTGGAGGGTGTGTGCCAAGAAACCGGTTCCCAGGATCAGGAATGCGATTGAAAAACTGCGCACCCACCACCGGCTGGTACCCGGCTCGGGACGTAATGATTGTACCAAGCGCATCGGCTTCTAATTCAAACTCTTTTGAATAACTGCGCGCACCCACTTGCTTACCAATCCTCATAGCAGATTCGACCGTTATATCGTCACCGCCTGTTAGTGCCGCAATACTACCAAATATTACCGCACCCGCCTCCGCATTTTGACGTTGGCGCGCGATATGCCCTGCAATATGGTGCGCGGCTTCGTGGCTCATCACAAAAGCTAGTTCATCCGCATTTCGTGCATCGTCGATCAGTGCCACAGTAAAGGCAATTATAGGACGACCAGTATTATCCAAAGTTTGATATGCATTCGCCGGTTGCTGTTTACGATCATCAACAATAATACGGAAATCACAATTGACACCTTGGGTAAGAACTCGGCACTCACGCTCTGCCACAGGCTCTATTCGCCGAGTAACTTGTACAAAAGCTCGCGCAGACTGAGCAGATGTAATCAATTCGTCAGGAGAATTCGTTCTTTGGCTTGGAAACGTTGAATTATCATAAGAAACAACCGCAGGCGCGCATGACACTACTACAGTCATAAAAACTAATGCTCCAATAAAACGCATATATCTTTATCTCCAAAATACACCCGTTCGGATATGAAACATTACGCAGGGTAACCAGCTTAAGACTACATCACATACCCATGATCCACTAGGCAAACGGTCTCAGATCCCTTATCCTAAAAAAATGTTTACTATTGAACACGAATTTGACGCCACAGTTGTAACCCTGATCGACGATGGTCCAGCTCCTCTCCAAGAAGACGTAACAATTAACAGCTTTGCTGAATGTTTAACGGTAGAACAATTTGATACTCGCACGGATACAATAATGAAAATCACTCTTTCACCAGAGCAAGTACGCGATTTGGCAGCTGCACTTGATTTACCTGAAGGAGCATATCAATTTAGCAGGATCTGAAATGAAAAAAGAGCTAAATAACCAGCTTCTGTCCAATGGCATAATACAATTTATAGAAAGGGCGTCATATGAGCATAGGCACAAAAATTCGTACTTTTTTTCAAGGATCGTGGTACGATGAAGACTTGGCTATAATGCGAGCAGCCGATCAAGGGAGTTGGGTTGGTACTACAGTCTTCGATGGTGCACGTTTTTTTGATGGTTGTATTCCGGATTTGGACAAACATTGTGCTCGAATAAATAAATCCGCAGAAGCATTGATGATTACGCCCATTAAGGGTTCCGATGAAATACTATCAATAATTCACGAAGGCTTGCGAGCCTATGACCCTACTGATGCAGTTTATATTAGACCGATGTATTGGGCGATAGACGGTGATGTATCCGGAATTGTGCCAAAGAAAAATTCAACTGGTTTTGCAATTTGTCTTGAGGCCGTCCCGATGATTGACCAAGATGTCTCGACAACACTTGGCCGTACAAGCTTTCGCAGACCCGTGCTTGAAGATAACGTTGTGAACGCAAAGGCTGGGTGCCTTTATCCTAATAACGCCCGCATGCTGGCGGAAGTGAGACGCAATGGTTATGGTAATGCTCTAGTGGCAGACGCCATGGGTAATGTTGCAGAGAGTGCGACAGCAAATATTTTCATGGTCAAGGATGGTTCGGTGTACACGCCCATCCCAAACGGAACTTTTCTATCAGGAATTACTCGTGCGCGGCATATCGACAACATGCGTATTGATGGCATGGATGTACAAGAAACTATTCTAACGTTTGACGATTTTGCAAATGCCGATGAAGTATTTTTATCCGGTAACATGACGAAAATAACACCCGTTACAGGTTTTGAAAGTAAAAGTTTTCCAATTGGGCCTGTTACGCGCAGAGTACGGGAGATGTATTGGGATTGGGCAAAAACAGAAACCTTCGCATAGATTATCAAAAATATTCAACAAATAGACTCTAAATCATTTAAAATAAATCATCTTTAACGCATTCATACAACATTGAAAAATCTATATAATTTTTACAAAATTTTGCTTCCCCCAAAAATATTCATTTATCCATTTTGTAAATTTTACTACAGGCTGAAAATGATCCAGAAAGGAAAAGAGTGATATTCTATTTGCAGATTCAGCGATAAAAAAATTATCATGGAATATTAAATAGAATAAATTAGAAATTCAAAAAATGTCCATGCAGTTATTAGGTTAAACTCCTTTGGAAAAGTTTTGACAGCCTTAGATAAAATTTAAGATAGTTAACATCTTTCCGCCTTTGAGGTTCTCGTCTAACCATGCTGCTTGCACGTAAAGTAAGGTTGAGCCATTGTACAAGCGATATTGGAGGATCCATGCGCAAATTTTTGGTAGTGCTTGATGATAGCCACGAGTGCTTAAATGCTATGCGCTTTGCCGCAATGCGAGCGGCCCATACAGGTGGTGGAGTTACTGTCTTAGCAGTTATTCCACCTGACGAATTTAATCACTGGATTGGCGTTGGAAATGTGATGCGAGAGGAAGCCCGAGAGCGAATTCACGGGCATTTTGAAGTCTTCGCAAAGTGGATGCGGGATAAGCAAGGTGTAGAACCCAATCTCATGATACGGGAAGGCCAGCCTGTTGATGAAATTATATCCCAAGTCCGCGAAGACCCTGAGATAGGTGTTTTAGTACTTGGTGCCGGTACCGATACAAAAGGGCCTGGTCCATTAGTGACACAACTGACCCGTAACTCCGGCAGCTTACCAATTCCAATAACAGTTGTTCCAGGCGATTTAAGCAAAGAAAAGCTTGAAGCAATTACCTAATCTTCTACGGGTGGCAAACTCTGAACTACATATCCAAGCCGTTGAACCCTTAAATTGGCGCATTCGCACTTAGAACGATTCCAAACCTTGACTCGGTGACCGTGCATCAGCATATCCTATAATAGCATTCTGGAGGTGCCCTATGTTTATTCAAACCGAGTCTACCCCAAACCCCGCAACACTCAAATTCTTACCTGGCCAAACAGTCTTAGAGATGGGGACGGCAGACTTTGCAACTGCCGATGCAGCTTCAAAATCCCCACTTGCCATGCGTATTTTTACCGTTGAAAATGTTACTGGTGTATTTTTTGGCAATGACTTTGTTACGGTAACCAAATCAGACAGCGTTGATTGGGACCATATCAAACCAGCTTTACTTGGTGCGATCATGGAACATTTTCAGTCCGGTGAACCCGTAATGGACGATGGTCATGCACCTGCATCTGGGCACGCCGAACATACTGGAGAAGACGGTGTAATAGTTGGTCAAATCAAAGAGCTTCTTGACAGTCGCGTCAGGCCAGCGGTGGCGCAAGACGGTGGTGATATAACATTTCATGGCTTTGATCGCGGTGTCGTCTATTTGCACATGCAGGGTGCTTGCGCCGGGTGTCCATCATCGACACTCACATTAAAAATGGGAATTGAAAACTTATTGCGCCACTATATACCAGAGGTAACCGAGGTAAGACCTGTTGCCGTTTAATGGGCCGCCAAAAAACTTTGAATGGGCATGTACCATACCATTTCTCGAGAATTAACTGTTTCAGACATTTATGAATGGGTGCTGACCAAATATTGGGTTGGCCCCATACATCTATTCAGATGTAGTATAAGTTCTGACACAGTAGATCCTAAAAATAGTTGTAAGATGAGCAGCTCTAAAATGGAAAAAATTCAATATTTTATATTTCCAAATGAGGTTATCAACAGGATTTGGTTGACTAAATTATACGCCTTAGGCTCACCAAAATGACTGCCCCTTTAATACTAGCTTTTGATACCTCTGGAGCATACTGCGCCGTAGCTCTCATCCATGGCGACACTGTTTTGCATAAAGTCAACGAAAACATGGTGCGGGGACAGGCTGAACGTCTTATGGGTCTACTGATTGAGACATTGGCAACTGAAAGCGCCAATTGGCAGGATTTGTCAGCCTTGGCCGTTGGTGTTGGCCCAGGAAATTTTACTGGCATTCGCATTGGCATTTCTGCAGCGCGCGGGCTTGCCTTAGGTTTGAGCATTCCTGCGTATGGTGTGAACGGATTTATCGTACGGGAGACCCTTGCCAGAAACGGGACAACAGTTGCCATTCCCGCTACACGGGACACTACATACGTATTAGACAAGAGGGGTCCTGTCATCATGCCAATGGCCGAGGTCAGTAGGCCAGCCTCAGATCCAAATCCTGCGGATCTCGCACTAGCAATAGCAAAACACGCGAAAACTCTTTGGCCTGCACCGACAACTCCACCAGCACCATACTACATAAAAACACCCGACGCTGCTCCAGCAAAAGATACAGCACCAAAACTGTTGCCATGAAACCGGAAAAACTGGCAAATATTCATGCAGCAGCGTTTCCAAAAGGTCGCAGTTGGAGCACAGCAGAATTTCGTAAAATGCAGGATAACCCCTATACCTACCTTACCACTGAAGAACATGGCTTTGCCATCTGGCGTAGCATAGCAAATGAAGCAGAACTCCTGACAATCGCCGTTCATCCGAGCCAGCAAAACCGAGGCTTTGGAAATAGTCTTATGCAAAACTGGATGGCTCAAGCAGCAGAAACAGCAAACACGGCCTTCTTGGAAGTGGCTACGAACAACGCTTCAGCCTGCAAACTATATGAGAAATTTGGGTTTTTAACTATCAGTCTACGCAAAAACTACTATGCCATCGAAAAAGGATTTATCCACGCAAAATTGATGCGCGCGCGACTTCCCTTCACTCACATTCAAAGGGCCCAATAGAGCACTTTGAACAATAAATTAAATTTTTTCACCTTTCAGTTTCCTTTTTGTACCCTCTTCTCCTGAAATATGCATAATTAATGGTTAAAAGCGGTTGACCCCGCCACACCCGTGCGGCCTAATCTGGTATGATTAACATGATCGTGGGCCCTTGCAACAGTTGTACTGTGGCCCAATCAAAAACTGGGAGTAACTAAGACATGAACTTCACGCAAAAACTTTTTAGCGCCACTGCTGCGATAGCGATTGCTGCCGGTGCGGCTTTAGCTGAGCCTGCATTGATCTTTGACCTTGGCGGCAAATTTGACAAATCGTTCAATGAAGCAGCGTTTAATGGTGCTGAACGTTGGGCTAAAGAAACTGGAGGTAAATTTCTCGAAATAGAACTACAATCAGAAGCACAACGTGAGCAAGCGCTTCGCCGTTTTGCTGAATCTGGAGCTAACCCTATTGTAATGGCAGGATTCGCATTTGCTGATGCTTTAGGACAAGTCGCTGCTGACTATCCTGATACAAAATTCACTATCATAGACATGGTCGTTGATGCACCAAACGTCCGCTCGGTTGTATTCAACGAGCACGAAGGATCCTACCTTGTAGGAATGCTAGCAGCAAAAGCATCAAAGTCTGGCACTGTTGGCTTCATTGGAGGAATGGATATCCCATTGATCCGCAAATTTGCGTGCGGATATGCGCAGGGCGTTAAATCAGTAAATCCAGATGCTAAAATTGTTGCAAACATGACCGGAACAACACCTGCTGCTTGGAATGATCCTGTTAAAGGTTCAGAATTGACCAAAGCACAGATATCCCAAGGAGCGGATGTAGTATATGCAGCGGCAGGCGGCACAGGCGTAGGGGTACTACAAACCGCCGCTGATGAAGGCATATTGTCAATCGGCGTTGATAGTAACCAAAACTATATGCATTCAGGTAAAGTACTGACCTCTATGATGAAGCGCGTGGATAATGCTGTCTTCTCAGCTTTCAGCGATGGGACAGATATGGAGACCGGGTTCATGGTTATGGGTTTGGCAAATGGTGGCGTCGGTTATTCTCTAGACGAACATAATGCTGATTTAATTAGCGCCTCCATGCGTGATGCAGTGGACGATGCATCCGACAAGATTGCCGGTGGCAAACTTGCTGTGCATAATTACATGGATGATGACAACTGTCCTGCGCTCGACTTTTAAACATATAGGAATATTATCTATGGGCCGTACGGATAAAGTGTAGCGGCCCATATTACTAAATTAAATCCTATTTTATCTCGGAAAATGCACATGACCGCCCCCGCAATAGAACTCAAGGGCATTTCCAAAGCCTTTGGCCCCGTGCAAGCCAATAAAGATATATCAATTCGTGTAATGCCCGGAACAATCCATGGTATTATTGGTGAAAATGGTGCTGGTAAATCCACGCTTATGTCTATTCTTTATGGTTTCTACAAAGCTGACGCAGGGGAAATATTTTTTAGTGGTCAAAAAACCGAAATTCCTGACAGCCAAGCAGCAATTAATGCCGGAATTGGCATGGTATTCCAACACTTTAAGCTTGTTGAGAACTTCACTGTTTTAGAAAATATTATTCTTGGTGCTGAAAACGGTAGTCTGCTTGGTCCTTCATTGGACAAAGCCCGGACTACGTTGCTCAAGTTGGAAAAAGAATATGGCCTTAACGTTGATCCTGACGCAGTGATTGATGAAATTGGGGTCGGCATGCAGCAGCGAGTAGAAATCCTAAAAGCACTATATCGACAGGCTAATATTCTCATTTTGGATGAACCTACCGGGGTACTAACACCTGCTGAAGCCGATCAACTTTTTCGCATTCTCAGTCTGCTACGCAAAGAAGGTAAAACAATTATTCTGATAACACACAAACTGCGTGAGGTTATGGAAATAACCGACACAATTTCAGTAATGCGGCGAGGAGAGATAGCAGCAACTGTTAACACAGATGAAACATCTCCTCAGGAACTGGCCGAATTGATGGTCGGACGCAAAGTCTTACTCCGCGTTGATAAGATGCCTGCGACGCCAGGCAACGTTGTTTTGGATGTTCAAAACCTCAGAGTGATAGACGATCAAGGTGTCGAAAGACTACGCGGCATAGATCTAACGGTTCGTGCTGGCGAAATTCTGGGTATTGCTGGTGTCGCAGGCAATGGTCAGTCCGAACTACTTGAAGTACTTGGCGGTTATGCAGACGCTTCTGGGACCATTACACTCAATGGCAAGCCAATCAATCTGACCGGTAAATACGCAGATGGGCGCTCACGACGAAAACAAGGTATTGCTCATGTACCTGAAGATCGTCAGCGTGAAGGTTTGATTATGGACTTCACCGCGTGGGAAAATACAGCTTTTGGCTATCATCGCGATCCAGTCTATAAATCAGGCTTTTTGATAAATAATACAGCTATCAAAAAAGCTACACAGGCAAAAATGCACCGGTTCGATATTCGTCCGCCGCATCCGTACCTTGCAGCAAAAAACTTTTCTGGAGGAAACCAACAAAAAATTGTACTTGCCCGAGAAATAGAGCAAAACCCTGCCTTGTTATTAATTGGCCAACCGACCCGAGGTGTAGATATTGGAGCGATAGAGTTTATCCACCAACAAGTGGTTGCGCTTAGGGATCAAGGTAAAGCAATCTTGCTTGTTTCTGTCGAACTAGAAGAAATCTTATCTCTAGCAGATCGCATCGCTGTGATGTTTGATGGCAAAATCATGGGTGAACGGCGACCCATAGAAACAAACGAGAGAGAACTTGGGCTTTTAATGGCGGGGATACAGACTTAATGTACTTCATAAACAAAAAATATCCTTATCCAAGTCTTTTAATACAGAACCGCAGATCTTCTGAGTGTGATAGTGCGACTGACACAACATCAAAGATCGGAAAATGCCAATGGACGTAATGCCGAAATGGGCTGAAGTTGTACTTATTCCATTTATTTCATTAGCTTTGGCAGCAATCCTGTCTGTTATTGTCATCCTAGCAATTGGCGAAGATCCAATAGCAGCTGTCAAGCTTATGGTTTCTGGTTCTTTGGGTTCTACCTACGGCTGGGGATATACACTTTATTACGCCACCAATTTTATGTTTACCGGATTAGCAGTTGCAGTCGCATTTCACGCAGGCTTGTTTAACATAGGTGGTGAGGGCCAAGCGATGTTGGGCGGACTTGGTGTAGCGCTAGTCTGTCTCCTCGTACCGTGGCCACATTGGACATTAGCACTTTTTGCCGCAGCTGTAGGTGCTGCGCTTTTTGGTGCGGCTTGGGCTACAATTCCAGCCTATCTGCAAGCAAAGCGCGGCAGCCATATCGTGATCACTACAATTATGTTTAACTTTATAGCGGCCGCGTTACTGAACTACATACTAGTCAATGTTCTGCGTCCAAAAGGATCAATGGACCCGGCCACAGAACGATTTTCCGAGACGGTTCATTTGCCATCATTACACGATCTCTTAGCTCCATTTGGGATTAATTTTTCCAAAGCCGCTCCAGCAAACGTCTCTTTGATCATTGCAGTCATAGCATGCATATTGGTTTGGTTGTTAATCTGGCGCACGGCTCTGGGACTTGAAATCAGATCTTATGGTAAATCCGGACGTGCTGCGCGCTATGCTGGTATTGGATCTTTGCGGATAACCATGATTGCCATGCTCATATCAGGTGGCCTTGCTGGCATGATGGCGATCAACAACGTTATGGGTGAAGCGGAACGATTGGTTTTAAATGCTGTCGAGGGTGCAGGGTTTATAGGCATTGCCGTAGCTTTAATGGGCCGCAGTCACCCGTTTGGAATCTTTCTTGCTGCCATATTATTTGGGTTTCTTTACCAAGGTGGCGCAGAGCTAGCTCTGTGGACAAAGATTCCACGTGAACTCATAGTCGTTATTCAAGCCCTAGTCATTCTGTTCACAGGAGCACTGGATAACATGGTCCGTATGCCACTGGAACATATTTTTTTAGCTATTCAACGATCCCGCAGCGCTAAAATTACCAAACCAGTGGACTGAAATAATGAGCTTTTTTTCACTATTTGACCTATCCGTTCTCGACACGACAATCAGGCTGGCAACGCCACTATTATTGGCCTGTCTAGCAGGCCTTTTTTCAGAAAGAGCCGGTATTTTTGACATAGGTCTTGAAGGGAAAATGCTGGCCGCGGCATTTTTCTCGGCTGCTTTTGCCTCAATGTCTGGTTCTGTTTGGGTGGGATTGCTCGCAGGAATTGGAGCATCTTTATTGCTTTCCACATTACACGGATTAGCATCTATAACTTTTCGAGGGAACCAACTGATCTCAGGTGTTGCAATCAATTTCTTAGCCGCAGGTCTTACAGTATTAATCGCTCAGAGCTGGTTTCAACAAGGTGGCCGGACGCCATCACTATTAACGGGCGCTCGGTTTGAAGAAATTACGTTGCCTTTTACCAAAATACTTGGCGGTATACCCTATTTGGGCCGTATCTACGCAGAATTGATTTCTGGCCATTCAATTCTAGTGTATTTAGCATTATTTTGTGTTCCAGGCACTTGGTATATTCTGTTTCGGACACGTTTTGGCCTGCGGTTGCGTGCAGTCGGCGAAAATCCTGCAGCAGTCGACACAGCAGGAGTTTCTGTCATTGGTTTACGCTTTGCCGCAGTAGCTATATGCGGAATTTTATGCGGAATAGCTGGCGCTTATCTCGCAACTGGACTTCAAGCAGGTTTCGTTAAAGACATGACCGCTGGACGTGGATTTATTGCGCTGGCTGCACTGATATTTGCTAAATGGCGCCCGTGGCACGCACTTTGGGCCACATTACTGTTCGGATACTTACAAGCTATAGCACTTCGACCCGACATCATAGAAAGTGCGTTTGGTTTTAAAGTTCAAGTTCAATTACTGGATGCTTTACCGTACATCCTGACAGTTGTAATTCTTGCCGGCTTTGTTGGCAAGGCAATCCCTCCGAGAGCTGGTGGTCAACCATATGTTAAAGAGCGCTGACCCCTCGGGTCATCGTAGTGAGCTTAAATTTAATTCAGACATAAGGAGTAAGCTTACGATAGATTGCAGCATTGGACCATAAATGATGGATCAAACCTAAAAACATGAAACGCCACTGCAGCTTTCTAGCCATCACAGCTAGTACCAGATTTCAAAACCCATCAGCCCAGTTTGCTGCATAGCGGCATGACATCTTGATTTAACGATCAGCTACAGTCAAAAGGAAATATGCAGGTTTATCTTCCTATCGCTGAAGTTTCAGTCAATGCATTCCTCCTTTTGGGGTTAGGTGGAATGGTCGGCATACTCTCGGGAATGTTTGGCGTAGGTGGTGGATTTCTGATGACCCCACTTTTATTTTTTATAGGCATACCACCCGCTGTGGCTGTAGCAACCGAAGCAAATCAGATTGTAGCCTCTTCTTTTTCCGGTGCTCTCGCCCACTTCAGGCGAAAAACCGTAGATCTCAAAATGGGGTTTGTTCTTTTAATCGGTGGGTTAATCGGTGCAGCACTAGGCATAATGCTATTTAATTATTTAAAATCAATGGGTCAGGTCGACCTGTTGGTCAAGCTCTGCTATGTGGTTTTTTTGGGTATCATCGGTGGATTAATGTTCATTGAGAGCATTAATGCCATGCGCAAGACTGCTAGAGGTGGCGTCATTTCAACTCGGCGCAAGCATGGTATAATCCACAAGTTACCATTCAAAACGCGGTTTCGAGTTTCTGGGCTATATATATCAGTCATTCCACCATTAATAGTTGGCCTTTTAGTTGGTGTATTGGCAGCTATAATGGGGGTTGGTGGTGGGTTTATCATGGTGCCCGCAATGATCTATTTGCTGGGAATGCCCACCAAGGTTGTTATAGGAACATCACTTTTTCAAATCATTTTCGTTACTGCATTCACCACGATGCTACACGCGACAACAAACTATACTGTTGATATTGTACTTGCCGTTCTGCTGTTGGTCGGTGGTGTTATTGGGGCGCAGATTGGCACTCGTATTGGTATCAAAATGAAAGCAGAACAGCTGCGTATTCTTCTTGCTCTCATTGTACTTTTGGTTTGTGGCAAACTGGCCTTTGATCTTTTGATAATGCCCTCAGAAATCTTTTCTGTTGGTGCAGTTGAGGGGCATTAATGCGCTGGCTAATTGTTCTTTTCTTTTTTTGTAACTCTGCTGCTGCAGAGACTGTAGTTCTGGGCCTAAGCCAAAATAAGGTTTCTATTACAACTAACTTTGATGGCTCCGAGATTCTCGTCTTTGGCGCTGTTAAAAGAGAAAAACCCATCCCCGAGGGTTCTCCTCTTGAGGTGATTGTAACAGTTTCCGGACCTTCTGAGCCTGTAAATGTTCGCCGCAAAGAAAAGCGCTTTGGTATTTGGGTAAATACAGACGCTGTGGAAGTCGATCACGCACCAAGCTTTTATGCAGTTGCGACAAGTGGACCACTCCATGAAGTTTTATCTGATGTTGAGGATTTACGCCACAAGGTATCTGTACCTCAGGCCATTCGCTCCGTAGGTGCACCTATGGGTATTACCGACGCTCCAAGCTTTACAGAAGCGTTAATTCGTATTCGAACAGCAAATAACCTGTACCAACTTATGGAAGGCCACGTAGCTGTGGACGATCAGACTTTATTTAGAGGCCGGATTGAATTACCCGCTGCCCTGACAGAGGGAGACTATGAAACTCGAATTTTCCTAACTCGAGATGGCAAAGTGGTTTCAGAATATACAACCTCTATTGATGTCCGTAAAGTTGGATTAGAACGTTGGTTGTTCAGCCTAAGTCGCGAGGAGCCCGTCTATTACGGCATTATGTCATTGGCAATTGCAATTGCGGCAGGATGGTTAGCCTCAGCAGCATTTTCCTTTATACGAACATAATACACTACATGATTTGCATAAGAAATTGGCTGCCTCAGTCTCGTACAATCTCAACATAAACGAGTTCAGTAATTAAAGATTAGGTTCGATTGCAAGTGTCAAAGATGCAGGTGGCATAGTACGCAGATCGTTGACCGATAATTTTTTGCTGGGTTTCGATAGTCTGTTTCGAACCACCCAAATAAGACGATTCTGAGCACGCGTAATGGCAACATATGCAAGACGTTTCCACAATGGGGTCCCCGCCTCCACTCGGCCCATACGCGCAGCAGTATAGAGGTCTGGAGCAAAGACTTGCACAGTATCCCACTGCGAGCCCTGTGCTTTGTGGATTGTAACTGCAGCGCCATGTAAAAAAGTTGCTCCCATACGCGCGGCAAACGGTATAAAAGGTTCTTCCTCACCCAACTTTTCAATTTTTACAATAGATGCAGCAGATACTTGTGGGTCTTCGGCACCCATCACGTGTAAGCGAGAAAAGCCAGGTTTACGCCCCTCACCTAGATAGATCACTTGAGCCCCTTTAATTAACCCACGTGCTTCTAGGTCAAGGCGCTTATTACGATGCTTCATTGGTAATTCTAGTCCATCGCAGATCAGCGGTTCACCTTCAAGCAATGCATCGCTGGGCGCATCGTAGACGTTCCTAAAAGCATTAATAAGCCTAATACGGGTAGAGTTCCGCCAGACCAGAACTGGGCTGCGTGTCATTAAGTCAGCTTCTACACGTTCACTCCACACTACGCGTTCATCTTGAAGAGAAGCCTCCTCAACAATTCGTTCAAATTGTTGGAAGTCAACGTCTGGATCGGCCAGCGCATGGGCTAAATCTAGAATAGGGTTATCCGCTTTTTGTCTGTGGACCCGGTTGAGTTCCATCAAGCAAGTGGTGGGTAGTTTATCGAATACCATCGTGCCCGATTGGTTGACTGGAGCCAGTTGTGCTGGATCTCCAAATAACAATAAAGTGGGAAAGATTGCTTTAAGATCTTCGAACTGTTTGTCATCCAGCATTGATGCTTCGTCAACAAAACCAATGTCTAGTGGGTCTTCGCGACGCTTCCAACCAGTTATAAAGTCTGAACCACGCAAGCCTGCCGCAGCTAGAGCACCAGGAATCGACTTATTTGATTGGTAGAATGCAAAGGCACGGTCAAGCGCCATATCCGGCACCCCATCCACCAGCGGCCTTTCTCGACTACCGGCCAACCATTCTGCTATTCGCTCATATTCCGGATCATATACTGGGGTATATAAGATTCGATGAATAGTAGTAGCCGGGACACCATGAATGCGTAGTACTGAAGCGGCTTTATTTGTAGGGGCAAGAATGGCTAGGGTGCGTTTATCACCGCGTTTTCGGCTTTCATAATCTCCAGAAACAATTTCGATTCCAGCGTCTTGGAGAGCTCTATATAATGACGCCAATAATAAAGTCTTTCCGGATCCCGCCTTACCAATAACCGCCATTATAGCGGGATCAGAACGACTACTCAGGTTCAGATTTGTATTATCAAGATCAATGCCCGTACTGCGCAACATCTCTGTTACACGATCATAAGCGCCTGCTTGATCATCAGAAAACGAAAGCTCCATTGTCATAGCATAAACCTATAATGGACTGGCTCCAGTAGGCCAGTAGGATCAAGCACTGGCCAATAGTTTGCCCAATTGTACAACCTCAAAGACGCAATAAAGCATTTCGTAAATACAGAGACCAAAAGCTGTATTACGTCTAGCAAACATCATGACTGCAGAGGCCAAAATATTTCAATGCGGTTGCAGTTAAGGTCAGTAAATACGAAACACAGGTAAAAACTATAAACGAATTAAAATCAAGCTTACAGTTTTGCTTCCAATGCATCTTCCAATGTCCGCAGACCCGTTTGCGGCGCTTGTACCAATACTGACATATTTCCAGGCTTATGCTCATTACGAAGCATCTTCATATGAGCTTCCCGCAAGTCGTTCCAACCAAAAACCTCAGACATGCATGGGTCAATCCGACGTTCGACCATGAGATTATTAGCTGCTGATGCCTGCTGCAGGTGAGCAAAATGACTTCCTTGCAAACGCTTCTGGTGCATCCACATATATCGGACGTCAAAAGTACAATTAAAGCCGCTAGTGCCAGCGCAAATCACTACCATACCACCCTTTTTGCAAACAAAAGTTGATACTGGGAAAGTATTCTCACCAGGGTGTTCGAAAACTATATCTACGTTTACACCCTTGCCAGTGATATCCCAAATAGCTTTTCCAAATTTCCTTGTTTCGTTGAACCAGTCTTTATATTCATTGGTGTTAACCGTCGGTAATTGACCCCAACAGTTAAAATCATTTCGGTTCAAAACACCTTTGGCTCCAAGGTCCATCACGAAATTGCGTTTAGCCTCATCACTGATAACCCCAATCGCATTTGCGCCAGCAGTATTGATTAACTGTATAGCATAAGAGCCCAATCCCCCTGAGGCACCCCATACTAAAACATTTTGCCCAGGCTTCAAATCGTGAGGTTCGTGCCCAAAAAGCATGCGATAGGCTGTAGCTAGTGTAAGGGTATAGCATGCACTTTCTTCCCATGTGAGATGCTTTGGACGAGGCATGAGTTGCTGGCTCTGTACGCGTGTGAATTGACCGAAAGATCCATCAGGTGTTTCATAACCCCAAATGCGTTGTGATGGAGAATACATTGGATCACCACCATTACAGTGCTCATCATCACCGTCGTCCTGGTTACAGTGGACAACCACTTCGTCTCCAACTTTCCATCGTTTGACCTTATCACCCAAAGCCCAAACTATACCCGAAGCATCAGATCCTGCGATATGATAGGGTTGCTGATGACCATCAAAAGGGCTGATTGGTGTACCCAAAGCAGCCCAGACGCCATTGTAATTAATTCCCGCAGCCATCACCAGAACGAGCACTTCATGACTACCTAATGTTGGGACATCTACAATTTCCTCAAGCATAGCCGTATCAGGTTCGCCATGTCGCTCCTTGCGGATTACCCAAGCATACATGCTATTGGGTACATAACCCAAGGGAGGCAGTTCTCCAATCTCGTAAAGGTCTTTTTCAGGCGCACTGTAGGATGAAATGCTTATATCGAGTGCCATATCAGCCTCCTAAAAAATAAATTTGCTGCAGTGCAGAGCCACTATCATAAGTAGTGGATATGACGAGTTACGTAATAAAGCAACAATAAAAGCTTCTCTTGCGTAATTTTATAACTAAATTGATATAAAAATTAAACTTTGATGACTTTAGCCCTATCCGAGCTATCAAGCGAATTAGCGTAAAATTGTAGAAGGTCGCGGTTCTCATCAACAACTATCACACCATCATTGTTATCACTGATCATTCCTCGCGATAGCATTTGGCTTAACGCTTCAGTCATCTGACTATAAAAAAGCTCTTCATTTTCTTTGAATAATAAACTGTGATCACGCGGCAGCATTTCCCTTGAAGCCTTGACAAGCCTCTCCTGTAATATTGGACCTTCAACCGATAGGATAACTTTTGCTAGCAAGGGTACTGGCAAAAGTGGCATTACATCTTTAATACGAGCCTCTAGTTCTATAGCTAATGGCTCGATCTGGAGTTGGGGTTCAAAAGCACGAAGCGACATTGGTTCACCAAATACGACTGCAGCACTCCCAAACTTTGTAAATCTCCCACTTAGCTTTTCCCATAATTTGGTAAGCGTGAAAGTCATGATAACAGAAATTTTAGCTTTAAACCGTCGATCTCCACGCTGGCTTGCCGCTATCAACACTCGATCTTCAAGAACCCAATCATAATTTATCGCAACTGGTACAAAAAAAATATCACGCTCATTTGGGTCATAGTTACCTAATATATATGATAAAAATCCCATTTTAAGAGGCTTTAGTTTACCATCAACTGTCAGGCCACCTTCCGGAAAAACAGCCTGTGTCACACCTGCGTGCGTTGCCATCTGCACATATCGCGCGAGTACTTTGCGATAGAGTGTACCTTCAGATTTATGGCTTACAAAATAAGCTCCCATGGATTTTATCAAACGGCTAAGTGGCCAGACTCGGGCCCATTCTCCAACGGCATAGCTGAGTGCAGACGCTTGCGCCGCAAGATAAGTCACTAAAACATAATCCATGTTGCTACGGTGATTCATAACAAATACGACGGTGGCGTCAGAAGGTATCCTTCGTATATATTCATCATTTTGGAGACCAGTATGGACATTGTATAAAGCTGTAGCCAACCATCGTGCAGCACGTATACCAATCCCAAAATAAGCAAATGCTGAAAAGCCAGGTACTATCTCGCGAGCATAACTACGGGCCTGCTCAAAAGCCACGTTTTCAGGTATCTCATTAATATTAGCATGATCTGAAATTGCCTGAGCTACCTGTGGGTCATAAATTAATCTCTGGATCATGTCGTAACGTTTTACTAACTTAAATGGGTTGATAGGGCGCGTTAATCGCCTGTTAATACGAGCAACAGCTTTTTCCAAACGACGACGAAAAAACCACCTGACAGATGGCAAAAGCAAGTGAGTCAACGCAGTGAACGTTGCAAATAGCAATATCAGCGCAAATAACCAAATGGGAAGTTCTATTGTTTGCATCATCACCTAAACTCATAAATCAAACCTTTGAAAAAAAACAGACAGTTTGCATGTATGTTAAACAATAAAGCTTGACCAAACCTTCAATAATAAATTGCAAATTATAATTGTCTGATAAGAACGCTGATGTTTAGTCAACACTATTCCAGAAGGAATTTTCTGACCAAAATTTGCGAGGTAATTCGTAGCTTTCCTGTAAAAATTTAAATTTGGTGGTAACACGAGTATTACCCAGAAAAGCGCATTATCTTTGCGGCTAATGAAAAACTTAAGGCGTTATGTTTTTCTACAACCAAAGAAAGATAGCTGCACTGCGGCAATTGCCACGTTGCGCACATTTGACAACAATATATAATTACTTATATCTGGTTAAAAAAGTAATATTATTACTCAATAGATTCGGCAGATCGTCATGACCCAGAAAGACCAACCTTGGCTAATTCGCACCTACGCAGGACACTCGACCGCTACAGCATCAAATGCTCTGTATCGATCTAACTTAGCCAAAGGTCAGACAGGGCTTAGCGTTGCCTTCGACTTACCAACTCAGACCGGTTATGACAGCGATCATGAGTTAGCTCATGGCGAAGTTGGTAAAGTTGGCGTTCCGATTGCTCACTTGGGAGATATGCGCGAACTATTTAAAGAAATCCCGCTGGAACAAATGAATACATCGATGACAATCAATGCTACAGCGCCTTGGTTATTATCGTTGTACATCGCCGTAGCTGAAGAGCAGGGAGCGGATCTATCTGCGCTTAAGGGTACAGTTCAAAATGACCTGATCAAAGAGTATCTCAGCCGCGGAACCTATATATGTCCACCAAAACCATCTTTAAAAATGATCGCAGATGTAGCTGAGTACTGTTATTATCATGTTCCAAAATGGAACCCCATGAACGTTTGCTCATACCACCTGCAGGAAGCGGGTGCGACCCCAGAGCAAGAACTCTCTTTTGCAATTGCCACCGCTACAGCGGTTCTAGATGAGCTCAAACCTCGGATTGATAAAGCAGATTTTCCAGCAGTAGTGAGTCGGATTTCGTTTTTCGTTAATGCAGGCATTCGGTTTGTTACCGAAATGTGTAAGATGCGCGCCTTTGTCGATTTGTGGGACGAAATATGCGAGCACCGATATGGTGTCAGCGATCCAAAATTGCGCCGCTTCCGATATGGCGTACAAGTAAACTCTCTTGGACTGACAGAACAGCAACCTGAAAACAACGTTTACCGTATCTTGATAGAAATGTTAGCAGTAACACTTTCAAAAAAAGCCCGGGCAAGAGCGATTCAACTACCAGCTTGGAATGAAGCTTTAGGTTTACCGAGACCATGGGACCAACAATGGTCAATGCGTATGCAACAAATTATGGCTCATGAAACAGATCTGTTAGAATTTGACGACCTTTTTGACGGCAATCCAACTATCGACATGAAAGTCGAAGCATTAAAAGATGGTGCTCGCTCCGAATTAAGTAGTCTTGACAAGATGGGGGGGGCAATTGCGGCAATCGACTACATGAAAACTCAATTGGTCAGCTCTAACTCAGACCGTTTGGCTCGAATAGAGACAGGTGAGACCGTCATAGTCGGCGTTAACAAATATCAAGCCGGTGAACTTTCTCCACTAATGACCGGAGACGGAGGCATCATGATTGTTGATCCCAAAGTTGAACAAGAGCAGATAAAACGTCTAGAGGCATGGCGATCCTCACGTAACAATAGTGCCGTGCAATCGGCATTGATGAAATTAAAAGAGGCCGCTGCGACTGGAGAAAATATTATGCCAACATCTATAGTAGCCGCCCGTGTAGGGGTAACAACTGGTGAATGGGCTGCACAGATGAGAGATGTTTACGGAGGATACCGTGGACCAACTGGTATTGGGTTAGGACAGTCCAATATGACAGAAAAGTTGGATGACCTACGCTCTGCTGTTGATGCAGTAAGTGATAAGCTTGGCCGCCGACTAAAATTCCTTGTTGGAAAGCCTGGTCTTGATGGACATTCGAATGGTGCTGAGCAAATTGCAGTTCGCGCACGAGATTGTGGCATGGATATTACCTATGAAGGCATCCGCCTAACGCCTGAGGAAATTGTAACTGCAGCACACGAATGCGCAGCCCATGTGGTTGGTCTATCAATCTTAAGTGGTAGTCATATTGCATTAGTTAAGGAGCTCATGGAACGCATGCATACAACGGGATTAAGCCATATTCCGGTAATAGTAGGTGGTATTATCCCGAATGATGATGCAAATCGCCTAAGAGATATGGGTGTTGCTCGCGTTTATACCCCTAAAGACTTTGAATTAAACACAATCATGACAGACATTGTAATATTAGCAGAGCCAAAATCTTTAGCGCTACAGTAATTTGTTTTTAAATTAAAAATTAAATAAATAGCTATATACGCCAAACACATGTTACTAATTTACGAAAAAAGCATAGGAAATAATAATACCAATGTCCGGATAACCTTAGTTACCCACGAAACCTAAGCAAATTTTTACGCTTTTTTATTGACCTCGCGCAACTTATAATCATCCTTCAATTAGTAATCAATTTATCAAGTCGGATTTTCATCTCGAAAAATCTGAATCTTTTATTACAAATTTAATGACTTACTTCGTAATGGAGATAGCTATGACCATCCATATCAGCGCTAAACAGGAAGATATTGCAGACACCGTGCTTATGCCTGGTGACCCTTACCGTGCGAAGTGGGCAGCAGAAACATTTCTTACAAACGTGAAATTAGTAAATGAAGTCAGAGGCATGCTTGGCTTTACTGGAATTTGGAACGGAAACTCCGTGACTATCCAAGGATCCGGTATGGGTATGCCATCTCTGTCGATCTATGCTAATGAATTGATTAAAGATTATGGTGTGAAAACTTTGATCCGCATAGGGTCCTGTGGCGGAATGCAACCGTATGTAGGCATTCGTGATATCATATTAGCAATGACTGCAACTACGATAAACTCTCCATCTTCTTCCATTTTTAATGAAATAAATTTTGCGCCCTGTGCAGATTATGGACTATTGACTGCAGCAGTTCTTGCTGCACGGGCGAAAAGAGCAAAAATACACGTTGGCGGTATTTACTCATCAGATATTTTTTATTCAGAGCGATCTGACTTGGACGATCAAATGGTGCGCCATGGTATCTTGGGTGTAGAAATGGAAGCCGCAGAACTTTATACGCTTGCCGCCCGTTATGGTCGTCGCGCGCTAGCAGTTCTCACAGTTAGTGACCACCTACAAACGGGTGCAGCATTGCCACCCAACGATCGAGAGAAAACCTTTGCAGAAATGGTGGAAATAGCGCTAGAGGCCGCCTTTGAAAAAGAATGAATATTTTTGCAAAAAGAGTTAGGCCTTTATAATTTTGAAAACCTGCAAGATGTATCGAAAAATACTAATACTGGCATTACTCTACAAATTTCCATGTGTCCGGTCATACCCATTAACTGACGGAAATATCCAATCTTCCAACACTTTTGGATCTGGCGCAAAAACTTCAATCAAGAGTGGATAACAATGTGTTGCATCAGATGAATGCTCAGAAGCACAATTACCACCAGGGCAAGCGCTAAGGGCGCCTAATAAATCAATTTCTGCAAAAAATTCGATGAAATCACCAGGTCGCACAGGAGATGCTTTCATGAAATATTGACCCGTATCTCGCGTAAATCCAGTACACATAAATACATTAAGTACATCGTGCACGTAATCCTCAGCGTCATGCAACGAATACCCAGTGTGATCCGCTAATGCACGTGTCAAGTTTGAGTGGCAACAATGATGATAGTGACCGCCTTTAAGCAGGTTACCAGTGTATGGGTCACATCTTGTTCCGATTACATCGTGTACGGCACCTCCAAATTCATCAATACCGTACCAACTTAGTGTATCTTCAATAATCGTCGCCATTGGACGGAGCGTTGGAAAATTACTCCACATCCGCTCACCTAAGGAAAGATGCGTGCCGTGAAGTGCGCGAGTTTTTCCAGAGTAAAAACATTCACTCAAATTCTTGGAATTCCAAAGGTTTAGGTCCCCCACCTGCGGACCATCTATAGATGTAATCCGAAACACTGACCCAGCTGAAACGGTAAAGCACCTAGCTTCACGAGGAGGAATTATCGTTTCATCAGTCTTGGTCAACCGCTCACTTAAACGCCTATAAATCTCCATATTAGGTTTTGGTAGCGTTTCATTTGGATAGCAAATAACTGGTTTAATTGCTCGTCTTACATCAGCGTCAACAGGAACTTTCATGTGTACCCTCAAATATTAGGCATAATTTGCAATCACCATATAAATTCCACCTCAACTTAGTATAGTATAAAAACTTTATTTTGGCATTTCTAAAACTTTGGACCCACTCAAAGACGTCGGATAAAGAACGGTCGGGAGTGACCGTAATAGTCTGAAGAGCCAACAATTCATGCATAGCAATTAGTGACTGGTTCTTTTGGGGAACTATCCTGCTCAGAACACATATTTGACCAATACAAACGGCGGAAAACCAATTTTTAAATTTACGGTAGGTATTAACTGATGCTGTTGCCGTTTCCAGAGCATAGAGGCGCTAAGTTATTAGTAACTTTAATTAATGAGACTCGTCGACATAAAACTAACCCACGTAGCGCAAAGTAAATTCAATCAAATTGTTCTCTCTAACATCATTTTCTTTATATTCGCGATCGCTTTGGCTGGATTCAGACCTTTGGGGCAGGTTTTGGCGCAATTCATGATAGTATGACAGCGGTACAATTTAAAAGGATCTTCGAGATCATCCAAACGTTCGCCAGTAGCTTCGTCCCGACTGTCAATAATCCAACGATATGCGTGTAATAACGCAGCTGGACCAAGGTAACGATCGCCATTCCACCAATAACTGGGGCAGGATGTTGAGCAGCAAGCACACATCACGCATTCGTAAAGACCGTCGAGCTTAGAACGATCATCTACGGACTGTCGCCATTCTTTTGCGGGACGGTTTGTCCTTGTTTCCAACCACGGCATAATTGAAGCGTGTTGCGCATAAAAATGTGTTAGGTCTGGAATGAGATCTTTAATTACAGACATGTGCGGCAGAGGATAGATTTTCACGTCACCCTTCACATCATCTATTCCATAGATACAAGCTAATGTATTAATCCCGTCGATGTTCATTGCACACGAACCGCAAATACCCTCACGACAAGATCGACGGAATGTCAGCGTCGGATCTATCTCATTTTTAATTTTAATTAACGCATCAAGGATCATTGGACCGCAGGTATCAATATCTACCCAATAATTATCAACTTGGGGGTTTTTCCCATCATCCGGATTCCAGCGATAAATACTAAATTTACGCAGGTTATTAGCACCTGCCGGTTTGGGCCAAGTGATCCCAGTTTGGACACGGGAATTTTTGGGAAGCGTCAACTGAACCATTTTAATTCTCCTATTACCCAGCCGAAATACTTTCGGCCGTTGTATTAATGCATGTTTGTGTTTCAGTGCGCTCCATCACTGTAGTTGTCAAAGCAACCGTAGCTTGATCAATGCCAGTAACAGCATCTCCCGCAAAACGACGCAGCTCCCACAAATCAGAGTTTTTAACTATACAGTCTGCAGTATTTGTAACAGCAGGCTTCGAAACTTCGGGCACATAGAGCACAAGAACTTCAGACACAGCAGCCGTAGCACTACGATTTGCTAAACTATTCGCTACCGTTGTTGTATCTTCGCAGGCACAAACAAAAAAAGTTACTACAAACAAACTGCCTCGTATCATGTCAGACCAACCTGCGAATATAACATAGAAACTGGCGGAAAAGCACGATCTGCTGCTTCAGAAAAGACGCAACCTAGAAACTCAATCAGCCCAAAAATATCATTAATAACGCCGATAAAATATACTCTAGCTAACGACCCTAAAATCCCACAACCTGAGGGACCTTTATCAGATACAACAGCAACAACCTTAATGTATAAAGCATGATCCATTACAAATCAGTAAACGCGCTCTTTTGGTGCAATTTTTTTGAGGTCGATACCACCTTCGTTATGGCTAGTCAGTGGATTTAAATGAACACCTCTGAAACCTAACGAAGCTTGATTTTCTTTGAACCAAATAAGGCTGTGTTTGCGCCAATTTTGATCATCACGATCCGGATAATCTTCTTGCGCGTGTGCGCCCCTACTCTCCTTCCGCGCCGCCGCTGCAGTTATCGTGGCTACAGCGTTCGGCATAAGATTAGTCAGCTCTAACGTTTCCATGAGATCGGAGTTCCAAACCAGTGAGGTATCAGTAACCTTCAAATCACTTTGCTTGGCGGAGACATCTTCCATCTTTGCCTGCCCATCCGCGAGCGTCTTATCAGTGCGGAAGACGGCTGCATCAGCCTGCATTGTCTTTTGCATTTCGAGGCGCAATTCAGCCGTTGGCACGTGTCCCGAGGCATATCTTAAACCATCAAATCGACTAAATGCTGAATCAACAGAACGTTGATTTGGTACCGGAACAGGAGCATTCGGATCTACGATCTTACCAGCACGAATTGCCGCCGCCCTACCAAAAACGACAAGATCAATAAGTGAATTAGAACCAAGGCGATTAGCACCATGCACTGAGGCACAACCTGCCTCACCCACCGCCATAAGGCCTGGAGATACATTATCTGATTTATCCTTTGTTGGAGCCAGAACTTCACCCCAGTAGTTTGTTGGAATGCCACCCATGTTATAATGAACAGTAGGTAAGACCGGGATCGGCTCCTTCGTCAAATCAACACCAGCAAAAACTCTTGCAGACTCGCTGATACCTGGCAGCCGCAAATCCAAAGTTTCCTTTGGCAAATGATTGAGATGTAGATGAATATGATCGTTTTGCTCGCCCACACCTCGCCCTTCACGGATCTCCATCGTCATACATCGACTGACAACATCACGACTTGCCAAATCTTTATAGGTTGGAGCGTAGCGTTCCATGAACCGTTCACCTTCAGAATTAGTCAGATATCCACCTTCTCCCCGTGCCCCTTCAGTAATTAAACAACCAGCCCCATAGATGCCTGTTGGATGAAATTGAACAAATTCCATATCCTGCAACGGCAGACCAGCTCTTGCTGTCATTCCACCACCGTCACCAGTACAGGTGTGTGCGGAGGTAGCTGAGAAATATGCCCGTCCATACCCACCAGTAGCTAATACAACCATTTTAGCGCTAAAAAGATGCATCGTGCCGTCATCTAGTTTCCAACATAACACTCCCTGACAAACGCCATCTTCTGACATGATCAAATCAATCGCAAAATATTCAATATAGAACTCAGCATTATTTTTGAGTGACTGACCATAAAGTGTATGCAAGATGGCATGCCCGGTCCGGTCAGCAGCGGCGCAGGTTCTTTGAACAGGAGGCCCTTCTCCAAATTGTGTTGTATGACCACCAAATGGACGTTGGTAAATCTTGCCGTCTTCTGTCCTTGAGAAAGGAACCCCATAGTGTTCTAATTCGTAGACCGCCTTAGGCGCTTCGCGGGCTAGATACTCCATAGCATCTGTGTCACCCAGCCAATCTGATCCTTTTACGGTATCATACATGTGCCACTGCCAATTATCGGGTCCCATGTTAGCAAGGCTAGCCGCGATACCACCCTGCGCAGCAACGGTATGCGAACGGGTCGGAAACACTTTAGTGATACATGCAGTACGTAATCCTTGTTCCGCCATTCCAAGCGTCGCACGCAAGCCAGCGCCACCAGCGCCGACCACAACTACGTCATATTCATGTCGTTCATAATCATAAGCAGCCATATTACAGCCTCCTATCGGTTAAAGCGTAATCCACGCTTTGAAATCCATTACAGCAGAGTTCATAGCCATTTTTTACAGTGCGAGCCGCGCTATCGCGAACAAACCCGTGGCAATTGCTCCATAGCTTACACAAATCATCCCAACTATAAGTAATTTTTGCACCCTACCATGTACATAGTCTTCTATCAGAACTTGGACACCATCTTTGAAATGTAAAAAACTAACTGTTATAGTAAGTGCTGCTACAATAGCGGGGAACGGACGTTCAAAATAAGCTAATACAACATCATGGGGTTCGCCTAACCTTGGACCGAAGGTAAATAAGAAAAGAGGAATTAAAATCAATAAGCCCACACTGCTTACCTTCATAGCCCAAAAATGCGCTGTACCAGTTTTAGCAGAACCCGCACCAATAGCACGTTTACGGTCAGTAAGATATCTCATGAGAAACCCCTTTAAACGATAATTATTGTGATTAGGCTCAAAGCCAACGATCCAATAACTACCGCCCACCCCATTTTTTCAGCTGTCTCAATTTCTAATCCTAAGCCACTGTCCCAAATTAAATGACGTAGGCCAGCGAGCGTGTGATACCAAAGGCCCCAAAGCGATAGAACCATAACAGCAGAACCCAGATTACTCGTCAGCAACCAATCTGCTAATGCAAAATACTCAGGCGACGTCGCTGCAGCCAAAAACCACCCAACCACGAGCAATGAAGACACTAAAAGAGCATTGCCTGTAATCCGCGTCAATATTGACGTCACGGATGTCAGTTGTGGACGATATATAGCCAAATGCGGCGATAGTGGGCGTTTACCTCGGTTGACGTCAGTCATTCTGCATCCCCTAAATGATTGCGCCATTCATAATGGTTTTCAAGCAAGAGTCACGCCCAGAGTAACAAATTTAACGCGGTGTTTTGGCGCAATAGTAAATTTTTGAAACCAAATTAAACCGATGTAAATCATTACACTTCTGATACTGCCTTACCAGTCAGTTTCTTTGGTCTGGATAAGATAAACTGAGTGACCAACCAATATTTGCATATTTCCGCATGAAATATCTTACGCAGGCATCAAAGCCCAATAATCTAGGTCTAGCAAAACGTCAGGTAGATATTTTCCATCTGCACTGCGCAATTCAAATGGTGCACCACCCTTAGTGGCAACCAATCTCAATCGTATTGCATAAACGCCCGGGGCTTTGGTTGGGGCTTTTTCTAAGACCTCTGACCAAGACCTAATAGTATCACCATAAATGCAAGGATTCGCGTGTGATCCCCCATTCAACCCCACAATCATTTGCGCATTAGCCAAACCATTAAAAGACAGCGTTCGAGCCATAGAGATTACGTGCCCACCATAAATTAGACGACTACCTTCTGGCCTAGCCGACACATCAAAGTGTACCTTGGCTGTATTTTGCCAAAGACGTGTTGCTAACATGTGTTCCGCTTCTTCGATAGTCACACCATCAACATGGTTTATTTTTTCGCCAATTTCATAGTCGGAACAGCGATGCGGTTCACCGGCTAAGTCAAAGTCATATTTAGAAAAATCAAGTCCCTCTGGCACAACTAACTGATCAACCGATAGGGACCCAGACAGCGTCGGAATTACTGCTTCAGGAGATCGTGCATTGAGATCACTCTTGCGAACCATTACCCACCGAACGTATTCTATTACAGCCTGCTCGTTTTGATTTAGTCCTGTTGTTCGGACCCAAATCACGCCAGATTTCCCGTTCGAATTTTCTTTAATTCCGATCACTTCCGACCTTGAGCGTAAAGTATCACCAGGCCAGACTGGCGCGAGCCATCTACCCTCTGCATACCCAAGGTTGGCAAGCGCATTGAGTGAAATATCAGGCACGGTTTTGCCAAAAATAATGTGAAAAGCAACCATATCGTCTAGTGGTGACATTGGCAGCCCACAACGTTGAGCGAACAGGTCTGACGAATAAAGAGCGTGTCGGGCTGGATAAAGCATATGATAAATTGCTCTTTCACCGCCAGAAACAGTCCTTGGTACTGCATGATTAATGACTTCCCCAACGCAGTAGTCCTCGAAAAAACGACCCGCATTGGTCTTGGTCATTATTGCGCTCCCAATTTTACACTCACGGTGTAATCACCTGAAACTTCTTTTGTTACGGCCTGCCCACAGCGCATCACCTGGGCCACGTGATCCCATGTTTGGGTAGGATTACCGTAAAGCACCCAACCCTTGTTAAGGGAGTCTGTCACTTTATGACAAAAAACCGCAGTGTCCTCTTCAGATAAAAACCGATAAAGTTTCATATTATAACCTGAAATGGCGAAACCCCAGCCCAATAGTGGACAGCTGCAACAACACTGAACATGATTAGTGTGATAATGAGCAAAATAATGTCTTTCTTTGCTTCACCTGGCTCCGGACGTTTCCAGTTTGGCTCAGACCGATTAATCAGGACAACTGATCCAACAGCCCAACCCAATAAACCCCCAAATAGAATGATAGAAGCAAGGTCACCATTTACCAAAAGATGTGCAATGGCCCAAATTTTTACCGCCGTAAGCTGTGGATGGCGCAGTTTACCTCGAAGACGACCAGATGTAGCGGACATTCCATATACAAAAAATGCTAACAGCATTAAAATGTTGTTAATGTGTACCATGAAACTTGGGGGTGACCAAACTGGGATTAATTCTGCCCAACGATAACCAAAAATCATCGCAAACAGTCCGATTAGTATAATAAAAGCGATAACAACTTTACCACCTTTTCCCAAACTAGCACGCTGTTCATTTGCCAGTCTTTTGAAGAAGTGTGCCATTATCCACAAAACAAGACCAAGGATCAAAAGGAGCATTAAATCATTTCCTCTGCTAGAGCAGTTATAGCTTTAGCCTTTTCTAGAGTGTCGCGCGCAGTCTCAATGTGTAAACTTTCAACTATTCGTCCATCCACGACCGCAATGCTTTTACCATTCGCCTCAACTTCTTCAAAAGCTCTAATCTGGCGATGAGCCAGTTCTAAATCCTCATCTGATGGAGAAAAGACCGCATTTGCAATGGCTAGCTGTGCTGGATGTATTACGGTCTTGCCATCAAAGCCCATATCTCTGCCCTGTTCACACTCCAATGATAGTCCGTCTTCATCTTTGAAGGCGTTATACACACCATCAACAATAGCTATTTTATGTGCTTTAGCCGCAAGCAAACACAATCCCAACCCAGTCACCATTGGCAAACGGTCTACTCTAGAACGGCCTTGTAATTCTTTGTTTAAATCGTTCGTGCCCATTACCATTGCTTGTAGAAGTGGATGGGTTGCAATTTGCCCAGCGTTCAGCATGCCTAATGGAGTTTCCATCATTGCCCAAATCGGAGTGTCAATTGTCAATTCGCTCAATTCACTCAGGTCATCATAAGATGAAACCTTTGGAAGCAAAATCGCTCCTGCACCCATTCTTCGAGCAGCTTTTGCATCATCGATACCCCACTCTGTATCTATTGCGTTAATGCGAACGATAAGAAAACGAGAACCATAGCCTCCAACGGTTAGAGCCTCAGATAATATTTCCCGAGCAGTCTCTTTTTCTTCGATGGAAACAGCATCCTCTAAATCGAAAATTAATGCATCAGCAGGCAGACCACGAGCTTTATCAACCGCACGAGCATTCGAACATGGAATGTACAACACAGAACGTAACGGGCGGATAAAGGACATGGAGACTAACTCTTATTTTATTATTTGGTGCGATAAGGGACATTTAATTGGCAAAAGTTCAAGACTTGATTGCCGCATTGCAGAAAAAACACATAACGGGGCGCAACACCTCTGTCTAAACAATGTTGAACTAAATCGAAATTTTAAATACATGACGAGGAAGTTCACTCCCGTGCTATAGATCGAAATATTCAAGTTAATATGCGTAATAATTTATTAGGTTAAACCATCCCAAATAAGTTTGGCACCTGTTCCTAGCAAAAGTACATAAGTTAATAAGAAAAAAGCACGTTCTGGCATTAAGTGATGTGCTTTCACCCCAAGCCATACCCCTAACAAGGCAAATGGTGCCAGCACAAGGTTAGCCATACCTGTTTCTACAGTGAACAAACCTAGAAAAGCATAAGGCAGAAATTTTGCAACATTAATAATCCAAAAGACTAAAACTGTGCTAGCTTGGTATTCAGTTTTGTTAGGTTTAAGCGACAGCAGGTAGAGGGCTGCGGGAGGACCACCTGCATGACTAACAAAACTGGTAAATCCAGCCACTAACCCTGCTAAAGCACCAGCCCATTTGGGCAAACTTTGCGCTGCTACACGCACCCAACCGCGTTCCACGGAGACTTGCCACATTACAAATGCTACTGAGATGATACCAATTATTACTCGGAATACATCTGCGTCAGTTCGGGCATACAGAGCGGCTCCAATTATAATACCGGGTAAAGCACCTAAGATTAATATTATTGAAGCGCGCAAATTCCACTTACCCCAATAAGACCATAATGCGGCAACATCCATAAGCATCAGAATTGGAAGCATAACTGCCAAAGCAATCCCGGGATCAACAACTAATGCCAGAATCGATGCGGAAACAAATGCGGCTCCGGAACCGAATCCACCCTTGGATACACCCGCAAAAACTACTGCGGGGGCGGCCACCACAAAAAAACTCAATGTAAGCTCAAGCACTGTAATTTTCCGAAATAGCCCACGTCTTTAATCCCTTAACCCTTAAATAGCAGCCAGACCAGTAATCATATAAAAATGTGCCGCAGCGCAGCGCTCTTGCGTCACAGCCCAACTCGGGCTAGGCACCGCGCCAACCAAAACGCAATGAGTGGAGAATGAATTCTATGGCCAGACCTAAGATTGCCCTTATCGGTGCCGGTCAAATTGGCGGCACACTTGCACACCTAATAGCCTTAAAAGAATTGGGTGATGTAGTGCTTTTTGACATCGCCGAAGGAACACCAGAAGGAAAAGCGCTTGATATCGCCGAGTCTGGTCCATCAGAAGGCTTTGATGTACATTTGCAAGGAACCCAGTCTTACGCTGACATCGCGGGAGCGGACGTGTGCATCGTGACTGCTGGTATCCCCCGCAAGCCCGGCATGAGCCGTGATGATCTCTTAGGTATCAATCTTAAGGTTATGAAATCCGTCGGTGAAGGTATCGCTGCTCATGCTCCAAATGCTTTTGTAATTTGCATTACTAACCCTCTAGACGCAATGGTTTGGGCCCTACGTGAGTTCTCAGGCCTCCCCCAGAAAAAAGTCTGCGGTATGGCTGGTGTTTTGGACAGCGCTCGCTTTCGTCATTTTCTAGCGGAAGAATTCAACGTTTCGATGAGAGACGTTACAGCCTTTGTGCTCGGTGGTCATGGAGATACCATGGTGCCTTTGGCACGTTACTCAACAGTCGCAGGTATCCCATTACCTGACTTAGTAAAGATGGGTTGGACTAGCCAAGAGCGATTGGATGCAATTGTCCAACGTACGCGTGACGGTGGCGCTGAAATCGTTAGCCTTCTTAAAACTGGATCTGCTTTTTATGCACCAGCTACATCAGCAATTGAAATGGCCGAAGCATACATCAAAGATCAAAAGCGAGTTTTACCCTGTGCAGCTTACGTGGACGGTGCATTAGGATTAAAAGGCATGTACGTGGGCGTACCCACAGTAATAGGGTCTGCAGGCGTTGAGAGAATTATTGATATTCAAATGACTAAAGAGGAACAAACAATGTTTGACAACTCGGTGGCAGCGGTTAATGGCTTGGTCACAGCCTGCAAAGGCATTGACGGCACCCTCAAATGAACCGGTCAATCCCCACAAACAAACTCTTTTAATAATGGGTCTTTTCAACGATCGAACTATCAAATCGGCGGCTAAAAATGAGGATTTATAGCTCGCCATAAAATATCGTATCCAAAGTTGGAATATCAGATATATAAACCACTGTTCCCACATGTACGTCTGCGGCCACTTGATTACCAATTACTAGGCCAAATCTTCTTCGATTACATCAGCTGCAGGGTATAAGAATTGCCTTAATACACAATTATTTTTATTTATTTGACTGAATTAATGAGCTAATTTTTCCCAAACTATTAAGCTTCAATATTTGATTTTTAAGTATTGTTAAATTTCAATCATGACCAAGGTAGAGGATTTGTGATCACAGTTTTGCAGCTGTGATCACAAAATGATAAATTCTTTTAAAAATTCTATCAATTTGTGTTTTAATCATTTACCAGAACCTTGATCCTATATGAAACAGTTCGCAGCAAATGCACTTATCCGGGACGGTCGGCCATGAATATTCATGAATACCAAGCCAAAGCTCTTTTACGCAGTTATGGAGCACCAGTCTCAGACGGACGGTTAGTCCTTCGGGCAGAAGATGCCAAGACCGCAGCAGGAGAGCTTGATGGCCCCCTGTGGGTGATAAAAGCACAGATCCACGCTGGAGGCCGTGGCAAAGGCAAGTTTTTAGAACCCGATGCCGGCAAAAAGGGCGGAGTTCGCATAACAAATTCGGTTGAAGAAGCCGCTGAGGAAACAAAGAGAATGTTGGGGCGGACGCTTGTCACGCATCAGACCGGGCCTGTTGGCAAGCAGGTCAATCGCATATACATAGAGGACGGTTCAGGCATTGAGAAAGAATTGTATATTGCTCTGCTGGTTGATCGTCAAACAAGCCGTGTAAGCTTCGTCTGCTCTACAGAGGGTGGTATGGACATTGAAGATATTGCAGCATCCACACCAAATAAGATTCTTAACTTTTCAGTAGACACCGCTGCCGGTTATCAAGCATTTCACGGCCGGCGAATTGCTTTCTCATTGGGACTAAAAGAAAAACAAATTAAACAATGCGTTAGTTTAATGTCTATACTATACAAAATCTTCATCGAAAAAGATATGGAAATGCTCGAAATTAACCCACTTATCGTAACGGATAAGGGAGATTTAAAAGTACTTGATGCTAAAATTTCATTTGATGGCAACGCACTATATCGTCATGCCGAAATAACTGAGTTACGCGATGAAACTGAAGAAGATCCCAAAGAACTTGCAGCCTCTAAATACGATTTAAACTACATTGCATTAGATGGTGAAATCGGATGCATGGTAAACGGTGCCGGGCTCGCCATGGCCACTATGGACATTATCAAGCTTTACGGCGCCGAACCGGCAAACTTTCTTGATGTCGGTGGCGGTGCCACTACGGAGAAAGTGACAGAAGCATTCAAGATTATTACGTCTGACCCTCAAGTCAAAGGTATTTTAGTCAATATCTTTGGCGGTATCATGCGCTGCGATGTGATAGCGGAAGGAGTCGTAGCCGCCGTAAAAGAAATGGGTCTAAAAGTACCACTTGTTGTTCGCTTGGAAGGCACTAACGTACAGCAAGGTAAAAATATTATAAATAATTCTGGCCTTGATGTGATTGCCGCTGATGATCTCAAAGACGGAGCGCAAAAAATAGTACAAGCAGTCAAAGGGTGACTGCCATTGCTAACTATAATCTTTCAGAACATCGGTAATACCCAAGGAGAGGCTGGAAATGGCTGTATTAATTGACGAAAATACCAGAGTGATCTGCCAAGGTCTAACCGGATCTCAAGGGACATTCCACACAGAACAGGCAATTGCCTACGGCACCAAAGTGGTTGGCGGAGTTACACCCGGAAAAGGAGGTATGAGCCACCTCAATTTACCAGTTTTCAATTCAGTTTATGAAGCAATGAAGATGACCAAAGCGAATGCGTCAGTAATCTATGTCCCTCCACCATTTGCAGCAGACTCGATTATGGAAGCTATAGACGCTGAGGTGCCTCTAATCATATGTATTACTGAAGGCATTCCAGTGCTTGACATGGTGAAAGTGGTCCGGGCACTTGAGGGCTCAAAATCGCGTCTAATAGGCCCAAACTGTCCCGGTGTGATTACACCAGACAAATGCAAAATTGGCATCATGCCCGGTCATATTCATAAGCGTGGATCATGTGGTGTTGTATCTCGCTCTGGCACGCTGACATACGAAGCAGTGAAACAAACCAGTGATCTTGGAATTGGCCAGTCTACGGCTGTAGGCATTGGGGGTGACCCGATCAAAGGAACTGAACACATTGATATTCTTGAAATGTTTTTAGCAGATCCCAAAACAACATCAATAATTATGATTGGTGAAATCGGTGGTTCAGCTGAAGAAGATGCCACTCAGTTCCTTGTTGATGAGAAAAAACTGGGGCGTTGGAAACCAACTGCTGGCTTTATAGCAGGCCGTACAGCTCCTCCCGGCCGGCGCATGGGTCACGCAGGCGCTATTGTGGCAGGTGGTACAGGTGGTGCAGAGGGTAAAATTGAGGCTATGCGAGCTGCGGGTATAACTGTGGCTGACAGCCCTGCAACACTAGGCGAAGCCGTAATGAAAGCTATCAAGAATTAATGCTACGAAGATGTCCACGACCAAACCGACAATAATACAACAGCGGGAAATAATGCACATACATTTGGGTAGAATCTCAAATTTTAAAACATAGCGATTAATCTGGAGACCCATAATGGACTTCAAGACAGCCGTTAAAACTAGTTTGAAAAAATACATGACCTTCTCAGAGCGTGCCAGTATGCCAAGCCCTACAATTATGGACCTAATTTCGGAAGAGGTGTCTAAATGACGAAGAATTCTCCCAACGATCAATTCCGCGCGTCCAGCTTCATGCAATGCCATAATGCAGAATACTTAGAGCAAATGTACGCTCGATATGCCAACGATCCCCAGGCTGTAGACGAAGCATGGCAGGGGTTTTTTGAAGCTATGGGGGACGAAGAAGCCTCCGTCAAACACGAAGCCTCCGGTCCAAGTTGGTCCCGCACCGATTGGCCCCCAATTCCAGAGGATGATTTGACACTGGCTTTAACTGGAGAATGGTCAAACGACGGTGAAATTAAAGGTGCCCACGACAAAATTTTAGCAAAAGCTGAAGACAACGGGGTAACAGTCAGTGCTGATCAAATCAAACGAGCTGTATTGGACAGCATTCGCGCTTTGATGATCATTCGTGCATTCCGTATTCGTGGACATTTAGTAGCCAACCTTGACCCACTCGGCATGCGTAACCCAATACCGCATCCGGAGTTGGATCCAAAATCTTATGGATTCACCGAAACAGACATGGATCGCCCAATTTTTATAGATAAAGTTCTTGGTCTTGAAGTTGCCACAATGCGAGAAATACTTGATATTGTGAAGCGAACCTATTGCGGAACATTCGCCTTGCAATACATGCATATTTCAAACCCCGAGGAAGCTGGCTGGCTCAAAGAACGGATAGAAGGTTTGGGCAAGGAAATTCAGTTCACTCGCGAAGGCCGCAAAGCAATCTTAAACAAAATGGTTGAAGCGGAAGGGTTCGAAAAATTCCTTCATGTAAAATACATGGGAACGAAACGGTTTGGCCTTGATGGAGGTGAAAGTTTAATCCCCGCGATGGAGCAAATCATCAAACGTGGTGGTGCTTTAGGCTTGGAGGAAATTGTTATAGGTATGCCTCACAGGGGAAGGCTAAGCGTTTTAGCTAACGTTATGGCAAAACCATACAGGGCTATCTTCAACGAATTCCAAGGCGGCAGTTTCAAACCGGAAGATGTAGACGGTTCAGGCGATGTTAAATATCATCTTGGCGCATCGTCTGATCGCGAATTTGGCGGCAACTCTGTACACCTAAGCTTAACAGCTAACCCAAGCCACCTTGAGGCAGTAAATCCCGTCATCATAGGGAAAGTTCGCGCCAAACAAGATCAGTTACAAGATGCTAAACGTACTAAAGTTATGCCGATTTTACTTCACGGTGATGCAGCTTTTGCAGGGCAAGGCGTTGTTGCAGAATGTTTTGCTCTTTCTGGGCTCCGTGGTCACAAAACCGGTGGAACCATGCATATCGTCGTCAACAACCAGATAGGATTTACCACAGCCCCGCACTTTTCACGCTCATCACCTTACCCCACCGATAACGCGCTGGTGGTCGAAGCGCCTATATTTCATGTCAATGGAGACGACCCTGAGGCTGTAGTGCATGCGGCTAAAGTTGCCACTGAATTCCGTCAGATGTTTCACAAGGACGTTGTTATTGACATAATCTGTTATCGTAGATTTGGACACAATGAGGGCGACGAACCCATGTTCACCAATCCGATTATGTACAAAAAAATTAAAAAACAAAAAACAACTTTGACCCTCTATACGGATAGATTAGTCAAAGATGGCTTAATTCCCGAAGGGGAAATTGAGGATATGAAAGCAGCATTTCAGGCGCGCATGAATGAAGAGTTTGAGGCAGGCAAACTTTACAAGCCGAACAAGGCCGATTGGCTTGATGGAAAATGGTCTCACCTCGACAAAAACAAAAATGACTATCAACGTGGAAAGACCGCTATTTCATCCAAGACTTTTTTTGATATTGGAAAGGCCCTTTCTACAGTACCGAGCGGGTTTCCATTACACAAAACAGTAAGCCGTTTACTAGAGACAAAAAAAACAATGTTTTCCAATGGTGTGGGTTTCGATTGGGCAACAGGTGAAGCCCTCGCCTTTGGATCATTATTAACAGAAGGATATCCAGTCCGCTTATCTGGGCAAGACAGTACGAGAGGTACATTTAGTCAGCGCCATTCTGGCTTAGTTAACCAAGAAACTGAGGAACGCTATCACCCTTTAAACAACGTTCGTGCCGGCCAAGCCAATTATGAATCCATAGATTCTATGTTATCTGAATATGCAGTACTGGGCTTTGAATATGGGTATTCACTGGCTGAACCAAATGCTTTGACACTTTGGGAGGCACAATTCGGTGACTTTGCAAATGGCGCTCAAATAATGTTCGATCAATTTATCTCATCTGGTGAGTCAAAATGGTTAAGGATGTCTGGCCTAGTCGTTTTGCTACCTCATGGTTTTGAGGGACAAGGGCCCGAGCATTCCTCTGCTCGTCTTGAGCGTTTCTTACAGATGTGTGGTCAAGACAACTGGATTGTAGCCAACTGCACTACTCCTGCCAACTATTTCCACATTTTAAGACGCCAAATTCACCGCGATTTTCGTAAGCCACTTATTCTAATGACACCCAAGTCTTTATTGCGTCACAAGCTTGCCGTTAGCAAGGCTGAGGAATTCACTACTGGCAGCAGTTTTCATCGCGTGTTGTGGGATGACGCGCAGCTTGGAAGTTCTAAAACAAAATTGGTTGCAGATAAAAATATTAAAAGGGTCGTTATGTGTTCAGGCAAGGTTTATTATGACCTTCTCGAAGAGCGTGACAAGCGCGGACTACGCGATATTTATTTGCTTCGATTTGAACAATTTTATCCCTTTCCAGCACAATCAGCAGTGAAAGAGTTAGGGAGATTCAAAGGTGCAGAAATGATTTGGTGTCAGGAAGAACCCAAGAATCAAGGTGGTTGGACGTTTATAGAACCTAATATTGAATGGGTTCTAGAACGGGTCAAGGCTGACAATAATCGGCCGCGCTATGTAGGTCGGGCAACCTCTGCCTCACCCGCGACAGGTTTGGCCAGTATTCACAAAGCTCAGCAAACCGCTCTTGTCGACGAAGCGCTGACTATCAAAGGATAAGCAAATGACCACTGAAGTTCGTGTGCCCACATTAGGCGAAAGCGTCACTACAGCCACTGTCGCAACATGGTTCAAAAAACCTGGCGAAATGGTCGCTGTCGATGAAATGCTCTGTGAACTAGAAACTGATAAAGTGACTGTCGAGGTGCCATCACCGATTGAGGGTACTCTAAGCGACATTATTGCTCTTGAAGGAGATTCCGTCGGTATTGACGCCTTATTGGCGACTATAACAGAGATTAAAAGTACCAAAGCGACCGAAGCTGAACAATTACCTGCTAAAGCTAATGACGTAGGTATAAAAAATAATATGGAAGGTGTAACTTTCGTATCTGTACCAACTTTGGGTGAGTCTGTAACTGAAGCAACAGTTAGTACTTGGTTCAAATCCATAGGCGACGTTATCGCACGAGATGAAATGCTGTGCGAACTGGAAACTGACAAAGTAAGTGTTGAAGTATCGGCACCTACAAGCGGCATTCTAAGCGAAATTTTAAAGCCAGAAGGCACCACTGTAGATGCAAATGCTAAACTGGCAGTTATCAACAGGTCAGGTGGAATTGATACACTAGCCACAACTCCAGTACCCGTCTCTAATCACAAAGAAAAAGATATTGAAGACGCACCTGCAGCTAAAAAAGCAATGCTGGAGGCAGGTATCAGCCGCAACCAAATAACTGGTACCGGTCGTGATGGAAGAGCCATGAAAGATGATGTGGCTCGCGCTATCGCTGCAACTACTGACACATCAACAAGCGAAAAATTGACAATGCCACGCGCACCAGTTGAAGCAGAAGATGTTGGTCGTGAGGAACGTATAAAGATGACCCGTCTTCGCCAAACTATCGCCAAAAGGCTTAAAGACAGTCAAAATACTGCTGCCATACTTACCACTTATAATGAAGTAGACATGACAGAAGTAATGGCACTGCGTAGTGAATACAAAGATCTATTTCTTAAAAAACACGGGGTCAAACTAGGGTTTATGTCTTTTTTCACAAAAGCCTGTGTGCACGCCCTCTACGAGGTACCGGAGGTCAACGCAGAGATTGATGGCAATGATGTAGTTTACAAAAATTTTGTCCACATGGGTATTGCCGCAGGCACACCTCAGGGCTTGGTTGTGCCAGTAATCCGCGACGTAGGCACACTAAGTTTTGCTGAAATTGAAAAAGCTATTGTAGAGAAAGGCGCGCGTGCGCGTGATGGAAAACTTAGTATGTCCGAAATGCAAGGTGGCACCTTCACTATTTCTAATGGTGGCGTATATGGCTCGCTGATGTCCTCCCCAATTTTAAATCCTCCACAGTCAGGCATCCTCGGTATGCACAAAATACAGGACCGCCCAGTGGCTTTAAGCGGTCAGGTTGTTATCCGTCCAATGATGTATCTTGCCCTAAGTTACGACCACCGAATTGTAGATGGAAAAGGCGCAGTCACCTTTCTGGTTCGAGTAAAAGAGGCACTAGAAGATCCGCGCAGGTTACTTATGGATCTATAAATATCTGAGTCTAGTTACGAAAATTTTTCTTTGAAATAATATTGCTGAAACGACTAATCCAATAAAGATTAACTAAGCTCTCCATCAGAGATAAAGGAAATACTAATGGCGTCATACGATGTAATCATAATTGGTTCGGGACCAGGCGGCTATGTCTGCGCAATTCGATGTGCTCAACGAGGCCTTAAGACAGCCATTGTCGAGGGGCGCAAAACACTCGGAGGCACATGTCTTAACGTAGGTTGCATTCCATCCAAAGCTCTCCTTCACGCATCTCACATGCTGCATGAGGCTGAACATAATTTTGCTACAATGGGCTTAAAGGGAAAAAGTCCAACAGTAGATTGGAACCAAATGCAGCACTACAAGAATGATACCATTAGTCAAAATACCAAGGGTGTCGAATTTTTAATGAAAAAAAATAAGATCGACTGGCTTAAGGGATGGGGGAGTATACCAACTGCTGGTAAAGTCAAAGTGGGAAACGAAACCCATAATGCGAAGTCAATAGTCATTGCTTCAGGATCCGAACCATCCAGCCTACCAAATATCGATATTGATGACAAAGTGACTGTCAGCTCTTCAGGAGCACTCAAATTGGGTAAAATACCAAAAAAATTAATAGTAATTGGCGCTGGCGTAATTGGACTGGAGCTAGGGTCTGTGTACCAGCGTTTGGGTTCTGATGTACAGGTAATCGAATTCCTCGATACCATTACGCCTAGCATGGACCCTGAAGTACAACGTAACTTTCAGAGAATTCTTAAAAAACAAGGCATCCAATTTACAATGGGTGCGGCAGTCCAAAAGGTTGATACGTCTAAAACAAAAGCAAAAGTCACCTACAAGTTACGCAAAAACAATAGTGAACATGTCGTTGAAGCCGATGTAGTACTGGTTGCGACAGGCCGCAAACCATACACGGAAGGCCTTGGCCTCAATGCTCTCGGGATCGAAATGACTCAGCGCGGTCAAATTGAAGTCGACGCACAATGGCAAACTAATATTCCCGGCATTTACGCAATAGGCGACGTTATAGAGGGACCTATGCTAGCCCACAAAGCGGAAGATGAAGGCCTGGCTGCCGCTGATCAGATTGCGGGCCATTATGGCCACGTCAATTATAGTGTAATTCCAGGTGTAATTTATACGCATCCTGAAGTGGCAAACGTTGGCGAAACCGAAGCGACATTAAAAACACAGAACCGTAAATATAAAACGGGTAAATTCAACTTTATGGGCAACGGACGGGCCAAAGCTAATTTTTCTGGTGAAGGTTTTGTAAAAATTCTAGCTGATGCAGAAACAGATCGCATTCTTGGAGCTCATATCATTGGTCCTTCAGCGGGAGACCTAATCCATGAAATCTGTGTTGCAATGGAATTTGGAGCCTCTGCTGAGGATCTAGCACTGACGTGCCACGCACATCCCACTTATTCGGAAGCTGTTCGTGAAGCAGCCCTCGCTTGTGGCGTGGGTCCTATCCATAGCTAGTCTAGTTACGGTTAAATACAAAGACCATACGGAGAAAAACGGTGGTTCTTTCATTTAAGCGCTAGAACAAGCAGTAGTCAAAGTGAGATAGCTTTTTGATATACAGCCGTCGCAATGTCGATTACAGTTAAATCGATTTTCACAAATCACCACATTGATTCATCGTTCAATTGCGGCCATTTTTGTTCAATACTGGAACATTCTTTTCTATTTAGCAAAACTTCTGCAATTATTTCACTAGGTGACGGTAGTCCCTCAGTATCATTTCTTTGCCAAAGTGCTGCTCGAATTACAGCCTTGGCGCATTGTGTATAGACCTCGGTAATATTGATAACTATAATTGTGCTTGGCTTTTTATTTCCGCGAGCAAACTTTCTACGCAGTTGATCATCAGAAGTTAATGCCGCAATTCCATTCACACGGACGATTGTACTTGATCCGGAGACCATAAACATCAAAGATACCCGATCATCCATCACAATATTTCGTAGTGAATCTAACCTTTGATTACCATGCCAATCAGGCATAGCTAATGTCTTTGAGTTGAGCGCAAAAACAACTGAGCCATCATCACCCCGTGGACTGCCATCGGTTCCATTAGGACCAACTGTCGACAGGACACAAAACCGCGAAGTTTCTATCCATTTGGCGTAAAGTGGCGTTAGATAATTTGAGACCTTACTAATCGCAGCTCCACGCGGCGTTCCATATAGAGCTTCAAGCTCTGCTGTACTTTTAATGAATTTCATCAGGATCAAACCCCTCCTCCCGCATTAAGGCATTCGAACGCGCCTCAACAATTTTTTCAAGTTTAGACAGAAAAATTGTACGTTCAAAACCAGGCATTATGGCTGGCATAAATTCAACAATAGCAGTTCCGGGTTTGCGCAGAATACTCCGACGTGGCCATAGCACACCAACATTAATTGCCACCGGCACACAAGGCTGCCCAAACTGCTCATACAGCACAGCAGTACCCACCTTATACGGCTTTTTCTCCCCAGGGTTCACGCGCGTTCCTTGTGAATATATGATTAATTGCCCAGCGTTTGTTTGCCCTGCATAAACATCATCTACCATCTGTCGAATTGCAGTACCTCGTTTACCTCGGTCAACAGCAACACAATCCAAGCGTTTTGCATAAAACCCAATTATTGGCATCCAAAGAATTTCACGTTTCATTATAAACTTCGCCGATGGCAATGCCGCAAAAATCATCAAGATATCTAAAAAAGACTGGTGTTTAGCCGCAACCAAAACTTCACCAGTTGGCACCTCACCTCGAATCTCTGCGCGAATTCCAACCATCCACCCCATGGTCCAGAATACCCAGCGGCTATATGCCTTGCAGCAAGAACGCGCTCCTTTCCGGCTTATGACTGCATATGGTAAATAAAACAAACCAATCACAAACATCATAAAATACATTTGCACTATAAATAATAAGGAGCGCAGATATTGCATTAAGAGATTTTCCTTAACACCTGATTAGCGGCATTGACTGTAGCCACAAACGCTACCACCCCAAAAACAAATGGAAGTAGTAACGAAATGATCCACCCTTCGCCTTGCAACTCAATACCACTCAGAAATCCATGGGATTTATCCACTGAGGGCATTGCCCAAATTGTGAGTAACCCCAGAAGTATTCCCAAGGTAGACCCTACAAATGTCTTAATAGTTAAACGACGCACAAAAGCCTGTTTTATATAACTGTCTGTTGCACCCAACAAACGCAGCACGTTAACGACTTGTGCATTCGCAGCTAATGACACGTTGGTTCCTAAAGTTACCATCGCAGCAACCACAGCAAAGATTAAAACCAATACGCCCCATCCAAGCAATTGCATACGGAACACTGCATCCAACAGCGGCAAGCGCAACCTATCGTGGTTATCCAAAATTGCTCCAGGCACCTCAGCCAATAATCGCAAACGCAGACCGGTTGCATCAAAACCAACTTTTTCGGATATTATCTCTACCAACTGAGGCAAAGGCAACAAATCCAGTCGCAAATCATGACCTAACCACGGCGCAAGCAGTGCTTGTTGCTCAACACCAGTCAAAGCTCTAGCTTCTGCAACGCCACTTGTTGTCTGTAAAACCTTAAGTGTAGCCTCAGTTTTTCCCGCAAGCTGATCAGGTGGAGCAATAATACGGATCGTTGCCGTACGGGCTAACTCATTGTTCCATTTAGTCGCAAGTCGGCCACTAGCCAGCGACAAGGCCAGGCCGAAGACAGCTAGAAATGCCATCGCTCCGGAAATAAACAAAGTTAATTGGTTCGTGAAGCCAGAAGGTGGCACAACGCTATCAGCCCGAATATCACCAAATATTAAGTTTCGCAGTAAACTCAGAACAGGGGTCACAGATTTGCCCCCGCCAAATGTACACCTCGTTTTGAAATGCGCAGAACCCTCGCTTGAACTTGGGCTTTTGCAGCTCGGATCAGAGACAAGTCATGCGTTGCAATCAAAACCGTTTTTCCCATCTGATTCAATTCAGTCAACAGATATAAGAGCCTTTTAGACATTTCCCAATCCACATTACCCGTCGGCTCATCCGCAAGAACAATATCTGGCGACATAATTACAGCACGTGCCAGAGCAGCTCTTTGACGTTCACCACCTGAAAGTTCTTCTGGTAAACCCCTTGCCCGATCCGTTAGACCCACCCAATTCATCAGATCATCCAAGTCAGGTGCCGCTAAATCAGAATTGCGATCTGAAATAGTCAAAGGCAAAACTATATTATCAGAAACTGGTAAGTGGTCTAAAAATTGCACATCCTGCTGCACAATGCCAATCTTCCGTCGCATCATGGCGACCTGATCGCGTTCTAGACTACACACCTTCGCACCAAATACTCGGACATGACCCGCAGTCGGCAGTAAACCGCCGTAACAAAGTTTCAGAAAGGTTGTCTTTCCAGCACCCGATGGGCCGGTTAAAAAATAAAATGATCCCTGTTCAAGATTAACCGAAACATCGGAGAAAATTTCCCCACCACCATAACTATAAGCCACTGCATCCAGCTCGATCACTTCTTTATCCACCTAATTAGACTAGCTAAATCTGTTGTGTCTCAGCATCATAACAGTTTGAACCTACCTGCCACAAACCTCTTCCTATACTTATGCCTTTTCTGTAGGCAAGCTTCAACATATGGTAATTGTGACAATATGACGGGGAGCAACATGCGGTTGATTTGTCCTAATTGCGATGCACAATATGAGATTGCAGATAATGCAATCCCTTCCGATGGTCGAGAAGTACAGTGCTCAAACTGCGGCCACACTTGGTTTCAAGAGCACCCCTATCATTCATCAGAAAACGCAACAACAGATGACAATCGTATTGATTCTTTGCAGAATGACGGCATTTTATTTGATGATGAAGAACTTACTTTGAGGCAACAGCCTGCACGCCGTGAACTTCATCCTTCAGTATCAAATATCTTACGTGAGGAAGCAGAGTTAGAAAAAAAAGCACGTGTCAAAATACCTGAGGATCAATCTGCACCAGATCCAAAAAGCGAAAAGATAGAAGGAAAAAACATAATCGATGATGGCATAATGCCAAACACAGAGCAGTTGCCAAAATCGTCAAAAAAGACAGATGTCAACTCACACAGTGATCAAAAAAACAGAAGCACTGGCGAACAAAACTCAGGAAACAAAAACACACAAAAGGCAAATTCTAGCTTTGCATATGGCTTTAATCTTATGATTTCATTAGCTCTGATTTTAGCCATCATTTATTTCTTTGCGCCTCAAATCGCTCAACAAGTACCTCAAACTGATCCTTATCTAAGTAATTTTGTTACACATGTGGATTCAATGCGATCATGGATACATACACAAGCCATTGGTTTATTGGACTGGTTAGATACAATGAAAGCAACACAGAACGAGTAAATAAATTATCGGTGCAACAAGGTTAAGTTAAGAAACCGATATTAAAATCGCTTAAGTAACCTTTTTAGATAATTAAGCTCCACGTTTGGCCGTTCACCTTCACCAGATCGACGCCGGATTTCATCAAGTAAATCACGCGCCCTCCGGTAGACGTCTTCACCTTGTAATAGGGGGTCATCTGTTCCTGCCTTCCCATTTAATCCTGGTTCACGACCCAATGGATCTTGAGCTTCGGCACGGCGGTTATTGTCAGATGAACCTTGACCCTGCTGGCCACTTTGCTGTTCTTGTTCAAATTCTTTACTCAAAGCGCGCATGCCGTCACGTAAAGCTTCCAATGCCTGAGACTGTTTGTCGATTGCGTCTGCAAAATCACGTTGGCGCAATGCTTCTTCAGCATTTTTCATAGCGCGCCCAGCGCGATCCAGAGCATCACGAGCACTATCATCTCCCGGCTTATTAGAATCAGGAATATTTTCCTCTTGTCTGCGCAATTCATTCCTTAATTGTTGTTGACGATCCGCTAAGGATTCCTCACCGCTAATTTCTCCTTGCCTATCATCTTTTTGTTGATCTCCATTCTCAGCACCTTGATCCGGATCACCGGTTCCATTTTTATTACCTGACTTTCTATCGGCCTGAGCATCAGGAGCAAATTGCTCCTGTAAGTCGCGAAATACTTGATCGCTCAGTCCTTGCTGGTCACGCAAAGTTTCCCCCAAATCTTCTATAGCTTGTTCACCCGAGCTTTTTCCACCTTGCCCATTCTGGTTTTGCGTCACACGCATATTTTCAAGCATTTCCTGCAATTCCGTCAGTGCTTGCTCAGCTTCAGCCATGCGCCCCTGCTCCATAAGACTCTGAATACGATCCATCATACGTTGCAAGTCATCTTGGCTCATCTGCATCGCATTCGGATCTTGACTTGGGGAGTTCCCTTTATTTTTCTCAGCTTCTAATTCAGCTTGTCTTGATAGTTGTTGCATATAGTCTTTTGTTGCTCGACGGAGCTCTGTCATCAACTTCTCAATCTCAGATTCACTCGCCCCATCCCGCATTGCTTGGTTCAAACGCTCCTTGACCTGTCGCAAGCGTTCCAGCGCGTCTGATAAATCACCATCTTCAATTGAAAGTGCTAAATCCCACATATTTTTGGCTAAACCAACTTGTTGCTCTTCAGTCAAACCGTAGCTAGAAAGTATTTCCATTCGTTTAATCACACGGCGCAAACGTAGCTGATCAATCTCTCTCCGGAAGACATTTTCGGGTAAGTGTGATACGGCACGCAATATTTGACTTATTCGTTTGGTATTTTTGCGTGCCCACAATAAGTCTCGACGTTGTTCAATTATCGCAGCTGCCAACGGATCAAAAAAACGACGCCCTGGCAGAGTTACAGTACTCATGTGAGCCTTCGCCTGCTGCTCTGCCGCATCAAGTGCCGTTAAAGTAATTGTTACAGGTAAGTTTGCCCAAGGATGTTCCGAAAAGTTTTCAACCAAACTTTCTTCAAAATTCCGTCGATCTCCAGTAATTGGCAACGGTAATGATACTGTAATTGGCGCCCGTGGATCAGGTTCAGCTCGTAAACCATGCTGGCGATCAACGGCACCGATATCAAGAGCAATGCGAGCTTCGCCAGCTTCAACACCAAAGTCATCATTGGCACCAAAATTTAAATTCATTTCACCTAATGCGTCCACCTCAAGATCATCCATTATCTCAATGCTTGGTGCTTCATCTGGCAAGATGTTTACTGCCCATGTGCGGCCACCAAGGCCACTTACGCTAACTGTTCCCGAATGCATAACAATAAAATCTTGTTCGAGAGCAGAAGCTGGCGGCAGTTCTCCCATGCGACCCGAGACCGTTTCAGCTACAGTCAAATCTCCCACGTCACCATAAAGGCGCAAAGTCAACAAAGTACCCACAGGCAAGTTGAGTTCACCTTCAACGACGTCATTAAGATAAATAGTAGGACGTCCAGTATATTTCGGACTTTCCGCCCAACCTTCCCACACAGGTCCAGAACCATTTCCATAACCAGTCTCTGGAGCTAGACCTGACAAGGAATCAAAGCGCCAAATTGAACCAAAAATAAGCGCTACAAAAAAAATTAAAAGCGCCATATATCGTACTGCATAAGGGTCACGCCATGCGATCCGGAGGTTTGCAGGTACTGCTGCAGCTTTCTCTGCACTATCAGCCATACGAGACTGATGCACTAGCCATACAGCAGTTGAGGCTTCATCGCCGTCACCAATAACTTGTGTATCTGTTAAAGCTTGGAGAGGCCTTCCAGGGAGAGTTGCATCCAATCGCGCTAAAGCTGCTGCGTGCGTTGGAAAGCGAAATTTCAATACTGCATAAATAAGCGCGACGGCACCTGCTAAAACCGCAGTAACTGCTGCTGCCCATACCAATTCAACCAACAAACTGTCTTGCAGACCCAACATCAACACAGCAGATACCAAAAGGCAGATCGTGATTAATGGCCAAGTCACTTGCCACAAATTTTCTACGAACATACCTGCACGCGTTAGTCTCAGGGGCCAACGCACTGCAGCAAGACCACGACGAACATCATGCCAAGAAAAGTGGGCCATCAACAGTGCTTTCCTCCGAGGTGGCAAAGCGCAAGATCGCGCTTATAGCCATGTGGGGATGGTATCGCGATTTATCATTTCGTCAAACGTTGGGCGTGCGCGAATAACCGCGTATTGATCGCCGTTGACTAAAACCTCAGGAATCAGGGGTCTTGTATTGTATTCACTACTCATTACCGCACCATACGCACCAGCAGACCTAAACGCGATGAGGTCACCAGCATTAACAAGTGGCATCATCCGCTCCTTTGCGAACGTATCGCCTGTCTCACAGACAGGGCCAACCACATCGAATAAAGCTTGTTCGGCACCTGCCACTGGCTCAATAACTGGGATTATCTCATGGTAAGCTTCATACATAGCCGGTCGAATAAGATCGTTCATCGCACCATCTAAAATTATAAAATCACGATCCTCACCAGATTTGACGTAGATAATTTCACTCACCATAAGCCCTGCGTTTCCAGCAATAAGGCGCCCTGGTTCAATTTCAATTTCACAGCCCAAATGGCCAACAGTACGTTCAATAAGTTTGCCGTAGTCTGCAGGCAGAGGTGGTGCTTCGTTTGATTGCACATACGGAATGCCTAGACCGCCACCCAAATCTAGACGGCGGATATCGTGGCCATCAAAACGCAATTGCTCAGCCAGTTCTGCTACTTTCTGATATGCCAACTCAAACGGAGCTAAATCCGTTAGCTGCGAGCCAATATGGACATCAATACCAATTACATCGAGATGCGGCATTGCACCTGCCGTCTCATATACTTTGCGCGCACGCGAAATTGGAATACCAAATTTATTCTCTGACATTCCCGTTGCAATTTTTGCATGAGTTTTCGCATCAACATCCGGATTCACTCGCACAGTTATTGGCGCGATCACCCCCATCTCTCCTGCAACTCGATTTAAGACTACCATCTCCGGTTCCGACTCAACGTTAAATTGCCGAATTCCACCTTTCAGTGCTGTTGTAATTTCATCTACCGTTTTGCCAACACCAGAAAAAACAATGCGATCAGTAGAAACGCCTGCGGCTTTTGCACGGGCATATTCACCACCTGATACAACATCCATTCCAGCACCGGCCTGAGCCAAAGTCTTGATGATCGCTTGGTTACTAGCTGCTTTCATTGCATAACAAATAAGGTGATCCATATCGGCGAGTGCATCATCAAACAATTTAAAATGCCGCAATAAAGTAGCCGTTGAGTACACGTAAAACGGCGTACCAACCGCCGCTGCTATATCAGCGACAGCAACGTCTTCCGCATATAACGAGCCATTTCGGTAAAGAAAATAATCCATATTAAGTTTTGTTTACAGGTGCCTAGCAGCCAATTCAATTGGCAAAAATATTCTAGTTAAGAAAGGACCATTGATAATCTTCTCTGAATTCAAATTTCTGGGCGCGCCCGATAGAAAAGATATAAAGGCAAACCGCAGCTAACACCGATACAAAAAGTTGCTGGAACAGCGATTAAAGCCAACCAATTGCGCCGTACCAGCACCTCAGAAATGATCCAAATAGTCAAAGTAATAGCTGCAATAGTTAGGTCCCAAACAAGACCACTGGTCGCAGAGTTTACGTGCCATGCATCTAGTATGACCCTAACATCAAAGCCATTAGCATTGAACCACGTAACGAAATAATACATCGGGTGCACGGCACCCCAAATAGCTATAGCCAAATACAGTTTGCGCAACCTTGACATCTATTCAGAGCACTCCAATGCCAACACTTATTGAACCTTGAGAAACACCAATAGTTCCGTCTTTGTCAACGTCACTTTGATCGTCCGGCATTTTAGAGCTAGACAATGGCGGCAAAGGCCTTCCGTCTACGCCACAGCCCGCTAGACTAATCAAAACTAAAAAGGCAACCACCCTGATCATGAAAGCACTTTTCTCCAGCGGGCAACTTGAGCTCGAACTTGGCTTGGTGCTGTACCACCATATGATGTACGCGAGGCTGCCGAATTTTTTACACCCAATACTTCAAAAACCTTATTAGTAATATCTCCATGCACTGATTTCATCTGATCCAATGTCAGGTCAGATAAGTCACATTCGAATGACTCTGCCATTGCAACAAGCGACCCTGTGACGTGGTGCGCTTCTCGAAACGGCAAGTTGAGAATTCTGACCAACCAATCAGCAAGATCTGTCGCAGTGCTAAAACCTGACGCGGCTGCTGCAGATAAACTGTCACGGTTGGCAGTCATATCACGTATCATTCCGTCCATTGCGGCCAAAGCCAACATCCAGTTGTCCGCAGCATCAAAAACCTGCTCTTTATCTTCCTGCATATCTTTGGAATATGCTAATGGAAGCCCCTTCATTACAATCATTAGACTGACATTAGCACCAAAAATACGTCCAACCTTAGCTCTGATAAGTTCTGCGGCGTCAGGATTTTTCTTTTGTGGCATTATTGAAGATCCAGTTGAGAAACGGTCTGACAGCGTTACAAACCGAAACTGTGCTGATGACCAAATCACCAATTCTTCAGCAAACCGGCTTAAGTGCATGGCACAAATACTGGCTGTGCTTAAAAAATCGAGCGCAAAATCTCTGTCGCTTACAGCATCTAACGAATTAGCCGCTGGACGATCAAAGCCTAAAGCCTCTGCAGTCATATGACGATCAATTGGGAACGACGTTCCAGCAAGCGCCGCTGCACCCAAGGGACTTTCATTCATTCGTGCGCGCGCATCCCTTACCCGAGAAAGGTCTCTACCAAACATCTCTACATACGCCATCATATGATGACCCCAGGTGATAGGCTGAGCTGTCTGCAAATGCGTAAAGCCTGGCATAACCCAATCCGCACCAGCTTCGGCCTGATCTAAAAACGCGTCAATCAATGAAATTAGGGCTTCTTCCGCATGATCTAATTGAGAACGGACCCAAAGCTTAAAATCAGTTGCAACCTGATCATTTCGGGATCGACCCGTATGTAACCTACCAGCAGGCTCACCAATCAAATCCTTCAGGCGTGACTCAACGTTCATATGAATATCTTCAAGCACCGTTGAAAACGGAAACGTTCCAGAATCAATCTCTGACAAAATCGTGAGAAGACCTTCACGGATGATCTCCATATCCTTATTACAAATTATACCTGTGGCGCCTAACATTGCCGCATGAGCTCGCGAACCTTTAATATCTTGGGATGCTAAGCGCTGGTCGAAACCGATTGAAGCATTAATTGCTTCCATAACGGAGTCAGGGCCGGCAGCAAAACGGCCTCCCCACATTGTATTTGCTAATTTATCGGTCATCGTATGGCCCCACTGAGGAAGAGACATGAAAAAAATATTTACTATGGCCGTCTACCTTGCCCTTGCCTTGGGTGCAATTCCCAGCCACTCGGAAACAACTTCATTAGAAGAGTTGCGGACTGGAGACATGAAGAAGCTTGTTTTCCACAGCAAACCCAAAAACATTGCCAATGCAGCCTACCAACTGGCTGATAATGCAGGCACAGAAACACTTGAAAAATATGAAGGGAAATATATCCTCTTAAATTTTTGGGCGACTTGGTGTGCTCCATGTAGAAAGGAAATGCCTATGTTGTCCGACTTACAGTCAGAGTTAGGTGGCAGTGATTTTGAAGTTGTAACTATTGCAACAGGGCGCAATTCACCCGAAGGAATAAAAAAATTCTTCAGCAGAGCCAACATCACTAACCTGCCCCATCATCAAGACTTAAAGCAAAAGTTAGCGAGTGAAATGGGCGTGTTTGGATTACCAATCACAGTTATAATAGATCCTGAGGGTCAAGAAATTGCTCGACTTCGTGGTGATGCTGATTGGTCCAGCGAAAGTGCCAAAGCGATCATAGAATCATTAATTAAAAGGACCAAACCGTAACTCTACGGCTACCAAAAAGTGAAACACGGTGTATGCAATTACTCCAATTGATAATATGAAAACCGCATAGGCCTATTTCACTTTACCCCATAAAAATTGTTGCACCCAGAAGGTACGATTTCTTAAAGGAATAAGTGGTACCACCTCCTGGTCTCGAACCAGGGACCTCTTGATCCACAATCAAGCGCTCTAACCTACTGAGCTAAGGCGGCACAAAACAGAAAATACCCATGAAGGCAAACAATTGCAAGACCGTCAAGAGTTATAAAAACTGCAAAAATCACTTTGAATTTACGGCACTGTATATGGGCCAAAAAACGAATAAATAAATCTAGCCTAATTAAAACTTACACTAAAACATATCAGACAAGAGACCTAGGCCAATGCGTGTTTATGCATATATATAGATTAAGGACAAACGGCCAAATAACAAACAGTTTCCACCCATTTTTAATTTTGGTCCATGTAAACAATATATACACAATATTTTCAGCGAGTGATTTAAATTCTCAATGCAAATTATATTTTAAACATCTACCACATTATAAATAAATTTATAGACACTGCTATACTATATAAAGTGATTTTATGAATCGGTTAGATTTATAATTTTAGAAATCAGAAATTACTAACCTAAAGCGCACTACAACATTATAAACAAGTATTTGTTTGCGACTGCAAACAGCTTGCCAATCAAAGTGGTAACAGCTAGCACAACGGCTTCTTATCCGTCGGAGGCCAACATGAGCATCAACAGCGAACGCAATATTGAAGCCAACCTACAAATTGGCCCAACTGACCAAGGCATGGTTCGTATTTTTATTGAGGCAAAAGGCGTTGAAATTCCAATGGACTTTGACCCTGAAGAAGCTGAAGAAATTGCCGAGGAAATACGCGCGGCAGCCATAGCCGCAGCGGTATTGTCCCGCTGAAATCGGTAATTTTTAATGATTGGTATTTACGTATTTAAAAATGTCTATTCCAGTTAGTCGACTGAAATGTCTGACCAAATCGGTAAGTGATCAGATGCGCGTCTAGCCAATGCTCCTTGCTCAACACCTGCATCACGCATTTCAACTCCCTGGCTTAAGGCAAAACGATCGAGAGCAAACATAGGCCGCCGCGCATGGAAAGTATAACCAGGAGCATATGTTTTGAAATATCCTTCTAATGGTTCTAGACCATGGTGCGGAGACCACTCGTTAAAGTCCCCAGCAATTATTGTGTTAGGACTGTCTACAGTTTTCTGGTACAACGTCTGCAATTGAGCCTGACGATCTCGCCTCCGCAGGCCTAGATGAGTAGCAACAATGCTCAAACCAATACCTATTTTTAGGTCGACACGCACTGCGCCACGAGGCTCAAGGCCTGGCAGTCCAAGGCGAGTGACCTGATCCACCTCAATATTGGGGCGTATTAGAACTGCATTCCCGTGCCAGCCGAGACTGATGCCGTTTTTAGAAACATCTACTGGACGAAAATCTGTTTCATTTTTGATTAAATCTGGCAAAATTGCTGGAACTCTTTGACCCAGCCGCTTATCCGCCTCCTGCAAAACAACGATATCTGCTTCTAATTCATTAATGACTTGGAGAATACGTTCAGGCATATAACGCCGATCAACGCCACGCGCCTTATGCACATTATAGCTAACGATCCGCATCTGTTTGTTACTCATTAATTGTACAAAAGGCCTCTTTAATCAAATTTCAACATGAGCCACTTTTCATAGTCAGTAAGATAACCACTGCAGTTTTTATAAACTGATCTATTATCTAATACATGCAAGCAAATCCTGAAAGTTGAATCCAATATCCCAGAGTAATTTTTCCATAATGAAATGAGTGTCGTATTACACCAATCAACATGAAACACTATACCTCTAGAGATATAATATTTACATGTCACATAGTATCAGTCGGCTGTTAATTAAAAATCCAAAGTAGGATAAAAAGTCTCATAATGTGCTGTCTAAAATATACCAAGCACGCACCAAAATTTATGCTAGCTTCACCTTGATCTATAGATATAGTGCCAGCGCATTAATATATTTACCTTTGATAAAAAGAACAGACCTCTAAAATAATATGGCGAGGCATGGCAGCGACGCCGCCATGCGACATGGTATTAGCGGCCCGTATGATAAGACTCTTGCAAGCCATAAACAGGGGTATCAATACCCTCCATTCGAGCCTTTATTTGCAAAGATAAAAACTGCGAATAGTGGCGGGATTGATGCAGATTGCCACCATGAAACCAAAGCGCTTCTTGCTGGGTCGGCTTCCACATATTGCGCTGCTCACCTTCCCATGGGCCAGGGTCTTTCGGTGTGTCCGAGCCCAAACCCCAAACCTTACCAACCTTATCCGCAGTTTCTAAATCAATTAGGTCAGCAACCCAGCCATTCATCGATCCATAGCCAGTTGCGTAAACAATAACGTCACTGTTAAGCACAGATCCATCCTCAAAAATAACACCCTCTTCAGAAATCTTGCTAACTTGACCGTTTTTTAGTTTAATCTTGCCATCAATTATTAGCTGGCTCGCGCCAACATCAATGTAATAACCTGATCCTCGACGTAAATACTTCATAAACAGACCAGAGTTATCTGCCCCCCAGTCTAGCAAAAAGCCTGCCTTTTCTAAACCTGCATAAAACTCAGCATCAACTTCTTTAATCTTTTCATAAACTGGAATTTGAAACTCATGTAAAATCTTATAAGGTAAAGAGGCAAATATAAGATCAGCTTTTTGCGTCGTCACTCCAGCTTCAACTGCCCGTTCAGAATAAAGATCGCCCAGCCCATATTCCATCAATGGATCTGATCGTACAATGTGAGTTGACGACCGCTGGACCATAGTCACGTCAACATCGTTTTCCCAAAGAGCTGCACAAATATCATGGGCTGAATTATTCGAACCAATCACGACAACTTTCTTACCTTTGAAGCTATCAGGACCAGGATGTTTACTGGAATGATGCTGGTCACCAGCAAAAGTATCCATCCCAGGAAAATTGGGCAAATTAGGCTTGGCAGACATACCCGTAGCAAAAATGAGTTGCTGAGGACGCAGCGTGACTGGCTCACCGTCCCGATCTACCGTCACTATCCATTCCTTGCTTGTCTCATCATAGCTGGCCTTCTCGACAGTTGAGCGCGTCCAGTAATTCAACTCCATAATCTTTGTATACATTTCAAGCCAGTCTCCCAACTTATCTTTGGGCGCAAAAACCGGCCAGTTTGGCGGAAACGGCAGATATGGTAAGTGATCGTACCAGACTGGGTCATGCAGGCAGAGGGATTTATACCGATTGCGCCAGCTATCGCCAGGGCGATCGTTTTTTTCGACAATGATTGTGGGTACACCAAGTTGTCGCAGGCGGGCACCAAGAGCAATGCCACCCTGCCCACCGCCGACTATTACGGTGTAAGGTTGCGTTGCATACCCTAACTCGGATTGTTCTTTCTCACGTTCTTCAGTCCATGTCATGCGGCCCTTGCCGGCACCATGTTTAGCACCTAACGGTCGTTCATAGCCCGTAGGTTCTTCGTAACCTTTTAATTCAGTCATCGAGGTTAGGAAAGTCCAGATTAATCCATTTTTCAGTCTCACTAATCCATACCCACGTGCCACATCTGTTTCAAACTTGATCCAGGCTGTAGTGATACCGCCCTCTTCTGTGACAAGCTCGCCATCGGCAATTCTCCAGTTGGATGGCTTGGTAGATTCCAGTTGTGACAGCAGCATTTCACGGATTTGATTATGCCCTTCCATGGTTCGGATATTCCAGGTAAAACTTACTAGATCACGCCAATAACAATCTTTTTGGAACAAATTAACCGCTGCCTCGATATCACCATCCGTTAAAACAGCACCAAATTTATCAAGAAATTCTGTAACCTGATCATTGATCGTTGTATCTAACATTCGGCATTCTCCCTATCAAAACTGAAAAGTCATCTGGCCGAGTTAAGCTCATGAAAGGATAGATTAGCAAGACATATCAATAAAAAACATTGTCAGCACTTTATTATATGAAGGATCCAAATGCATGCAAAGGGTTGTAATGGTCTATTAATTCATAATTTTGGGCGAATATACTGCAATAACCAGCGCATCATCTCACTCGAATCTGATTGTTTTCAGCAAAATGTTTATAGTACTAAATCGACTTCATCACGGGTTGGCATGGACGGCGCAGTTCCTGCGCGTGTTACCGATATCCCGGCAGTAGCACAGCCATATCGAACGGCTTCAAGCGGCGACTTATTTTCAGCCAATGCAGCAGCAAACGCACCGTTAAAAGCATCTCCTGCCCCAGTAGTTTCAACAATAGAACCAATCGCAACTGATGGCACAACTCCATGACCGGATAAATATGCTCCCTGCTCTCCCATAGTCACAATTGGGGTTTTAACACCTTTAGAACAGAGCACTCTACACGCCTGCTCTGCATCGTCTGCATTTACTACGGCAATACCAGTTAACGCTTCACATTCTGTTTCATTTGGGGTGACGTAATCACATAACCTCAGCATGCCTATCGGTAATTCCATTGCTGGAGCAGGGTTCAAAATCGTGGTTACACCTGCTTTCTTAGCAATTTCCAAACCACGCATTGCGGCAGGCATAGGCTGCTCCAACTGAGTAACAAAGACATCTGCTTCAGAAATTAAATCCTTCTGCGCGTCAATATCTGAAACATTAATTAGTGCGGCTGCGCCAGGTGCGACGATGATAGCATTATCTCCAGTACTTTCTTCGATAAAAATATGTGCAGCGCCGGTGTAACTCTCTTCGAGTTGGCGCACATGGGGGATTACTCCAGCTTCAGCCCAGGTTTCTAATGCTAAATTTGCAAAATCGTCTTTTCCCAGCATGGAAATTATATGCGTTTCCGCCCCAATTCGGGCGCATGCGACAGCTTGATTGGAACCTTTTCCACCAGGGCCAAGGGCAAAAGCATTACCCATAATTGTCTCACCTATCACAGGCATACGGTCCGCACGATATGAGGTGTCAGCGACAAATACACCCAGAATAACAACTGTGCCCATTTTATTCACCATCAGGCGGAACAACGCCCTTGCGGAAAGAAAAACATCCGTAAAAACGTCTCTCGTCCGTTTGAATTACAGCATAAGCCTGCTTGGCGCGCTCATAAAAAGCATAGCGCTCAATTCCCAGCATTTCCGGCCCACCTACCGCACTCAATTCCGCTTGAACTTCATGCATCACTGGCAACAGAGTATTCGGTTCACCCACTACCTCCATCCTTCCAGCTGCGTCATCTACAAACGTATCAAGAGGATATACAGACAGAACAGCCCTGATAGCCTCAGCGGCAGAACGATTAATACGTAAAACGTTACCAAGTACGGTTTCACGCGCAATGGAATCAGATGGGAAGTTTGTATCAGCTATTATGAGATCGTCGCCATGCCCCATTGCCCGAAGCGCGTATAAAACCTCGGCATTAAGAATTGGATCTATTCCTTTAAGCATTTATCATCTCCGTACTATTGGATTAAAATATGAGTTCAGCTACTGCTGTTGCCATCGCGACACCCACGGCTGCCTGTCCGACGACATCCAAATGGATGCCATCCACTGGATCTACAGTAGCGAATTCATTTAAATCTATGAAATCAACTTGCTGACTTATGGCCAAGTCACGTAATTTATTTGTCAGAGCTACAGATTTTTGTGCGGCTCCAGCGAACATTTCAACAAAGATTCCCGTTTCAATTACATTTGTTGGAGCTGCGATTAAAACTCGCGGCGCCTGCCCATTCAACCCCGTATCAGAATTTTGAATCTCAACAACAAGGCGCCTTATGCACAGAGAAATATCATGCGCAGATAAAGCAAAGCGCACTTTGAGATCATTCGTACCCAACATCAGAATCGTTAAGTCAATTGGACGATGGCTTTCTAGAATCGCATGCAAAGCGCGAAAACCATTCTTGTGAGAACCATCAACTGGATCGTCCAACACAGAAGTCCTACCCGGATGACCCTCAGCAATTACATCCCATTCTTCTCCTAGTAGTCGACCCATAACCGAAGGCCAGCGTTCAGCTTTAGCGAAACGCCGCTTTTCAGTTGGCGAAATCATTGCAACTGTTCCATGAGTGTTGCTATCGCCGAAACAAAGAACCGTCTTGTGGTCCATGTTTTTTATATCATCCGTTGGCTTGTTGTTAAATCAAAGCAGTGAAGATGTTCAGGGTCAGGCCTCAAGTTTATTATTTGTCCAGGCTTAAAGTCATGGCGCTCTCGAAAAATAGCTGTCACGTCCTGACCCTCAAAACGCAAGAAAACCATAGTTTCCGAACCTGTTGGCTCGACCACCTTAACCTCCATCGCCAATCCTTGATCTGTTAACAACAGATGCTCAGGGCGTATCCCAAGGTTTACCAAACCATGGCCCAAAGGACCAGAGTAGTCTCGGTCACCAACGTGAATACGACCATCGGACAATCGTCCCTGCAACAAGTTCATTGAGGGCGCACCAATAAAAGTCGCAACAAACTCATTTACGGGATTATCGTAGAGGTCTAGTGGCGTGCCTATTTGTTCAATTTGGCCGCTTTGCATAACAACAATCTGATCAGCCAGTGTCATGGCTTCTATTTGGTCATGGGTTACGAAGACTGTCGTCGTTTTAAGCCTTTGATGCAGTTCTTTAATTTCTGTTCGCATTTGTATGCGCAACTTGGCATCTAGGTTTGACAATGGTTCATCGAACAAAAAAACTTGAGGGTCACGAACGATTGCACGACCCATCGCAACGCGCTGACGCTGCCCACCTGACAAATGTCGAGGCTTTCGATCTAAATATTCGGTAAGACCAAGAATTTCCGCAGCTTCTTTTACCCGACGCGTAATTTCTTTCTTGTCTGTTTTAGCTACTTTAAGAGCAAAACCCATATTTTCAGCAACTGACTTGTGCGGATACAGAGCATAAGTCTGAAACACCATAGCAATATCGCGTTCTGCGGGTGGTAAATTGTTTACTACTCTATCACCTATAGAAATTGTTCCACTATTAATGGGCTCAAGTCCTGCAATCATTCGTAGTAAAGTAGATTTTCCACAACCCGATGGGCCAACTAAAGCGACAAATTCACCATCCGTAATATCAAAGTTGACGCCATGAATGACCTCAACCGCGCCATAAGACTTTCGGATTTCTTTAATCTCAACGCCCGCCATACGAAGCCTTCCTAAATATCTAGATACTGATGCTAGAGAAATGAATTTTCGTTGTCCACGTCCCGTCGCAGCTTTTGTTGACTTAATTTCATTCTCCATCATAGTGAGGATTCAGAAACAGGGAACATGAGGCAAGACAGGCAATAAAATTTACAAAGCCATTTTAAATTAGTTACCTCGTGCAAGTATACGTATCGAATCCAGGGAGGATGAACATGAAGACAGATCTATATAATTACATCAAAGCAGCTCAAAAGATGAACCGTAGGCAGATGTTGAAAGGTACCGCAGCGCTAAGCGCCGCAGCCATGCTACCCAAGGGGGCTGCACAGGCTGGCTCACACGGTAATGTTCGTGCAGAGATTCTAAAGATACCTGGTGTCGGAGCGGGTTCACCAACAGACAGTGATTGGCAAAAAGTTGGTGAAATGTGCCTTGCTGCCACCAAAGAGAATGTAGCAGAAGGTGAGTTTGAGGGTGTTGAACTTAGCTTCATGGGTTTAAACAATCAAAACCTACATAACTTTTTATTTAGAGGTTTCCTGAAGCCATGGGAAGCCTACACGGGCGCCAAAATCAATTGGATCGATTTAGCACAAGCTGACTATAACGCTCGTTTGCAACAATCCATTGCTACGGGAACTGTCGATTTTGATATTGTAGAAATGGGCGCACCCTTTGAAGGCGATGTATTGGGCAAAGGCCTTGCATCTGAGATGCCTGATTGGGTAAAAGAACAGATCGATATGGACGACTATGTTGACTATCTCAAAGCCCCCGTCGGCACTTGGGGTGGTAAAACTTATCGCGTCTCAATTGATGGAGACTGCCATACTTTTGCTTATCGCAAAGACTATTTTGGACCTGATGGAATCGGCGGAGCTGATGTCCCTAAAACATGGCAAGAGGTTGACCAAGTTTCTAAAAACCTAATTGGAAAAGAGGACCCACTTACTGGATTGCCCGCCCACGGTTATCTTGATCCCTTGAAAGGCTGGGGAGGGTTCGGTTTCTATTTCCTCGAGAACAGAGCGTCAGCTTACGCTAAGCATCCTAACAGCCCAGCATGGTTGTTTGAACCAGACACCATGAAGCCTATGGTCAATAACCCAGCGTGGGTCCAGGCCATTCAAGATGTCATGGATCTAATTGAAGCAGGCGCCTACCCCGCAGACCAGATCAACGCAGATCCAGGTACAACTGCATTTCAACAGTTCCTTGCAGGTACCGGTTCTATGTTAATGTGGTGGGGTGATGTCGGATCAAGCGCACGGACTTCAGATACTTCTGTTGTCGGTGATGTCGTAGGTTTTGGGATTAATCCAGCCTCAGATCGTGTATATAACGCACAAGCTGGAGCATGGGAGAACACCATGAACGAAGCACCCAACATGGCATATATTGGGTGGGGCATTTACGTTATGGCCACGGTCGAAGGAGATGATAAGAAGAAAAAAGCAGCTTGGTCTGCAGCAGCACATTTAGGCGGTAAAGACTTGTCGCTTTGGGCGTCTGCATATCCTTCCGGGTTCCAGCCATATCGTAATTCTCATTTTAATTTCGAAGAGTGGGAAGAAGCGGGCTACGATCGCGCTTATGTGGAGGATTACCTTGGCTCTAACGCGGATAGTTACAATCATCCGAATGCTGCAATTGAACCCCGTATTCCTGGCATTTTCCAATATTACTCAGTCGCCGAAGACGAGTTGGCAAAAGGCTATGCAGGTCAGTACGGATCCGCTCAGGAAACGGCAGACGCCATAGCCGCAGCTTGGGAAAAAATCACCGACCAAATCGGTCGTGACAGCCAGATTGCTATCTATAAAGAATCAATTGGGATGTAATTCTACCATCTTTGATCAAGTAAAGGGGGCGCGATCAGCAGATTACGCCCCTTTTTAATAAAGCACTAATTTTATTACATTTAGATGTAATCACTAGCTCTGGAGGTAGAAGGTTACAACCTTGCCTTTAATCAGCAGATTGTCTCTTCCATAAGGTAATGAATATTATATTTCATAAAGGGTAGGGCCTACTAGTAGTAGTGCCTTTTCTAATGATTGTGCTTTAGAATTAAAGCGTAGCCACAATAGTAATTGCAGACCGTAGTTACAGAAAATTTATCCAAAAACGCCTGTGCTTTACTCACTTTAAATCAAATCACGATGAGGTTAACCATAAACTTCACAAACTTTCAAAATTCCGACTTAACACTTGCGCATCTGACCGCTAACATCTCACTATGATTAACGAAGGTGATCTTCTTCACACTGTAACCGCCGACAACATCCCAGATAGCCAAAAGCGGTTGGGAGAGGTGTTGGTTTGGACAACAGGCTTGCTTTTTCTAGGCCTTGCAGTTTGGCAAATGATGTTTGAATCCGAAAAAGTAGCTATGGGTTTTGAAACATGGCGCCCAGTACTTTACGCTTATATGCTTTGGGCTACAGCCTTATGTGTAGCGCAAGTAATGGTTAACGGTGAAAAGGGCAAACGCACACTATTTGTTTTGCCCGCCGCCTTGTTCGTAATAAGTCTAGTTGTTTTTCCATTGCTTTTTGCGCTGTATATCTCATTCACAGATTGGAACCTCGCTTCTGCCAATGGGCCGCAACCCAATGGTTGGGATAATATACGAGAGATGTGGAGTGACCAATTTTATTGGAATGCACTGAAAAATATGGTCTATTACGTCCTTGCAGTTAGTGTTGAGTACGTGATCGCATTCGGTTTGGCCTTACTGCTAAATGCACAAATAAGAGCACGTAAGTTTTTCCGTGTAGTGTTTTTATTGCCGTTGATGTTAAGCCCCGTCGCAGTTTCTTGGATGGTTGGGAAGTCAATGCTGGAAGTTCGTTTTGGCCCAATATCAAGAATCGTTCGTGAGTTGGGTTTCGAGCCAAGCTTCTTCGGCAACGCAGAGATTGCACGCTTTATGATCATGGCAATGGACGCTTGGACTTTCATTCCGTTCATTATGATTATGTTGTTAGCAGGTCTTCAGGCGTTACCTCGTGAAATAATCGAAGCTTCAAAAGTTGACGGCGCATCTGGTTGGCAAAGCTTCACAGAAGTTATTTTTCCCCTCATGTTACCGGTCTCAGTTACAGCCATCGTGATCCGTATCATATTCAAACTTAAGCTTGCTGACATAATCATCAATGTAACATCCGGCGGACCAGGTGGAGCAACAGACTCAGTAACTAGCTTTATTTTTCGAGAGTATCGAGATAGGTCCAACGTCGGTTACGGTACGTTATTGGCAATAATTTACCTAGTGTTGATTATATTATTCATTACAATCTTCTTGAAATTTGTAAGTCGCTGGATGGAGCGTCCTGCCTAATGGCTATTTTCAAAAACTACGAGACAGAAAGCAAAGCTAACACAAAATGGTGGGCCAGTAGTGTTGCGATTTATGGTGCTCTTATTGTATGGGCAATAGTCTGTCTTTTTCCAATTTATTGGACTATTACAACATCTTTCAAATTAGCCCCTGACGTCATGCGTGGTAATATGATACCGTGGTGGGACTTCACTCCAAGGTGGAAAGGCTGGGAGTCACTGGGATTTTCTCCTCGTTTAATTGGCGAAGTTTCCACTGTTCGCGAAGAATTTCTAAAACGTTTTTGGAACAGCACTGTTATTGCGGTTTCTGCATCAGTTCTTGCCGTAATTTTAGGATCACTCGCAGCTTATGGCTTGTCGCGTTTTAGCTACCGCTTTGGCTTCATGAAGAATTCGGATATTTCTTTTTTCTTTTTAAGCCAAATGATCCTACCGCCTGTAGTGCTCGCGCTACCCTTTCTCATACTATACCGCTCACTTGATTTACTAGACAGTCGCGTTGGCCTCATCCTGCTTTATACGTTGACAGTATTGCCTATCGTAATTTGGATAATGCGAGACCAATTTCAGGGCATCCCCGTCGAGCTAGAAGAAGCTGCGCTTGTTGATGGCCTCGGCATCTGGGGATCTTTTTTTCAGATTGTTCTTCCAATCGCACTTCCTGGCATGGTTGCAGCATTTATCCTTAGTTTAGTATTATGCTGGAATGAATACTTTTTTGCGGCTCTGCTGACATCAACTGATGCTAAAACACTCCCAGTGATGGTAGCCTCACAAACTGGGTCTCAAGGTATTAATTGGTGGTCGATGGCCGCGCTATCTTCTGCCGCTATTTTACCTTTAGTTATAGTCGCCATCTTCCTTGAAAAATACATTATCAAAGGTATGGCTGCCGGTGCAGTCAAATGATTGTAATAGCTCAAGTAAATCAACCAAAGCACTCCAAATACAATATGAAAGAGCCGGTTTCTTTAAAAACTCTTTAGCTAAGTTCGAGCGCAATATCCTTAGTCTGCTCATAAAGTCTTAGAAAAAGATTATGTGCCTGCTCATAAACTGGATTAGGTTGAGCCACTACTGTTTTAGCTATGGGATTCCAATTGGCTATATCACCGCGCGAAACTAGGCCAACAGCCAAAGCAGCTAAAAAAGCATCACCATAACTTGCTCCTAACGTTTTCTCACAAACAATTTGGTCGATTCCAATAATATCAGAAGTTGCCTGTAACCAGAGCGCATTATTTGTGCCTCCTCCAACGGCCAAAAGTCTTTTGGGAGACTGACCCAATTCTTGAAAGGTATCGGTCACATGACGCGTTCCGTGTGCAATCCCCTCAATTAATGCACGGTACATGTCTCCCCGGTTGTGCGTCAAATTTAAACCAAATAGTACGCCCTTAGCATAAACATCATGAATTGGCGTGCGCTCACCAGAAAAGTAAGGCAACATAATTAATCCGTTAGCGCCCGGAGGCGATATACTTGCTTCATTAGCCAATAAAGGGAAGGCCGACTTAGGATCAAAATCACGAGCCATTTGATCGCGAAACCAATGAGTAAGCGTACCAGAAGTCGCAAGCCCAGCCATTGAAGCGTGTTCCCCCTCAAATAGCCAAGGAGCATACCAGATACGGGGATCAGAAATCTGTGATTGCGCCCGTAGAATGATAAAAATGGTGGAGCCGTACATCATCATCATATCATTTGGCTTATCAGCTCCAACAGAAATAGCTTCGGCAGCGGCATCAATTGTGCCTGCTGTGACAGGCGTACCAGCCTTTAACCCTGTTATACCTGCTGCCTCTACTGTAATCTCACCCGCAATTTCGTTAGACCACAATAACCGCGGCAACTTTTCGAGCGGTATAATATCATCATTCAGTTCATTGGTCCAAGATTGTGTATTAACGTCATAAAGCGGAGAGAAATTAGCCGCTGTATAGTGATCGATTACTGTCTGTCCTGTCAAACGCTGCACCAAAAAGCTGGTTGAAGTTAAAATATAGGCAGTTTGGGCATAAACTTCTGGGCGTTTTCGTTTCAGCCACAATATTTTTGGCCCCACGGATTGAGACGTTAAAGCATTCCCACATTGAGAAATAATTGCATCTTTGCCAATAATATCTGTTAAATAACGAACTTCTGCTTCCGCTCTTCCATCAACGCCATAGAGCACTCCGTTCATCAAAGGTTTGCCTTCTGCATCGACCGGAAGCATACAAGGACCAATCGCACTGCAAGCAACTGCCTTGATCTCAGACGGGTCGATACCACTATCTTTTATGATTTTTCTACAGATGAAAACAAAATCACCCCACCAGTCCTTTTCCGGACTATGCTCGGCCCAGCCTGGTTGAGGAACCAACATCTTGTGCCCCCGCGCGGCTTGCGATCTAACAGCACCGGTGTGATCCACCAAAACGCCCTTGGTTTCATAAGTTCCAATATCGATACCAAGTGTAAATGCCATCAGGTATGGTCGTCTCTATCCAAAGAAAAGTTTGGGCAAATGCGTCCTAATCCCGCATACAGCAAACGCGTCAGCGCTACCAAATCATTCAAATCACATAGTTCACGTGCAGAATGCGAATAACGTAAGGGAAATCCCATATCGATCGATGCTACTCCCTCACCAGCTAGTTGCACATAAGATAAATCAGTTAATACTCCAACCTGTGCACTACGTTGCAGTGGAATTGCCTCTGCTTCAGCTGCGGCTTCGAATAGGGACACCATTGCTGGATGAGGAATTACTCCATTTAAGGTACCACGCCCATGGAAAGAATAGAGGCTCATGCCTGGGCCACCTCCTAAAAGCATATCTCCCTTGCCAGCCATATCAGGCGTATCTGTTGCCAACATTAAATCAAGTTGAATAGCAATATCTGGTGCCAAACGTTGAGCCAGTGGTTGAGCGCCGCGCAGGTTGAACTCTTCCAAAACAGTAAAGGCTAGATGTACCGGGGGGCCACCAGTCCGAGCTTTCAATAAACGTGCCATTTCCAAGAGAACTGCGCAAGCAGCACGATCATCAACGCTGGTACCTACAATCCGGTCTTCACCCAGAACATGTGCGTAGGGAGCATAAACAACAGGAGCTCCGATACGGATACCCGCTGCCCTAACGGCCATTGAAGAAGCCATGCCAACATCAACATAGAGGTCGTCCGACAATACAACTTGGTACTTTTCGTCCCCGGAAGTTGCATGATGGCTTTTATTAACAATAATACCAGTGATGTCTCGCCCCGTAGGAACACAAATCACTATTTCTTGCGCTGCCAACGCCCGCTCTGGTACGCCACCTAAACGCGCCAAACGGATCATCCCATTATCTTCGATCTTTCGCACAATGAAGCCCAACTGATCCATGTGCGCAAATAACATTACAGATGGACCGTCGCCAGGAAAGTAAGCCGTGAGATTGCCGAGCCGGTCAGTTTTACTTTCAACCTCAATATCAGACAAGCGTTTCCGAATTTCTCGACGAACTCTATCTTCATGGCCAGACAAGCCAGGCAAACGCATCAGATCTAATGTATCTTGAAGTAAACGGTTCTTCATGCACGTGCCTTTTGGGCACGAGCCATAAACTCATGGGCTCGTTCTGGATCAATCGGGTTCCATGTATTACCATCAACCTTCAACGAAGACCCAACAATACATCCATCTGCAATATTTAATACTTCAGCAACCGTATCATGTTTGACGCCAGTATTTGCCATTACAACGGTATCAGGTAAAACAGCCTTTACAGCTTTGAGATCAGATAATTTTGCTGCCTCTCCGGTAATTTGTCCAGATACCAGCACCGCATCAGGTACAGAGGAAAAAACTGCACTGCGAGCGCGATCTGCGAGTGATCGCTGATCTAGTGAGTAGGCAAATTCAGCCGATATGTTATAGAGCATAGCGAGATCTGATCGCCTCAATCTATTAGAATAGCGTAATGCTTTACCGGCATCTGGTGTCCATGAGCCCATATCCGATGCATATGTTCCAGTGAAAATTTCACGTATGAAAGCAGCGCCTGTCGCAACGCCAAGTGCTACACTAGACATTGGGTCCCACAAAACGTTTACGCCAAAAGGGACGGTAATTTCAGACTTAAGTTGTCCAATAATTGTTGCCATCGTGGCAACCGACGCTGTATCCACGTTAAACTCGTAAGGGCGATCGTTTTCATTGCCAAACATAACCGCATCGAAGCCAGCGTTTTGTAGCGCGAGCAAATCATCTCGCACACCAGCCAACAGATCGAAAGTAGGATCGTACAGTGGAGTACCTGGAAGTGCTCCGAAATGCACCATGCCTATAACCGGTTTTGTTTCTCCAAATACGCGTTTAAAATTTCTAGTCATATCAAACCTCCTTACTCACTTTAGAGGCGATGGGCTGTTCACGCAAAAGGAAACTGGGTTAAGATACAAAAGAATACAAAAAAAGAGGAATATTTGGATGGGCTTAAAAAGAAGGTACTGGGATCGCCTAGGCAATGGTGGTTTAAAACTTACTGAATTAGGGTTTGGTACAGCTCCAATTGGCAACCTCTATCGTGCAATCAGCGATGAAGATGCACGGGCTACGCTAGATACTGCTTGGGATGGCGGTGTGCGCTATTTCGATACTGCGCCACTCTACGGCTTAGGATTGTCTGAAACTCGACTCAACCCGTTTTTGCGCAGCAAACCACGCGAAGACTATGTTCTCTCTACCAAAGTGGGGCGTTTAATGCAGGCCTGTGAACCCAAATATCGGTCTGGAAAAGGTAAATGGTTTGAGGTGCCACAACGACGTGAGCAATTCGACTACACCTATGACGGTGTAATGCGGTCTTTTGAGCACTCTTTTTCCCGTCTAGGTGTTGAGCGCATAGATATTCTTTATGTACATGACCTTTGTATTTTTTCACATGGCTCAAAAGAGTTATCTGACATGCGTATTGAAGAGTTTTTCGGAGGACGTGGATATGACGCAATGGTTTCTTTGCGTGAACAAGGCTTAATCACTGCAATAGGCGGCGGAATAAATGAATGGGAAGTTTGCCAAACCCTTGCAGAACGTGGCGATTTTGACCTGTTTTTGTTAGCAGGACGGTACACTTTACTTGAGCAAAAAGCGTTAGACAGCTTTTTACCTTTATGCGAAGCCCGTGGTATCGGCATTGTCACAGGTGGTCCATATAATTCAGGCATCCTAGCCACAGGCGCACGCAAATCAGCATGGTACAACTATGACCCTGCTCCTAAAGATATCGTTGAAAAAGTAAATGCTATTGAGGATGTTTGCGTCAGACATGACGTAAGAATGGTTGACGCAGCGTTTCAATTCCCACTTTTACACCCTGCCCATCTAGCAGTAATTCCTGGAGGACAGGGCGTTTCGGAAATGGTAGGCAATCTTCAGGCAGCTCAAGCAGTGATACCATCTGATCTTTGGGACGAGTTGAAAGCTCAAGGTCTTATGCGTGCGGATGCGCCAACATGAAAATTGACGCTCATCAACATTTTTGGCAGCCCAAGCGCGGTGACTATCATTGGATGCCAAAAGACAACGCGATCCTAAACAGAGCCTATGGACCCCAAGACCTCATACCAGTGTTAAATAAATACGGGATTGATGGCACCGTACTTGTTCAGGCCGCAGCAAGTGTCGAGGAAACTGAATACATGCTTGGCCTTGCCAATTCCTTCTCACAGATCAAGGGAGTCGTTGGCTGGATTAATTTTGAGGATGAAGCTCATCTAGATCAACTAACCAGATTATCAGCACACCCAAAGTTTTTAGGTGTACGCCCCATGATTCAAGATATTCCAAATGTAGATTGGATGCTTCACGAAGACGTTCAGTGGGCCTATCGTGCACTTATTGACCTTGATCTGTCATTTGATGCATTAGGGTTCCCAAAACATATATCAAATTTCCTAAAAATTAGCCAACGCTATCCAAAATTACGTATAGTTTTTGACCACTCCCTAAAGCCTCAGATCCGAGATCAGCAAGCAGGCTGCGATGCCTTTTCAGAGTGGGCCAAAGGTATATCGCAGCTCTCTGAACTGACCAATGGATATTGTAAATTGTCAGGATTAATAACTGAAGCTAAAGATGGGTGGAGCGCTGATGACATTCAGCCCTTTGCACAACACGTGATTGAAGCCTTTGGACCGAAACGTGTTATGTGGGGCTCAGATTGGCCCGTATGCCGTTTACAGGTTGAATATGATGAATGGTATAAACTTTCACAGTCGTTGACAAAAGGTCTGTCCGCAATCGAACGGGATCAAATATTTGGATTGAACGCAACACAATTTTATCGACTAGGCCAAGAAGAAAGAAAGCTCTGAACCCTCTGAGGAGTTAACCACGTGCGCTTGTCAGCGGGCTGCGAAATATGCAAAGCTGCGGTCGCCTGTGCGAAGGTAATTCCATCGATAAGTGAGACACCTTGAGTTAACTGTGCGGCAAGAGCACCCAAAAAAGCATCGCCTGCGCCGTGTGTTGAAATAACGTTAACATCAAAACCTGAAATGATTTGCCCAGCATAATGCACACCCTGTGAACCAAGCGTAGTAAGCCGGTCTACTTCAAGAGTAGTTTTATAAAATGCGTCCTCTACACGATTTACGATTAGTAAATCTATAAGTTGCAGCAGATCATTAGGAAGAACACGAGCTGGAGCCGCATTCAACCAAACACTCGCCCCAACAGCCTTGGCTTTTCTCGCCACAGCGACGTTAACATCCGCGGGCACTTCATTCTGTAATAAAACCAGTTTTGTACCGGTAGGGACTTTGATTTGATTAGCCTGGATCTGTAAATTCGCAGCTGATACGATAACAGCGCCATAGTTCCCTTGTGCATCCACAATCGCGACACTCATGCCACTTGCACCAGACACTGCTTGAAGTTGTGAAATATCAACTTCATTTTTTTGCAATTCTTTTCGAAGCACTTCACCAAATTGATCTGTACCAACACATCCGACAAAACTAACTTTAGCTCCCAAACGAGCCGCAGCCACCGCCTGGTTGCCACCCTTGCCACCAAAAACATAATCAACAGCAGATCCAGTTACAGTTTCATCCAAAATTGGCAAATGCGGCGAACGAACTATCACATCCAGATGCAATGATCCGACCACCAAAAGGCTCACGCCAGCATGCTCTCTTGCACGATACGCATTGCGATTGGAGCATCCTGCCGCGCTATTGCTTTTTGTAAGTCCATATTTGATACCAACTGTGCTGCAGTACGCTGCAAACGCTGCACCACTGCAATATTAGTGCGCGCTTCTTCTACTGGATCCATGCCAGAGTGATCAGGAAAAGTATCAAAATAAATTGCTCCTTCGTACCCAATGCGTTCCAATTCTACCAAAAGTTCAACCGTCTGTATTGGATGCACTGATCCAACCATCAAACCGTTGTCCCATTTACCGTACCCATCATTTAAATGAACACCCAAAATACGCGAATGACGTCCGATCAGCGTTGCTGCAAAAGCTGGCATTTCATCAGCATAAAGGACATGTGCAAAGTCAAGTGTTACCCCAGTGTTGACCCGACCAATATCCTTAATTGCAAGCAAGGTCGTAGCAGCATCTGGCATTAACGCGAACGCGCGCGGCTCATTAGGCTTATATTCCAGTGCAATATCAATATTTGAGTTATGATCTGCCACCTCCATGATGGCTTCAACTGTTTGAGCCCAAAGGCGAGAGTAATCAGCCTGAAAAGAATAATCAAACCCATCTTGTCCCATCCAAAGCGTCATCAAATTTCCACCCATCTGTGCCAAAACATCAAGGCCTCGTTTTGTTTCGTCAATTGCCGCTCGGCGCACTCCTCTGTCAGGATGGGTAAAAGCACCAAGTTTAAATCCCGGGTTGGTGTAGTACCGCATGGCTATCCCATTAAGCGACATACCGCAGTCTACTAATACTTGCGATAAATTGGTCGGGTTATCATCTATGAAATGGTCAGGATAATTAAGATCAGCCGTCGTTAAACCCGCTGTGGCAGCACGCGTTAGCAAGTCTGCAGTTGTAACATTATTTTTTCCTGGCCAATACCGTGCCGCTCCAATCTTAAAAGCGTTGAGGCGGGCAGCGAAGCGGGAAGAGTAGAATGAACTCATAGGTCAGACTATAGACTGTATTACGGGGTAAGCACAATTTCTCTTATCTAGATTGATAAAATAACGAGACTGAGTGAAAGGTAGTTCAGAGTATATGTCAAACTTGATATAATACTTAATAGTATGCACAAATGATTTTGAAATACCTGTCACTGAATGACTGCGTTTTCCCATTCAGCAAGAAATTTACGGCGCTTCAATGTATCTAGAAATGTCATCAGTGCCGGTTCTAATGCAATGGTTGTTCTATCACCATAATCCGATTGCGTATTCAGCGGCGATAGCATTAAAATATCCTTATTAGAGTGTGACTGCAGATTAATTAAATGCTGGATAAAGTCTGATGCTAATTCAGGCTGATTTGTTAGTTTTGAAACCATTGCAGTACGCATCATAGTCGTTGGAAAATCTGAGGGAAGAATAATATCCAGTACATCTTTGTTCTCATGTCGAGCGGCTGCATAGCTGCCTAGCACATTATAAGCGACTGCTATTGTACCATCAGCGAGATCATCAATCATTTCTCCAGAGCAACAATACAATCTTACGTCTAAACTTCCCATAACTTCCATCAGACGCCAATACGTTTCCGAAGCACGAGCATCTTGGGTTGCAAATAAATACCCAAGCCCAGACTTGCGTATATCGTAAGTACCAACACGGCCTCGAAAAACCGATGGACGCGCCCGCATCGCTTGGATCAGATCCTGGCGTGTTTGAGGCACTGGGTAACCAGCAAATGCATCACGGTTTATGACAATTGCGGCAGGTTCGGAAGTGAACGCAAATAGACTTTGTCGCCACTGAGCCCATGCGGGATGTCTAACGTTTTCTAATTGCAGTGCTAATCCATCATTAACAATTTTAAGCTGAAGATCCATTGCACTGGAAATAACCAAATCAAATGCCTTGGGGTTTGATCTAAAAAGTTGTTCGATATCTGTGGTACCCGTCACAAAATACTCAACGGCAACCTCAGGGTTTTTAAGAACAAAATCTTGGATAACGGGCGCAAAGATAGCTGTATCAGTACTGGATAGTACTCTAATAGTAGCTCCAGAAGCAAACTGATTAAACTGCTTTTGGTCTTCCCACTCCTCAGCAAATAAAAAACTGGGTAAAAGACAAATAATCAGAGCGATAAAGTAACACATGCCCCACCTTCAATCCTGTTAGATAATAACAAATTACCCCCATGTGCCACAGCAACATCTCGTGCTATAGTGAGACCGAGCCCGGAGCCTATGGTACCCTCAGCATTTTGACCGCGTTTAAACCGGGTTGTGAGTAAATCAATTTCTTCCGCAAGAAAGCCTTTTCCACTATCGTTAATCACTATTTGGACCTTTGGTCTCGCTATTATTCGAATTGCCACAACACTTTCACTTGGGGCATATTTCAAGGCATTGTCGATTAAATTCCGAACTGCATTTTGAATAAGAACTGGATCACCCTTACACATAACTGTATTGTCATGTTTAAGATCAAAGGTTAGGTCTTTCATCTCAGCAATCGGTGTCAAACGCACTACCAAGTCGCGTACTAACTCCACTAAGTCAACATCCTGACGTTCAAGGTGATCCGCGCGAAACGTAATCATAGCGTGATCTAAAAGTTGGCTAGCTGCCCGGGAACTTTCATCAATTGCACGTATCATTGATCGCATTGCCTGCCGGTTTTCAATCGTATCCACTCTCTGAAGGGTCGCTTCAGCATAGGAACGGACAGTGGCTAATGGTGTACGGATGCGGTGTGCCGCTTCAGCGATAAAGTCCTCAGATTGGCTAAGTGAATGATCCAACCTTCCCATTAAGGAATTAAGCGACTTAACCAACGGCAACATTTCGGTGGGCACAGGTTTCTCAAAAGCGCGCAAGTCCTGTGGCCCTCTCCGTGCCACGGAGTTAGTAAGGCGCATCAACTGGCCAATCGTTGCAGACGTTGCCCAGAATGACAGCAGAGTAGCCAAAATAAAAAACCCACCCCCCAATAGCGCAGCATTACGCGAAATTTGATCCAAAGTACCTGACAAAGCATCCTGTGTTTGGGCTAAAGTAACTCGAATCAAGGTCCGTCCGTCTACCCCAACCAATGTTCTTGTTGCTGTAACAGCACGAACCATCTGCCCTTGAAAATTGGTTGATGTAAAAGTTGTCTTCAAGTCATCTTTTACCACACCAGACGACAAATTTGGATAACCAGATAAAAACTTGTTATCATGAAAAATAGCATAAAAAACTCGATCATCAGACGGCGTGCTGAGCATTGAAAACGACGCATAAGGAATGTCAATTTCTGCTACGCCATCTCTTATTGAGGCGGCATCAAGAATTGATGTTATAGAGGCACGCAAGATGTTATCTTGACCTTGTTGAGCGATTTGCGTGGCGTAGTTTCGGACAGCAAAGAATAATAACAGAGCTAGTATTGCGCCACCACCGATCAAGGTTAGAACTAGTCTATTACGAAGCGAACCAGAGGTAATCAGTTTATTGTTCATGATCTAAACGATAACCTAGTCCGCGTAATGTCTTAATCTTTAAATTTGAGCCTTCCAAATGTTTTCGCAAGCGCCCAATATAAACCTCGATCGCATTTTCAGATACGTCATCATCGTACGAAAACAACCTATCTACTAATTTTTGCTTGGAAAAAATCTGCCCTTGCGCATTAACCAATAATTCCAAAAGACGGAGTTCACGATTACGCAGCTTTACAGCTTCACCTTGCACAACGAGATAGCCCGCAACAGGATCAAAAACAATACCACCCATTTCAAAAATCGAACGGGCTTTGCCCGCTTTGCGTCGGAGAACCGCCCTACAACGTGCTTCTAATTCAGCATGATCAAAAGGTTTCGTGATGTAGTCATCTGCTCCAAGGTCAAGTGAACCGATTCGATCTGAAACCTGCGAGCGCGCAGTCAGAATAATTACAGGCGTATCAAGATCATTAGCCCGATGCTGTTTTAAAAACATTCGTCCGTCACCGTCCGGAAGCATGATGTCGAGCAGAATTAGATCATATTCACCAGTCGAAATAAACTCGCTAGCATCCTCTAATTTGGCTGCGTGATCAATAACATGACCATCTAATCTTAACCGCGAAGAGATAGCACGCGCCAATTCTATATTATCTTCGACAAGAAGGAACTTCATGAGCCCACTTTTACCATTTTTATTCTGTGACAGGTTTATGTCAGGTTAACGTGGTTATTTACAGCAACTGAGCCGCCGAGCGGCCAGTTGTCAAATGGGAGAAAAAAATGATGACATTCAAATTGGGCCGTCGTGCCCTTATCTTAACGGCTATCGCTACCATGGGTTTTTCTGGATCTGTATCTGCGGATGGCCATCAAGTTGTAGATAGTATCCACTTCTTGATTCCTGGTGGGGCCGGTGGTGGCTGGGACGGAACCGCGCGTGGAACTGGAGAAGCACTCACAGGAGCCGGTCTTGTCGGTTCAGCATCGTATGAGAACATGTCTGGCGGCGGTGGCGGTAAAGCTATCGGGTATTTGATCGAAAATGCCGAAAGCAACCACGGTACATTGATGGTGAATTCGACACCAATCGTTATCCGTTCTCTAACTGGTGTATTTCCACACAACTTCCGTGATCTTACGTTAGTTTCAGGCACAATTGGCGACTATGCCGCGATGGTAGTGGGAAAAGACAGTCCTATAAATAATATGGAAGACCTTATAGCGGCTTATGATGCAGATCCAAGCAGCACAGCAATTGGTGGCGGTTCAGTACCTGGCGGCATGGATCACCTTGTAGCTGCGATGGTTATGGAAGCTGCCGGTCGAGATGCCCTAGGCGTTAAGTATATTCCATATGATGCAGGTGGCAAAGCGATGGCCGCGTTGCTATCAGGTGAAATTGTTGCACTATCAACAGGTTTCTCTGAAGCGGTTGAGTTAGCCGCTGCTGGTGAAGTCAAAATCATCGGAGTGACGTCCGAAGAGCGCGTAAGTGCTGCCCCTGATGCTATGACGATGACGGAGCAAGGTATCGACACAACTTTTGTAAACTGGCGCGGTTTTTTTGGAGCGCCCGGCATGCCCGCCGCAGAATTGGCTGCCTACCAAGACGCGTTAGAAAAAATGTATGCTACACCGGAGTGGGAAGCTGTCAGGGCTCGTAATGGCTGGGTTAACATCCACAATTCCGGCGATGACTTTAAAGTTTTCTTGGAAAAACAAGAAAAAGTTATTGGTGATTTAATGAAGAAACTTGGCTTTTTATAAAGTCCCAATAGCAGAGCGGCAAACCGCTCTGCTAACTTCAAATGTGAGGAGGGGTATATGGCTCTTGATAGATGGCTTGCGCTAATCCTTCTCGGTATTTGTATCACATATGGCTACACAGCTTGGTTTACGATGGACAACTCCCTTGCTCCTTTCATGCAGAGGAACCCAATTTGGCCAAGTACTTTTCCAAAATTACTTTCAATTCTAGGTATCATAGCTGCACTAGTTATTCTTTTAGGAATAGAAAAAAGTGACACCACAAAAGTGGAGATCAATCATCGACATCTTCTTGATTACCATCTTTTTAAAGCTTTAATGTTGTTGGCTCTAATGACAGCTTACGCTTTTTGCCTACGTCCCCTAGGCTTTCTTTTTTCAACCAGTACCTTTTTAATGCTTGGTTCTTTCATACTTGGTGAGCGAAAATGGTGGATACTGATTCCCATATCTTCTGCAACGACATTTCTAGTTTGGTATCTTGTTCAGGAGGTTCTCGGCATCTACATGCGCCCACTTCCAGGTTTTATTGGAGGCTGATGTGCTCGAAGGACTTTTAGTCGGACTTCAAACTGCCCTTTCTCTCCAAAATCTGCTGATGGTAATAGGCGGGTGCCTAATCGGGACATTTATTGGTATGCTGCCGGGTCTCGGACCTATGTCGATTATTGCAATAATGATACCGGTTGCTATTTCAATAGGAGACCCATCAGCAGCTCTAATTCTTTTAGCTGGTGTTTATTATGGAGCTATTTTTGGCGGATCCACCTCCTCAATACTACTGAACGCTCCTGGAGTTGCTGGTACAGTTGCTACCAGTTTCGATGGTTATCCAATGGCTCGACAAGGCAAAGCCGGCAAGGCATTGACCATAGCCGCCATTGCGAGTTTTGCAGGCGGTACTATAGGAGCGATCCTGCTAATGGTATTTGCTCCAGCATTGTCTTCAGTGGCACTTTTATTTCATTCAGCAGAGTATTTCGCCCTCATGGTCGTAGGTCTATCTGCAATTGCTGCATTTGCCGGAAGCGGTCAGGTATCAAAAGCGGTCCTAATGACTGTCTTAGGGTTAATTATGGCCACAGTTGGTGAGGGTGCCTTATTTAATCTACCCCGTTTCACAATGGGCATTATGGACTTACAATCCGGTTTTGGGTTTGTCACACTAGCAATGGCTATGTTCGCACTGCCAGAAGCAATATTTTTGATATTAAAACCGCGGTCAGTTGACAATAACAGCAATAAAAAAATCACAGATTTACGTATAACCGCAGCTGAAGCAAAAGCTATTTTTCCAGTAATAGGACGCCAATCTATTCAAGGGTTTTTTATCGGAGTTCTTCCCGGTGCAGGAGCAACCATTGCAAGCTTTTTAGGATATGCCGTAGAACGCAACATAGCTACAAAAGAGGAACAAGAAAAATTTGGAAACGGATCGATAAAAGGGCTAGCCGCACCAGAAACGGCCAATAATGCTGCATGCACGGGCTCATTCGTACCATTATTAACACTTGGTATTCCAGGCTCAGGTACAACTGCAATTCTACTTGGTGCCTTAATCGCTTTAAACGTGACCCCTGGCCCACGTTTAATGATCGACGAACCTCAGATCTTCTGGGCTGTAATCATGTCTATGTTCATTGGTAACCTTGTTTTGTTAATTCTAAATTTACCTCTAATTCCCTACATTGCTAAAGTTTTATCAATCCCACGTAATTATCTGATCCCTTATATCCTCTTTTTCACGCTAATGGGCGCCTATATTGGTCAAAACAATGCAACCGAGCTTTTATTGCTGACGGGTTTCGGTATTTGCGCTACGGGCCTTAAATTTGGGGGATATCCATTGGCACCTCTGCTTATTGGTTTCATTCTGGGCGGCATGATGGAAGATAACTTCGCCCGTTCAATGCAGCTTTATGATGGAATTGCATTCATTTGGGAACGTCCGATGACACTGGGATTACTGGCTATTGCCTCTATCTTAATGATCGTGCCAAGTTATCGATCCCACAGAAAAAACCGACTAGAAATTACAACAGCCGATGGTGACTAAAAAATTCTACGCCGCAAGCATTTAATTAGCTTATGGAAACCATCGAGACTCGTGGTCATTTTTCAGAATTTTTGAAAGCTACACTGACAGTATCGTAGGCGCCAAAATTTGCCTAGGTCAGATTAGCCTTTTGCACGTATTGATCGACCAAAAGTGAGGTACCGAAGGGCACTGTTGTTATCCGAGAAGGTGCCTTCGCTGATGTATCAAATAGCCCAATTTTTAATTTAAAGGCTATTGATTATCAGCAAGCTATTGTCGCGACGGACCTAAATTAATTTCACACAGATAACCTCGAGCGTCACATGCAACCGCCCCCAACAGTAAGTTGGCCATATCGCGCTACAATTTTAACCCATGACTAAGAACTAGCGGGAACTGGAATTATAACAGTTTTTGATGCAATTAGAGTTGGCTCTATCGTGCCAGACCGAAGCAGGAACCGCTATAGTAAGCATGCCCGTAAGGTTACGGGTGAAATACTTACCATGCGTAAACTGAAGGCCCTCAAAATCAGTCACCATATTCAACTAAGGTTCGAGCTATGCTCAGAAACACTTGTCGAAGAGATCGATGAATTTAAACCAGAGGATAAAGTCGGCACTGTTTCTTTGATGGACCACACGCTAGGCCAGCGACAGTTAAGGGATATCAAACTGTTTGAGGACTATGTTTGCGAGAAAATAGCATTCCTTACGATAATTTTGGTAATTACATCGAAGTCTTACGTGACTCTCAGAGTAAATATTCGAAAAAGTAAGAAGATTTAGCCGTGTCTGCACCCAAACAAATTAAAGTCACTTTAGCAAGTCATGATGACACCACATTAAAAAATGTAATCATGGACAATCTAGAATGTAATCTGGCTGGATACCAGAAGAGATAATCGGTGGAAAAACATCATGACCTGCGAAGAATCCATAGCCAGCAATTAAAGCAGATTTAATACCTGCAGCTTGCCCGCCAAGAATATCTGTATGAAGGCTATCACCCACCATGATGGTGCGAGCAGGGTCAAAGCTGTCTAATCGTGTAAATGCTAAATCAAAAATATTTTGAAAAGGTTTACCAAAAAAGCACGGCTCTACACCGGTATCGTCACCAAGTCTGTGCCCATAGCTTCCAGGCTCTATTGAAAACCCGTCTTCATAAGGCGCGACAATATCGGGGTTACCAACAATGACGGGCCGAGGGTTTTTTATCAATGAAGTCTCTAAAAACGCATGTCTCCGCTCTGTCCAGACAGCACTGCCCATCAGTATGAAACCTTCAGCTTCTTCATATGCTGAGACATCATCCGCGAGATAAGTAATATCTAAGTGTTCGAGATCTTCCAGGCCCCAGATTTCAGTATCCATTATACCCCACTTAGTTGTAGGCATTTTATTAATCGCTGCAAGAGTTGCTGTCCGGCTGGTAATCACATCTTCAGGGTCAAAATTATAACCGAGACGCTTATACTTTCTCATCAAGGCGGAGTGCGGATATCCAGCGGCATTAGACACGACCATCACGCGCTTACCCCCTTTTTGCAAACCAGCAACCCTTTCTGGGACTCCGGGAATGGCGGTCTCCCCAATATTAAGCACACCAAAGGCATCTAGTAGAAAAACATCTATTTCACTAGCAAGATAATCAAGGTTGGGTAGCCTGTGGCAATTTGCACGGCGAGTAACGTCAGGGAGTCTATATCGAATACGCTCATAAGCCTCAAAGGCCTCTTTCATCTTCAAATTATTGCACCTCGTACCTTGGCGGAGACCCATTCAGAAATAATCACTGCTGCAAGAATAACCAATAAAATTAATGAAACTTGCGGCCACGCTAAAACATTAAGAGAGGATGATAACTGCAACCCGATACCACCAGCACCCACAAGTCCAAGCACTGTACTTTCTCGGATATTAATATCCCAGCGGAATACAGCTATGCCTGCAAATGCTGGCAAAACTTGTGGCACAATACCATAGGCCATAATTTGCCAGCGCGATGCTCCAGTGGCTGTGATAGCTTCAACTTGCGTTTCATCAATTTCTTCAATTGCCTCGTAAAGAAGTTTCGCACAAAATCCAATTGAGCGAATGGCTATGGCCATAACTCCTGCAAAAACCCCAGGACCAATAATAGCTATGAGTAACAATGCCCAAATCAGTGAATTAATCGAGCGAGTTGAGACAATTATCAGAAGAGCGATTGGCCTTATAACAAGTCGAGAAGGTGTTGTATTACGCGCAGCCAAAAAGGCGACAGGTACCGCTGCTATCAACGCAAATATGGTACCAAGAGTTGCAATATTTAAAGTATCCCAAATCGGCTTACCCAATTGGGTAATATAACTCCATTTAGGGGGAGTCGCACGCGTCCAGATATCATCTGCTATACGGGGAGCATCCCAAACAAAAAACCAAGTGGTTGAGGCAGAAATTTTTTGCCAGCAGTAAGCAAATATGGCAACTCCAATTAGCCAAATCACCCAATGCATCAGGCTTTCTCGACTGGTACGACGTCGCCAGATTTTTTGGTCATTCAAATCCTTAACAGGCATTATTGCACTCTCTCGCGGACGATGCCTGACAAATATTCAAGCGCCATTACAATCACAATAATGAGCAATAATATTGCCGCAGCTGTATCATATTCATAGCGATCAAAAGCAGTATTTAAGGTCGCTCCAATTCCACCCGCCCCAACCAAGCCAAGAATTGCACTCTCACGGAAGTTAATGTCCAAACGATAAATCGAAAGTCCAATCAAACGCGGCATTACTTGAGGTTGTACACCATAATTAATCCATTGAGCCCATTTTGCTCCTGAAGCTTTGATTGCTTCAGCCTGAACACGATCCATACTCTCAATATCCTCGGCTAAAAGTTTGGATAAAAACCCAATTGTAGCGAAACTTAGAGTTAGAAAACCTGCAAGTGGACCGAAGCCAAATATTGCAACTAGCAAAATAGCAACAATAATTTCTTGTAACGCACGACTTATCGCAATTATCGATCGGCATATCAGGTATATTGGCAAAGGCGCAATATTGCGTGCAGCGCCCAGTGCTATGGGGATCGAGATTATAATACCTACGACTGAAGAGGCAACCGTCATAATGATGCTTTCAATCATGCCTTCCCAGATGTCACCAGAGCGGGACGAGAAATCTGGGCTGGTGAATGCAAGGATAAATTGCTTACCTCGATCCAAACCTTCGTAGACCCGCATCCAGTTGACCTCAATGGTCAAAAAGGCTGCAATCAAATAAGCAGAAAATCCAATAAGCAACACCCAACGCAGCCAAGCACGCTGCACGAAAGGTGGCTTTTTCCAAGGCTTACCAATGTGCGTGCTTATATCGCTCATTCCTTAGCCCCGTCTTCATCGTTTACGTTTTCAATCGTAGCTTCCCAATCCTCTTCACCATAGATTGTAGTAAGTACATCCGGCGTCAATTCTTCGGGCAGACCATCGAACTCAACTGCACCAAAACGTAAACCAATGACGCGCTGCACAAACATTTGCGCCAGTGCCACATCGTGGATATTAATGATTGCAGCTAAACCACGCTCTTTGCAAAGCTCACAAATTAATCGCATGATCTGACGTGAGGTCTTGGGATCAAGTGAAGCTGTTGGCTCGTCTACCAGTAGTAAGGCAGGATTTTGAATTAATGCACGGCAAATACCAACCCTCTGACGCTGACCACCCGACAGCTCATCAGCACGTTTGTCAGACATGTGTGCCATGCCCACTCGGTCCAGCAAACGAAACGCCTCATCTATATCCGATTGAGGAAATTTGCGCAGGAAACTGCGCCAAAACCCGACGTAACCCAATCGACCAGACAAAACATTTTCCATCACGGTTAAACGCTCAACAAGCGCATACTCTTGAAAAATCATTCCCATTCGGGATCTTTGACGACGCAGAGCCGCGGTTGATAAACTGGTCAAGTCAACCTCACCAAGATGTACTTTACCCGATGTTGGCTCTACAAGTCGATTAATGCATCGAATAAGAGTTGATTTTCCAGCACCAGAAGGCCCAATCAAGGCCAAAACTTGGCCTTCTGGGACAACCAGATCAACAGCTTTCAATGCCTGATCTCCGGTCTTGTAAGTCTTCACAAGCTTTTCAAGACGCAGCATAAAAGCCTCCATAACTCTTCTTACTTTAGAAAATGGCGGGCTCAAAAGCCCGCCAGATCAGTAATTATTCGCAGGAATAGCTTACACCGTTGGCAGCGTCTATCTTGCGGATTACGTCCCAAAACTCTTGGTATGTCATCGGCAAAAATTGACCTTCGTTTGATTTCTCAAACTCGGTCTGTAAAGATGTACCTTCCCACTCAAAATTAAAGAAAGCGTTACGAATTTTATCCTTTAACTCTGGAGTTAGGTTGTGCGCAGTACCAAATCCCGTTGTTGGGAATGTCTGTGATTTATAGATTGTCACAACCTGATCTTCTGAAATCACGTCACGGCTTAACATCCGAGCTTTCACTGAGTTGGCAATTGACGCGGCCATATAATCTTTATTGGCAACACCAAGGATCGAGTTGTCGTGCTTACCTGAATACACTGGCTCAAAGTCACGATCAGGCAGCATATCAAAATCACCTTTGAGAATCGCACTAGGCGCTTTAAAACCTGAATTCGACGTCGGAGACGTAAAGGCTAGTTGCTTACCTTTTATATCCTCAACTTTTTCGATGCCAGATCCAGGGTATGTGATAATTTCCATCTCATATCCAAAATTTCCGTCCTTAGAAGCCATAATCGTAAATGGATTAAATCCTGCACAGTTAACTGCCAGAGGATTAGACCCTGTATTAAATCCAGCAATATGCAAACGTCCCGATCGCATTGCTTCAATCTGCGCCGCATTATTTTGTACAGGGAAGAATACAACCGACTTCCCAGTTTCAGCTTCCAGATGGGTTAGAAAGTCAGACCAAGCTTCTTTATATACTGCCGGATCTTCGACAGGTGTGTAGGCGAAAATTAGAGTATCTGGATCAACCAGATCTGCAGGATCATTGGGTGTATCAGCAATCAAATCTCCATCTATATCACAAAATCGCTTGTCCAAGTCACCCCGTGGACAATCTTCCGCTCCTGCTGCGCTAGTCAGTGACATTACAAGCGCCAAAGCTGCACCAGACAAAACAATATTAGCTATTTTCATAAAATTTTCCTCCCTTTTTTCTTATTTTTTCCATTGATAATCGTAGCCAGAAAAGAGATATTTACAAGACAGATATTTAAAACAGACACTAGATTTCTATGCCATGCTCTCCCCAACTGGAAAATTGGTCCTTACTAGGTAAGTCCGGCAACGGTTCGTTTAAATATCCCTTAGAGTAAAGTCTAAACATAATATTGGCATTACGAGCTGTCTGGTAATCAATAATGCTATCGCCTACATAAAGTGTTTCAGCGGGGTCGCAATTAAGTAATTTGCAGCAATTCAAAAGTGGCTGCGGATCTGGCTTTTTAGGTCGCCCCGGCAAAGCACCTTTTATCACTTTAAAATATTGTGTAAGATCCATTAGATGGCAAATTTCATTGGCCGGTTTCTCAGGCTTATTAGTACATATACCCAGTGGTATGCCAGCTAAACAAAATCCCTCAAGAGCTGGAACTACACCTCGATATGGTTCGGTTAAAGTCGTCATATCTGCTGCATAAGCTTCCAAAAAACGCTCAAGTGCTTTTTGATAAATCAGCTTATCACTATCACCAGTCGCAATGAGGCACTTTTCAACAAGCACCTCAACACCATTCCCTATGAAAGAAATTATTGTCGCCAAATCGAGCGTCATTCTATTCATCTCTAAAAGCATAACATTAGCTGCTGCGTGTAGATCAGGAGCGCTGTGAATTAATGTTCCATCGAGATCGAATATTATAGCTTTTACTTGGCCCATAAAGATAAAATTAATGCATTGAAACCGTGAACGCAATAATAGTTCTAGACATGATTGGTGAAAAATTTTTAAGATTTTAGGTAAAACAAAATCAAATTTTAGGGCAACATATATCTACAATGTTTGCAAAACACTTCTGTCTTGTTCATTCTCTGCAGAATGGAGTTCCTAACCGTAAGCCATAGCAGTTTCTTAATTGGGATGTCGTGCCTCGTTGCGCTGGTAGCAGGATTCACTGGCCTCTCACTAACACGCGATCTATCGCAAAAGCCAATGTTCCAAAAGAAGATTGCGATTGCTCTTGCTGCGATTGCTTTGGGGGGCGGCATCTGGGCAATGCATTTTGTAGCAATGTTGGGCTTGAAGCTACCTATACTATTTTATTACGATGCTGCAATTACGCTCGTTTCAGCCCTATCAGCAATTCTTCTTGTTGGTGCCGCTCTTATCCTTTTGCATTTCGCCGAACGCACACCAATTATTATTTCAATTGCTGGTAGCATCGTTGGCATTGGAATATTAGCAATGCACTATATTGGCATGGCGGGGTTAGAGTTGTGTCGGGCAATCTACACTACATCAGGTGTTATCTACTCATCTTTTGCAGGAGTTGGTCTTTGCATTTTGGCATTCTGGATTACCTACGGCCAAAGGACAGACCGTAACATCGTTTTAGGAACAATCTGCTTTGCTATAGCAGTTTGTTCAGTGCATTTTTTGGCAGTATCGGGCACGAATTTTGTAACCACCCCAAGCCTTCCCGAATTTGGGCCAACAATAAGCAACGAGGTCTTAGCGCTAGTTGTAATCTTTTTCAGTTTTGTAATTTTCGGTGCATGCCTTTGGGTAAGTGTTACTTACCTCGTTGCACCGAACGGTGAAACAAAAATCGGTGACCCTCTAAACGTAACACAGGAGCGAATAGAAGACGTACAAATCCCCTGCGAACGAGATGGTAGAAAAATTTTCATATGGTCAAGCGATGTCCATTTTGTAAGGGCTGATGGCCACTACACACAAATCTACAAAAATAATGAGCGATTATTTTGCGTTTGGCCTATCACCGAAGCAACAAAACGTCTGTTGCCCGTCGGCTTCATTCAAAGTCATAGAAGCTACTTAATCAATCCAGCCCGTGTCGCCCACTTTGAACGTATCAAAGACAAAGGACGTTGTGTCTTCAAAGGCACTGATTCACCACCTGCACCAGTAAGTCGATCAAAACTTAAGGCTGTCCAAGACGCCTTGGCAGCGCAGATTGGCGCAGTTCGTGCAAAATAGATCGCAATTCGTGCAAAAAATCTGCTGTTCATTTAATATGTGAAGCAGAACCGCCATCAAACATGCCAATGTTCAATCAGCCAGAAAAAAGCTTCTAGAGAGGACAGCTAATGATTCCAGCAGCATTTGAATATTACCGCCCACAAGATATGGCTGGAGTCTTTGCCATACTGCAGGAACATGGAGATGACGCGCGGGTCATGGCGGGTGGGCACAGCCTTATCCCCATGATGAAACTTCGTATGGCGGACGTTCCACACCTGATCGATTTACAAGATGTTGGAGGTATGTCCGATGTAACTATCGTCAGCCATGAAGTTCGTATTGGGGCAATGGTCACGCAAGCGGATATTATTGATAACACTGAATTAACAGCAGTAGTTCCCATCCTTCGAGAGGCCGCTTTACAGATTGCAGATCCACAGGTGCGCTACATGGGAACAGTGGGCGGAAATATTGCCAATGGTGATCCAGGAAACGATATGCCTGGTTTAATGCAGTGCATGGACGCGACCTTCACTCTCGTCGGGCCAAATGGCGAACGTGGCGTTCAAGCGCGCGATTTTTATGAAGCAGCTTATATAACGGCTCGCGAAGATGATGAAATTTTAACAGCTGTCACAATTCCATTGCACAGTGGTGGATATGCGTACGAAAAACAAAAACGCAAAATCGGAGATTATGCAACAGCGGCAGCAGCAGTGCAAATTACCAAGGATAATGGAAGCTGCGCATCAGCGGCAATTGCCATGACAAACCTTAGCGACACGCCTGTCTACTCTGAAGCAGCGGGTGTAGCTCTGGTTGGCGGAACCCTAGATGATACTTCGTTAAAAGCCTCTGTTGCGGCGATGTTAAATGACATCGACCCTACAGAAGATAATCGCGGACCCATCGCATTCAAAAAACACGTGGCTGGTGTCATCCTGCGCCGCGCAATCGAACGCGCTTGGTCGCGGACATAGGGAGTACACCATGTCAAACAAAATGCACATTAAATTAAACGTAAACGGTAAAGACGAAGAGTTCTTGGCAGAACCACGCGAATTGCTTATTTATACTCTGCGGGAACGACTGAATATAACAGGGCCACACATCGGTTGTGAAACATCACACTGTGGCGCTTGCACTGTCACAATTGATGGTAAATCAGTGAAATCCTGCACAATGTTCGCAGCTCAAGCGAGCGGCAAATCAGTGACTACTGTAGAAGGTATTGGTGGACCAGACGCATTGCATCCGTTGCAAGAGGCATTCAAAGAACATCATGGCTTGCAGTGTGGCTATTGCACTCCGGGGATGATCATCCGAGCTCAAAAGCTACTAGAAGAAATTCCAAATCCATCTGAAGAAGAAATTCGCTTTGGCATGTCTGGCAATATTTGCCGCTGCACAGGCTACCAGAACATTGTGAAATCCATTCAAGCAGCCGCGGCTGAAATGAATGCAGCCAAGGAGGCCGCAGAATGAAAGATGAAGTCACCCGCGAAGAACGCATAGATAATCTCAAGGGCATGGGCTGCTCTCGCAAAAGGGTTGAGGACGCCCGTTTTACTCAAGGCAAAGGTAATTATGTAGATGATATAAAACTAGACGGCATGCTGTTTGGAGACTTCGTACGATCACCATATGCGCACGCCCGTATAAAGAGCATTGACACAGCCGCGGCATTGAAAGTGCCTGGAGTTCTTGCTGTGTTAACTGCGGCTGATCTTGAACCGTTAGGTTTACACTGGATGCCGACCCTTGCAGGCGACAAGCAAATGGTACTGGCTGATGGAAAGGTACTTTTCCAAGGTCAAGAGGTCGCCTACGTGGTAGCAGAAGATCGCTATGCAGCTGCAGATGGTATCGAAGCTGTAGAAGTTGATTATGAGGAACTAACTGTTCTGGTAAACCCTTTTGAGTCATTACAGTCCGATATTATTCTGCGCGAAGACTTAGTTGCTGAAGACGGCTCCATACCGGCGGGAGCTCACGGCCCTCGCAAGCATCATAACCATATTTTTACGTGGGATGCAGGAGACAAGTTGCCAACGGAAGAGGTCATTGCAAACGCTGAAGTTGTTGCGGAAGAGTCCATGTACTACCACCGCACTCACCCCTGCCCATTAGAAACTTGTGGCTGTGTGGCATCAATGGACAAAGTTAACGGAAAACTGACGCTTTGGGGTACATTTCAAGCACCACACGCCATTAGAACAGTTGTTTCTTTGATTTCTGGCATCGAAGAGCACAACATCAGAGTAGTTTCTCCAGATATTGGTGGTGGATTTGGCAATAAGGTTGGCGCTTATCCAGGTTATGTCTGCTCCGTCGTTGCATCCATTGTCACGGGAAAGCCAGTTAAGTGGATTGAAGACCGGATGGACAATCTTATGACCACAGCATTTGCTCGAGACTACCACATGACTGGCAAAATAAGTGCAACTAAAGACGGCAAAATTACAGGGTTAAAGTGTCATGTAACCGCGGATCATGGTGGCTTTGACGCCTGTGCTGACCCAACCAAATTTCCAGCAGGCTTCATGAACATTTGCACTGGATCATATGACATACCCACTGCTTATCTGGAAGTAGATGGTGTCTATACCAATAAGGCACCAGGCGGCGTAAGTTATCGTTGTTCCTTCCGCGTAACTGAGGCCGTATATTTCATTGAACGGATGATTGAAGTCCTTGCCATTGAGCTGAATATGGACTCCGCAGAGTTGCGACGGATTAACTTCATCAAAAAAGAGCAATTCCCATATACAGCCGCACTTGGATGGGAGTATGACAGTGGCGATTATCATACCGCTTGGGATAAAGCGCTAAAAACTGTAGACTATGATGGGCTTCGCGCTGAGCAAACTAAGCGCGTTGAAGACTTCAAAGCTGGAAAAACCCGAACATTAATGGGAATTGGTCTCAGCTTCTTCACCGAAATTGTTGGGGCTGGGCCTGTAAAGAATTGTGATATTCTGGGACTTGGCATGTTCGACAGTTGTGAAATCCGCATTCATCCAACAGGATCTGCCATCGCGCGCTTAGGGACTATTTCGCAAGGTCAGGGCCACGCAACAACTTTTGCGCAGATCCTTGCCTCTGAGATTGGATTACCTGCGGACAGCATAACTGTTGAAGAAGGCGATACTGATACAGCCCCCTATGGACTGGGCACCTACGGGTCGCGCTCCACTCCTGTTGCTGGTGCAGCAACGGCAATGGCTGGACGAAAAATTCGTGCCAAGGCACAGATGATAGCCGCTTACCTTCTTGAAGTGCATGACAACGACGTAGAGTTCGACGTCGACCGGTTTATTGTAAAGGGTGCTCCAGAGAAGTTCAAAACTATGAAAGAGATTGCCTTTGCTGCATATAATCAGGCAATTCCAGGCATTGAACCAGGTCTTGAGGCAGTCAGCTACTACGACCCACCCAACATGACCTATCCATTTGGAGCCTACGTCTGTGTAATGGATATAGACGTTGATACTGGCGTGACCGAAATTCGACGCTTTTATGCACTGGACGATTGTGGAACTCGGATCAACCCGATGATTATCGAAGGTCAAGTGCATGGTGGCCTGACGGAAGCACTCGCTGTCGCACTAGGTCAAGAAATTGCCTACGATGACATGGGAAATTGCAAAACAGGAACGTTGATGGACTTCTTTCTGCCAACTGCTTGGGAAGTGCCCAACTATGAGACAGACTTCACCGTCACCCCAAGCCCACATCATCCAATTGGAGCAAAAGGTGTTGGCGAAAGCCCTCATGTAGGGGGGGTGCCTTGTTTTTCAAACGCAGTACAGGATGCGTTCCGCCCCTTTGGGAACCGGCACACAAACATGCCGCATGACCATTGGCGAATTTGGAAAATGGCCAATGAACTAGGTTTACACGACTAGATTTTTGGTTTGGGCACCTAGTACTTTAGGTACCCAAACTCTTTGGAATATAAAAATGACTTGGAACAATCTTCAAACGGCTTTGGCCGATAGCGGCTATATAGCATCCGACGATCTCAGTGTTGCGATCCATTTGTCAATTACCCTTGGCCGACCCTTATTATTAGAAGGGGCTGCTGGTGTGGGTAAAACTCAACTTGCTAGTAGTTTAGCCACACAAAGGAGTAGTAGATTAATTCGTTTGCAATGCTATGAAGGCCTAGATGCTGCGCAAGCAATCTACGAATGGAATTATCAACGACAATTACTCTCGATCCGTGCTGCTGCTGAAGATGGGGAAACCGGCCAATCTGTTGAGGCACGCATATTCTCACGAGAATTCTTGCTGGAACGTCCCTTGCTAGCTGCCATAACTCAAAAAACCCCCCCCGTTTTGCTCATCGATGAAATTGATCGCGCCGATGAAGAATTTGAAGCCTACCTTCTTGAAATTCTTTCTGAATTTCAAGTTACAATCCCAGAGTTAGGTACCATCACAGCCACCTCTAAGCCCATCGTAATTCTGACATCGAACGGCACGCGGGATCTGTCAGACGCACTGCGACGTAGGTGCCTTTATGCTTATGTGGATTATCCAAGCCGCGAAACAGAACTTGCTATTTTAAGCGCTCGTTGTCCTGCGGTCGAAACACGCCTAAGAGTTCAAATCGTTGGTTTTGTGCAAAAACTTCGCGAAGAAGACTTGGAGAAAGTTCCTGGTATTGCCGAAACTCTTGATTTTGCAGCTGCCTTAATGGGGCTCGGCATTGCCGACCTCACCTCAAACCCTGCAGCATTACAAAACACGCTTAGCACGCTCCTAAAAACACAAAGTGACCGAGCTCATATTACATCAGAGGTAGCAGGACGAATTGCTGGGCGTTCCGTATGAGCCGCGTAACCCGTTTTGCTGCCCGAGACCCCGGACCAGCAGCGAGAATTTCAGGTTTTATAGCGCATCTACGCGATAATGGCATGCGCTTAGGTGTTGCAGAAACCAGTTTGGCTCTGTCTGCATTGTGTGAAGTTGAAGCCATTTCGCCAGAAACTAGCCACCAAGCCTTGAAGGCTGTTTGCACCAGCTGCAAGGAAGAAGCTGAAAAGTTTGGTGCGCTGTTTGATAGCTATTGGATGGATATGGGCCGCGTGAAGCAAAAAATTGTCCAAACAGCCGCTAGTGATGGCAGCGATTGCGTGCATTCTTCGCGCGATGCCCACGACGAGGATGGTAAAGGCTCCGGATCTTCCAGCACACCAGACGGAAGCGATGGCCAAGCAGAAAGCGACGGCGAAGGTCTTTTGATAGCGACTAAAGTTTCCAATTTAATGCACAAGGATTTGCGTGACATCGTAGACACTGACGATATTGCAGAGGCCGAAAAAGTTGCGCGCAAGCTTGGTGCTGCGCTCCGAGATCGTCGATCTCGTCGCCGTGTCGCAGCACTCAAGGGCGACCGACTACATTTTCGCAAGATTATCAGAGCTAGCCTAGCCACTGGAGGTGAGCCGTTAAAACTGATGAAAAAACACCGCCCAGATCGTCCGCGAAAGATCGTTGCATTGTGTGATGTGTCTGGTTCAATGACAATCTATTCAAAGGTCTTTTTAGCTTTTCTCATGGGCCTCATGAAAGGTGATCCCACAGCTGACGCCTACCTTTTCCATACGCGACTTGTGCGTATTACTGAGGCCCTACGGGACAAAGACACGAAGCGAGCGGTTGGTCGTATGTCCTTAATGGCAGATGGCTTTGGAGGCGGGTCTCAGATAGGTCCATCCATAGCACGCTTTGCAAAAAGCTATGCAAAACGGTTTGTCGATGGACGCAGCGTTGTGCTGATCCTCTCTGATGGCTATGATACATCCCCCCCAGCTGTAATGGGTTCAGCTTTAGCCCACCTCAAAAAACGAGGTTGTAAAATAATCTGGTTGAACCCGCTAAAAGGATGGCGAGATTACGCCCCTGTAGCCGATGGAATGACTGCAGCCTTACCATATCTTGATTTATTCTGTGCAGCTAATACGTTGGCCGATCTTTCAGTTTTGGATCGTGAGGTAATTTCAATATGACCCCAGCAGAGTTCTTATCCGAAGACATGGCTGATGCAGTCCAAGAGTTACGCAGTAAGGCAGAACCTTTTGCATTCGCAACAATCGTGCGCACTGCCGGCGCCACTGCGGCAAGACCAGGAGCAAAAGCCTTACTAGACGCTGATGGAACAATTGTGCACGGTTGGCTTGGCGGTGGGTGCACAAAAGGAGCAGTACAAAAAGCTGCATTGTCAGCTTTGCGCAGCGGTCAACCACAATTGGTTTCCATAGCTCCAGAGGAATTGTTGGCACAAAAAGGTATTAATTCAGGCGATGAATTAGATGGGGTAAAGTTCACCCGCAATGGTTGCCCATCTAAAGGTAGCATTGATATTTTTATTGAGCCTTGCTTACCGATACCCCAGCTAGTTATTTTAGGAAAATCTCCTGTGGCAAATGCTTTAGCCAACTTAGCTCCACAGTTCCATTGGGCTGTTTCTACTAATTTAAATGAAGATAAATTGACCCCAGTGAAACCCTCACAATTCATTGTTGTCGCAACACAAGGACAAGGCGATATTCAGGCACTCAAACAAGCTTTAGATAACCATAGACAGTACGTGGCTTTCGTGGGTAGCAAACGAAAGTATGAAGTGTTGGCATCAGAATTAATCAAAGGCGGCGCTAGTGCCAATAATGTGCATTCCGTAAATGCACCAGCTGGGCTGGACTTGGGAGCAGTAACCCCAGAAGAAATCGCATTATCTATTCTGGCAGAACTTGTTCGGGCGCGTCGTGCGAAGATCGACATCAACCATGTATGACAATGCTTCAATTGTTTTAGTTAACGGCAAACCAACTGCAGTGCCACACGAATTAAAAGTGCAAGCAAACACAGACTAGAAGTGAGCTTATTTAATATAAATTAATTTTAGAAATACCTACTCAAAATCCAAATATACATTGCAAGTAGATCAACGATTGGTCCTCAGCAAGCTGACAAAATTAAATCCCATTATTATTAATAAAAGGACAAACCAAATGGAACTCTCAGACGAGATAGTCATCAACGCCCCCACAGATCGAGTTTATGCCGCGCTAAACGACCCTGAAATCTTGAGGCTATGCATTCCAGGTTGTGAAGAACTGATCAAACACTCAGATACCGAACTTGAAGCAAAAGTAGTTTTGAAAGTTGGCCCAGTAAAGGCTCGCTTTAATGGCGACGTCCAACTTATTACTGAGGGTGCACCTCACAAGTTTTCATTAACTGGACAGGGTAATGGAGGAGCTGCTGGTTATGCGAAAGGCGGTGCTGACGTTACTCTAACCGCCGATGGAAATAAAACCATCCTCAGATATGAAGCCAAAGCCAACATTGGCGGAAAACTTGCGCAGCTTGGCAGCCGTCTAATCCAAAGTACAGCAAAAAAGCTCGCAGCTAAATTTTTCCAAACCTTCGCCGATCAAGTTAGTGGTGAGATAACTCATTAATCATTCATTCTCTTGAAGCTAATATTTACAAAATGGATACAGCCAATAAGATTT
>CAJQRC010000005.1 GCA_905480645.1 uncultured Tateyamaria sp.
CGGATGAACTTAAGAGAGGTTTTTAGAATGCGCTGGATTGTCATATTTCTTGCAGCAATTGCGATTTCCACACCTGCATCTAGTCAGAGCATAAATGGTATTTATGATATTTCACCGGAGGCTTGTACAAGAGAAATGTCTGATGGTCGGGTGAACGTTCAAGGGAATAATCTTGGATTTTGGGAGTCGGCATGTCAATTAACTAATCCAACAACTGTGCGTGGCATGCAGGCTGGTGCTCTTTTTGATTTACAATGCAGTGGCGAAGGCGAAGAATGGTCTTTGAGGGCCTTGGTCGGTTTAGATTACGATGGTGGGTTAATAATTTACAATGATGGAGGTATGAGTAAGTATTTTAGGTGTTAGTAACAATTAACTTTTGTGATATTGAAGAGTATTCTGGCACAACAGTCTGTTACCTAAGTTAATTACTTGGGGCTGTCCTAGGTGACCAACATTGAGGTTATTATGGGGCACATTAGAAAAAGTCATTTTAAGTCAGTATACTAGCCGCGTTATCTTGCTGACATTTTACCCAGTCTTTTAAAGTAAAACCAATGGTCGGATGTTACTACAGATCAGGCATGGGTAAGCGGTCTTGAACAATACGGACCCATAAGTCCAATCCAATTGGTAAAAGGGCATCGTTAAAGTCGTAGTCTTTGGAATGTAGAGGTTTGGCATTTGGTCCTGTGGTACCATTACCTAATAGAAAAAAGCAGCCGGGCACCTCAATGCAAAAATGTGCAAAATCTTCGGAAAAGCTCATCGGTTCCCGATCTGCTAGGGTAGTAAGACCAGCTTCTTTTGATACGCGAATTACTGCATCTGTGGGTAACTTAGCATTTATCGCTTCTATAAATTCTGTGTTGAATTGAACTTCTGCGGAGACATCGTGGGCGTTGGAGATACCGCACGTTATTTTTCGTATCAGTGCTTCTACCAATTGACGATCTGCTGGTGAGCGTGTGCGGACATCTCCCTTGAGTGTTACTGCATCAGGTAAGATATTGCGTTTTCCGTCTGTTAAAAACTCAGTTAATGAAACAACTACGCCGGCGCCAGGGGCCAGTTTTCGTGATACAATAGTTTGCATGGCTTGCGCAATTTCACAGCCTGAAATTATTACATCACTACCAACTTGCGGCATAGATGAGTGGCCACCTTGTCCAGTAATTGAGATTTCAAACAAGCTTTCTGACGAGCAAATAAGGCCTGTTCGAGTTGAAACCTGCCCCACGGGCTCTCCGGGCAGGTTGTGGATTGCATATATTTCTTGAATTGGGAACTGCTGAAGTACACCTTCTTCTATCATTGCACGAGCGCCTAACCCGTTTTCTTCGTTGGGTTGAAATAAAAAAATTACAGTTCCGTCAAAATTTGGATTAGTTGCCAATGCCTGAGCTGCACCCAGAAGCATCGTCATATGACCATCGTGACCACAAGCATGCATAACGCCAGGTGTTGTAGACACATAATTGTGGCTACTAGTCTCAGAGATAGGCAAGGCGTCCATATCTGCTCGTAAACCAATGATGCGATTGCTCGTCCCAGATCTTAAGACACCCACAACGCCGGTGCCTTGGTATACTTCAATCCCTAAGCGGTGAAGGTGTGCTGCTATTGAAGCCTTTGTGTGAACTTCTTGGAAGCCAAGCTCAGGATTGCTATGAAAGGCATGCCTTACCGTCTGTAAATCATTTAGGTTATATTCATACATCGGAGTTTCTACGATCTATATAAATCTTCTGAGGCTTCCTGAGTTATTATCGCTACTTTAGATAGTAAATATCTTGATAGTCGTTTGTGAGAGATATTCTTAGCAAATTACAAACTGGCCAATTCACAATCTTTGGCTTGGGTTTCTCTACCATACTTAGAAGTTAGAAGATAAATCGGTACAGTATTTAACATTTCTAAAAATTAGAATTTTTCTAATTTTGTCGTTTTTGATGAGACAGATTCCATATTGGTCGGGTATGATACTAATTTTATCATTGCCGATGCGGTAAACTGTTGGAAGCAAATCCTACGGGACTGTTAAGTCTTAGGAGGCTACGTCCATCAACTAGCACCTCTGTAACATCACTGTTTTTTTGCGTTTTAATAGCACTTTGACTAATTTCTGACATTGTTAAGGTAATTTGGTGTAACCGTTCTTCCGATCGTTCGGCGCGTTCTTCGGCTTTAGTTAACAGTTTCTCAAAAATCTTTGAGGTACTTTTATAGCGATCTCGCTCTGCTTTAACTGTTTCTAAAGCCAATCTGAGCTCAAGGAGCTGGTGTTCTGTTTCAGTGGCCAGTGTGTCACCTTTTCCATTAGAAGACATAGTTGTCAGCCCTTTCTTAGAGTTACAGACTTTCGTCTAGTGCACTTAAAATCGCATCACCCATTTCTGTAGTTGACATAGCCTGACCATCATCCGGCCCCATTAGATCAGGAGTGCGTGCTCCGTTTGCAAGTACGCGTTCAATTGCCATTTCAAGTCGTGTAGCTTCATCGCCCTGACTAAAAGAATAGCGTAACGCCATGGCAAAGCTTAGAATACAGGCAATTGGATTTGCTTTACCTTGTCCAGTTATATCGGGAGCCGAACCATGGACAGGCTCATACATAGCTTTAGGGCGACCATTAGCCATTGGCGCTCCTAGTGATGCAGATGGCAGCATGCCTAGACTACCGGTGAGCATAGCCGCGCAATCTGATAAAATATCACCAAAAAGATTGTCAGTAACAATGACGTCGAATTGCTTGGGCGCTCTAACTAGTTGCATTGCACCATTGTCCGCATACATATGGCTCAGTTCAACATCAGGATAATCCTCGTCATGTACTTTTTGGACAACTTCGCGCCACAAGACGCCAGACTCCATCACGTTAGCCTTTTCCATTGAGCAAACCTTATTGCTGCGGCGACGTGCTAATTCAAAAGCAGAGCGAGCGACACGGTCAATTTCTGATTCTGTATATCGTTGAGTGTTGATGCCAACCCGCTCATTGCCTTCTTCGAAGATCCCTCGGGGCTCTGCAAAATATACACCAGAGGTTAATTCACGTACAATCATGATATCGAGACCTGACACGATATCTTTTTTTAGAGACGAAAATTCTGCCAAGGCGTCGAAGCATTGTGCAGGCCGCAGGTTAGAAAATAAATCCATTTCTTTACGAAGGCGTAGTAAGCCACGCTCGGGTTTAACCGAAAAGTCTAAATTGTCGTATTTAGGACCTCCAACCGCGCCAAGAAGCACTGCATCAACCTCTAAGGCTTTAGCCATGGTGTCATCGTGCAAGGGCGTGCCATACTTATCATAAGCTGCTCCTCCCACCAAATCAATGCTAACGTCAAATGGCATGTT
>CAJQRC010000006.1 GCA_905480645.1 uncultured Tateyamaria sp.
GTCGTGCATTAAACTTGCCGGGACTCAGCTGTACAGTTGCCCAACAAATTGAAGCTTTGCGCGAGGTGGCGGGTAATGATGTGGTGGCATTGATCAAACTGCAACCGGACCCAGAAATTATACGTATTGTTGCAGGTTGGCCGAAGGATTTTGCACCTGAAAGAGCGATAGAGTTAGGCTTCGCTGCTGAGGAAACGTTTAACGAAATTATCAATGTGTATTTGGAGGATGATTCTTCCAGCCTATAAGGCTGACTGCTGTCTTTAAATTTATTTAGATGTCTCTAATGAATACTCTACCTGTCGTTTTAGGTGTGTTTAAGGACTTTGCAATTTGCAGATTAAAGTAACGCATGTTGCAGACTGCCCTCGAGGTACGGCTGCTGGCTTTCGTTTTTTGTTAATTTTTACAAATGGCGAGCTAGGTGGTTATGAATTTTCATCTGGGTAAGTGCTTCATCTCCAGACATCGCAGCATCAAGAATTTGTTGATGGTGTTCGATATTATCTGATACAAAGTTAAATGTCCGATCCTCAACCATTAGCTGTTGGCGAAAACGATCATAGATCTGTCGATGTGTTCCAATAAGCAAATCAGAACCACATGAAGAAATTAATGTTTCGTGAAACTGTCGTTCTGCAGCAAACCACAAGTCAATGAAGGGCTCAGAAATTTGCGTTTCATTTAATCGCTTTTCAATATGGCTTAATTGATGGTGGGCTGCATTCAATCGAGCTTCCCATTCAACGCGTCCTTGCCTGATTGATTGAATAGCACCCTCTGATTCAAGTAAGATTCTTAAGTGGCTTAATTCGTGCAGTGTGTTTCGAGATTTTTGGGGAACACGAAAGCCTCGTTGTTCTTGAAATTGAACGAGGCCTAAAGTTGACAATCTAAATAGAGCTTCCCGCACTGTGCTGGCTGAACACCCAAATTCCTTTCGTAAATGTTCTGCCCTGATCTTCTGTCCGTGCTCAAAACCGTTGGTTATCATACGATGATGCAAATTCTCGAAGACGTTTGTTTCATATGACATGTTAAAAATTAATCCTGAAATTAGGAATGTATAAATTACAAAATTTCAAAATTATAGCTAAATCACGAAATTAAACAAAATTTCATTTTGTAGTTGTTGTTGAGAGCCTCAACGTTTAGCTTCTCCCTACTTTGCAAAAACGACGGGTAAACAGCTCTAGATTTTGCGTTTTAAAATGTCTGGGAGGATGAACATGACATTCATTAAAAAGGCGGCATCTGTTGCCGTTGCCACAGCGATTGTGGCGGGCACGGCGATTTCTGCTAGTGCACAGGAGACTAAACTACGTATTCAGACGCACTATGCACCTGAAACAGTGTCAGGAAAACTGGCTGCACAATACGTTGAAGATATTCAAACGATGTCAGGCGGCGGTATTGAAGTAGAGATGTTCTATAGCTCGTCTGTAGTAAAATCGGTGGAAACATTTGATGCGGCAGCTACTGGTATTCTAGACTGTGACATGACAGGAGGCGGGTATCAGACTGGTAAAAACTCTGCATTCCAATTCGTAAGCGACATCATGGGTGGCTACGAGACACCATATCAACAGCTAAGTTGGCTATATTTTGGTGGTGGCCGTGAGGCTGCTGCACCTCTGTATAATAAATACGGAATGGAACTGATTGGCTGGTGGGTTTACGGTCAAGAATCATTTGCTTCAGGTAAGCCAATCGAAAAAGTGGCTGACTTTAAAGATTGGAAATTCCGTTCACCTCCTGGTATGGAAACCAAGATTTTTGAAAAGTTTGGCGCATCGCCTATTGTTATGGATTTCACAGAAATCTTCACCGCCTTAGAAACAGGTATCATTGACGGTGCAGACGCTTCTGGTCTAGCAAATAACGTAGGCCTTGGTCTTTATGACATTGTCGGATACGCAAACTTTCCAGGGTTCCACTCGATGCCTTCTGATCACCTCGCGTGTAACAAAGAAGTCTTTGACGCCATGCCTGTGGCACATCAGACGATCATGAAAGTTGCAATGGAAGCACTTGCTCTGCGGACAGCTTTGACGTTTGAGAAAAAGAATGCTGAAGCTGCTGCTATGCTGCGTGAAAAGGGCGTTGTACTTTCACAATGGGCACCTGAGGAACTTCAAAAGTTCCGCGACGCTGCGCAAGCTACGTGGCCTGAGTTTGCTGACACACCTGAAGCAAAAGCTCTGGTAGAAGCACACTTGGCATATCTTAGCCAGCTGGGTCTAGTATCTAACTGATTCTAAGCGATGAGGCTCCAACTTTCCAAGTTGGAGCCTCATTTTTATATAACAGCGCGTTTAGAGCGCTCAGTCATTTCTATGGCAAGAGGATTTACTGATGCAGGTACGCTCTGGTTCTTTCATTGAATGGCTTGTGCCATTAGCCTTTATATTTTGTGCAGGCTGGGTCGTTTGGCATATGCCCGCATTTACCTTGGATTTTTATCCACCTTCTGATCCATCTGAATTTGATAAACTGTCAGCGCTATTCAATCGAAATGATGTAACTCCAAATATGGATGGCCTTTTAGGAGGCTTTGCCGATGTGTTTGATTGGCTTGCGCTAATCCTTTTGCCATTATTCGCTTATGTGGGGGTCAGAACAGTGCAGCGGGCGGGCATGGAGTTTGAGAGTTGGCGTGCAGTAGATAAACTGGCCGTCTTTATTGGTCGCGTTACCATGATGTTAATCGTGCTGCTAACTGGAGTAATGCTTTACGAAGTGGTTTTGAGATATGTTTTTGAAGCCCCTACTTTATGGGCTAATGAAATGTCGCTTTGGTTAGCTGGTTTTGTATTCTTATGTGCCGGTCTTTACGCTATGCAGCAACGAAGTCATATTCGCATTGTTCTATTGTACGATGCCGTACCTCGTTGGGTACAGCGTATTTTTGACAGCATTTCTACAATTTTGATTGTCGCTTTCGCATTTTTCCTGATTTATGGAGGATACGGTGAGGCCTTTGATAAATTTTATCGGTGGGAAACATTTGGGACAGCTTTTGATCCACCGATACCTGCTACCCTCAAGCCAATGGTTTTGTTGGTTGTATTACTTGTTGCCACTCAGGCAGTTGTGAATTTATTTTCTGATTGGAACAAAGAGGAGCTGAATTATAGCAGCGACGATTTGGACGAAGAGGAAATTGAGCGTATTAAGGCTCAGGTCGGCACAGATGATGGAGCTGCCGGATATGTAACAGACCAACCTAATTTGGCAAAGGACTGACCTCATGGATATTGGAACAATTTCGCTTGTCCTAATGCTGGGGCTTATTTTACTGCTTGCTATTGGGATGCCGCTAGGACTTGCGTCCGCTATTTTAGCGGTTCTTGTGCTAGTGATGAAATTCGAGCCAGATTTGTTATTGGCGCCATGGACCTTTGGAGATGGCATTTTGACTGGCCGCCCGGGATCTGGGCCGTTAAATATTTTAGCGCAGAAGATATATGGACTACTAACAGACTACGTCTTGATATCAGTTCCGCTATTTATTTTTATGGCGGCACTGTTAGAGCGGTCTGGAATTGCTAAAGAGATGTATTCATCACTCAGCGTCTGGTTGAATAGGACGCGTGGTGGTATAGCTATCGTGACCTCCATAATGGCTGTTATAATGGCAGCAATGTCTGGCATTATCGGCGGTGAAGTTGTTTTGTTAGGCCTAATTGCTCTACCGCAAATGTTGCGACTAGGTTACAATCAAAACCTTGCTATAGGTGTGATTTGCGCGAGTGGATCACTAGGCACTATGATACCTCCATCTATTGTTCTGATCATTTACGGTCTTATCACCGAAACATCTATAAAGGCGCTTTTTACAGCCTCCTTTGTGCCTGGTTTTATGTTGGCATCCTTCATTATCATTTACATCATTGTCCGCACACAACTGCGTCCAGAAGATGCACCCCTGCCTGAACCTGTTGCAGGCGAACCCGTAGGACGTGAAAAAGGCATATTATTTTTAGCTTTCTTTAATGTTTTAGTCGCGGGCTTCGGCTCCTTCCTATTTCTACGCGCAAGTTTTTTTGAATTTTCAGGGTCTAATGCGGCTAATACTGGTGATCCTGCGTTCTGGGGTACAGCAGAATACGTCTGGATTTTTGGAATTATCGTAATTGTTAGTCTCGCTCTTGCCGTTTTCGCTTTTAGGAAAGAGCGGACAGCGCGTGGTTGGTCACTAGGAAAAGGGCTGGTGCCTCCTATTGTTGTTATTGGTGTCGTTATGGGATCAATCTATGGTGGTATTACGGGAATTACTGAAGCTGCTGGGATGGGAGCTATGGCAGTTTTTGTTATAGCTTTGCTGCGCGGCGAGGCATCTGCAGAATTAGTGTGGGATTCTCTGATGCGAACTCTCAAGTCAACTGGTACAATAATTTGGGTAACCATTGGTGCGGCAACACTTGCAGGAGCATATACCATTGCAGGCGGCCCAACTTATGTAGCGGACTTTATTGTTGGTTCCGAACTTCCTACAATGGTCGTGATATTATTAATGATGCTAATCCTTCTTTTCATGGGCGCGTTTATGGACTGGGTCGGCATAGTTTTACTGATTATTCCAGTTTTTTTGCCAATTGTGCTCAAACTACCACTAGAAGAAATTGGGGTTTTTGGTGAACTTGAACGCCGCCATGTTGCAATTTGGTTTGGCGTAGTATTTTGCATGAACATGCAGGTAAGTTTTTTATCTCCGCCGTTTGGACCAGCTGCCTTCTATCTTAAATCCGTGGCGCCACCGCACATTACTTTAACGGATATATTCAAAGGATTTCTGCCCTTTATTGGTATCCAGTTGGTTGCACTATCCGTCCTTCTGATTTGGCCACCCATCGTCACCCTTTTACTCTAAATGAGATACGCCAACGTAGATGGAACTTATAAAGTACAGTCGTTAAAGTACGTTTATATTATGTCGAAAAATGGCTTCGAGTGTAGTCACTAATGAGGCCTGTGAGGTGAGCAATGATCTGCGTAATGGGCTTTTTGTGATTGGAACCCTGATAGTGGTGTATGTTTGCATCACGCCATCGCATAGTGTTATCTTCGCAGGTCAAAACCTGTAGCTGGGCGTAAAAAACCCATATTATTCGTGAGTTTTTATGGATTTTATTAGACTTGACCCAACCGATACTGTTGTTACTGCGAGCAGAGCATTAGATATTGGGATTCCAATTGAAAGTGTATTTACCCGTTCTTTGATTCCGTCAGGCCACAAAATAGCAACACGTGATTTAGCCGTAGGTGAAGTCATTTGTAAATACGCCCAGGTGATTGGATATGCTGCCACGCCAATCGCTGCAGGGGATCATGTTCATACGCACAATGTTGAATTTCGTGGTACAGATGTAGACTATGAATTTGGTACTAATTTGCGCGCCGTTAAGCCTACTAAAGATGATACCTTTATGGGCTATTGCCGTGAAAATGGGCAGGTAGGTACGCGAAATTATATAGCTATCGTTACTTCTGTAAATTGTTCGGCGACAGCGGCACGAATGATTGCGGCGCACTTTACTCCTGAGATATTGGCTGATTACCAGAACGTGGACGGCGTTGTGGCTTTTGTGCACGGAACGGGTTGTGGCATGGCGGATTCAGGTGATGGTTTTGAAGCTTTGCAGCGCGTTATGTGGGGGTATGCCCGGCATCCTAATCACGCAGCGGTGTTGATGGTTGGTCTAGGCTGTGAGATGAATCAAATCGACTGGCTACTTGATGCATGGGGATTAAAACAGGGGCCAAATTTTCAAGCCATGAATATTCAATCAGTTGCCGGTTTGCGGCGGACCATTGAAAAAGGGATTGAAAAAGTTTCTGCGATGTTGCCAATTGCTAATCTGGCAACGCGTACAGAATGCCCTGCCTCTGATTTGAAAGTGGCCCTGCAATGCGGTGGCTCAGATGCTTGGTCTGGTATAACAGCGAACCCAGCCCTCGGTTATGCCACTGACCTCCTTGTTGCTCAGGGAGGGACTGGCGTTCTCGCAGAAACGCCAGAGATCTATGGGGCCGAACATTTGTTAACCGCTAGAGCAATAGACCGTGCGACTGGAAATCGCCTGCTTGATCTCATCCATTGGTGGGAAGATTATACTGCGAGAAACAAAGGCTCTATGGACAATAATCCAAGTCCAGGCAACAAGGCTGGCGGCTTGACTACGATCCTGGAGAAATCCTTAGGGGCCGCGGCTAAAGGCGGGACAAGCCCATTAACTGGTGTTTATAAATATGCTGAGGTTGTGCGAGCCAATGGGTTCACATTTATGGACAGCCCTGGTTATGATCCTGCATCGGTTACAGGACAAATTGCGGGTGGCTGTAATCTTGTGTGTTTTACGACAGGGCGTGGATCTGCTTTTGGCTCTAAGCCTGCACCCACAATTAAAGTTGCTACAAATACTGAGATGTTTAATCGCATGACTGAGGATATGGACGTAAATGCTGGCGCTATGATGACACATGGTGTGCCACTTGAAGAAAAGGGGCGTGAGATCTACGAATTATTCTTGCGGGTGGCGTCTGGCGAAATGTCGAAATCAGAGATGCAAGGCCTTGGAGATTATGAATTTGTCCCGTGGCAGATTGGTGCGGTCATGTAATGGAGTGCTTGAATAATGCCCAAAAGAGGCAGTTCGATGAAGATGGGTATTTAGTAATAAAAAATCAAATTTCTGGGGACTGGCTAGAAAAAATCCGAGCTGAGATAACCCGGTTTGAGGCCGAAGCTGCGATGTTAACATCTAGTAATGAGCGTTTGGACTTAGAAGATAGTCACACACAGGAGAATCCGCGCCTGCGAAGAATAAAGTTACCTCATAAAATTTCGAAAATTATGCTTGATTTGATGTATTCAGATGTCGTTTTGGGTCCCGCCCGTGATTTGATTGGGCCGAATTTGCGGTTGCACACAACTAAATTAAATATGAAGTCGGCAGGTTATGGGGCTGCAGTGGAGTGGCATCAAGATTATGCATTTTACCCGCACACCAATGACGATATTATTGCAATTGGTATTTGTATTGATGACATGGCTGCTGAGAACGGTCCGTTGATGGTCTTTCCAGGTTCACATAAGGGCCCTGTCTTTGACCATCATGTCGATGGAGTTTTTGCTGGAGCGATGATGCTCGAGGAAAATGGGTTAAACCCACAAGACGCGTTGCAACTGACAGGACCTGCGGGTTCAATCAGCATTCATCATGGTCGTATCGTTCATGGATCAGCTCTTAATACGTCCAAACAAGCGCGACGCATTTTATTTTACGAAATGATGGCGGCTGACGCGTTCCCAATTATGGGTAGTATGACGAAATGGGACGGTATCGAAGACTATAATATGCGGATGCTTTGTGGAGAACCAACGCTTACTCCTCGTCTAAAAAACATACCTATTCGAATTCCACAGCCACAACCAGATGTACCTATATCAATATATGAAATCCAAAAAGGCCTCAAATTGCGGTCTTTTGAAACAATTACATCTGAGGAGGTGTGAGATGAGCAAGCCAACTATAGGATTCATAGGATTGGGCCTCATGGGTGGGGCAATGGTTGGAAGGCTTCAAGACCAAGGTTATTTGGTGACTGTAATTGCCAACAGAACCCGCACTTTTGTTGATCAGGCTGTTGCTAGGGGCGCTACCGAAGTTGCAACCGCCAAGGCTGTAGCGCAGGCCTCTGATATTATAATGCTGTGTATGGACACTTCGAAGAATGTCGAAGAACGAATGCAAGGTGATAAAGGAGTGGTGGCTGGTCTAAAAAAAGGTGCTATCGTAATTGATTTTGGAACATCCTTACCGGGCTCAACGCGAACTTTAGGGAATATTGTTTCTGCTGCTGGTGGAAAATATCTGGATGCTCCGCTGGGACGTACGCCAAGTCATGCTAAAGATGGCTTACTCAATATCATGTGCTCTGGTGATATCACTGCCTTTACTAAGGTGCGCCCAGTTTTAAACGTTCTGGGTGAAAATGTTTTTCATCTTGGCACACTCGGTTCGGGTCACACAATTAAATTAATCAACAATTTTTTTGGAATGACGGTAGCAAATGCTATGGCCGAAGCTTTTGCGATGGCTGATGTCGCAGGGATATCGAGAGAAGATCTTTACGATGTGATGGCAGCGGGGCCACTAAGATCCGGGATGATGGATTTTGTGAAGGCTTATGGTGTGGACGGAGATTCAAATAAACTAGCTTTTACAGTAAAGAACGCAGCAAAAGATGTTGGATACTATGCTCAAATGGCCTCCGAGGTGGGTGTAAATTCTATTATGTCAACCAGTACGCTTTCCGCATTGAACGACGCACGTGATAGTGGTTATGCTGACCATATGGTTTCACAAATGGTCGATTTTTACGCTGATAAGTTCAAGGACTGAACCGTTGGCTATAGTGGCCCAAGTGACACAAGACCGGGCCTCTCTTGGGATTATGATGGCATTAGGCGCATATGTTTTCTTTGCTATGATTGATACATCAGTAAAGTGGCTCGTTTTGGCTGGCCTTCCTGCTTTTCAGCTGGCTTTCATGCGCTACTTACCTCATTTCATTATTTCTACTTTCTTGCTACTCCGCAAAGGTGATGGCTGGAACAGTTTCCAATCGGCCCATATAGGGCTAGTTTTCTTACGTGCATTGTTGCTGGTTTCAGCAACCTTGTTTAATTTTATTACACTAAATTACCTATCGCTGACGGTAACTGCGTCGATTATGTTTTCTGCCCCGATTATCGTGTGCGCTCTGTCTTGGCCTCTACTAGGGGAGAGGGTCGGTCCGTGGCGCTGGTTTGCAATCTTTCTGGGATTTGCAGGTGTACTTGTGGTCATTAGGCCGTTTGATACGTCTTTCCATTGGGTTGCACTGCTGAACGTTTACAATGCATTTTCCTTTGCGCTATATTCAATTATTACTCGCAAGATATCTGGAGTCGTCGCCGCTGAGACGATGCAGTTTTATATAGGCGCATCTGGTGCCTTCATACTCTTTCCTTTCGCTTGGTGGGTCTGGATACCCCCGGCAAATGCATTAGAGTGGTTTTTGATGGTGGCCTTAGGCATTTGGGGATGGGCCGGCCATGAAATTTTTTCGCGAGCACATTTTTTTGCACCTGCGAATACATTGATGCCTTACACGTATAGTTTTCTACTCTACCTTGCTGTAGCCAGCTATTTCGTTTTCGACGAAGTGCCTGATCAATGGACTATACTTGGGGCCTCAATCATTGTTGCCTCAGGGCTTATCATTTGGCGACGTACTGCACGAAAGCAATTTGCATGAAACTTGTTGCTATAGGTGAGGCGATGATTGAACTGTCTATTGATGGGGACGTGGCTGATATTGGTGTAGCTGGGGATACGCTTAACTCATCTATATATCTCAAACGAGCTGCACCAAATATTCAGATTGACTATGCAACAAGACTTGGCGTGGAACCATTCTCGGCCAAAATTCGCGAATTTATTGCTCAGCAGGGTATTGGAACAGAAGCCATCGAAAGCTGCCCAGATGGAACGCCAGGCATTTATGCCATTACTACAGATACAACAGGAGAGCGTTCCTTTACATATTGGCGAGATAATGCCGCAGCGCGCTCAGTCTTTCTTGGATTAAATGGACCAGATTTTTCAGTATTGGAAGGCTATGATATTATTTACCTATCTGGTATCTCTCTAGCGATATTGCCTGAATTAACGCGTACTGCGCTTCTGGTCTGGTTAGCTGAGTATTCGGCAAAGGGCGGACGGGTAGTTTACGATAGTAATTATCGTCCCCGTTTGTGGGAAAAAAAAGAAATTGCGCAAGCGATAAACCAGACAATGTGGGCCTTATGCGATATTGCATTGCCTTCAATTGATGACGAACAGGCTTTAACTGGAGAAAGTGCTAAGGCTGTTGTCGCTCGATTTTTAGCCATGGGTAAAATCGGCGCATTAAAGCGGGGGGCGGCCGGACCATTATGTCTAGTGACTGGGACAACTGGAAATTATGCGCCTGCCTCATGTGTGGTCGATACAACCGCAGCTGGTGACAGCTTTAACGGTGCCTATCTGGCTGCTATTTTAGGCGGACTTAATCAGGAGGTTGCTTTGCAGGCCGGTCACAACCTCGCATCGTTAGTTGTGGGATATAAAGGCGCAATTTTGCCAGCTTAGCATGCGCCTATCAAATTTCTTAATTCAGTATCTGGATCGTCTGATAAACAGGCCTCAGCAATTTGACTAGCTCTGGGGTCATCAAGCAGATGGCCTTCCGTCACCTCTTTTTGAACAAACGATATCCATGCTGTAATTGCGGCGTTCAAAGCTGGGCTATCTTGTTTATCTCGATGTGTTATTGTGCTAACAATTCTAATTGGCAGCTTTTCACTGCCATCCATAGCGATTTGACGTAGGCGGTGAAGTAGGTTTGGATTTTCGAACCTTTTAATTAATGCTGCGGAATAATCTTTTGTTTGATTTTGAATGTCTTTTGGAAGGGTTTGCGCAGCCTCAGCCATGATTTTAAATGCTCCTGCTCTTAAAATGGGATCGGCGATTGCCTCATGTACAAATGTGTAGCCACGTATTATTCCGGCGTAAGCAAGATAGGAATGCGCCCCATTTAACATTCGTAATTTTCGCATTTCATGAGGTAAAACATCGTCGACCCACTGTACATTTGGCCAATCAGGTCGAGCTGATGCGAAATCATTCTCTACAACCCACTCAGTGAACTCTTCGGTGGGTACAGCCATATGATCATGTGCTTCTAACCTGATTTTGTCTGTTGTTGCTGGCGTAATCCGGTCAACCATACACGAAGGGTAAGTGATATTTGCTTTAATCTCTAGGTTCGCCAATTCAGTGAAGGTTTTAACCGCTGATCTTAATTTTTGGCCATTTTCAGGCAGATTATCACAGGACAAAATTGTAATAGGCTTTTTACGTTTTGCTAAGCCACGTGCCAAAGTACCAATAAGGGTTAATTTACCGCCGTTAAGATCCTCGCGAATGGCTGGGTCGTTTTGGTTCAATTTACCATCAGGTCCGAGGCAGTAAGCTTTTTCCGTGACGGTGAGTGTAATGACGTTAAACAAGGGGTCGGTGATGGCAGAAATGACAGCTTCAGGATTCTCCACCATGACTAATATGCTGTCTAAACATGTGATTGTTTCAATTTTTGTTTCTAAGGTGTCTTTGATGACAAGCTTGTAACTATAATCCTGAGTAACAAGGTGGTCACGGACGGAGCTTGAGCGAAAGCTGACACCAGTTATGTTCCATTCTGGACAGCGTTGGGTATACCAAGCCTGGTGGGCGCGAAAAAAATTACCAACGCCAAGGTGTAGAATACGTGGCATGTTTATCTCAATTTATATGTGTTGCGTGCCAGACCTGTAACCAAAAGCTCTGCGATCATCTCTGCTGTGTCTTTGGAGAAATATTGTTTTGTAATTTGTTCTGCTAAGTGGACGCTAACCCCGCGTCGCCATAGATCGTGACGCGCCGGTATGGATAGAAATGCGCGTGTATCATCATTAAAGCCGGCAAGGTTCCAGTAGCCTGCCGTTTCTACCACCTGATCAAAATAGCGTGCGATGCCTGCAGCACTATCATGGAACCACCAAGGTGGTCCAATCTTCAGGCAAGGCCAGTGCCCTGCCATTGGCGCAAGCTCTCGGGCATAAGATGTTTCATCTAGCGTAAACAAGATTAATGTTAGATCTTTATTGTTGCCAACCCGATTCAATAGTGGCCCTAATCCACGCACCCAATCTGTACTAACTGGTATATCTGCTCCCATATCGTATCCAAATGTATTGAGAATAGCTTCATTTGTGTTTCGTTTACTTCCGGCATGAAGTTGCATCACTAGACCGTCTTCTATCGACATTTGTGACATTTCAATAAGCATATGACCGTGGAAAGCCATTGCGTTGGTATTATCACCATTAATTAATTGATCAAAAACTAAGCTTGGCTTTTCCAACCAAAAAAGTTCAGGTGCTTCGACGGCGTGATCTGTGGCCGTCGCTCCCATTGATTGAAAAAATTTACGCCGAATTCGCAATGCCTGAATGTAACCGGCAAAACTTTGGGTGTCTTGAGATGTTAATTGTCCCAAATGCCTGAGTGAATCAATCCACCCCGGAAAGAGTGGATTAAGGACTGCATCAGGGCGGAATGTAGGGATTACCCGGCCTGACCAATCGGATTGAGAAATCTTTAAATGATCTTCAAGTGTGTCCAATGCGCCATCAGTAGTGGCCAAGACTTCGATATTAAAGCGGTCAAATAATGAACGGGGTGTGTTAGATGGATCAGTGATCCATTCTGCAATCTGGTCATAAATGTAACTGCTAGTATTAGGTCCAAGAGGTGTTTTGCAGCCAATAGTTTTTTCTAAAACATACGTCATCCAAGTATGACTGGGGGTACCCAAAAAAAGGTGCCAATACTCTCCAAGAGTTTGGAAAATAAGGCGTGGATCTCTGTCCTCAAGCGCTACGCCAATTCCAAGTTCAGTTAGGTTTATACCTTGCGAGTATAGCATACGAAAGACATAATGGTCAGGTACCACTAGTAACTCCGCAGGATTGTCAAAAGTATTATTTCTTGAAAACCAAGCGGGATTGCAATGCCCATGCGGTGAAACGATAGGAGCTCCTTTTATCTTCTCATAAAATTCACCTGCTACTCCAGAAAGTTGCCCAAGCATATCAGTACCTCCGATTTACGATGAACTTAGCACGAACTGCCCTTGGCGCACCTGATAAATTCCTGCAAGTAAATGGATAGGAGAAAGAAAAATGAATGTTCTGATGATTGGGCTGGGAATGGTGGCGCACACCCATTTGCTTGCGTTGCGTGATAATCGTGCGAGTTTAAAATTAGATGCTGTTCTAGGTCGTGATAAACAGATGGTCAGAACATTCTGTGATTCTGCTGCTGCTATTTTAGGCTATGATGTGTTGGACTTTACAGAAATTTCAGATGCGTTGTCTATCAAACCTGATTTGGCGGTCGTGTTAACACCGCCAAATGCTAGACTTGAGTATGCTCAGGTTTTGTCAAAAGCAGGTATACCCACTATCTTGGAAAAGCCAATTGAACGTACATTAGATTCCTCAAGGATTATCGTTGAGATGTTTGAGGCCGCTGATGTTCCATTAGGAGTTTTTTTTCAGCATCGAGCCAGACCTGCAGCGGTTGCATTAAAAGAACTCCTCAACACCAGTGCATTGGGCGATATCATTCATTTAGAAATGCGAGTTCCGTGGTGGCGCGATCAACTTTATTATGACTCTCCCGGACGAGGCACGTACGATCGTGATGGTGGCGGAGTGATGATAAACCAAGCCATTCACACGCTGGATCTGGCGCTCTGGCTTGCAGGGCCAATAACACAAGTTCAAGCTATTATGCGCACCAGTCCTCTGCATCAAATGGAGGCTGAGGATATTGCCGCAGCCTTGATGGGTTTTGCGTCTGGCGCTTCAGGCGTTTTGAGCGCTACAACGATCGCATACCCAGGTAGTGCAGATAGTATTGCCATCACAACGATGCGTGCGGAGGTTATTCTACAAGGCAATCAGTTGAATATTTTTTGGCATGACGGGCATACTGAAACTATTGTTTCTGATCAAACTAACAGTACTGGTGGTGGTGCGGACCCAATGGCCTTCACACATGCTTGGCATCAAGCCATACTTGAAGATTTTGTACAATCTTGTGAGATTGGTGGCGAAGCTATTTCCTCGGGGCGTAGTGCTTTGCATGTACATGCTGTGATCCAAGCTATGGAGAAGGCTGTACAATCTGGAATAGTTGCGAGGGTGGTCTCATGACGTTGGCTTTCATTGCTCTTGGTTTAGATCACCGCCACATTTTTGGAATGACTGAAAATATGTTGCGAATTGGTGCTCGATGTCTTGGGTTTTGGACGGATGGTACTCCGCAGCCTCTCGAAGGTTACATGAGACGTTTTCCCGAATTGCTTCGTTTTAACAATTTGGAATGCGCTTTAAGTGCCGGCGCAGATTTGGCATTGGTTTCTGCTATTCCAGGCGACCGAGCCACTCTGGCTATTCAGGCTATGCATACAGGTCATGATGTGATGACAGATAAACCGGGATGTACAGATATCGAACAGCTGACGTTGATAAAGGCAGCAGTAGCTGAAACTGGGCGTATATGGTCCATTAATTTTTCGGAACGATTTGAGGTGCCTTGCGTCACGCTTGCTGACCAGATGGTACAAAATGGAGTAATTGGAAAAATTATTCACACAACAGGACTTGGACCTCATCGGTTAAATCGTGCAATTCGACCCAGTTGGTTTTTTTCTCGCAAAAGATATGGAGGAATTCTTACTGATATTGGCGTGCACCAGATTGATCAGTTTCTGCATTTTACCAACTCAAAAACAGCGCATATCACTATGGCGCATGTTGCTAATCATGCCAATCCAGCCGACCCTGAACTGCAGGATTTTGGTGAAATTGCACTACGGTCAGATCATGCATCAGGTTATATTCGTGTAGACTGGTATACACCGGATGCTTTGCCTAATTGGGGAGATGGGCGATTAACTCTTTTGGGAACTGAAGGCTACATCGAATTGATCAAATATGTTGAGGTGGGAGGGCGAGATGGATCAGATTACCTCATAATGGTAAATGGCACACGCTGCGAAAAAATTGATGCTCACGATGCTGGGTTGCCATATTTTAGCAGGTTGACCAATGACATTGCTCACCGAACTGAAACTGCCATGCGCCAAGATCACTGCTTTGAGGTTATGGAGCTTGCCTTGCGTGCTCAATTGTTAGCTGAAGAGCAAATATTATGATTCGGGTAGCCGTACTTGGGGGCGGGATTGGGGCGCAACACATAGAGGCTTATCGCGCTTTACCAGAATTTAAAGTAACTATGGTGGTGGACCAAGATCAGAGCCGCTTGGCACATTTGGCTGCAGATGAAATTGTTTTAGCTAACGATGTTCAGATGGCACTGGACGCTGAAGTCGATGTCATCGACATCTGTTTGCCACCACATCTACATTCAAAGATTACTATAGAGGCTTTGCAGTCGGGAAAACACGTAATTTGTGAAAAACCACTTGCTACATCACTTGCCCAAATTAGGGCGATTGGTCAGGCTAAGAAGGCAACTGGTCGGTCTGTATTTCCTGTTTTTCAATACCGTTTTGGACCCAATCTACAGTTCTTGCAGGCATTAAAAGGTGCTGGTTTAACCGGTGTGCCACGCGCAGCCGCTGTCGAAACTCATTGGAATCGTGGTGCAGATTACTATGCAGTCCCGTGGCGTGGAACTTGGGCGGGCGAACAGGGTGGTGCTATCGTGGGCCATGCAATTCATGCCCATGATTTGCTAATGAATTTTATGGCGCCTGTTGTTGGTGTAGCGGCGCGACTAGGTACTTTGGTGAATTCTATCGAAACAGAAGATAGCGCAGCTGTAATTTTTGAATTGTCAGGTGGCGGTTTGGCTACCAGCTCAATCACTCTTGGCGCTGCGCGAGACGAAACGCGTCTTCGATTTGTTTATGAGCATGTAACAGTAACATCAGACACAACGCCTTACGCTCCAGGTGAAGGCAACTGGCAATTTGTAGCGCGTGATCCAAAAAAACAGTCTTTAATAGACTCCGTTATTGCGGATAACGTGCCGAGTTTAGCAGGCTTTTCTGGATTTCTACGTGAAGTTTCAAAATCAATTACTGGTCAGCCAAACCAAGCTGTGGCATTTGATGATGGAGCAGACTCTATAGCTTTGATTACAGCAATTTATGAGGCGCATAGAAGTGGTGCTTGGGTGTCCTTGCCCATCTCAATAGACCATTCACTTTGGGAAGGGTGGGAACCATGATTGAATGTTGGCGTTGGTTTGGGCCGGAAGATCCGACGAAGCTTTCTGACCTGCCGCAAGTCGGAGCGGCAGGTGTTGTCACTGCATTGCATGATTACACACCTGGAGCGCAGTGGCCTGAGCAAGATATTGTGGCTCGAAAGGCAATGATAGAAGCTGCTGGTCTTAAATGGGAAGTAGTTGAGAGTCTGCCTGTTTCGGAAGAAATCAAGATCCAAGGGCCTGATATGATGGCCCATTTGAGAAGCTATATTGCCAGCATGGAGGCTCTGGCGCGGCATGGTGTCCATACTATTTGCTACAATTTCATGCCAATTTTGGATTGGACTCGCACCAATATGCGTGCCCAACAGCCACATGGCGGTTCTGCGATGCAATTTGATTTGGTTGATTTTGCAGCTTTTGATTTGCATATTCTTAAAAGGTCGACAGCTGTTAGAGATTATTCTGATACTGTGCAGGCTGCAGCTGATGCCGCTATTAGTGTTATGGATGAAGCGCAAAAATCTCTTCTGGTTCATACTGTGGTTTCTGGACTTCCCGGCGCTAATGATGGATGGACGTTAGACGATGTACGCCTTAGAATTGCCACGTATGACGGAATAGGTGCTGAGCTTTTAAGGGACAATCTAATTGATTTTCTGTCTGAGGTAATTCCGACTGCAGAAAAACTTGGTCTGCGCTTGTGCTGTCATCCCGATGACCCGCCTTTTTCTTTACTAGGTTTACCGCGTGTGATGTCCTCACAGCAGGATTATAAGCAGGTTATTAACGCTGTGGATACAATTGCCAATGGTGTGACGCTGTGCACGGGATCATTGGGTGTAAATGCTGATTTTGATGCAGCAGAATTCGTTCACTGCTTTGGCCCCAAAATCCATTTCGCTCATTTGCGTAATACTAAAAGGCTATTGTCTCCAGACCCAAGCCGGCCACATTTTTTTGAATCAGCTCATCTTGAGGGTGACACCGATATGGTTGTAACGATTGCCGCGTTGATGATGGAAGAAAAGCGCCGCCGCTTGGAAGGTCGAAGCGATCATGCCATTCCAATGCGACCGGATCACGGACAAGAGCTTTTAGGTGATCAGGCCAACATTAGTTTGCCCGGGTACCCACTGATTGGACGCATGCGTGGGCTTGCGGAGTTGCGTGGCATAATGGCGGCAGTTGGGGTGTTGACATGAAGCGTATTGGTGTTGCGGGTGCCGGATTAATCGGTAAACGTCATATTGAGGCTATCAAGCACGTTCCAAACGCTGAACTGTCTGGTGTGCTTGATCCGGGCTTGCAGGATGTTGGTGACCTGCCCATGCAAAATGACCTCGGTGCTCTTTCAGATTGTTCTGACGGTATTATTCTTGCTGTGCCTAATGCGCTGCATGCGCCGATGGCGATAACCTTACTTGAAAAGAATTGCCCAGTTCTGGTGGAAAAACCTTTAGCAAGGACGGCAGCGGAAGGCGCTGAAATTGTCTCGATTGCTGAATACAATAATACACCATTATTGGTCGGACATCATCGCAGGCATAACCCTATGATTGCTAAAGCAAAAGAGATAATCGAAAGTGGTGTTCTTGGAGTGATTACTGCCGTGCATGGACACTGTTGGTTGCCCAAGCCAGATTATTATTATGATACCGAATGGCGACAAGGTGAAGGCGCAGGACCATTGTTTATTAACCTAATCCATGACGTGGACATTCTCATGCATTTGTGTGGTCCTATAACTCAGGTTCAAGCGCTGGAAAGTAACAGCATACGCGGTGCTGAAGCTGAGGAAGTTAGCGTTGCAATTTTAAGATTTTCTAATGGTGCTTTGGGTACGGTTAATCTTAGCGACGTTTCACTTGGGCCATGGAGTTGGGAATTAACAGCGGCTGAAAATTCAGCATATCCTGCAACGGATCAATTTAGCTACGTGGTTGGTGGGCGCAATGGGTCTATTTCGCTGCCTAATTTAACATTGTGGGGCCAGAATGAAGGACCAAATTGGTGGAAACCTATATCGGCGTCTCGCATGCCTATTGCAACTCAAGACCCACTCCAAGCTCAAATCAATCATTTTGTAGATGTTATTTGCGGTAAGTCCCAGCCGTTGGTTTCTGGTACAGATGGCTTGCGGGCGGTACGCGTTGTTGAAGCAATTAAAAAAGCAGCGCAAACAGGTCAATCGGTCTCGGTGCAACAATAAATTTTTCTCGCTATCAAGGTATCTTTTGTTAGCATTATCGTGTGCATCATGGATGGCGTGCCGCGATAGGGAAGGGGGTATCTTTTGGACCTGCTTGACGTCTCCGCATTGCGTAAAACTTAAATAATAACTCATTGTTATCGTATGATAATGATTTGATTTAGCAGATTTCCACCACCTCTCATACCACCTTCTGATAATTGTGACCCCGCATTTTAATGGGGTCGAGCGCTTGTCGAATTGCCAGATTGCGCCGCCTGATTTGCCTCCCACCCGTCCCCATATGAAGGCACTAGGACTAGTTAGGAAAACGCACACACAGGCCCCAAAAAAATTTTACAGCTAGAGACGCAAACAATCACGCTCCCATGCGCCCACACATTGGCCCTCCACCTAGCACCAGTAAAAAAATTAAATTAGAATTTGGCCATGGAAAATATTAAAAAACGACAGCAGCGCTCCAGTCAGCGCGTGATGCCATCCAGCTAAAATCTATGGAACTGGGGCTGGAATGGCCACAATCTGTGAAGCTGGATAAAATCTTGTTCGAGGTGCTTGGGCTGAGAGAATTGGGTGAGCCTTATACGGGGTTGCCGCAGCAAGAATTAACCCAGATGCGAAACGACAAGGCCAAAGTTAAATCTGCGAAAAAGGCAAAGAAAAATGCCAATGCTTGAGGCTCCGCTAGTCGATGCTGAAAAAGCGTCCAGAATTCGTCACATTGTTAAGATGAAGTCTCAGCAGCTAGGGCTCGACGATGCTGCGTTGGCAGAACTGGATGCGACTGTGCTGGGACTGGAGGGGGATGTGGGGCAGCCAGTCTGAGGCATTGGCCAAAACTCAGTCGTGTGTCTGATATTATTTGCTGGCGTGTTCGCAGACGGCGTTTATCATGAACTCGCCCACAGTATTTGGCACTGTGTATTGCCACTCACCAGATGATGCTGTCTCGGATCACCATCACCATCACCATCACCATCACCATCACCCATTGGTTGGTTATAAAACACAAAAGAAAGGCTTCGATACTTCCTTGGAATATCACAGTCTACTTCCTTGAGGACTTTACCTGACAGCACACCAATCTCAGTAGGCTTCAGCCGGTCTTGCATTTCCCAATATTACACACATCCATTGTTTTCTTTAACGGTGTCATAATCGATATAAATAGTACTCC